>OMYT01000095.1 GCA_900315315.1 uncultured Eubacteriales bacterium | reverse complement strand
CGATTGAGAGAATCTTCGGCAGCGCCAAAGAATACCATGGATTCCGATACACGAATATGATTGGTAAAGCTCGGATGAAAATGAAAGCCGCGCTTACATTCACATGTATAAACTTGAAAAAACTGGCCAGGATAATGGGAGGAAATCCCTCTCTTTTCGGCACTTTTAGACGGTTTTTGCAGCTCTTATTGGATTTTCAGGAAAGGCAAAACAAAAAAATACCCACCCTTTCAGTCATTTCCTCCCGGTCCCCGGTGTTTTCAGGAGATCGGAGACAGGGACGGTTCGAAATCGCAAAAGAATTGACGTCGGAATAACCGTTCCCCTGACAAAGACAAACGAAAAAGTTGTCAAGAGAACCGACCCTTGACAACTTGACAACTAGACAACTTTGGTTTTACTGGGCTACGTCGTAGTCCTGGTGGATCCGGACAATTTCCATCGCGTCGTTCAGCTCGATGATCGTCGCGTAATAGTGGAAACCGATGCTGGTCTTTTCCTTTTCGGCCTTGATCTTCAGGATATCGTCCAGGCCCTTGGTCACCACGGCCTCGGCCTTCTCCGGATCGGAGTTGTCCTCGTACACGATGCCTTCCGCCGCGGGAAGGTTCAGCACGGCGTACGCGTGCATGAAGCGCCTGTCGTCATCCGTGCTCTGGGCGATCATATGGTCATCGCCGACCTGAACGAAAATGATTTCGCCTCCGTCTTCCGTGAGCACCTTGATTTCGCCGTTTTCATCTTCGGTTTTTTCCTTAACCCGGCACGTCCATCCGCCGGCCAGAAGCACATCCCCGGGAGCCAGCTTTTCAACATCGTCGATCGCAAAGCTGTCGTCCTTATACAGGGTCACCGTGAAGGTCTTAGAGTCCGGGTTGTATTCGCCCACCGTCGCGTTGACCACCACGCCCGCCAGGCCTTTATATTCGTCGTCCGGCGTTACCGTCTTCGCAAAGGCGATGGATACTGAGAGAAGCATTAGGACTGCCAGGGCCAGGGAGATCATTTTTTTCATGGGATCGTTCCTCCTTTTTTTCATGGGATGGTTTCCGTATATATATACGTCCGGAAAAACGGGGATGGCAGTCAATCCTGCTCCCCGCCCCCTCCTTTTTCAATCAGGAACCAGACCGGGATCACACCCTTTTCCTCCCCATTCTTCGAGAAAATGACGTAAACGGTCGCCACTCCGGGATTCACGTTGTTTACATATTCATAGGAAACATCGTATTCATCCTTCATCAGCCGGTTATTGTGCCAGATACCGGGCACCGGTGTAACAGGCTCTCCGGTCCAGGGTTGATCCTGAATGCTCTCCGCAAAATACTCCCCGTAGGGGAAATCGCTCTGGATCATCGTGACAGGCTCGCTGCGGATTTCGACCCCGTTGGTATCGTAAGAACTGAACGTGCAGGTGTATTCACCCGCGGGGACATACCGGAATCCGACATCGATATAGTAGCGCTTTCCCTTTTCCGTGGTGACAAACTGATCCTTTTTCAGCCTGACCCTCGGATACCTGACGGTATCCCCGCCCTCCAGGTAGGATTCCGGGGTAACCTCCAGGCAGGGGATAAAGCTATAGCCTGCGTCCGGGATGAACGGCCGCCCCCAGGCCAGTCCGTCATAAAACACAGCCTGGTCCAGCACCAGGCGGGCCCCGGCGCCGGTCACGTCCTCCAGGTGCCCGCGCAGCTCCTCCGGTTCCTCCCAGCGGTTGCCCCATACCGGCATCCTGACCTTCAGGTCCTTGTCGATGCTCATGGTAGTAAGGTTTTCGCCGATCACAGGCCAGAAGCCGCTGAAGTCGGAAGAGAAGCGGTTCTGTTCCCATGCCTTCGTCACGGAGTATTCACCCAGCTTATAGGTATATTCCGAATCCTTCGGCCGGTAGGTAAACACGGAATTCATGCTGGCCAGGCGGTTGATCTGTTCCGTGACGGCAGCTTCGCCCGCGCCGGGAAGAACCACCTTTGCGGTAAACAGGCGCTCCCTCGGATCGCATTCAGCGCTCAGCTTCCCCTCAAACGCCCCGTAATCCCGGCGGCTGACCCTGAGGAGGGCATCGGCATAGGCGGGATGAACCCGGCTCAGGGCCAGTCCGTAATAAGCCTCCTGCTCCCCTGACTGGATATTCGTCTCTCCCCCGGGGAAAAAAACGGACAAGGAACAGAGCACCTGCTGTTCCCGGGTCGATCCCCGGTAGAGGACGATATCCCCTTCACCGGTATAATCCTCGACGCAGGCGGCTGCCGGTTCCCGGAGCAGATCCAGAAGATCCCGCGCGGCGGACCTGACCGGCTCCAGGGATTCTTCCTCCCCGCAGGCCTCCATAATCGTCATGGCCATATCGCGCAGGTCCACCAGGCCCAGGTCCTTGCAGACGGCCTCCATGGTTTCCACAGAGCGCAGGAGGCGAATCGCCTCGCCTGGAGTGCCGGTCCGTGCTTCGGTCATCGTACGGCCCAGCGCGTCCAGCCGTTCAGCCAGTTCCGCCTGTTTTCCTTCTGCTTCGCCGCCGCTTAGCCGATAGAGCGCCAGCGTTGCGCTGTCCAGGTTCCCCAGTTCCTCCCAGGTGCTGATTCCCTTGCTCTGGTGCGGCAGACGGTTCACAATCGCTTTGCCGATTTCAAGGGAAAACGCCGGATCCGCCGCAGCCACGGTGAAGTTCATGTTCAGATCCCAATCGGCGTTCAGGATCTCGCATCTTACCTCCGGACTGCTAAAAACGGAAAGCCAGCTGTAATCCCAGCCGTTTCCCCATTCTGAAAGTTCCGAAGCCACCATGTATTCCGCGGTTTCCTGAAGCTCGACCAGGATTTCCGCGTTTCCCATCAGGCAGCAGTCAAAGCCGATCATGTCCAGACGCCCGGAAAGGCCCGCTGCCTGCCGGGCTTCGCAGGCCTTTTCCAGTGCCTGCCGCAGGTCGGAGATCCGCATGTACCTGTCGGTTGCCTCATCGTGCTCCACACCCCGGACAGGGCCGGCGCCGTGATCCCAGAGCTCCACCATCATATGCTCCGTCGGAGACAGGCTGATCACCCGGTCCAGAAACCAGGAAAGCGTGTTGCCGTCGCTCATGGGCCGGTTTTCCGCCGTCTGGACCGGCACCATCCGGTTCAGGATTTCCCGGTTGTTGATGCGCACCGGCGTTTCATCCCGGCGGTTTTCGATCCGGAAAATCTGCAGGGCATCCTCCCTGGGCTGGAGATAGCTGCCGGATTCGTCGGCCACCGGTTCATATTCCTCGTCTTCGTTCATCCCGTATCTTCCAGGGTTCCAGGCTGACGCGCCGCCTGTAAGCACATACAGGTTGACCAGTCGGTCGTCAAAAGGCGTGCCGAGCATTTCCAGCAGGTCTTCGGTCGCGTCGCCGTTTGCTGATTCAAGGTTGGAACCGCAAAGATATACGGCAAGTGTCCACGGCGTCGGGGACCGCTCCTCCGCGTATGCCCGGAAAAACCCGAAGGAAAAGGCAAACAGGCAAAGAAGCAGGATGCTCCTCCCGGCCGTCCGGTTTCCGCGTTTCCTTCTTCCTTTACTGCTGTTTCCGTACACTCCGTTCTTCCTCCCTTTCAGCTTATGCCGGCCGGAGCCGGCTCGCGTTGTCCTTCCTGAAGGATACACCGGCAGTCCTTACCGATTATCGGGCGCTTCCTTTTTTTCGCCACTGCTCCTGTTATGGTTCCCCGATGTTTTCCAGCGTTATCACGCAGGCCAGAAAGAAGCTGACGCTGCTGCGTACGGCGGGGTCTTCCCTCAGGACTTCCATGGTTCCGGCCACGCCAGCATCATGATAATCGCCGTCCAGGTTCTCCTCTTCCTTCAGCAGCCGCAGCGCTTCCGCGGTGACAGCCGGTTCGTTGGCGTCAAACGCGGCAAGCTCCTCCTTCGAGAGCAGTTCCCGAGCCGCCAGCATATTTTTGCCGAGCTCGTCCGTGTCCACCAGCCAGAGGGCGTTTTCAAAACAGAAGGAATAAACGTCATATACAGCCTTTGCCCGCTTCAGGCCCGCGCCGGCTGTCCCGTCCTCCGCCGCGGCAACTGCACGGAAGTATCCGTCAGCCAGTTCCTGCGCTGAAGGCGCCTGAACCGTATCGCGGGTAAGCTTCATTTCCGCGGCCGCAGGCAGATAGGAATCCTCCCATTTCAGCGTTCCGCCGTCCATCGGCGTGAAACGACCCTTCCCATGCTCCTCCAGAAGTTCGGTTTTCCCGCCTTTCTTGCCGTCCTCCGCGATAAAACGGATATAAAGGCCGTTGTCATAGGCAATGCCCCCGCCGTCCTCACGGGCGACCATGCGATAGCTGTCAAAGGAGTTTGCGGAGTTGCTCCAGGTTATGCAGATGATATACTGCCCGGATGCCTTCTCGCCCATCAGGTCGCCGGACCAGGCTTCAAAGTCACGCATAATCTCTATATTCGCACGGTCAAAGGCCGGATCGCTCCAGCGTCCCGTCAAATCCGGTAGTCCCGTTTTCTCCGCCATTCCCGCAAGCGGCAGCAGGCAGGCAAGCAGCACGGCAAGCATCATGGAAACCAGTTTCTTCATGGGGCCACCTCCGTTTTCTTTTGATTTATTCACGGTGCCTATCGGGCGCCCTGCATGGCCAGGCTGATCGCAACGCCGGCGGAACCGAGCAGCGTAATAATCGATGTCATGGGGATCCCCATCGTGTTTGCGGCGGTCATGATCACAATCACATACAGCAGGATCCGGATCAGGTTTTTGATGAATCCCCGCAGCGTGGGCTCGAGCTTCATCTTCGCTTCATAGCGTTCAAAAAGCTTCATCACCCAGTGAACAAGAAACAGGCCGACCGCCAGTGCCACAAGGCCGCGCAGCAGGTCAACCCCGGCAGTTGTAAAAAAGTTCCTGACGCTGTCTCAGTTCATTTTTGTACCCCCATCTTTTCTGCCCGGTGTTCCGTTTGACCAACCGGCGTCTGTCTATACCGCATCTGTACCTTTTTCATACCTATCATATCACAATTCTCTTCCTGTTTCATCCCGTTCTGATAAAGGATGATTACGGTTGCGGTATAAAAGCACTTGAAAACAGAAAAACTCCTTGCATATCAAGGAGTCAGACTGTCGACAAAGTCCGAGGCAAAAGCCTCGGATTTTGTCATATAAAAGTGCTGAAAAGCCTATAAAATCAACATTTAGAGGGTGATATGTGGTATAATAAGGGCATAAGGAGTGAGCCATGAATCCTTGATTCTTCTCCTCGATAGCATGGATAAACTTTTCCACGTCCTTCCTCCTGACATCACAGAATACAATGAGATATTTTTCATCTTTCCTACCCTTTTTCAAGCAGCTCTATTATTCGCTCCTTTGCTGCTTTTGTCAGGCTGATTCTTTTACTGGTAACTGTCCATGTATTTGGATTCTTCCGTATCGATTCCATCTCCTCAGGGGTGAATGATTTTGCCATCTTGATCCCTCCAGTGTTCAGTCTTGATTCTATCTGTTTTCGATTCGACTGTCCACTTTTCGGGATCCTGGCATTTTCGATGTCCACGATTTGGAATTCTCGCTTTCTCAATGTCCAGAATTCGGGATGCTCGCAAATTCACGTGTCCATTCTACGGGGAGTATTTTAAATCCCGCGCCTCCCAAAATGAAATTCATCACTCGGCAAAACGCGGCAAAATGCGGCAAATCGAGGCCGCCAAAAGTAGTAGAAAAGTAGTAAAACAGAAATTTTCTACTACCCGGATTATGCGCTCCTCTTCAGCATGTTGCCAAAGCTCTCATATGCGATCCGATCCAGCGAATCAGCAATCTCTGCAAACGGTCGATTCAGATCAAGTGATCTTACCATATACAAAGCTTCCCGGGCAACAAAAAACCGGCTGTTTTCTCAGCCGGAGTCAAACTGGTTATCTGCTTATCCCGATTGATTGTTCCGTCATTTATTGATTTCATGGATATACTATTGCTGAAAAATACAATCACCAAATTCCGTCATTCGCCGCAATTCCTCATATATTCCGTGGCAAACTCATCCACATCCGCGTATCGCGCGGGGCGCAGTCCCGCCTTTTCATATTCTTTGAGGTACTGCCGCAGGACCCGGTCAAACCCGTCCGCTGTCTTCCGCAGGTCCCCGGGATCATAGCCGGGATCATAGGCGGAAAGGACGTCATACGTCCCGATATCAACCTCGCTGCTGATATCATTCAGCATCTCATTCAGGCTTTCCAGGCTCATAAACGCCAGGTGCCGGTCGCCCTTTTCCGCTGCCTGCGCCATCTTCCCATGCCAGTTTGAGAACATTTCCTCATAGGTTCCGGACAACGTATCCGCGCCTGCGGGCTTTTTCTTCCGCGGCAACTGCCCCTTGACCTGGCGAAAGCAGAAATCAAGCCCCTTCATCAGCTGTGTTAATTGTTCCTTCAGATCTTCCTCAGTGGTTGCCGCCAGCACGTTTTCAATCATTCCGCAAAGATGATCGGGTTTCTTCTCCATGGCGTCCAGTTCTTCGCGGCGCCGGCTGACACCTTTGCAGAAATATGTCTTGTTCAGCAGGGCAAGGGCGTTTTCCGCAAAGAAGATTACCCCGCCCGCGCTCCGGCGCGCGTCGTTCAGCGCCTCTGCGGTCATGGCGTCCGCGTAACAGCACCGCGCCTCTTTCAGTTCCTTTTCCGCCTTTCGGTAATCCTCTTCCCCGAACGGTTCCGCCAGTTTCTTCCGAACCTGCTCCCGCAGGGTCTCCAGCTCAATCCTGTACTTTTCATCCGCACAGTACACGATTTGCGCGTCCATCAGTTTGGAGATATGGGGATGATCGTATTCGGCGTCCTGCCGCAGGCTTTCCCGGGTCGTACAGTAGATATCATGCCCCACGCCCAGGTCTTCCTGGATAAAAGCTTTTCCCAGCTGCCATCCGCGGTCGTCATTGATCAGGATCAGCAGGTCAAGGTCCGACAGCGGATGAATATCTCCCGTCTGAAAGGATCCGTAGATTCCGATCAGCGCGATCGCCCCCGGGCATACCGCCTGTTCCTTCCGGATGACCGCGTCAATGATTTTCCGGTTTCTGATCTCCAGTGAGTTCATCTGAATAAGCTCCTTACTGTCTGCAATGGAATGCCCCGTCGGAAGATTGCGCTCATGCGTGATTTCCTGTGTCCCGGCACCAGGCCGCGATCTCAGAAACGAGTTTAAGGGGCAGCTCGTCAGAATAAGGGATCTGAATGGAACCTTTGCTGTACCGGAGGCCGTACTCATCCAGCCGTTCAGCAAAACATGCCACCGTCTCCGGTCCGGGATAAAGACCGATATGCGTTTTCTGGGCTGCAAAGTGAATGATGTTATGCCCGTTCCACCAGGTCGGCATCGCCCATGAAATCTTTTCCTTTGCTTCCGGAAGCTCATCCCGGATGGCTTTCCTTACAAGCTGAAGCTGTTCCTGTATCCCCGCATCCTGTTCAGAAATATATTCGTCAACCGTTTCCGGTGCTTTTCCGCAAAAATGGCTCTGGTTTTCATTTCTGAAAGATCGGCCGCACTTCCGGCATTTCCACATTTTCTCCTCCGCTTTTATCTCAGAATCTTTTCCATTGGCCTGCCTTTTGCCAGTTCATCTATCAGCTTGTCCATCTGCCGGATCTTTTTCATCAACGGATCATCAATTGTTTCAACCTTTACCCCGCATACAGAACCGGTAATCCGTTCCGCTCCCGGGTTGTACGCCGGAGCTTTGTCAAGGAATTCAGCATAGGTCATCTCCTGGTCCACCGCTCCCATCTCATAGCCCGTCAGCCATTGAATGATCTCATCAACTTCTGCCTTTGTGCGGCCTTTTCTCTCTGCCTTGGCTACAAGCAGCGGATAAATCCGGGATACTTTCATATCTTTTACAGATGCCATCATGATTTCCTCCCCGCGAAACCGGCCGCTTCCCTGATCCATGCAAGTAATTCATCATCAATTTCTTCCCCGGTCCCAATCATGACATGATGCGTCCACCGGCCGGGACGGGGTTCAGCAGCTGCATTGATCCGGGTGGACTCAACCCTGTGGGGCAGTCCGAAGGTGATCGTCAGGAATGGATCCGGACAATCCTTTGCTTTTCGAACCGGTGTGAATGAAACAGCGGCAAACATATGCCCGATGAAAAAAGAAACCTGCGTTTTCCCGACTTCAATTCCTGCTTCCGGAATTTTGGCAAGCACGGATTTCCGAAACACCTCATACATCGGCAATGCCGCCGGTTTTCTGTCAAAGAAAAACAGTTCCTCAGAAGAAATCGTTTCCCGGCAGTTCTCTTCCCCCATATGTCTCTTCCCTCATTTACCGCTTTTCAT
>OMYT01000093.1 GCA_900315315.1 uncultured Eubacteriales bacterium | reverse complement strand
GGGAAAAAGAGGTCTTCATTATCTATGAACTCGTATCCCATCCGGTCAGCTAACATTCTACCCAGCGTGCTTTTCCCGGTTCCGTTGAGTCCGCATATCCCTGCTTGACCCGCGTGGTCCGTCCTGTTATAATCCGGATAGGCGGTTGTCCGAATTTCGGAGAAAGTCGACTAAATTCGGAAAGGAGTGTCCCCATGAGGATTGACCGCAACCTGTATCTGAACAGATTGATTTCCAAAATGCACAACGGTAAGGTCAAAATCATCACCGGAATCCGCCGCTGCGGGAAATCTTATCTGCTCCGCCAAATCTTCAAAGATTATCTCCTCGGGAACGGAGTAAACGCCGATCACATCATAGAAGTCCTGCTGGATCAGAAAGAGTATGAAAAATACCGTGACCCGAACGCTCTGTATCATTATGTCCTCAGCCGTATCAGCGATCAGGGCGAATACTTTCTTTTCATCGATGAAATTCAGTTGTCCTGGAAGGTAAAGCGTGAAGATGTCGACCTAAGCAGAATCGCGGAAGAGGATCGCGATCTTGCCTATACGACCTTCTATGATATTCTGAACGATCTCATGGCAAAACCGAACCTGGATATTTATGTGACAGGATCCAATTCCCGAATGCTTTCAAAGGACATCGCAACCAATTTCAGGGACCGTGGCAGCGAGATCCGGATGTTCCCCCTGAATTTTGCGGAGTTCTATGCCGTCTCCGGTCTGGAGAAGGCGGATGCCTGGTCAGAATATATTGTCTATGGCGGAATGCCGCTGGCCGTGCTGGAGTCTGACGAAACCGAAAAGGCCCGTTATCTTGCCGGTCTTTTTCATCGCGTTTACATTGCAGACGTGGTTGAACGTTACAACGTTGAAGAAGCCTGGCTGGGGGACTTGATTGACGTGGTCTCCTCATGCACCGGTTCCCTGACCAATCCGAGCAAACTGGCCAATACCCTCAATTCCGTCTCCCATGCGCACACGACCGATAAAACGGTAAAGAAATATCTGGACGCGCTGGAGGATGCCTTCATCTTCGAAAAAGCGCAGCGATATGATATTAAGGGGAAATCCTACTTCGATTCCCCTGTAAAATATTATGCCACCGACGTAGGGCTCCGGAATGCCCGCCTGGGTTTCCGTCAGATCGAAGAAACCCATCTGATGGAAAACATCCTCTTCAACGAATTGATTACCCGCGGCTTCAGCGTCGATGTCGGAGCTGTTCGTTTTGCGGAAAAAATTGACGGCAAAAAGGTTGAGAAAATGCATGAAATCGACTTTGTTGTCAATATGGGCCTGAAAAAAATCTATATCCAGTCCGCTCTCAGCATCGCGGATCCGGACAAATTGAAGCAGGAAATCACCCCGCTTCTGAGAAGCGGCGACTTTTTCAGGAAAATCGTTGTAACCGCCGGAAACAGCAAACCGCACATGGACGAGAACGGAATCTGCTATATGGGCGTGATTCCTTTCCTTCTCAATCCCGACAGCATCAATGCATGATTGTCATCGCCTGGAACGCAGGGACGGTCTTCAATGGCATTTAGCCAATTAACTTGACGTGAAAGCCGGAAATGCAGGAAAATCAACGTTTCCGGCTATTATTATAATGTTTAGAAAAATGTAACATATTTTAATACACTTTCCCGCCATTTTTCAAGGGAATGTTTCAGAAAGTCAAGCTTTTCGTTGTTTCAGAAGGTCAAGCTTTTCGGAACTTTCTTTTGGACTGATTGTCAACGTCAAGCTTCCACAAATTCCACTTTCATACCAGTCGAAAAATCATTTCATTGTCTTGAAAAGTCAAATATGATATTATTTTACAAGATGTTGCGGGATTTTAATATTTTTGGAGGATGACAGCACATCCACCAGCCGGCAGACTTTTTCAAAGGTATCCCGGACAAAACCCAGTTCCTTTGCCTGTCTGCCCAGCGTCAGCCGGTCAAACTGCGTCATAATCACTGACCCCCTTGTTCACCAATACCTTCGGATTCGCCGGCGCATACAGCTTCCAGCGTTCGTGCAGCACATAGCCCCTCCGTTCATCCGTAAGATATGTTTTGCTGACGGAAGACCGTTTCTCACACTCGGCAAAAAAAGCATCTGAAAGCATCAGATCATGCCGGTACGCTTCCAGGAGATATCCCGTTTTCTGATACAGCTGAGCCCGGTTATACATCCCGAGCGCCGAGAGAAGTTCCGCCTCATCCAGCGAAGGAATCAGCGCGAGACAGCGCAGGAACTCCTCCAAACCTCCCGCCAGAGACAGATTGGCGATACAATCCACGACAGTTCTTTCCGGCGACGTCACGCAGACCCTTGTGTCCGTGATCTGAACGCCGGTCCTTCCTGCGTATAGTACAGGCCTGTAACTGATTCCGTCATATTCAAAAGGCCGGACCCTGACCGGAACAGCCACATAGACCTCATAAAAAACCTGGTTTGCGTAGCCGTAAAACTCAAAGGCACTGTGATGCGACACACAGGCATGCTCCGCCACACGGGAAGCGATCTGAAAACGGTCAGCAATCGGCTGTTCCGTTTCCAGACTGATTACCACATAAAGATCCCGGCGAACCCGCTCGATATATCCTTTTTTCAGATAATTCCGGATATGCCACTGTGCGGCGCTCTCCGACCCGGTCAATACAACCATATCGTGATGCGTAAAGCACCGCAGGGCAGCCAGTTCCTTATACAATTCCATCGCAAGCCCCTCCATCGTTTTTATTTTAACACAAAACAAGAGTAATTACAATGGTTTTGATCGTTATCAGATTATGCTGTGTTTAATAATGCACGAACTAATTGTAATAACACAGGTTTCAGGCAAAATAAAAAACGTGGCCGAAGCCCCGCGAAAACCACCTCACCACTCCTGCTCCATGATCGGCAGATGCCCGTCCGTACTCATGATCTGATAAATACTATACTTGACCAGTAAAAATAATCACTACGCCACTTCCCTGTAATGCGTATACACGTGTTCGTAAATCACTTCACGGTAATGATTCAGCTGATCAAACATGCTGTCCGGGATCCGCCGCTTCCCACAGATCAGATTCCAGTTTTTTGATCGCTACATTGTCCATTGTCTTTTCTCCATCAATGTTCCAAAAGATTGTGTACTCAGTGAGTCCACTATTTTCCTACTCCCCTGCTATCCCGTCCATCGCCTGTTTCAGATAGTCCGCGTAAGCTTGTCGGACATATTCCGGGGTTTCGATTTTCATCTTGCCGATGTATTGGAACACCCAGGCATAGAAGGTGGTGCTCAGGGAGACGGGGACGGTGATGGTGAAGTGTGTGTCTGTGATGTCTTTGAGTTCGATTGAGTCTCCGAATTGGTCTATGACCTGGTCGAGGATCTCCAGGGTGCAGCGGAGGGTGACTTTTTCTTCTTCGCCGCCGTACATTTTGAAGATCTTGTCGGTGTAATCGCGGATGTCGAAGGTGTCGGGCGGGGGAACGCGGTTGTTCGGCAGCTGCTTGGGGACCATCATGCGGTCAATGCGGAAGACGGTGACTTTCTGCCGTTTGTCCGACCAGCCGACCAGGTAATACCGGTCGTTGTTCCAGACGGTGGCGTAGGGGGATATGATATATTCTTCTTCCGGGGTTCCCTGGTGTTTCGGGACCTGTTCCTTGTCCGTGTTGTACTGCAGGTAGCGGAAACGGATCTTCTTGTTCCGGTCAATGGCTTTCCGGATCCCCTGGACGGTATAGATCATGTTCTTGTTTTTGGCCTTGACATGCTCGGAGACCAGGATCTGGGGCCGGAGTTCCGCTTCATGGGAAGGTCCGGCCATCCGGGAGAGCTTTCCGATCAGTTCCTCGCTTCTTCCCTGCGGAATGAACTGGGCTGCGGAAACAGCGTCAATAAGAATCTGCAGTTCCGGCTGTGACCATTCCCGGCCCAGGTACGCATACGTTGTATACTTACCGTCTTCTTCCCGGACGGAGATTTCATAACCGCAGTTTTTCAGGGAACGGACGTCGCGCCGCAGGGTACGAATGGAACATTCGTGTCCCTCCTTTTCGAGGGCGTTGCGCAGGTCGGCGGTGGTCAGCCAGGTTTCGTCGTCCGATTGCTCCTGCAGGGTCTGTAACAGAACCAGCAGCCGGTCTTTGGTCGGCATAGGCAGTATCCTCTTTTCGGGTCAGACTGAGGGAAAGGCAGCCGTATCGGCGGAAATAAACATCCGTTCCGTCAGAATGACCATATCGCTTCGTACTTTGAGTATTTAGTATACCATATAGCGTATATTTTTGTCTACTGAAAGGCCTGCCAGAGTGTGAAGGGGTTGGCAGCGTGTGAAGGGGGCGGCAAATTTTCGGCAAAGGCCCTCCGCCGGACAGCCCGGGACCGGCGTCCCGGTATCTGCGGCTATGTCGAGGCCATGATGATTGCCTACAATGGCAAAAACAAAAAAAGACTCTCCATGCGGAAAGTCTTCTGGACCAACGGAAAACGGACCGGCAATTCCCTGCCGGACTTCGAAACCGACTGATAATGGGCCGGGGGGATCGCAGCGTCCGGAGAAAGAGCCAGTGGCTCTTTCTCAGCTGAACGATGTCGCGCGCGGTGCGCGAGCTGCACATATTGGGCCGCCGCCAGCAGCATTCCCTACCAGACCCTGATTAATCTGTATCTGGGTGACTGTGCCAAAAACAAACGCAAACTCACCTTGGCCTGGAGCTGAAAACGAATCGCTGCCTGTTTCGGCAGCGATTTTTATACCCGGATTTGAGTAAAAGTCCCGGGAAAATGATAGGATGGGTCAGTATATTACTGATCTAAAGCTCCGGGTTAGCTATTTCAGTCTTTCTACTATTGCATCTTGGGCATGGTAATCTTTCGCCTGGTAGCTTAGGGCCGTACCATCTATGATGGCAGTTGTTGCATTTCCATAGTGTATCATCATTGTCCTCTGATCCCCCGGTGACCTGATCCAGCGATTCGTCATCGATCATCTTTTTCTTCTCGTCTATCAGGATCCCTCCGGTTATTCAGCGTTTTTCTTCTGCCAATACTATATCACAGGTCTGGCGGTAAAACAAACTGAAACAGTTCAATCTGGATTGGTCTTTTCCATTAAAAAGAAAAAAGGACTTTCGTTCAAAATTGACCGAAAGTCCCGGGAGATGACTGTTCAGGCTGGAGCCCATCTATTATTCCTTGGTAATATCTGTGCTTTCGCATTTGGGGCATTGTGTGGTAGTATGGCCTGCATGTTGGGGAATCCATCTGTGACCGCAGCCTTCAGCGTTGCAATGCCAGTATGGAACCTTTTCATATCCGCCTCCGAGTCTTCCCCCGGTGACCTGATCCAGCGATTCGTCATCGAACTTCTTTTTTTCTTTCTTTTCGTTCATCATGATCCCTCCGGTGATTCAGTGTTTTTCTTCTGCCAATACTATATCACAGCTTTTGCGGTAAAACAAACATGAATGCGGAGCCGGACGGAATTTGGAACGGAGACGACCTGGAACAAAAGGTGTGATCTGCGGAATCGGTCTTTCTCTGATTTCCATTGACTGAAAATCCGTATTCGGATATGATAGATGCAGCGAAGATATCTGATCCATATTCGGGAGGAGAAAACCATGAAGAAGATTATGCTGTTCGTACTGGCCCTTTGTATGTGTTTTACTGCTTTCGGCACGGTGCTTGCTGAAACGGCGGCAACGGAAGCCCCGGCGGCGGAAAAACCTGCGGCGGAGATGACGGGGGAGGAGCTTTATCAGGCGGGGAAGGATGCTTTCCTTGCGGAAGACTACGGGAAGGCGCTGGAGTATTTTCAGCTGGCCGCGGATGCCGGCCAAATAGAGGCCTGCGGCGTTGTCGGTGCTCTGTATGAGGCGGGTGTGGGCGCTGAACAGGACTACGGGAAGGCCCTGGAGTACTATCTGAAAGGCGCGGACCTGGGTGATACAGTATCACTGTATGGCCTGGGGGAACTGTATTTCCTCGGAGAGGGCATCGAACAGGATTACGGCAAGGCGATGGAATATTATCAGATGGCGGCGGACGCCGGCGATGCAGACGCTTTGGGGTCTGTCGGTTATCTGTATGATCATGGTCTGGGCGTGGAACAGGACTACGGGAAGGCCCTGGAGTGGTATCAGAAAGCTGCAGAGCAGGGCAGCCCGATGGCGCTGAACAATCTGGGTGACTTTTACGAATACGGCAAAGGAGTGGAACAGGATTACGCCAAAGCAATGGAATACTATCAGCAGGCCGCCGACAAGGGCCTGGCATTTGCGTATACCGGTATCGGGGACCTTTACCGCGGTGGCAAAGGAGTCGAACAGGATCTCCTGAAGGCGGGGGAATACTACAAAAAAGCCCTGGATCAGGGTGCGAATATTGACGCAACCGAA
>OMYT01000133.1 GCA_900315315.1 uncultured Eubacteriales bacterium | reverse complement strand
TAATTCATGGTTTGCGTCTCTAATTTCAGCGTATCCATAATCTTAATGAACGGGTGAAAGTCACTGCAGATCATTTTCCCTCCCGGCTTAAGGAGACTATACATAATATGCATGAACGCATTAATATCGTGGAAATAAGCAAGGATTCCACCTTCCATAAAGACCACGTCGAAGGTTCCACCATACTGGCCCAAGTCAATATCCATCACATCACCCACAACATAATTGATACTGACGTTCGCAGCCTGCGCGGTTTCTAAAGCATAACGTTTATTCTCCTCAGAAATATCAAAAACCGTCACTTCAGCGCCAAGGATTGCTAAAGGGATTGCTTTCTTTCCGCAAGATCCGCAGATGTTAGCAATTTTTACCCCTTCGTAACATGTGCTCTTGGGTGAGGCCATTTTGTACACGTAATCTACCTTCTCCCATCCTTTGCATCCAGCACAATCCACTCAATTTCCTCAGGACCGTTCTCTTCGCTGCCGTCCTGCTCATAGCGGCCAAAGGTCACGATGCCGCCAACGGTATCGAAAGACTGACTTAACGGTGTTTCTGCCAGGACGGTGCTTACAGAGACAGCATAAACCAATATGAGCAAAAAAGCGATCACAAATTGCTTTTTCATCAGCTTCAGCTCCTTGTTATGGATTCCACTGATACAAACGAAGTATCCCGCTGGTCTGTTTCTTCCATACCGATGGACAAGAAAACGGAAAGATCGTTCACGAAGGCTCCTTCCGGCCATCGCCCACAGACAATACCATATTTCCAAAAACGAAAAAAGCCCGCAGGACTCGTGAAAACAAGCTCTGCGGGCTTTTGGCGCATGTATGGCGGAACACGCATGAGAATAAAGCGGTCTCTGCCTGAAAATGCGCTTTTGTATGTCCGGATTATCCTTACTTTGCTTCAGGAGCAGAGAAGGAAATGGGCGTGGCACCGGTGACCGCATCGGCGTCCGTTTTTGCGGGCAGCAGGCTGATCGGTACAGTTTCAAAGTGCAGGGTTTCAAAGGCTGCTTCATAACCGCTTTCCGTTGTGAAACTCAGGGTAATGACATAGCCGGGTTTGTTGGTGCCGTTGATCTCGACACTTGCGCCGTCTTCCAGACCTTCACCTGCCAGGTTTTCGCCTTTTTCACCGGTCAGGTTGTCGGTGACGTACAGGCCGGTGACCTTCTCCCCGGTGGTATTGTACACCGTATAGGTGCATACGGGAGCAAAGAAGGAGATGGGCGTCGCACCGGTGGTGGCATCTGTGGTTTCCGCGGGCGCCGGCAGGAGACTGATCGGCACGGTCTCGAAGTGCAGGGTTTCAAAGGCAGCTTCATAACCGCTTTCGGTTTTGAAGCTCAGTGTGATGACATAACCTTCCTTGTTGGTGCCGTTGATTTCAACGATTCCGCCCTTTTTCAGGCCTTCTTCACCGGCGTAGTTTTCACTTTTTTCACCGGTCAGGTTATCAGTGACATACAGTTCGGTGATTTTCTCGCCGGTCTCGTTGAAGACGGTGTAAGTGCAGGTTTCATTTTCTTCCGCAAGCGCGAAGGCGCAGGACAGTACCAGGCTGAGTGCGAGAAGGATGGAAAAAGCTTTTTTCATAAAAGAGTATCCTCCGTTTTGTTTCTTTGGACCATTCACATGATCCTGATTTTATTGTACAGGGGAAAACCGCGAAATTCAATAGATAAATAGAAATATTTCTATATTTTAATGAATTTTTAAACCGGCACACAAAATGCCGGTTTGACAAGGAGCGGGCTTCACTATGGCTCGTTGCCGGAATTATCCTGAAAGATCCTGTCCACCTGAAGGCGATAACGCTCGACAGTCTCCCTGTTCAATGCATAAATGGTTTTCTTCCCTTCCCTTCTGCTGGTGACGATCCCGGCTTCGGTCAGGACCTTCATGTCATGGGCCAGGGTCGGCTGGGTGATCTCGAAGCACTTCAGCAGCACACAGCCGCACATTTCCCCGCAGGAAAGCAGATCAACGATCTTGACCCGTTTGGGATCAGAGAGGGCTTTGAAAACCTTGGCGATTCCGGTGTATTGATTGTTCATATCATCACCTCGTCATCGGGCTGTCAACTGTCCTGTCCAGTTCTCTGTGACATTGTATCACATTCAGCTTTCAACGTGCGGATTCTTTCTGTTTTCTTTCAGCAGCGCAATCCGGAAACAACCCATATCAGTAGTACATATCGAATCCGTTTTCAAGTCTGTCAATATAGGTTTTTCCTGCTTCAACCAGAGCCGGAAGATCGTAATCCCTGTTGTAGCGCACCACCGGGATCCGGTCATATACGCGCATGCCTATATGTGTCAGACCGCGTTCCAGCTGCGTCAGGCATTCCAATGTTCCTCTTCCTGTTCCACCGGCACATGCAACCAGAATGCAGCGTTTGGCAGCAAGGAAATGATTATGTGCCGCATCGCACCTGCGAAGCCTGTCAAAGAACACCTTGAAGCACTCCGTCATCTCGGACCAGTAGACTGCGCTGATCCAGACAATCCCATCACCATCAACCTCCCGGAGTGCCTGATAGATCTCAGCAAAATCATCACAGATTACGCAATTGCCCGTTTTGTTACATGTACCCCAACCGTTTCCGCAGGCGCGGCAATGTTCCAGTTTCACTCGATTCAGATGGATTTCTTTTATCTCAGCGCCGGCATCATTGAGACCTTCCAGAAACCGGTTTTTGCGGAAGCGGTCAGGCCGTCCGGATTGGGGCTTGACCATAAAACAGCCACCTTTTTCATTTTGATCTTCTCCTTCATCCAGGTTTATGTATCCATTATCGATCACCGCATGATCAGGAATACCAGTCACATTTTGCAAACCCATACTGGATTCCAATCTGAATTGTAACATATCCTCCGGTTTTTGCAGGATCATTTCGCCGCAGGCATTCATCAACAGGGGAATGCCTGCGGCGTTCCGTCATGAAAGCATGGCGGCATGGCTCAGTCGGCAGGACAAACTGTTCCCGATGTCCACCCGGACTGGTTTATGAACGGCGCGGAAGGCAATCCGGTTTCATTCTCTTGACAGCTCAGTTTTCGGGACTATAATATGTGTCGAACAAAGGAACAGCGATCAAACCACCGTCCCTATGCTCGATGAGACATCACCATCGGATGGGCGGCAGATCGCTGGATCAGACAGAACGGCGTCACGGCCCATCATGGATACATGGTGGGCCTTTTCATATGAAAGGATGCGATCAATGCCCATGCAAACGCTTCTGCTGATTGCGGTTGCCCTTTTCTCCGGATTGCTGATGACCCGTCTGTTTGATAAATTTCGTATGCCTGACGTTACCGCCTACCTGGTGACCGGCGTACTGATCGGTCCCTGTGTCCTGGGGCGGCTGGGAATTCCATGCCTGGGTTTCAATACCTTTGAGCAGGTGGATTCCCTTGGATGTGGCCCTGGGCTTCATTGCCTTTGCCATCGGCCATGAGTTTCGCCTTTCCGCCCTGAAGCAGACAGGCAGGCAGGCGACGGTAATCGGTATCATTCAGGCCTGCTTTGCCACCCTGTGTGTGGACGCGGCGCTGATTGCCCTGCATTTTATCATGCCGGATCTGCTGTCTATGCCCGTGGCTGTGACTCTGGGCGCGATTGCGGCGGCCACCGCCCCGGCCGCTACTCTGATGGTGGTCCGCCAGTACAAGGCCAAGGGGCCGGTGACGGACGTGCTGCTGCCGGTGGTTGCCCTGGACGACGCGGTAGGCCTGGTCATCTTTGCCATTTCCTTCGGTATCGCCCAGTCCCTGAAAGACGGAGATACCGATATCGCTGCCCTGATTCTGGAGCCGCTCATGGAGGTATTCCTGTCCCTCGCCTTCGGCGGACTGGTGGGCCTGGCGCTGACCTGGCTGGAACGCTTTTTCCATTCCCACCGGAACCGGAACGCTCTCATTGTCGGCAGCGTCATCCTGACGGTTGCAGTCAGCCAGCTGAAGATCCAGGTGGGTTCCTTTTCCTTCGGTTTTTCCTCCCTGCTGGTGTGTATGATGCTGGGGACAGTGTTCTGCAATTTCTGTCCCCTCAGCGAGGACCTGATGCTGCAGGCGGACCGCTGGTCCGGCCCGGCTGTTACCCTGTTCTTTGTGCTCAGCGGCGCGGCGCTGAAGTTTGAGGTCTTCGGCGATCCGGCCGTACTCCTGGCCGGCGTGGTATACATTGTCGCCCGGTCGCTGGGTAAATACCTGGGCGCAGGCCTGTCCTCCTCCATGGTCCACAGTCCGGAACCGGTCCGGAAGTACCTGGGCGTCACGCTGCTGCCCCAGGCCGGCGTGGCCCTGGGTATGTGCGCCACAGCCTGCCGGGTGCTGGGCGGCGCCGATGGCACGCTGGTCCGGAATATCGTCCTTTTCTCCGTGCTGGTCTATGAACTGGTGGGGCCGAGCCTGACCAAGTGGGCCCTGACCAGGGCAGGGGATATCCGGAGAATGCCGGATGAGGTCGCTTCCCGACGGACAAAGGAAGTGCGGGAGGCTGCCAAACCGGTTCCCGCGGCCTTCCGGAAATAACCTGCCCGGACAGCAAAACCCTGTCCTGACCATCCTGCGGATCAAAACGCCCGCGGGGCTCATTGAACCGCTTCCTGTCAAAAAATAACAAGACAGGCACAGGAAATCTCCGGTAACCGGACAAGGCTGCCGGAGATTTTAACAGGGAACCATCTCCTGAAATGTGCGGGGCGGCATGGCTCAGCCGGTAGTCCGAACTGCCAGGAACTACAAGGAGAATAAGGAATTATCCTTCCTGACTCGTCTGCTGATCCAGCCGGATCGGCAGACGTTTTGTTTTGCAGATGTATTTGTTATCTTTTCCGTCTGGGTGTTCACGAAGG
>OMYT01000090.1 GCA_900315315.1 uncultured Eubacteriales bacterium | reverse complement strand
CACATCACTGACTGCATGATGACGAGACCGGGGAAAACCATCCGCCCACACTGCGGAAAAATACTGATGAGCCTGCTGAAAAGACATTGAAGCAAAACAACCAACTCACCAGCCTCGAGTTCCTCGACCACGCCCAGGACCTCGTCTTCTACGGACGCACCGGACGAGGCAAGACCCATCTGGCCATCGCCCTGGGCGTCAAAGCCATCGGGCAGGGACGCGCCGTGCGTTTCTGCCAGACCGCCGAACTCGTCCTGCAACTGGGCAAGGCCAAACGCGCCGGCAGTCTCGATCAGATCCTCAAGGACCTGGCCCGCGCCGATCTGATCATCCTCGATGAATTCGGCTACGTGCCCTTCGACATCGACGGCGCCCGCCTGCTCTACCAGATCATCGCCGGCGCCTATGAACGACGCAGTATCATCTTCACCACCAACATCGAATTCGGCAAATGGGGCACCATCTTTGCCGACGACAAACTCGCCGCCGCGATCGTCGACGCATGAGCGAAGCCCTCATGTTCGACCACACCAACAACCAATCAACCACAACCAGCATGCCCCAATGACCAAAACCGAAAAAACTACATGACCAAAACCAAAACACCGACTTGACAAAATACAGGAGTTTATGAGGGCAAGATGTTCGAAGGTTGATAAGATCGAAAAAGAAATGGAACCGAAAAAATGAGAGTAATTTACTATCATTTTTCAGTTCCACTCAGAAACCACGGGGTTTTATAAACCGCTTACGAGTTTCGCATCGAAATCATATATAGCAGACAGTTCTTCAAAAGCACTGTAAGGAATAGCATTCACCGGTTTATTTATAAACCGATATCCCTTATAGCCATGGTAATAGCCCATATTACGCAGGCCTAAACACAATTGTTTCTTTGCAAATTGCGTGATGAAAACTCTTTGCAGATGGATTTGCAGATCGCATGGAGGCAAGAATATGGAAACCGATGCCGGCGAAATCCGTACGCCGTACCTGCAACTGTTTTTATTCTGATTATTTAAAAAAAGGTTCCGGGAGAATCTCCCAAAACCTTCATTTATAATGAAACTTTATAGTGGTTACAGTAATGGCCTTATCGTAATAAAACAGCATACTATTCACAAACGCGGCTTTACTGTAATAAAACCACATACCGGTTACAGCAACGGCCTTACCGCTCGGAATGCTTCCTCTTCATGCGAAGACGGGTCAGCAGCAGTATGCCTGCCCCGCTCAGAAGAATGCCGCCAAGGAGATAGAACAGCGCAGTCCCGGATCCGCCGGTGGAAGGAAGTGCATACCCCTGACTGTTCCAGACTCGGATCTGCCAGGTGGCTTCCGGCTGATCAGGTACCCAGTGCTCATCACCTTTTCTAGATACTTCCGCTGGACTACCTGCCTGCATAGCAGTTACCTTGTCTGCATTTACGAAAATCTTAATTGCGGAAGTAGGCGGATAATATCCGTCCGGAGCTTTCGTCTCCACTAACCGGTACTCTGTACCCGCAGGAAGTGTACCCAGCGCCAGGATACCGTTTGCACCGGTGGTTCCGGTAAGAACCGGAACAGCACCCTCTTTCGGTCTGCCTGCAGCATCATCATAGTCCTCTGCCTTGTAGAGGGCGAAGGATGCACCGGTAGTGATCGTCGTATAGCCATCATCGGTCTTCCAAACAGAAACATACTGCAGTTTTCCGTTAGGTATCTGAATAAGTGAAGAATATTTTCCCTTATCAGTATCTGTCGATGTTGTCAGCCATCCGGAATGCTCTGCATTTTCAATGGTTATGGTACCATCCTTGTTCACAGTGAAGCACAGATCCTCTTTCAACAGATCGTAATCCGTTACCGCCTGCGTCTCAGTCAGGTAATAAGTGTTGCCCCAGGTCAGGTTTTCAATTGTCACTGCTTCCACATTGGTGTCCGGGAAAGTAAGAATGCCTTCCGCATTGGAGATAAGATTTTCATAGCCGGTAATTGGCTGATAGTCTTTTCTCTTATTTCCCTGTGCATCCGTCACCTGATTGTAAAGAGCGAAATGAGCGCCTGCGAGCGGATCCTTTGTAACCGCATCCACCTTTTTCACATGCAGTTCGGTCTCCCGGTCCCGGATGGTAACGGTTGCCATGTCCGCTTCCTGGGTTTCCGTAGCCTCTTTCGCCGGTTCAAATATATAATATTTATTTTTCAGTTCTTCTGGTCCAACCGTAATAGAATCATCCGAGACTGTGATCGTGATCGGTTCAGGCAGTACCACATACCCTTTGGGAGTCTCAACCTCCGTCAGTGTGTAAATGCCCGGATTCAGGTAAGCGATGGTAATCAGACCGTCCTCGCTTCGCGACGTGTAGCTTTCCGCTGCAACATCCTGTCCTTCCGAATCCTTCAGTGTAAAGACGGCTCCGGCAAGAGGAGTCTCGTAATCCCACCGCATCTTAAACAGTTTAATGCCCGGCCGTGAGTTGGTCACGACATCGGTACGGACGTTTTCATTCCGGGTCGTCGGTTCCCCGATCTGATAAGTCACTGTGTATTCATTCTCCTGATGCACAGTGGTACCCTTCGGTGTTCCGCCTACGGTCAGTTTTCCACTATCCGGGATGGGGGTGATGCTGTCATAACGAATTTCTCCTGTTGCCGGATCAATTTCGGGATTCGTGAGTTTCACCTCATAAACCCTGTATTCACTGAAATCCCTGCCGGCCATCTGTTCCTGGTTGAAGAAATAGTAAATCTCCTTATTGCCGTTCATCATCGAACGAACGGATCCTTCAATCAGTTCCGGAGCTTGCCCTTCTTTTTCGTAGTATACCGCGAAATAGATAGGATCATGGTCAATGAAATCTTCATCTGTCCATACTTTCTGCACGGTCAGACCCCAGCCTTTCTGATTTCGCACATCTACTTCAGGATCCACCTCCCCTTCGATCGTATCGCTGATCGGCGTGGTTCCATGTGGTTCTTCCGGAATAATATCCGTACGTGTATAACCGTCCGACAGACGCAGGGTATATCCCTTTGGAATTTCATCGTCGCGCTCTTCCACCTTCCAGTGAACGCCGTCGATCAGATCCCGGACTTCCACTGTATAATCTGCAGGAATCTTGGAAATAGCGCCGCTCGGAGAGGTTTTAAATATAATCGATTCCTTCTGCGTGTCTGTCATGGGTGCCAGATATGTTTCCAGATCACTGTAGTTATTTATGCCCAACGATACAAACTTCTTCTGTGCAAGATCCCAGCGGCAGTAATATTTATCTCTGTTTTTAACAAAGTAAGAATATAGATTAGCCGGAGGAATATCATCTTCACTCGTAAAGGCATTTCCTAAATACAGACGGTAAGAGAACAGTGTTTTATCCTCTTTCTCACCTTCGGCAGCATCATAATGCAGCCGATCCTGTCCATTGGAATCATAAAGCTGCTTTGTAATGGACAGCGTTCTCATCGCGCCTTCTTTGACATGATTATCAAACAGGACCGTATCCCGGTTCGTCATTGTATCCAAGGAGGTTTTATAATCCTTTCTCCCTGGATTCTGTGTATCTGTAGGAGCAAGTGTTTCTCCGTTGGCTTTGACAACATCATAAGTTGCTGTGCTTATACCGCACTCGACGATTCGGTAATTGACTGTATCCTCCGGCAGCTCGATCACCGCCGACTCACCGGCTTTCAGGAAGAATACGTTGTCGTAAGTCTGCTGTTCAAGCGTAAGCTGCTCTTCGTACTTCACCTGCTTGGTCGAATCCTTATACGTTACCTTGGAGGGAGCATTCAGAAGATGCTCTTCGCTTTCCCCATCCCCTCGAATGGTATAGTAAATCTGGTACGGATATTCCAGCAGACTGTTGGATCCACTGTTGGTGCCGGAGAGCTGTTTACTCAGCACCACGGTACCCGGCTTAACCGCTGCCAGGTTGAAACGCATGTGCAGATTGGAGGCGCCTGCGCCGCGCTCCATGTAGAACATACGCATGGTGTGTTTGGTATAATCCTTGAACACATAATTGCCCTCTTCGTTCCGTTCAAATATACCATCCAGGTATTGATTAACCTCTTCGTCAGTGGCCTCCGGGTGCTGATCTTTGTAATTGTTCTTGAAGGTGTTGTACAGCGTTGAGTTTCCGTTCGAGCTGGTAATCAGGCCTGTACGGAAATTAACCGAACCGACCTGCGCGGAATGCACACCTCCGAGATCGAGAACCAGTTGGCCATCTACGTACAGCCAGAAGTCGTCGTCTCCGGAGAATTCAAAGATGATGTCATGGCCCCAGGCGTCCAGACCATTGGCTGTCTGCGTGAAACTTGCTTCCAGCTCCATCCCGAAGAAGTAATCGACACCGTCTCCGGTTGTATCCGCCATACCCTTTTTATTATCGCCGATCAGGTAAAGGTTTTCTCCCTTGCGGGCATTGGTATCCGGAAGTTCATGTGCCAGCACATCCGTCTGATTGGTGATGATGTGGCCATCTTTATCATATGCGTATCCTTTATCCGGGGAAATGTTATTGTACGGCATGAACTGGCCATGTTCCCTGGTATTTTTATGCTCAGCATCACCTGTGATCGCGCCGAGCTGGTCATATACCGTAAAGGTGCCGTTCGGGTTCAGATGCGCAAAGTTTTGCGTACTGTCATACTTAAAGTACCCGCTTTCGTTGTAGATGTTCTGAAGGAACAGATGATTGGCATCCATCTCCTTAGTACTGTCGAACAGTTGAGACAACGAGTTCGAATTACTCTTCACGACTGGATAACCTGTGACAGGATCCAGACAGGTAGAAAGCAACCCTGCACCTCCGTCCGGAGTCCCCATAACCTCGGTCTGTACCACATCACGATCACCTGTAGAATATTTTTGTACATCGTTATTAAAATCAACCATCTTCATGGTGATGCCGTAAGCCTTGCTGTCGACCGTTTCAACGGTCGTCACATCCTCCGCATGCTGCTTTTCTTCCATGATGGCAAAGTAAAAATCTTCTGCCTCTGACAACGCACACGGAACCAAATGACCATTTTCCACCTTCAGGCCGGAATAGCCATACTGATCGTCATCCCATCTGATGATCGTTGTATAATTCTCTTCATAACGCCGTCCGTTCAGATTGACACTGGCGTTTAAATCCTGCACATCGCTGCCCGGACTTGTATAAATGACCTGGTCATTTGACAGCTGCGGAGTAATAAAGGTATTACCATACTGCGTATTCCGAAGCCAGTAATAATAGCTCAGGGAGCCATCCGGATTCGTTCCCTCTGTGAGTTCCCACAGCGCGGTATTGACATTCGTGCCGATCCACTCGATGCCGTCGCCTGTATCATAACAGGGGATCAGGGAACCGTCGTGGTCGATGGCGAAAAACTCGTACTTTTTCTTCGTATCGTTCCAGACACGGGTATAGATAATCACCTGTTTTTTATCGGGAACCTGACTCGTATCGGAAACACTGACCTTTTTGGCGTTGTAATAGGTAAAATCTTCCTCCGGGAAGGATGACTTCTCCACAAGATTCATCCAGGTAGTTGCTCCGGTACCGGTTGTCCCGTTGAATCCGTTATTCGCTGTATTATTGAAGTTCAGAGAATAATTACCCACACTAAAGTGCCATTTCCCGCTGTTGGCTCCCGTACCCGGAATGGCCTTGATCAGGGAATACGTTTCATCCGGAGTATCCATAAGCGTAACATTGTTTCCATTTATAGTCAGATATTTTGTCACGCCGTCAACGGTTGTTTTCAGATAGTATTTATCTTCTGAAACATTCTGGAAAGTCCATTCCTGGATATCGCTGTTTTCCGCAACAAGCAGGATTCCGTCATGATCCAGCACATCCGGCCGCATGAGCATATCTAACCCCTTCAGTCTCTGCTGACCACTGGTCGTCACACCTTCTGCTGTCAACGCTGCCGATGTTGCCGTGTCATTGTGATAGGCAATGCCATAGGTCTTGCCATTAAGGCCGTAGGGATCATCTGGCAGAACAAAAGAGGATGCGTAGGCAATGGAAATCTGGCTGTTTGCTGCATTTTTATTGTCCGTATAAAACCGGATCCCTGAGCCGCTGCCGGAATGCTGCAGCCAAAGACTAGCTCCGGCTTTTTTGAAATAGAATTTCCCGTTTCCGGCATCTTCGAGATCAAATTTTGTTCCGTTTGTATCAGCCAGGCCGGCCAGATTGCCGGAGGGATTCGTGATGTATTTCTTGACTCCCTCAACGTAAGTGTAAATATAATACTGATTGTCAACTCCGGTCGGTTCAAAATACCAGCCGTCCGCCTGACCGGAACTTGTGTTTTCTATGAAAGCACTGTTCGTGTTCAGCTCATTTGTAAAATATTTCGGAGGTGTACCGTAGGAAAGATAGAATTCTTTTCCGGTTTGTCCAGCCAGTTCCTCCAGGGAATCCACATAGTCGATTTCAACAACCGCAGGTTCCGGTGCGTCCACTATGGCATATACCGAAAATCCTGCCGCTGTAAAGGAGAGCGTCATTCCTTCGCTTTCCGTTTTCGTTTCGTCAAAACTTAAATTCTGCACCACATCCGGTACTTCCGCGCCGTCCGCAAAATGCACCACCTGCGTACCCAGAAGGCCTTCCTCGCTGCTGTCCTTATCCGCCAGTTCAATCCTCACATCCACCGGAGCGGCAATGTCGATCTTGTTTCCGTATTCATCCGTGATCTTGATATCAAACAGGCGCACGTAAGAAGCGCTGCCCTCTGCCCAGCCCAGGGCATCTTCGGTTCTGGCAACGTATTCGTCATACAGAGAGGAATCAAGCGGCTCTTCGCTTCCGGCAATGGTTTCATCGCTTTCCGGCGGCAGTATTTCAGAAACCTTCAGCTGTGCGTCTTCCGGAACTCCGGCTTCCGGGCCGTAGGTGGCCGTTATCCTGTAATTCCGTCCATCGCTGGCCAGTACATACTTCTCGATGACAGTTCCGACAATGGCAAAGACAGAGAATCCGTCGGTCTCAAAGGACAGCTCAACGGCGCCCTCTGCCTCCTCCTGAGAGGCGACGGAGACATTCTCCACCACGGTGCCGGCTTCCCCGCCGTCGGCAAAGTGCACCACCTGTGTTTCCGCAGAAGAGGCGCCCTCCTCCGTGCCGGTTGAGGCTAGCTGAATCTTCACATCAACGGGAGCACTGATTTCCACCTTGTTTCCGTCCGCATCCAGAATTTTAATGTCAAACAGGCGTACAAAGACAGCGCCGCCCTCCTCCACGCCGACGGCGTTTTCGGATTTCGACACATAATCAGAATACATACCAACTGCATAAGTA
>OMYT01000026.1 GCA_900315315.1 uncultured Eubacteriales bacterium | reverse complement strand
CACGCTCTTCCCGCGGATCAGATCGATCACGATCTTCACCTTCCGAGGAGAGATGCGAATGTACTTGGCATGGGCCTGCGGACGCTTGTCGGCGTTCGCTTTGCGGGCCGCTGCCTTTTCTTTCGAACGGGTAGCCATTTCGTTTTTCCTCCTCTTTCTTACTTCCGCGCGCTGTTCTTGTCCCCGGCATGGCCGCGGAAGGTGCGGGTGGGGGCGAACTCGCCCAGCTTATGGCCGACCATGTCTTCCGTGACATAGACCGGAACGTGTTTCCGTCCGTCATGCACGGCCACGGTGTGGCCCACGAACTCCGGGAAGATGGTGCTCGAACGGCTCCAGGTCTTCACGACCGCCTTCTTGCCGCTCGCATTCATCTCTGTAATGCGCTTCATCAGCGCGCCCTCTACATAAGGGCCCTTTTTAACGGAACGACTCATCTGATGAGTATCTCCTTTCAAAAACTTCGTTTTTCAGAGTGGAGTTTGGAGTTCCTCAAGAGTGGAGAGTCTTTATAACTCCACTCTTCACTCTTCACTCTTCACTCTTTTGCTTACTTGCTGGCCCTCTTCACAATCATTTTATTGCTGTACTTCTTGTGCTTCCTGGTCTTCAGGCCTAGTGCGGGCTTGCCCCAGGGAGTCACAGGAGCCGGCATACCGACGGGGCTCTTGCCCTCGCCGCCGCCGTGCGGATGGTCGCAGGGGTTCATGACCACGCCGCGGACCGTGGGACGGATGCCCATGTGGCGCACCCGGCCGGCCTTGCCGATGCGGACGTTCTCATGGTCGCTGTTGCCGACGGTGCCGATCGTGGCCTTCGCGTTCAGCGGCAGCTTGCGCATTTCGCCGCTGGGCAGACGCACCTGCGCGAAACCGTTTTCCTTCGCCATCAGCTGGGCGCTCATCCCCGCGCTGCGGACCAGCTGGCCGCCGCGCCCGGGCTTCAGCTCCAGGTTGTGGATCAGCGTGCCCACCGGGATGTTGCTGATCGGCAGCGCGTTGCCGGGCTTGATGTCCGCGGTGTCGCTGGAGATCACGGTGTCCCCGACCTTCAGGCCCAGGGGCGCCAGGATGTAGCGCTTCTCGCCGTCCGCGTAGTACAGCAGGGCGATGAACGCGCTGCGGTTCGGGTCGTACTCAATCGCCTTCACCTTCGCGGGGATGTCAACCTTGTCGCGCTTGAAGTCGATGATGCGGTACTTTCTCTTGTTGCCGCCGCCCTGGTGGCGTACGGTGATCTTGCCCTGCTTGTTCCGGCCGCTGTTCTTCTTCAGCACCTCGGTCAGGCTCTTTTCGGGCGTTTTCTTTGTGACCTCTTCATAGGTCAGCACCGACATAAACCGCCGGGCGGGCGAAGTCGGCTTGTAAACTCGGATAGCCATTTTGTCGTCTCCTCCCTTTCCTTTAGGTGGCCATGCCTTCGAAGAACTTGATGGGCTTGGAGTCCTTCTTCAGGATCACATAAGCCTTCTTCGTCTCGGGGGTCATGCCCTGGGTGCGGCCCTGGCGCTTCATCTTGCCGATCGTGCGCACGGTGTTGACCTTGGCCACTTTCACGCCGTCGTCTTTGAACGCTTCTTCCACCGCGGCCTTGATCTCAGCCTTGTTGGCCCGGATGTCGACTTCGAAGACGTAGCGCTTGTCTTCGATTCCTTCGTACGCCTTTTCCGTCAGCACGGGGCGCTTGATAATGTCATACGCGGTCTTCATGCGTACACCTCCTCGACGCTTTCCTTCGCGGCCTTGGTCAGCACCAGCTTGCCGGCGTTCAGGATGTCATAAACGTTCAGGGTGTTGACGTAGCTCACCTTCGCCTGGGGCAGGTTCGCGGTTGCCCGCACAATGTTCTCTTCCCGCTCCGGCAGCACGACCAGCGCCTTCTTCTCGGCCTGCAGCTTCTTCAGCGTTTCGGCCATCAGCTTGGTCTTCGCTTCCTTCAGTTCCAGCTTGTCCACCACGATGATCTCGCCGGCGTTCAGCTTCGCGGTCAGCGCGCTCTTGAACGCGACCCGGCGGACCTTCTTGTTCACCTGCAGGTCATAGTCCCGGGGCTTCGGGGCGAACACCACGCCGCCGTGCTTGAACTGCGGTGCGCGGTTGCCATGGTGCCGGGCGTTGCCGGTGCCCTTCTGGCGGTAGATCTTCCGGCCGCCCCCGCGGACTTCGCCGCGGGTCAGGGCGCTCTGGGTGCCCTGCCGCTGGGCTGCCAGGTAGGAGCGGACCATCAGGTGCATCGCGCTCTCGTTGATCGGCGCCGCGAAGATTTCGTCGCTCAGCTCGATCTCGCCGATGGTCTTTCCTTCCATATTATAAAGTGCAGTCTTTGCCATCTCTTTTCTCCTCCTTGCTCAGCATCAGGCCTTGCAGGTGTCGCGGATGATCAGGAGGCCTTCGTTCGGTCCGGGCACCGCGCCCTTGACCAGCAGGAGGTTCCTCTCCGCGTCCACCTGGACGACTTCCAGGTTCTGTACCGTCACCCGGTCCACGCCGTAGTGGCCGGCCATGTGCTTGTTCTTGAACACGCGGCTGGGGTCGCTGTTCGCGCTCAGGGAGCCGACCCCGCGGTGATACTTGGAGCCGTGAGCCATGGGGCCGGTGTGCTGGTTCCAGCGCTGGATGGCGCCGGTGTATCCGTGGCCCTTGCTGGTCCCGGTGATGTCGATCTTGTCGCCCTGGGCGAACTGGTCGCACTTGAGCACGTCGCCGACTTTGTACCCGCTGCAGTCGTCAAACCGGAACTCCCGCAGGGTCCGCTTGGCTTCCACGCCGGCCTTCTTGAAATGGCCCAGCTCGGGTTTGGTCAGCAGTTTCTTCGCCCGATTCTCGGTCATCTCGCCGAAACCAACCTGAACGGCTTCGTAGCCGTCGCTCTCTTTTGTCTTGGTCTGCACCACGGTGCAGGGGCCCGCTTCAATCACGGTAACCGGTACCAGGCGGCCGTCTTCCGTGAAGACCTGCGTCATACCGATCTTTTTGCCCACGATCGCTTTCTTCATTTTCTTTCGTCCCTCCTGCCTCACAGTTTCATTTCGATTTCGACACCAGCAGGAAGATCAAGCTTCATCATGGCGTCCACCGTCTTCGGGTTCGGGTTGTTGATGTCGATCAGCCGCTTGTGCGTGCGGCGCTCGAACTGTTCGCGGCTGTCCTTGTACTTGTGCACAGCGCGAAGGATGGTGACGATTTCCCTTTCCGTCGGGAGCGGGATGGGGCCGGAGACCCGGGCACCGGTCCGCTTCGCGGTCTCGACGATGCGCTCTGCGCTCTGGTCGATCAGTTTGTGCTCGTAGCTCTTCAGCTTGATACGGATTTTCTGGTTGGCCATTCCTGTTAACCTCCTCAATTTCGTTCACGCTTTCGAGTCCGTCGCCCGATCTGCGGGCTGGTCCATGATAATTACCCGTCTGGCCGGACGGCAACTTACCACTTCATCCCTAAACAGACAACAGGCAGATTATACATGAACCGATTCTTCTTTTCAAGAGGGGAAAACGTGTTTTTTGAAAAAAATTTGATATTTTTCCACTTTTTATTTCTCTCTGATATGCCATTTTACTCACTTTTACAGCACCACGTTTGCACACTCGTTCGGGTGTATCCTGTTTTTTGATGATAAGGCTTATTTTTCTCCATTGACTCACCATTTTTCACTTTTTTCGTTTTATAAAGCATTGATCTATAACCGTTTTTCTCTTTTAATAAGCACACGCCTTCATGCGTATCTATTTCATGCATCAAAAAAAGGATTCGTCTGAATCCTTCTCAGGTTTGATACAGCATCTTGTTTCCATGCTGTCGCACCGCCACTACATCTGGTTTAAAGAACTCTCCTCCAATACTTCATATTCTCCGTACATCCTGTTAATCTCTTCCTTAAGGGCATTGTATCGCCTGGTCGTGTCCGCTGCGATCTCCGGATCTTTCCAAAGGTCCGGGTCAGCCAGTTCCTTTTCCAGCGCCGCGGCATCCGCTTCCGCCTTTGTAATCGCCTGTTCCAGCGCCTTCAGGCGTTCCTTCATCTCCCGGGCCTTTCGCTCCTCTTCCCTGCTTTTCCGTTTTTCCTTCTCCATGGCGGTCCGGGTCTGCTGGGGCCCGCTGCCGTCCGGCGCGGCGTCCCTGCTGACCTTTGCCAGATAGCTGTCATAGTCGCCCAGGTACTCACGGATTTCGCAGCCGTCCAGCACGCAGACCTTCTCCGCAAAGCGGTTGATGAAATACCGGTCATGGCTCACGGCGATAATCGTTCCCGGGAAATCCCGCAGGGCGTTTTCGAGTACTTCACGGCTGTCCATATCCAGGTGGTTCGTCGGCTCATCCAACAGCAGCACGTTATCCTTCCGCAGCATCAGCTCCGTCAGGGCCACGCGGCCCTTTTCGCCGCCGCTGAGCGTGCTGACGGGGGCGAACACATCGTCCCCCGTGAACAGGAACAGCCCCAGCGCGCCGCGTACCTCATACTGCTCCATCCGCGGAAAGCGGTCCCACACCTCGTCCAACACGGTCTTGCTCTCATGCAGTCCCGCCTGATGCTGATCGTAATACCCGATGTCCACGCCTGTGCCCCAGCGGATGACGCCCGCGTCCGGCTTTTCCTCCCCGGTCAGGCAGCGCAGCAGCGTGGATTTGCCCGTGCCGTTGTCGCCGATCAGCGCGATCCGGTCTCCCGCGCGCACATGCAGGTCCAGATCCCGGAACAGGACGCGTTCCCCGTATCCCTTCGTCAGCCCCATGGTGATGAGCACGTCGTCCCCCGTCCGCCTCCGGGTTTCAAAGCGGAAGCGGACCGTTCCCTCTTCCTGCGGTTTTTCCAGCCGTTCGATCTTTTCCAGCCGCTTTTCCCTGCTCTCCGCCGCCTTGATGCTCTTCTCCCGGTTGAACCGGCGGTACATGGCGATGATTGCTTCCTGCCGGGCGATCTCCTTTTGCTGCAGTTCCCAGGCTTTCATCCGGATTTCATACACGGCGGTCCGCTTTTCCAGATATTCGGAATAATTCCCCTCATAGGTCTCAACGGTGCCCAGCAGCAGCTCTGCCATCCGCCCGCAAACGCGGTCCAGGAAATACCGGTCGTGGCTGACCACCAGCACCGCCCCGCGGTATGCCGTCAGATACTCCTCCAGCCAGGCAATGCTCTTCAGGTCCAGATGGTTGGTCGGCTCGTCCAGCAGCAGCAGGTCCGGCTCCGACAGCAGCATTCGCCCCAGGCACAGCCGCGTCCGTTCCCCGCCGGAAAGCAGGCCGGTCTTCATCTCCTGATATTCCCGCAGTTTCAGCCCCGCCAGCACGCCCTGGACTGCGGACCGCCAGCCGTAGCCGTTGCTGCGCTCGAATTCCCGGGTCAGCGCGTCATACCTGCCGCCCAGCCGCCGCAGCGCCTCCGGATCCCCGGCGGTTTCGGCCATTTCTTCCTCCAGGCGGCGCATTTCCGCTTCCATCTGCCGCTGGGGTTCGAAAACGCTCTCCAGCGTTTCGATCACCGTTTCCTCCCCGGTCAGCTCTCCCTGCTGGGCCAGATACCCGATCCGCAGGCCCTTCTGCATGTTGACGCTGCCGCTGTCCGCGGTTTCCTGACCGCAGATGATCTTCATCAGGGTGCTCTTGCCGCTGCCGTTCACGCCGACCAGGCCCATCCGCTCGCCCTCCTGGAGCGTAAACGAAACAGACTTCAGCACCTCGTGGGTCCCGAAGCTTTTCGTGATGTCCTGCAGGGCGAGTATGATCATCTGTCTGTCCTTATTCTTTCAATACATACACGCTGCCGGGCTCGTCCCGCAGCGCCACCTGAAGGCGCAGATCGACGCCCTCGCGGATGCCTTCCCGCTCCAGCGCCTTTCCGGAAACCTTCCGTGCCAGCGTCGGCGTATTGTTTTCCCCGCTCAGATGGCCGAGGATCACGTCCGCCGTTCCCGCCGTGATCAGCCGCAGCAGCGCCTCCGCGCAGGCTTCGTTGCTCAGGTGTCCGTGATCCCCGAGGATCCGCGCCTTCAGCGCCGCCGTATAGCGGGGATTCGCCCGGAGCATGTCCGGATCGTGGTTGCTCTCCAGCAGCACCAGCGTGCTGCCGGCCACGTTCGCCCATACCTCGTCCGAAAAGAAGCCCAGGTCCGTCGCCGTCGAAACGCTGACGCCGCCCCCGTACAGGCGGAAGCCCACCGGATCCGCCGCGTCGTGGGGGATGGAAAAGGGGACCACGCCGATATCGCCGAGCCAGAAATCCCGTCCGGCCGTGATCTCGCGCCGCGTGTCCGGCGGGATCTTCCCGATCTTGCCCTCCATCACCTTCCAGGTTTCCGCCGTGGCATACAGCGGCAGGTGATACTTCCGCGCCAGCACCCCCGCCCCGGAGATATGGTCCGAGTGCTCATGGGTGATCAGCACGCCGCTGACCGTCCGGATATCCGCGCCGATCCCCGCCAGCGCGTCCTCTATCGTCTTTCCCGACTTGCCCGCGTCGATCAGTAGCCGGGTCTCCCCGTACTGGCAGAAAAGCGCGTTCCCGCTCGACCCTGAATACAGGGGACAAAAGTACATCTCCACACGTTCTTCTCCTTATCCGCAGGCTGTTTTACGAAAGAGTGGAGTTTGGAGAGTGGAGAGTGGAGTTAAAGTAACTTCATCTCCACTCTTCACTCTTAACTCTCCACTCTAAAGATGCTCTTCACTCTGACCTTTTACAGCAAAGCCGTCAAAGGTCCAGATGCTTCGCCACCCTCTCCTCGACCGGCGGCGGCGTCATATAGTCCGGCCCGAACAGGACCGTCAGCACCTCGTCATACTTCTTCGGGATCAGGCATTCGACATCCTCAAACGGCACCCGGATCTTCTCCCGGAACTGCTCCGGATGCCATACGTGTGTCATCAGCTCAAACGCGCCGTTGGACATATGCAGGTCGTTTCCCTCGCGGATCCGCGTCGAAACCTTCTCATACCGTTTCGCCTTCCACTCATAGGAAAACGGCAGCCCCATCACGTGGGTCACCCGCAGCAGGATCCGGTTTTTCAGCCCGAAGCGGCTGTAGTCGACCTTCTTTTTCATCATGCCCTGCAAAAGGTGCAGGTGCAGCAGATGCGCCTTCCGCCGGATCCCTTCCGGGGGCAGCGGATCCAGGATAAAGAAATCCGTAAAGGCCGCGGCCTTTTCCGGATCCCGGTTCATGACCCGCGGCGTCCACGTGTCCAGATACGTCAGCTCGAACCGCCGGTCGCACTCCTCCGGATAGATCTGCCGGAACTTGGTAAACTCCTCGCGGGTCATCAGCAGGTCCACGTCGTCGTCCCAGGGGATAAACCCCTTGTGGCGCACGCAGCCCAGCAGTGTTCCGCACATCAGGTTGTATTCAATGCCGTAACGGTCGCATACCGCGGTGATATCCCGCAACTGCTCCAGCAGCTCCGCGTGGATCTCCTCCAGCGTCAGTTCCTTCTTCATCTTTCAATTGCCTCATCTGTCATCCCGGGGTTCGGAGCGCCCGGAGAAAGAGCCAGTGGCTCTTTCTCAGCGGAGAACGGGCGACAGCCCTGGGCTGGCGAAGCCAGAGTCGAGGGATCTCCTCCTTCACTTTTCATTCATCAGCGCTTCCGCTGCCGCCGCGATCGCCGCCCCGTCCATTTCATACGTCTGCCGCAGATACTGCTGATCGCCCACTACCGTGGCAAAACAGTCCCGCAGGCCGACCCGCCGGACGCGGCAGCCGCTGCCTTCCTCCGCGGCAATCTCGCACACCGCGCTTCCGAAGCCGCCCGTCACCGTGTTTTCTTCCACCGTCACCAGCCCCCGGAAGCCGGCCAGCACCTCCCGCACCGTCTCCCCGTCCAGCGGCTTCAGGCAAGCAAAGCTGATCACCTTCGCGCTGATTCCTTTCGCTTCCAGCCGCTGTGCCGCGTCCATCGCCTGCGTCAGGATCCCGCCGGCGCTCAGCAGCGCGATATCCGTCCCTTCCCGCAGGGTCAGTGCTTTCGGGAAAACCCAGTTTTTCACCTCTGAGACATGGACCTTCGGCTCGTTGCCACGCCCCAGGCGCAGATAGCATGTGCCCCGCCTCCGCAGCATCTCCCTCGTCACAGCTTCCGTCTCCGCCGGATCCCCGGGGGTAAAGCACGTGATCTCCGGAATCGCCCGCATCACGCTCATGTCCTCCGTCGCATGGTGGCTCATGCCGAGGCTGCCGTACACAAAGCCTCCGCCCACGCATACGATTTTTACGTCCGCCCCGTGATACGCGCAGTCGTTCCGAATCTGCTCCAGCGGGCGCAGTGTCGGAAAGTTGCCGATGGAGTACACGATCACCGTCCGGCCCGTGGCGGCAAGCCCCGCGGCCATGCTGACCATTCCCTGTTCCGCGATCCCGGCGTTGATCATCCGCTCCGGAAAGCGCTCCCACAGCGGCCGGAGCACACCGAATCCCAGGTCGCCCGTGATCAGGGCGATCCTGTCATTCCGCTCCATCTCTTCCGTCAGCACCCGCACAAACGCGTCTCTCATGGCCTGAGCGCCTCCAGTTCCTTCAGCGCCGCTTCGTATTCGTCCCCCTGCGGCGTCCGGTAGTGCCACAGGATGTTGTTTTCCATAAAGGATACGCCTTTGCCCTTCACCGTATGGGCCAGAATCACATACGGCTTTCCGCTGCCGGCGTTCTCCTTCGCCCGGGCGAAGGCTGCCTTCAGCGACTCCGTGTCGTGCCCGTCGATGCTCTCGGCCCTCCAGCCGAAATCCCGCCATTTTTCTTCGAAGGGTTCCAGCTTCAGCGTCTTTTCGACCGTGGTCAGGCTCTGCATGTGGTTGTAGTCGACCACCGCGGTCAGCCGGTCCAGTCCGTACTGCGCCGCCTGCAGCGCGCTTTCCCACACAGCCCCTTCGTCGCACTCGCCGTCGCCCAGCACCACATAGGTCCGCCAGTCCGCCCCGTCCATCTTCGCGCCCAGCGCCATCCCGACGCCGATGCCCAGCCCGTGCCCCAGCGCGCCGGTGGAAACCTCCACTCCCGGCACACCCTTGTGGCTCACATGCCCGCTCAGGCTGGATCCGTTGGCGTAGTGCGTTTTCAGCTGTTCCACGGGAAAAAAGCCGGTCTCCGCCAGCGCGGTATAGACCGCGCTGCCCGCGTGCCCTTTGCTCAGGATCAGGCGGTCCCGGTCCGGCTTCTTCGGATTCTTCGGATCCACGTTCAGCACAGAGGTATAAAGCACGGCAATGATCTCCGCCACGCTGAGCACGCTGCCGATATGGCTCCCCCGGCTCAGGTGGGTCATTTCCAGGCCGCTGCGGCGGATCAGCCAGGCCAGCACCCGGGGATCGCTCACATCCGGCTTCCCCTCCGGGAATCCGCTGTGGATCCGTGCCTCATAGCTTTCCATGCAGTCTTCTCTGTCCTTTCCGTGTCATCCCGAGGGATCTCCTTTTTCTTCCCGTTTATCCCTCGTTTTTCTCTTTTCTCATGTCTTCCGTGCTTTTCGCCGAAGGGGTTTGGTGGGGCGTCGCGCCCGGAAAACTGTCCAGTGGACAGTTTTCAGCAGAGAACGGGCGGCAGCCCAGGGAGGAAAGCCCCCTTATTTATTTCTTGCTTTGCGGAAAACTCCCAAAAGGGTTTCCGCAAACAGCTTCGCATCCAGCCCGAAGCTCTGATTCCTCGCGTACTCCACCCTCAGCCGGTTCTTCTCCGGCAGAATCAGCCGCTCGAAATTCGCCACCGGGTCCTCTTCGCCCACGATCTCGTCCTGCGCGATATACACGATGCTGCTCCGGTCCGTAATCCCCGGCCGCACCCACATGATGCACTGCTGTTCCTCCGTATACCGTTCCGTGTAGAGCAGCAGCTCCGGCCGGGGCCCCACAAAGCTCATATCGCCGGCGATGATGTTGAACAACTGCGGCAGCTCGTCCATTTTCAGCCGCCGCATGATCCGCCCGGCCCGGGTCACCCGGCTGTCGTTCTTGGCCGTGCACCCGCCGGTCTTGTCGGCGTCTACCACCATGCTGCGAAACTTGAAAATCCGGAACGGCTGGTTATGGTATCCGCCCCGCACTGCCCTGTAAAACACCGGGCCCTTCGAGTCCAGCTTTACCCATACTGCCAGCGGGATCATCAGCACCAGCCCGGGAATCAGCAGGATCAGCGCCAGCAGCAGATCCAGCACCCGCTTCACCACCTTGCTGTAGAAAGGATGGCTCAGCGGCCCGTCCCAGTAAGGCTCCTCCGGCAGCGCTTCCTTTTTCCGTATCATTCCGTTCTTTCCCGTGTCCTTCTTATACTCTCAGGTTTCAGCGCGCTGCTTACCACCTTTATAACTCCGCTCTTCACGCTCACTGAATCAGGTCCAGCACGTCGTTCAGCCTTTCCAGCTCTTCCCGCGTGCTGTACTGAAGGACGATCCGGCCTTTCTGAATGCTGCCGGTCAGCGTGCTTTTCAGCCCGGTCTTCAGGCGGATCTTTTCCTGCAGTTCATCCAGTTCCGCCGGCAGCGGCTTCGGCCCTGCCTTTTTCTTCTGCGGCCTTCCGGCGGCGGCCCTGGCCAGCTGTTCCATCTGGCGCACGTTCAGCCCTTCGTCCACGGCCTTCCGGGCCAGACGAATCTGCTCCGCAGGGTCGGAAATTCCCGCAAGCACCCGGGCATGCCCCGCGCTCAGCCTCCCGTCCTTCACCATTTCCGTCACTTCATCCGGCAGCTGCAGCAGCCTCAGCATGTTGGCCACCACCGGCCGGCTCTTTCCCAGCCGCTCGCCGATTTTCTCCTGGGTGTATCCGCACTGATCCATCAGCGCCTTGACGCCGCGGGCAGCTTCGATGGGGTTCAGGTCTTCCCGCTGCAGGTTCTCGATCAGCGCAACCTCCCGCTGACGGATCACGTCGATATCCTTCACGATGCAGGGCAGCGTCTCCAGCCCTGCCATCCGGCCTGCCCGGAATCTCCGCTCCCCGGCAATGATCATATACCGCCCGCCGTCGGAAGGCGCCACCAGCAGCGGCTGCAGAATGCCCTGCTCCCGGATGCTGTCCGCCAGCTGCCCGATGCTCTCCTCGCTGAAAGTTCTCCTGGGCTGGTCCGGGTTCGGATCCAGCTCACCCACCGGAATCTCCTGGACCGTCGTCGAGCTGCCCCAGTCGTCTGTCCCCGCGAAAAGGGAATCCAGCCCCCGCCCCAGTCCGTGCGTTTTCTTTGCCATCTATGTCAGTCTCCCGTTTCCTGTTCTCCCCCGTGTCATCCCGAGCGTAGTCGAGGGATCTCCTACTTCTTCTTTTTGTTCCGCGCCAGTACTTCCTTCGCCAGCGCTTCATAGGCTATCGCGCCGCTGCTCTTCGGATCGTACAGGCAGATCGGTTCCCCGTGGCTGGGCGCCTCGCCCAGGCGCACGTTGCGCGGAATCATCGTGGCGAAAACATCCTTCCTGAAATGCTTCTTCACCTGGTCCACCACCTGGATGCCCAGGTTTGTCCGCCCGTCCAGCATCGTCAGCAGAATGCCCTCGATCTCCAGCCGGGGGTTGAACGTATGCTTCACCCGGTTGATCGTGTTCATCAGCGCCGTCACACCCTCCAATGCGTAGTACTCGCACTGGATCGGTACCAGCACGCTGTCCGCCGCGGCCAGGGCGTTCAGCGTAAGCAGGCTCAGGCTTGGGGGGCAGTCGACAAAAATGAAGTCATAATCATCCCGCACAGCCCCGAGCAGCTTTTTCAGATAAAACTCCCGTTCCTTCACGCTGACCAGCTCGACCTCAGCCCCGGCCAGGCGGATATCCGAACCGATCAGGTGGAGCTTTTTGATTTCCGTCTGCTGGATGCAGTTCTTCAGCTGCGCCCGGCCCATCAGCGCGTCATAGATGCTGGTGCGCTCATTCACGGTCCGCCCCAGGCCGCTGGTGGTATTGCCCTGCGGATCCAGATCCGCCATGAGTACTTTCTTTCCCGCCTGCGCGATGGCAGCGGAGAGATTTACGGCAGTGGTAGTCTTGCCCACCCCGCCTTTCTGATTCGCAATCGCAATGATCTTGCCCATTTGTTTCTTCCTTATTTCATCAGGATGCTCCGGACAGCACTTACGCTTCCGGAGCTTCCCCGTTCTCAATCCGTTCGATCATATCGATCCGGCGCTGATGACGGCCGCCCTCAAACTCAGCTGTCAGCCAGTGCCTGGCTATCATCTTCGCCAGCTCCGTCCCGACAACCCGGGCGCCCATGGTCAGGATATTGCTGTTGTTATGCCGCTTGCTGAGTTCGGCGCTGTATACGTCGCTGCAGGTACATACGCGAATCCCCTTTACCTTGCCGGCGGCGATCCCGATGCCGATCCCGGTCCCGCAGATCAGGATTCCCCTGTCACACTCCCCGTCGGCCACGGCTTTCGCGGCCTTGTAGCCGTATACCGGATAATCGTCATCCCGGTTGTTCGCATCAAAGTTTCCGAAGTCCTTCCATTCCAGCCCCATCTCATCGAGCATTTTCATCAGTTCATGCTTCAGGGCAACCCCGGTATGGTCACATGCCAGCGCAATCATGGTTCAGCACTTCCGTTTCTTTCGTAAAATAATTCTCCGAAGGGGTTTGGGGGCGATCGGAAAGCCCCCAATTATAGCATATATTCCTTGATAAAGGAATATATGCTATAATACATCATCAATCGCCGAATTTCAAGGAGGCATCCCGACCATGCACGTGCACAGCTGTGCTCTCTGCCACATCGATCTGGACCGGATTTCCGTCCGCCGCGGCGGGCAGGTTCTGCTCCAGGATGTGTCCATGCATATCCACTGCGGTCAGCTCACCGTTCTCATCGGCCAGAACGGCGCCGGCAAGACCACGCTCATCCGGGCTCTCCTGGGTGAACTGCCCCACAGCGGAACCATCCGCCATGTGGACGGCCGCGGTCTGGATATCCCGCACCTGCGTACCGGCTATGTGCCGCAGCATTTGCAGTTTGACCGGGAGATGCCCCTTACCGTGTGCGACTTTATGGCTGCCTCCCTGTCCCGTCGTCCAGTCTGGACCGGTGTCGGCAAAAAGACCCGTGCCCAGGTGGACGAAGCGCTAGCCTCTGTAAATGCGGAGGGTCTGGCCGATCTGCCTCTGGGCCGCTGCTCCGGAGGCGAACTGCAGCGCGTACTGCTGGCGCTCGCCCTTACCCCCGCGCCGGATCTGCTCGTCCTGGATGAGCCGGTCAGCGGGATCGACCGGAACGGTCTGAAGATGTTCCTTGATACCCTTCTGGATCTCCGGCAAACGCATCACATGGCCATCCTGCTGGTCAGCCACGATCTGCGCTTTGTCCGGGAATACGCGGATCATGTGGTTCTGCTGGACAAATCCGTGCTCGCCCAGGGCTCCGCCGAATCGGTCTTCTGCTCGCCGGAATTTACGTCCGTTTTCGGTTTCAGCGGGGAGGAGGCAGCGGAATGAATACGATTTACAGCATTCTCGGCACAATCCTCCCCTTCGAGGCCTATCAGTTCACTTTTATGAAAAACGCCTTCCTGGCGATCCTGCTGCTCACGCCGCTGCTGGGTCTGCTGGGGACGATGGCGGTTAACCATCAGATGGCTTTCTTTTCCGACGCGCTTGGGCATTCCGCTCTCACGGGAATCGGTCTGGGCATCATTCTCGGTCTGCGGAATGATCTGGCGGCCATGCTCATCTTCGGCATCATCTGGGCCGTGCTGATCTGCCTGATCAAACAGTCCGGCTCCGCTTCAACGGATACCGTTATTTCCGTTTTTTCTTCCACCTCGGTGGCAGCGGGTCTTCTGATCCTGGCCCGGGGCGGCAAGTTCGCGAAATATTCCTCCCTGCTGATCGGCGACATTCTCGCCGTCACGCCGCAGGATCTGTTCTGGCTTCTGATCGCGCTCATCGGAACCCTGATCCTCTGGGCGCTGCTCTATAATTCCCTCCTGCTCACCAGCGTGGACGCCTGGCTTGCCCGTTCCCGCGGCATCCGCACCCGCCTTGTGGAATGTGTGTTTGTGATCATGGTTGCCGTTGCCGTCATGCTTTCCATCCGCTGGGTCGGCGTCATGCTGATCAACGCCCTGCTGATCCTGCCGGCCGCCGCAGGGCGCAACCTTGCCCGGTCCTCCCGCCAGCACGCGGCCTGGTCCGTGGGGCTGGCCCTCCTCAGCGGTCTGGTAGGCCTGACCCTCTCTTATTACCTGGATACGAGTGCCGGCGCTTCCATCGTGCTGGTCTCCGCCCTGTGTTATGCAATTTCCTTCGGTGTCAAAAAAATAAGAGGCTGAGCCTCTTACCGAAAAAAACACAATCGGCTTTATCGTGCCGCTTTGGTCCAACCGGCCAGGGCGGCTTTCAGCGTTTCATACCGTGCTTTTTTCTCCTCTTTCATAAAATGGTCGTGCCGGGTCTGCTCCCACTTCAGGCTGTACTCCGGCTTTTTCCCGCCGAACTGCTCACTCGTCAGGTCAAACCAGGTATCCCCGATCACGTTGAAGCAGTGATAGCCGCCCTCTTCCAGCGGCACCCCGTACACCAGGCCGCCGAAGATATCCTGCGCCAGAAATGCGGTGATGGAGCATTGCCCCAGCGTCCGGTTCTCCTCGCTCCAGTCCTTCTGCATCCGCGGCGCGCAGGTTTCCCGTTTCCACAGATGCCACAGCGCGTTGTACATGTCCCTCGGAATCCCGATTCCCGGATAATCCGCAATCCGCGCCGGCATGTCTGCCTTTTCCCAGCCGAAGAAGCCGTAGGTATTCATCCGGTAAATCCGGCAATCGTCCTCCCTTTCGCTTCGGAGCATCCGGTCAAATACCGCGCCGTATTTCTCATACAGGCCGGTCTCCCCGGTGGAAATCCAAAGCGTGTCATATCCGTCTTCCCGGGCAAGGGCTTTCACTTCCGCGATCAGCCGGCCCATCAGCCGCCGCCCCCGGTATTCCGGCGCGGTATAGACAAAACCCATCCACGGGGTCAGCTCCGTGTCCGGAATGTCGTCCCGCGCCGCGTAGGTACAGAAAGAAACCAGCTTTGTCCCGTCCGTCAGCAGCAGCAGCCGTGCCTTCTCCCCGTAGTGCTCGTGAAAGGTTCCCTCTTTCAGCTGCTGATAGAGATACTGCCCCGCGGTCCAGTCGCACTGGCTCAGCCGGTTCAGCCAGAAACCGGGGTTGACCGTGTTTTCATAATCGATGATGACCATACTTTCTGTTTCCCTCCCGTTCCGTTTTTACGAGAATAGATTACCCGGCATTTTTTCTGTGCTGTTCGTCCGCCATTCCGATCTCATTCAGGCGGTTCAGGCGGTTGATTTTTTTCAGCACTGTTTCTCTTTCCGATTCGGTTACTTTCGGATTCTCCAGAAAGCCCTCCAGGCCATAGCAGTTCAGTGTGAGATCTTCTGCGTAAACCCATGCGTCCGGGTTGGTCATGCGGCTCGCGTACTCATGCATCGCGGAAGGATCCTCCGCGATGGAGCGGATGCATTCCAGTTCCATGCTTTCAAGGATATCATATTCATCGTTGCATTCGTTCAGCGCCGGCTCCACCAGCAGCGCCGCATTTCCGACGTTGCCCGCAGCAGCACACCTGAGGCTGCGGATCCAGTAGTCATCCAGGGCATCCTCCCGTTTTCCGAGTTCCGCCATGACCCAGAGCAGCCACTGATCATCATGAAGACGCTCAATCGCCCGTTCCGAAAGATCGGCCTCGTCCACGCGGGCAGCGGCGGTCCTTGCCAGATACTCCGGCACTGTCAGCTGCCGCACGGCAATTCCGGCAAGGCCGATATCGTGCAATATATCGTAGTTGGCATTCATCGCCCAGTCGAAGAGGATCTCCTGATCCGTCACATGCGTTGCCGCGGCCTCCCGCAGGCAGTGCATCAGGCAGTAATCCTCCGCCACGGACTTCAGGTACGCCTGATCCTCAATATGCTTCAGCGCTTCTTCGCCGATGTCATACGGCGCAAGCTTATGGTAATAGGTATCCGCCAGGTCCCGGAGCGTTTCCTGGTCTCTGATCTGCCCTGCGGCAGCCGCCCGGACCACGTCGTATTCCGTCTCATCCCGGATGATCCTCATCAGCACTTCCGGGGCCGTCACGCGGGCCGCCGCAGCCCGGCGCGCCTTATAGTCCGGGTCGTTCAGCGCAAGTTCCGTGAGCATATCCTGGTCATCGATCGCAGAAATCAGGAATACCCGCGGCGTCGGGAAGTCCTCGTGGTCCGACGGCATCCCCTGAACCAGTTCCTTTGCCACCGCCGGATCGGTAATCGCTAGCGCTGTCTCCCGGCGAAGCTCCCTGTCCTCCGATTCCGTCAGGATCCGGGCAAGCAGCTGCTGGTCCCCGATCTGTTTCATGGCGTTGACGCATACGGCGGGAATCGGATGACTCATAGCGGTCCGGAAGCAGAGATCATCGTCTGTCAGCGCCATGCTCGCGGCAATCCGTACATCATCGGACGGATCGCTGAACAGCATGTGGAACAGGTATTCCTGATCCGTCAGCCTTTTCGCAGCCTCCGCGCGCACAGTCTCCTTCGGATCCCGCTCCGCGGCCTGCCGGAGCAGCGCCTGGTCCGTCAGGCGGCACACGGCTCTCCGCCGGACCTCCTCTATCGGATCCGCCGTCATTACGTCAAAATATCGCTTTTCATCCACGATCTTTTTTTCCGCGGCAATCCGGATCCGTGTCAGATAGAAAAGCCGGGAAAACCATTCGGGAACAGGAGGATTCAGGAAAGTTTCGCTCATCCTCTTATTTCCCCTGAAGCGGATTCGTTCCGTTTACGGCGAGGATGAACCACGCGCAGGGCCCGACGGAAGGCCAGTCCCTGAAAACGGTATCCTTTTCACCCGTTTTCAGTTCGGGAATGCTGGCTTGGGGGAATGCGCCGGAGGACAGCTGTGTCCCTTCCATCATCGCCAGGGCTGCCTCGGCCTTTTCCTTCTCTCCGATCCGGTTCAGGGCGAGAGCCGCCATGGCGGTATTCTCGAGCACAGACCCGTCGGTAAAGGCATTGTCATATGCATAGCCGCCGTCGGCAGCGAGGCATTTCTCAATGTTGTCCATCCCGGAATCATCACCCATGCACAATTCCGCCAGCACCTGTACGTCCGTCATGATCAGATTGGCTGACGGCGTCACCCCGTCTTCCTTTGTTCCCTGGAAAAAGCGGCTGTCCCCGGAGGAGTACATGTTCTCCTTCACAAACTTCAGTGCGGAAGCTTCCGCCTCGCTGTATTTGTCGAATCCGGTGGCCTCGGCCAGCATCCGGCAGGCCGCCGCCATCCAGAGGTTGTCCGACGTAGCCTTGTATGTCAAATCGGTGGCATCATCTTCATTGCCGGTATACTTCCACCCCGTATAGCCGGCGGTAAAGCCCGGGTTCCCGTCCTGACAGTTGTCCAAGACCCACTGAATGCCCTTTTCCGCAGTGGTCAGGTAATCATCGTTGGGATGCGCAGCATGATAAGTCAGCAGCGCCACGGCCGCCGCCGCGCTGCTCTTCGTGCCCGTCCCCACCTGATAGGCATCCTGCAGCCACTGGCCCATATCATTGTTCCAGTATCCCGGCAGGCCCTTCGCTTCATTGACCATATGCGCGTTCCGGAAGCGGTCCTGAAAATTTTCATCGTCCAACTGCATTCCGGCCACCATGGCATCCAGGATCTTCGCCGCGTCCTCGTCGTCCCCTTCCGACATCAGGGCCAGCGCCGCCAGAGCACTTTCATAGGTATAGGATGCCGTGGAGATCAGGGGATCATCCGTTTCATAGGTCTGGATCGGGCAGTTCTTCGCCACAGCCTTTTTCAGGTATTCAGCCGCGGCGGCTTTTGCCTGTTCATGCCCGCCTTCCGCTCCCGCGGCGGGGATCAGGGCCAGCACAAGGATAGCCGCCAGGACAACAGCCAGGATTTTTACCGTTTTTCCGATACGCATTACTGATTCCTCCTATTCTTATATGGTTAAAGCCAACATATTTCTCTCCGATCGTTTCCGCCATTCCGGTTCCGGTCAGGGATTCAGCGGATTATCCCCGTCCGCCGCCATAGTGTACCAGCCGGCCGCGGATGTCTTCGCGGCGAATGAATAAGTCCTGCCCTGCCCGTCGGTCAGGTCCGCCGTATCCGCCTCCGGAACGCCGCCGTTTTCCCGCTGCAGCCCGTATGCCGCGGCCATGGCCTGGGCTGCCTTCTCTTCCATGCCGAAGGCCCGGAAGGCAAGCGCCATCAGGAGCGTATCCTCCGTGCTGATGCCATCGGAGTACCGGTCGTCCGGCGGGAACCCGCCGTTCCTGCGCAGTGCGTCCGCGGCAGGAATGCCTGTGCCGTCCTGCAGCGCGAGGGCTGCCAGGGCCTGGGTCCGGACGGAAAGCAGTTCTCCGCTTTCATCCCCTGCCAGGAAGAATGTTCCGCCTTCCGGCATCATGGACCGGACATATTTTTTCGCGCTCTCGGCTCCCTCTGCATATGGAAGGTTGCCGGTCCGGGAAGAGAGCATCCCGAAAGCCGTATACAGCCAGAGGTTGTCCTCCGTGGATCGGACATTCGTGCCCGCGCTGCGGTTGAACCCGCCCGCGCTGTTTCCGCGGGTTTCCAGAACCTGATCCAGGATCTTCTGCGCTGCCTTAATATAGGATGTAACCGGCTTGACCTTGTCAAACTGCATGAAGGCCACCGCGGCCGCGGCCAGGCTCCTTGTCCCGGTCTCCCCCGTAAAGATCGAACCGTCATTCACCCGTTCGACCAGGGAGTCCAGAATCTTCCGGACGTTCGCGTCGCTGTGGTTTGAATGCTTCCTGAGATCTGACAGCAGGGCCAGGGCAGCCACTGCGTTGTCATAGACGTTGTCGGGCTCATCCGCGCCCGCCCGGTCGTAGACAGAAAGCGGACAGCCGGCTTCCACACGCCCGGAAAGATACTTCAGCGCTTTTTGCCCGGACTCGGAAAGTTCCTCCGGCTTCACCGTCGGTAACGGAGCTTCCGTCGCTGTCGGCTCCGCCGGTTCCTCCGTCGCGGCGGTTTCCGTAGCAGGTGCTTTCTCCTCCGTTACGGTTTCCGTAACCGGATCATTAGGCGTCGACGGTTCCTCCTGTTTCGGCCTTGTCAGCAGGAACGCTGCAGCGATACCTAATACAACAACTACAGCAATCGCTATAATAATCGGAATCCATTTCTTAGTGGTTGGAGGATGTGATAGAGTCGGTTCTACGTTACCATCCTTGCACGGATCGAGATATTCCGCGTCCTTATCAGTCACCTTATCCACAAATTGTTCAATAGTACTAAACTCATAAAAGCGATCCCAATTAGTCGTTGACAACTCAAATTCTACATCATCCGGCAGATCAAACTTTTTAAGCATAATTGGAATAACTCTGCGCTTTTTCTTAAATGCAAAGTGCAATTCTTTCATACAGTATTCTGCTTCAACATATTCCGGAGATAAGAAGCAAAAAAAGACCTCGCATTCTTTCACTTTATTTGCAAGATGCTTCGTGAACTCAGCGCCGCTCGGGATCCCTTCGTCATGCCAAAGTCTGTATCCCCTTTTATGAAAAGCTGTGATAATATCATATACCAATGCGGAATCGGTATGCCTATAGCTGACAAAGATGTATTTGCCTTCCCCGTCATACGGTTTGAATAGATCTTTTTTGTCCATACACTTCTCAACCCCTGTTTATTTCTTTGCGTGATATGCTTATTCATTTCTCTTGGATGTCACCTGCATAGTATCATATTTTGTGCGGAAAATCCACCATGATTTCCGACAATAATCTATTCCCGAGTTTTTTCTGTTTGAAGCAATTAAACGTATTTCGCCAAATACAAAACCCGGAACCACTTCATAAGGTGATCCCGGGTTTTCCCGTGGAGCATAGGAGATTCGAACTCCTGACCCCAACACTCATCACAAGAACCCCGGAAGCCTTGAAAAATCTATATTTATGCAACTTCAGTCGTATAATCTCGGTTCTCAAGGAATCACTTTTCATATCGGCTAACACCCCAATCATCTGCATTTACTTCAGTTTGGTCAACAGTGAACAACTATCCATTGTTATATAGCATCTCTCTGCAACTTTCCGTAAGATTGATTGATTATAACACACCTTTAGGCATCTTTTCTACAACAAACAATCATCTTCGGAATGCTTTTTGCAATCCAGTAATGATTTGCCGCTTTATCTCATTGACTAAACCCGGCATTGATACTGGTCTGCCATTTAGCATGGTTTGTATGTTTAATTGCATTTCCTAATCATGCTGTGCCAATGCATCCTGAATCATTTTTGCCGCCATTTCACGGAATTCAACCTTGTGGAATTCGTGAGCTGTTCTCGCATTGATTCTTTCTTTTTCCCTTTCAAAATAACTCGTCATGTTCTCAGTCCTCCTCTGCTACTTCCTCTTCAGTTGAAGAAGAAAGATAGTTATATAGTATTTCCAGTACATAATTCAAGAAAATGGCCGCTACTATTGCCTTGGGCTCATTTTCCAAGAAGTAAAGCAATAGTGCGTCTGCTTTCTCTGGTGACAGATGTCCATCTGTCGTTTTCCATTTATAAAGGCGGCTTGGCTTTATACCTGATGCGGCCGCAATCTGCTTTACGCTGTTATCGGACAGATTCATGGCCGTCCTTAGCGTTAATTCGGTTTCTGCGAATGTATTCAAAAAAATCACCTCCCTGCATTTCCTGCATAAAGAAAGTGATTTGTTTACTGCCAAATTCAGTTTTTTTCTTTCAGATTCCAACTTTTTTACTTGATTTCCTGCTCCAAATTATCAAACAGTTCAGTACTGAAGAACTCCCCAAGTGTTATTTCCAAACCATCACAGAGTTTTTTGATGGTGTTGATGCTCAATTCTTTTCGGCGCTCATCCAACATACTGTATACCGTTGAAGGTGTCACGCCTGACAGATTGGCAAGTTCATTCGGGCGAATGTTCCGTTCCTCCATTATCTCCTGAAAACGGGAGACTGTTGCTTGTTTAACATTCAAATCATGCTCACCTCTGTGGGAGATGATATTGAATTGTACGAATTTGCGTATACGCGCTTGCGTAATCCATAGTTTTTCCTTATAATACTTGATAAAGAAGCAATCTATGGCTTGTTTGGGGCAACGATGTATGGTAACATACAAGAAACGGATTGCTTTAGGGAAGTAATTACAACTTGATGCTGTGATAATGAGACTTAAGGATGAAAAGGGGTTGTTGGAATGAAGAAGCGGATTATTCTGAAAATAATAATCGGATTGCTTCTATCTTTGTTGCCAATAATTGTTTTTGCCTCTACTGAGATAATTGATAGTGGTTACTTTGGTGCTGAAGGAAATAACCTGTCTTGGACACTTGATAATACTGGAGTGTTGACTATTAGTGGCACAGGAAATATGGGAACTGATTTATATTCAGTTGTAAATCCACCATGGTATTCACATGAGTCTTCAATTCGTTCTATAATAGTATGCGATGGTGTAACCAACATTTCCAGTCGTGCTTTTCACGATCTAAGCAATCTTACAAGTATACAAATTCCTGATAGCGTAGAAGATTTCAGTGGGTTTGCCGTTGTTGGCAGCAACAATCTATCGAACATCATTATTGACTCGGATAGTATACGTTACCAAATGGTGGATGGCATACTATATAGTGGCAAATTATATACTGGCAAAAGGCTTATATGGTGCCCGAGTAATATAAAAAGTATAACAATAAGTGAAAATGTTACGGTTATAGGTGAAGCTGCTTTTTTTAATTGTGATCAATTAGAGAATATTATCCTTCCAAACAGCGTACATTATATTGAGACATCTGCTTTTGCTAATTGCACTTCTCTTACCACTGTAGAATTACCATATAATGATATATATCTATATAACTACGCATTTGCCAATTGTACAAATCTTATTGATCTAACATTTTCACCATGGATAGAGTATATTTCAAGCAACGCCTTTGAAGATTGTAGCAATTTAACAAGTATCAAAGTATGGTGTTCGCAACCAAATGACAATCTGCGTCAATGGGCAGAAGCAAATGGAAAGACTTATACTATTACGCATAAGGAATGTATTATTGATGCGATACCATCTACCAGCAATCTATATGGTTGGACAGAAGGAAAGTTTTGTTCAAGATGCGGTAAATCCTTTATTGCTCCCGAATTAGCGCCTCCTGTAGCAAGCTATAGCGGCAATTGCGGAAATGAATTGCTTTGGACATTAAGTGAAAGTGGTGTGTTAACTGTTAATGGTAATGGCACAATGGATAATTACCGCCTCATATGTGATTATGAATATCTTAAAGCTTTTCCTAACACAAATAGATGGGTGCCTAATGCTCCATGGACAGTAGATTTAATTAAATCAATAGTTTTGGAAGGAGACGTTGCTAGCATTGGAAACAATGCGTTCTTCAATTGTCAAAGATTAACCAGTGTAATAATATCTGATAATGTTACTCAAATTGGAGATACGGCCTTCGCTCTTTGTTCGGAGTTAGTTAGCATAACAATTCCAACAAATGTTACTAGTATTCCAATCAATGCTTTTTATGGCTGTAATAAATTGAATGATGTATACTACAGCGGAACAGAAGAAGAATGGAATTCAATTTTGATTAGTGAAGGAAATACAGCGCTGACGCAAGCAACAATCCATTACAATTTTGTTGATGGTGGTGCTTGTGGAGAAAATCTAACTTGGTTCTTGGATGATGAAGGAGTCCTTACGGTTGATGGAACGGGAAACTTCTACGCGAATTTGCCATGGCAGAAATACCGTGATATCATCACATCTGCTTCCTTTGGTTCTGGTGTTACACTGATTCCTTATGATGCATTTAGAGAATGCTCCGCATTACAAAGTATTTATCTTCCCGATCACATCCGTTATATTGGTACTCTTGCATTTTATGCGTGCGATGCGAGAATTTACGCGAATGATGGAACAGAAACTGCAGAAACTCTGGGGAAAAACAATAAATCTTTCAGAGTACCCGGCCTAAACTACAGTATACGTTACCTGTATCAGTCTGACACTCTTACAGGAAAAGGAATAGCAGATGTAGACAATGACACTATATCATTTACGGTTCCGGAAGACATAACCGCTATCATATCCATGGCGTTTTACAATTGTGATCAGATAACAGACATCACGTTGAATGATCATATTACGGAAATCGGTTCGGGGGTTTTCTCTGGATGCGATGCTGTACGCTACTGTCCACTGGACAGCGCTACGGCAATAACACTTAGTCGTGCTGGTTATTCTTTCCGGGTTCCTGATACCGTTTATGATCTGAAGTATCTCTTTACGGAAAATGAAGTCAGCGGTCTGGAAATCAGCAATGTCGATAAAAGCATTACCAGCATCACGATCCCGGATAATGTTACCAGTATTGGCAAACATGCTTTCTGGAATTGTAAAAGCATAGCAAGTGTTTTGATCCCGCAGGGTGTCAGGACAATCAACCAGTACTCATTCTGGGATTGTTCTGCGCTGGCAGAAATCACGATTCCTAGTAGTGTCAACTATATTGGAGAATATGCTTTTTCTGAGTGCACACAGTTAAAGTGCATATCAATTCCTGACGGTGTAACCGTAATAGAAAAATATACTTTTAATGGTTGCTATAGTCTGACCGATGTGGCGATTCCCGATAGCGTTACGCAAATCGAACAGGATGCTTTCGGATATTGTAAAAGCCTGAAAAGCATTATTCTTCCGGACAGTATTGTATCGATTGGCAGGTTTGCCTTTACAAACTGTCCCCTTCTTAAAGATGTTTTTTATACTGGTTCACAAGCCAAATGGGCTGATATTAATATAGACTCCTACAACACAAATCTTTTAAATGCAAGTATACATTATGGGAGCCGCGGTCATTCATTGCAGTATACAGAGAGCAAAGACGCAACATGCGCAGAAGAAGGGTATGAAGAATTCTGGATATGTACAGTTTGCAATAAGATGTTTTCTGACGAAAACGCATCTATAGTCATTACAAAACCAGTAACAGTTCCGGTCTTAGGTCACGATCTCGAGCATCATGATGCCCAGGCCGCAACCTGTACTGAAGTAGGCTGGAATGGCTACGATACCTGCAATCGTGACGGCTGTGAATACAGCACATACGTAGAGATTCCTGCGCTGGGTCATGACCTCGAGCATCATGATGCCCAGGCCGCAACCTGCATCACTGCTGGCAATATCGAATACTGGCATTGCACGAAGTGCGGCAAGTACTTCACCGATGCGGCCGCAGAGCATGAGATTGCTCTTGCTGATACGGTGATCGCCGCAACAGGACATGACGCTCCGATGGAGCATACGGATGCGGTCGAGGAAACCTGCATCACTGCTGGCAATACCGAATACTGGCATTGCTCCAAGTGCGGCAAATACTTCTCTGATGCGGCTGCTGAGCATGAGATTGCTCTGGCTGATACATGACGATCCGATGGCGCATACCGCTGCTGTTGCTGCAACCTGCACTACAGCGGGCAATACCGAATACTGGTACTGCACGAAGTGCGGCAAGTACTTCTCGGATGCGGCCGCAGAGCATGAGATTGCACTGGCTGACACAGTGATTGCTGCGCTGAGGCATAATTGGAATGCAGCAGAATATAAATGGGCAGTGGATCATTCAACTATTACCGCATCTCATACCTGTAAAAATGATGCATCTCATACAGAAACAGAAACCGTTAATGTCAATGCTGTAATTGATTCACCGACGGATGACACTACGGGATCTGCAACTTATACATCTGCTGAATTCTCCAAAGAAGGATTCACCAGACAAACAAAGAGCATTGAGATGCTTGCCCTGAATAATATGTCTGTGATTCGTCTTCCCAACATGCTTACAACTATTGAAGATGAAGCATTTGAAAACCTGGCTTGTGAAGCGATTATTATTCCAAGCAACTGCACATCTGTCGGGCATTATGCCTTCCGTAATTGTAAGAATCTAAGGTATATCAAAGCACCTGCGAATCTGGAAATTCCCGCAGATGCATTTGAAGGATGTGAAAATGTTGTAATTGACCGATCACCCGATTAACACGAAAAAGCCTGCTGGATCATCTAGCTCAGCAGGTTTTTCTTTCGTCTCATATTCATTGTTGCCTTCTAGCTCGTATCAACGTTGATTTACTAATTCCCGTCATTTTCTGCACCAGCCCATAGCTTTTTCCAGATTCCAACAGGTCAAGTGCAAGCTGAATTTTTGCATCGGTGTATTTACGGGGTCTTCCATCTTTGAAGTCTGGATTCAGGCGAGCAACGGATTTTCCAAGCTGTGTCCGCTCCACAATCATACCGCGTTCGTATTCGGCAAACGCGAGCATCACGGTCAGAATCAAATTTCCTGTCAGCGTATTTTCTATCAGTCCCATATTCAGAATGTGAACGCGGACACCACGTTCAAACAAGTTTCTGACAGTCTGAACGCCATCAATCGCGGTGCGGGCGAACCTATCCAATTTGGTAACCACCAATGTATCCTGTTCTGTCAGCTTCTGCAACAATGCTTGAAACGCGGGGCGTTCCATCGTTTTACCTGTAAACGCTTCCTGAACGATTTCCTGACATCCGTAAGCAGTCAGGGCTGAAACCTGTTCCTCAAGAGAGTTTCCATCGCGTCCTTGCGTTTGAGTTGATACGCGCGCATACCCGTAAATCATAGCTTTTCGGCTCCTTTCTGATGACCCTATCTTTTGAACCCATTTGACCCTATGTTCTGGCGCGGTTTTCGCGCTGTTCCGTAAGTCAAAAGTTCTGGCGCGATTGCCCGCACTGACAACGAGCCAGAGCAGAAAAAAACTGCTCTGTTCCGCTGTCAAGTGATCACCTGCCTGTCAATCACTTTTTTTCCCGCTATTCTGACAGGCAAGCAAGCAATAACTGATTCGTTCCTGAAGAATATACAGGGCTTCACCTATCAGCCTATAAGCATCCGCGTCTGGTTTCTGGTTCTTCTCATACAGAGATATCGCGCCTTCCGCAATCAACCGCATTTCTACAAGCGTTCCGCTGATACTGTTTTCCATGATCAAATCCTCCAATCTGTTTTCTGGCGGGGCTTATTGCCCCACCAGAATGAAGTTGACTGCTTTTTCTGCCTTGCCCGCTGCGGAAACGATAAACCGCTTGTCATTCTTCAGCACTTGGAGCCAGTTCTGAATATATGCGGTATTGTTGCGGAAGCTGTTCGGCGTTTCCAATCCGCAGTGATAAACCAGAGCAGAGGAACCAATTTCGGCTATCAGTTCTTCCTTGCTGTAATCCTCGGAACCGAAGTGGGCGGGAGCGTCTAAACGATTCAGCCGCTTTTCGTGCCCTGTGCTGTGAGTCAATTCGTGAAACAGTGTAGAATAGTATTCAGAACTTTCGGCAAACTGTTTCATCAGCGGGAGAACCACTTTATCCGTTGCGGGTTGGTAATAAGCACGATTTCCGTGTTCATGTTCAATCGTCAAGCCTTCGCGGGCGGTATAGTCTGCAATAATGGCTTCAGCGGTTTCGTCAGGGTTCGCGGTTTCTGTCAGCTCTTTCGTATATTTCGGGCTGATTCCTTCGCACTGGTCAATATGGAATACATTATAGTAACGAAGAAACGGAATCTGCACGGTTTCGCCTGTTTCCTCATCTTCCTTGTCAATCCATTTCCAGAAAGTAATGATTGAGGATTTTTCACCCTTGCGGACATAGCCGCCCTCCTGCTTCACCTGTGCGAAAGTCAGATATTCGCCCGCCCGCCCGAGAAGCATCTGATTCAAAAGGCTGTAGGGCTTTCCTGTGGTGTGGCTGATTGCCAGCCCTGCGGCTTGCCACGGTTTTCTCCACGGAATAACGCCGTTTTCCAGTTCTGCAACAATCCTATCGGTTACTGTCTGAAAGATATCCATTTTCTGCTCTCCTTTCTCTCTTGAGGGAGGGGAGCAAGTCTGTTATAATTGGCTTGCTCCCCGTTTCTTCGCGGTTTCGGTGGGGCTTTCCCCCGAAGGCTTTGCAGAGCTTTCGGGGTTTTTACGCGATCCTGAAGGGTCTTGTGATCACTGTCTTGTAGTAGGGATCAAGGCAGTCACCCAGAACCTTTTTCAGTTCGGCGCTGTCGATGCGCTTGCTGACGGTTTCGCGATAGGTGATTTTCCAAGAGCCTACAAGCATTGTTTCCTCATCGCCCATATAGGCTTTGACGGTATCCGTCAAGGCTTCGGCCTGATTCTGAAGCTCTTCAATCATCGCGCGGATTTCCATCAGGTCGGATACGGTCTTTTCGATAGTCGGATTCGGCTTGCACATTTTCGGTTTCTCCTTTCGTTGGGGGCTTTGGTTTTTGTAACCCCTCCTGACATTGTTATTATATAACGATATTCGTTATTTGTCAACTACTTTTCGTTATTTTATTGCGAAATTTCCAAATTATTTTTCTAATTTAGTTGCAGAATAACTAATTTCGTGATAGAATCACCCGTTGAGGGGGGTGGCTTTATGATAAAATTCCGCGTCAGAGTTCAATTAGCACTTAAAGAAATGAATCAAAAAGAATTAGCCGAAAAAACTGGAATCAGACCTTCTACCATTTCCGCGATCTGTACAGGAAATGTTAAGCATCTTCCCATTGATGCACTTGATAAAATTTGCGCTGTGCTTGAATGTCAACCGAGTGACTTGATGGAATATATCCCCGATGATCAATAAGCCATAGGTGGGGGGCTATGTTTCCGGATTTTCGCGCTTTCACGCGCTAAAGAGCCCGTGGAACACCCCTAGTACAACGTCTTCGAATTGGCTAGACCAAATAATCGCTTGAAATCATTGAGATTGCTCGCTTTCGTTGGTATAGTCATTTACAGAACGCTGTACTAGCGCCATCAACCGGCGCAAAAAAGAAAAAGGCAGATGAGATTTACTCACCTGCCAGTTCGCGCACCCGCGCTATTAACTTATCTGCGCGCGGCTCCCATGGTATCCATGAGGCCATATAGCGCGAAAGCACATATCTTTCATTAACTCCATTCTCGCGCTTTTCGCGCAGTTCTTCCTTTATGCGCCAACCTGTTACATCCTCAATGAAGTATTGGCAACAATAGGCAAACGCACGGTCACTTTTCATCAGAATCTAAAACAATTCATCAAACGGGTAGTCATCCATAAATCACTTCCTTATTCCTTCTTTTAGCGCATGTACCAAATTGGACAACGCCAATAGACCAAAGATCAAAACCCCAATGTACTATTTTGCAAAAAGCCACTGACCAGGTTTGTTACGCCAGTGCCGCCGCAACAATTCGTCTTTTTTTGATACTCTATCTTTTTTACCGCATGTTTCCTTTTCTTTCCAGTTTCCTATAGTTCAATCAAAAAAAGAAAGTTTTACCCAGAGCGTCAGCTCTGGGTGGACCAAAGTCCGAGGGCGTAAGCCCTCGGTACTTTGGTTGCTAACAGTTTTACTTGTTGTCCTGTGTACCATTTTTGGATTCTTCCTATAAGAGTTGACCAGAAATGGTCTCCCCCTCAGTAATAATCCAATAGTATTTTCCCCTTTGCTTGCGATCTTTCTTGGCATCAGATACATTATAACCGCATTCCTTAAGGTATTTGATAAAGGTTGGATTACCATAATGCGTACCATCTGGCCGCAAAAGCTTCAGTTTCCAACGCAATTCTTCCATATCTTCTGTATATAATGGACGATTAAGGAACTTAGAGGGAACTTTTTGGTTTGCAATTCTCGCGCGGTTTGTATCATCAACACTGTGATAATAAAAGGTTTCCAAGTCTCCATGATATCTTCCGCGAACCTGTGTTTTGATCTCTTCGTTCTTATCGTGAACGATGATAAAATCGACCTTACGCTTCTTTTCCTGAATTTTAATACAGGTTTCCGATGCTCTGTTGATTACCAGAAGATCGGTTTCTACAGGAATGGTCTCATCAACAAGCACATTTTTCCGCAAATCCATCTGATCCTGACTCATGGGATGCTTACTCAGAGTGTCAGGACTGATACTCCAGAATCCATTTGCATGAAAGCCAATACTATTTGCATATTCAATGTATTGCTTCATTTTTGTTATTTCCGTCACATAGAGTATACCGGTTTTGCCTTTGTTGGCATCAAGCAATTCCTGTACTGTACCAGAATAGGGAATGCTGTTAGTTGTGCATAAATTGATCAGATCGCTGCGGTCAAAGTGAACATCATAGCATAACCCACCAAAGCGATCCCAAATCTTCTTTGGCGTAGCACTCATGGCAACAATTTTAGTTGAGCCTTCGGCGCAAATTGCTCTCAGGGCATTTTCGGCTGCTTCCAAATTTGCGCTTCGTGCGCTAAATCGTTGATAATCAACAAGATTCTGCATTTCATCGCATATAATGTAATCATAGCCGAACCAGTTGAAACTGCTTCCTGCATTCCGTACTTCACTTCCGAAGCCTGCATATGTCATCACGCACATCTTTCCATCCGCTGCGTGCTCATTGCCCCAGACATGCTTGGTGTTGTAGTCGCAAAAGGCGTAATCCAGTCTGCTTGTTGCAATAATGTTTTGCTGAATCCGCATTTCACCATTTGTGGTATCAATCAGATAGAGCATTTTTTCTGGACTTGTCCATTCTGGTATCGTTGTCAACGCGAAATGCGTCTTTCCCGCGCTGACACCTGCGTCAATAATGTTGATTCGCCCCTAAAGTAAGGCGTTTGGATCTGTAATCAGATCCGAAATGTGTTTAGTCCCGATCATTCTTCATCGTCCTCCCTTTCGTTTTCTTCGGGTTCATCAACAATTATCAGGCAGTGCAGTCTATCGCAATTGTCACAAGTCATAAGCCTAAACTCAATAGATAGCCCTGTATCCTGCTTGAATTTCTGTGAGAACCTTTTAATGTCTTGCATTGTCAGTTTTCCTGGCCTCTGATGATCAAAGCACTTCGGCAATTCGCCTTCATCTGCTGCGGATAGCATATACTCAGCAAACATATCATAAGCGTTTTTGTCAACAAAGAAAGGATTGTCAGTAAACCAGTTTTGTCTTGTCATGTTATTTTTTTTCATACATTCATTATCCTGCGCTTTCTTTCGGCGCAGACCTCCATAATATAAATTTTTTGAAAACAGGCATAGGCAAACAAAACAGCACATGCCTTTTGGCACTGCTGAAATGGGCTTCCTTTCCCTTTTATCTAAAAAAATTATACCATAATTTAAACGCCTAGTCAAATAATAGGTTTTTGTCAAATACTTGATTTCGCACCAATAAAAAAGGCCTTCCTCTGGGAGGAAAGCCTCATGCGCTATTCTGCTTTGTTTTTCTATTCATGCCGCATTATCTTCTTCAGACGAGGTTTTACCATGTGCGGCGGAGGTGTATACTTCTGGATTGACTAAATCCTGATTTTTCGTATCTTTCGAAGTCTGTACAGATACATTCTGCGGTGCGGCCGCTTCGTTTTTATCTATAACCTTAGTCGATCTCACCCAATTCTTTTCTTTCTTACCCTCATATTCTTCAGGGTGAACCTTATACTTGAGATCATCAGTCAGTATAGGCAGTTTCTGGCAATGGGGAAAAGTTTTTTTAAACCATCCCCATTTCATGGCACGAGAATTACCATCAAGCACATTGTACTTTTTCCAGTACTCAGCACTATCCTCAACATGGTCAAGATACCATTCCATGCGCTCAGTACTCCACATCGGTCCTGTCTTCTTACGCCGGATTTCCCGCACAGAAATCGGCATATTCAATTTCCGCAACTCCATCATAGTGGCATATGTACCCTGCCCTATAATGGTTGATGCTTCCATGAAACGCTTGGAAACGGTAATGGTATTGGTAGCCCAATTGATCTCATACGGTGCATTCTTTTTCATTTTCTCATCCTTTCTGGCTGTTCAAGGGAAGCCTACCCGTATCATCGGATAAATCAGCAGTTATGCGGCCGGATTATTTGCTCTACTGCAATATCTATCAAGGTATGCCTGCTTATAATTCTTCACGAACCACGCCTTAACATGGCCGTACATTGTGGCCTTATTGAATGCATACAATGCTTGGATTTCTTCAAATTCAGCAATCTTTTTCACTTTCATCTCCTCATCATCCTTGTATTCATCCTCGATGATGCTCTGCATTACCGGATAAGTAAGTTCACGGTAAGTCGTTTTTGTTGTTTTCTGACGGATTATCCGCTCTTCCAGAGTGAAACCGGGGTTTTCCTTCAACAATTCCTTCAGTTCTTTGTACTCCGGTGTACCCATAACGCTTGCTGCCTTCATGAATTTCTTGGTCACAATGATCTTTCTGTCGTTGTGCTTAATTTCATGGTTCGCATTCTTTTTCATAATAATGTCCTTTCTGGTTTCATGCGGTTTTCCTTCCGCTTATTATTTTGCTCGGGTTTCGATTTGTTTCCGCTTCTCTCACCCTGCATCTGCATTATACCTTTGATTATTGTGCATTACAATAGTCTAACTTAGATGTCAGAATGTCTCCATATGCATTGATATATAAGGCATTTGCTTCACTCTTGTGTGAGATATGACTTAGATGTCGGAATGTTGCTTATGTATTGATAAACAATGTATTTGTGCTTTTCCCATCTTTCTGTAGATACTGATTAGTTAGACAATAATAATTGATATCTCTGATAGTTGGTCTAAAGATGTTAAAAGTTGCTTATAAGTGTTCTAATGATGAAGATTCTTGCACCATCTTGATGGTTTCTTGTTAATAGATATAATAATGTTGTCCGCAGATGCGGATTTGAACCTTGATAACCGCACAGATTATACGGCTGAAGTGGAAAGGAAAAAAATGGGTATTGAACAACGCCGTATTATCGTTGGTTTTGAAACTGACGGAACTCCAATTGCAAGAATGTTGAAGGCGAGAAATCAGGAGGAAATGAATGAAAAAATCGTTCAAACATTCATTGAGTGCGGCCGCATTCGTGAATTCCTGCCTCCAATCCAATCTGTTCTTTCTACTTCAGAAGGCGTCTATCTTAAGGATTATGCTATAGAATGGCTCAATCGTAAGAGGAAAATCAAGGAAAATACTAAAGTCACCTACCAGAAACGCCTTGATAACTACGTCATCCCTAACCTTGGTAATAAACTGATATCAGCAATTACTTCATCAGATATTCAGGCGCTTCTGGACAAATACAAGAATCTGTCCGAAAAAACCCTGAAGGAAACGAAGGGTGTTCTGTCTCAAATTTTCAAATATGCTATTAGCGATTCACTGATTACCAAAAATCCATGTTCAAATCTTGATGTTGAAATCCCCTCTGTAAAGCGCAAAACCAGATTTGCCTTACCGCTTGAGCATTTTCATGATATTATCTCACATTTATGGATGCTGGAACCGAAAGATAGAAGGTTCCTTGCACTCTGCCTCTTTACCGCGATGAGACGCGGGGAGGTTCTTGGTTTGCGATGGGAAGACATTCATCATGGCATGATTCATGTAAAAAGAAATGTTACGCACCCACAACGGAACACTCCTGAAGTCACTACTCCAAAAACAAAAGCAGGGATTCGCTCCATTCCGCTGATTAAACCGCTTCAGAAAGTGCTTTTGCCCTTTGAAGAATCAGGTTATATCATCGGTGGAGAGAACCCCCTCACTGCTTCGGCGTATCGTGCTATGTGGAAAAGAATCCAAAAAACAATAGAAATGCATGGTGCAACTCCCCATGTTCTGCGCCATAGTTACCTAACATACGCTGTTGGCGCAACAACGGACTTCAAAACCATTCAAGGCATTTCCGGTCACGCGGATGTATTCACGCTCTTGAATACTTATGCACACGCTCAAGATGATAAAGTCCTTGAATTGTCTGGAAAAATGGCAGAAATTCTTACCAATATGTAGAAAAATGTAGATGCGCTCAATCCCTTATGACTCAAAGGGTTGAGAGTCGTCCATACAAGCCAAAATGTAGCGGAATTTGGAGTCTCCATGCAAATAAAAACTCTGGAAGCTTTATAAATCAATGCTTCCAGAGATGTGGAGCATAGGAGATTCGAACTCCTGACCCCAACACTGCCAGTGTTGTGCGCTACCAACTGCGCTAATGCCCCGAACAGCGGATATTTTATCATAACCGGCCGGCTTTGTAAAGACTTTTTTTCTCCCGCTTTGTGCCCGGCAGCAAAAATGTTCCCGTTTCCAATCTCTTTCTGCTGTGATAAAATGCCTGCAAGGAGTGTGAAAAACCATGACATTATCCGAGGCTGTCGAAAAACTGAACGAGCTGGAGAAAGCCGCCTATGCTCTGAACCATGCCCAGAGCATCCTCTATACCGACGGGGATACCGTCGCGCCGAAGAATTCCTGGAAGGGCCGTGGCAAAGCGCTGGCTTATCTGGGTGAACTGACATACAGGCAGCTGGTTAATCCGGAAACCGGGGAGGTTCTGGAGACCATCCTGCAGCACAGGGATGGCACCGATGAGGTCACCTTCCGCCGGGCGGAAGTACTCAAAGAGCAATATGATACCCTCCACGTCCTGCCCATGGAAGAATATGTCGCCTGGCAGGAGCTGACAAATGAAGCCTCCGCCGTCTGGCACGATGCTAAGGAAAAAAGTGACTGGAAACTCTTTGAACCGTACCTGGAAAGGATCGTCGCCGCCCGCCGGCGCTATGCTTCCCTCAAAGCCCCGGAAAAGCCCGCCTACGACGTCCTGCTGGATGAGTATGAAAAAGGCGCGACGATGAAAGGGCTGGACCCTTTTTTCCGCATTTTGCGGGAAGATCTGTCCCCGGTTATCCGGGAAGTGGCGGCAAGGGAAAAACCTGTCCCGGCCTTTCTGAAAAGCTCCTGGCCGGTTGACCGCCAGCGCCTCTTCTCCGAAAAGATCATGGCGCTGGAAGGCATTGATCCCCTGAATTGTACCCTGGGCGAAACTGAGCATCCCTTTACCAACGGAACAAACAAGTGGGACATCCGCATCACCACCCATTATCATGAGGAGGATCCCTTTTCCAGCATGTTCAGCGTCATTCATGAGGGCGGCCATGCGCTGTATGAGCTGGACGTCCGGGATGATCTGCAGTTCACTTGCCTTTCCGGCGGCGTCACCATGGGCGTCCACGAAAGCCAGTCCCGCTTCTATGAGAACCTGATCGGCCGCAGCCGCGCCTTCTGTTCGCCGCTGCTGAAAATCATGAAGGACGTCTTCCCGGAACAGATGAAAGGCGTCACGGAAGAGGAGCTTTATTCCGCCGTCAACCTCTCAAAACCGTCCCTGATCCGCACGGAAGCGGATGAACTGACCTATTCCCTGCACGTCATGATCCGCTATGAGCTGGAAAGGGCGATGATCGGCGGAGACCTGAAGGTGCAGGACATTCCCGGGGAATGGAACCGGCTTTACAGGGATGTCCTGGGCGTGGATGTGCCGGATGACCGGCGCGGATGCCTGCAGGACAGCCATTGGTCCTTCGGCGGGATCGGCTATTTTCCCAGCTATGCCCTGGGCAGCGCCTACGGCGTACAGATGCTGCGCGAAATGGAAAAGAGCGTGGATGTATGGGGCACCGTCGCCCGGGGTGATCTTTCCCCCGTAACCGCCTGGCTGACAGAGAAAATTCATCAGTACGGAAGCCTGAAAAAGCCGCAGGATCTGCTGCCGGCCGCCATGGGCGGAGAACCGGACGCAGCGGTGTATACGCTTTACCTGAAACGAAAATTCGGTGAACTGTACGGATTGTAACCGCAAATCCCCGGCACACCGAAGATCAAGGGAAGACTGTACATCGGCGGAAAAATATGATATAAAAAGAAGCAACTTTTGAGTGATTCCGGGAGGCATGGGCAGCATGAAAAAGCAGAAAAAGGCGCTGCAGATCTGCTTTTTAATCCTGTCCGCAGCCTCCCTCCTTTTATTCTGGCTCGTTCCCTTTCTCGGGCAAAAAGATGTTTCCGAAACGGAAAACCGAACGCTGGCCCGGCTGCCCGCTCTTTCCGCCGGGTCTTTTCTCTCCGGCGCGTTTCAGGATGACCTCGAAAAAGCCGCGGGAGATCAGCTTCTCTTTTCCGAGGAAGTCCGTTCCTTCGTGAAGGGCGCGCAGGCATCCGTTCTGACCGGCGGGCAGAATCTGCTCTGCCGTCTCAATCCTTCCCTGCGTAGCGGCTATACCCAGATCACGGAGGGATACTTTGCGTATCAGGGAGATGAGCACCGGATCGTTGAAAAACTGCAGGACTATGAAGCCGGCGCGTCGGAGGCGGCCGCTTTCGCCGCGTCCTTCAACAGCCTGGAAGGTGTCAAACGATACCTGTACTTCATCAACAACTCCCGCGTCACGGACTTTGACCGTCCGGAGGACAGCAATCGGATATATGACTGGATTCGTTCCTTCTTCTCGCTGGACGGCGCCGCCTGCTTTGCTTCGGACGGCTATGAAGATTATTGCCGCTGGTTCTACCAGACCGACCATCACTGGAACGATCAGGGGTTCTACCGCGGGTATACGGAGATCCTGAACCTGCTGAAGCCGGATGAAACGCCCGTCGGTCCGGGCGATCGTCTGGAAACCGATGCGATCTTCAACGGTTCCTACGCGCGGATTACCAAATCCCTGCGGGCTGACGAACATTTTGTCGTCCGTTCCTTTGATCTGCCTAAATATACCGTCACCCTGAACGGCAAGCGCGGCACCTACGGAAAGCTGAAGGCATACCTGTCCGGCCGTTTTCCCTCCGAACCGCTTACCAATCATTATGCCAACTGCTACGGGGGAGACTACGGGGAGATCGTCTATGATTTCGGTACGGAAGGGCGGGGCCGGCTGCTGCTGATCGCCTCTTCCTATTCCAATCCGATCAACGCGCTGATCGCTTCCCATTTTGATGAAACCCGGGTCATCGACCTGCGGTATTACGAATCGTATGCCGGTCAGGCCTTTGATCTCTCCGCCTATGTGAAGGCGCACGACATTGATACCGTGCTCCTGCTGGGCGACATCCGTCTCTTCCTCCCGGGCGGCGATGCGGAAGGGGGCGGAGCCTGATGGTCTTTTCAAGCCTGACCTTCCTGTTCATCTTCCTGCCGCTTGTGCTGCTTTTTTATTTCCTCCTGCCCGGCATCAGGGCAAAGAACGCGGTGCTCTGTCTCTTCTCGCTGGTCTTTTACGCCTGGGGCGAGCCCGTCTATGTGCTGCTCATGATCGCCTCCATCCTGCTGAATTATCTGGTCGGTCTCGGCATGGCGCGTTTCCCCGGCCGAAAGAAAGGGCTGCTCGTCCTCGCGCTGATCTTCAACCTCGGCGCGATCGGGTACTTCAAATACGCCGGTTTCTTCCTTTCGAGCCTCAACTCCCTCTTCTCCCTGCATCTTCCCGCCCTGCAGATTGCCCTGCCCATCGGCATCAGCTTTTACACCTTCCAGATCCTGTCCTATGTGATTGACGTGTATCACGGCAGGACCGCCGCGCAGAAAAATCTGCTCTCCCTTGCCACCTATATCACCATGTTCCCGCAGCTGGTGGCCGGCCCCATTGTCCGGTATGAAACCGTGCGGGAGGAGCTTTCTGCCAGGCATGTCTCCCTGAACGATTTCACCGAGGGCCTGAGCCGTTTTTTCTTCGGCCTGGGCAAGAAAGTGCTCATCGCCAACCAGATGGCGCTTGTCGCGGATGCGGTTTTTGATGCCGCCGCTCTTCCGCCCGCCGGCGCGCTGTGGATCGGCGCGCTGTGCTACGCGATGCAGATTTATTATGATTTCTCCGGTTACAGCGATATGGCCATCGGCATGGGTCGGATGTTCGGCTTCCATTTCACGGAGAACTTTAATTACCCCTATATTGCCGATTCGGTCACCGATTTCTGGCGCCGCTGGCATATCAGCCTTTCCGCCTGGTTCCGGGAGTACGTCTATATCCCCCTGGGCGGAAACCGCTGCGGCACGGCGCGGCATATCTTCAATATGCTCGTTGTCTGGCTGCTCACGGGCCTTTGGCACGGGGCTGCCTGGACCTTTGTCCTCTGGGGCCTGTATTACGGCCTGCTGCTGATCCTGGAAAAGCATGTGCTGGGCAATGTGCTGAGCCGTATTCCGAAGGCCGTCCGGCAAATTGTCACTTTCCTGCTCGCTCTCTTCGGCTGGATCATCTTCCGCTCGGAAAGCCTGGCCGCGCTCGGGCGTTTCCTGTCCGGTGCCTTCTCCTTCGGTTTCTCCGGCACCGGCGCCTTCCTTATGTCAAATTCGAACGCGCTCTCGCCCCTGGTCCTGCTTCCCGCGGCAATCCTGGGCTGCCTTTCCTGGACCCGATGGCTCGAAAAGCGTTTCCCGGGGTCGCGGGCTCTCGCCGCGCTCCGCCTCGCCTGCGCGTTCCTCATCTGGCTCGCGTCCATTGCCATGCTGCTCGGGGAGAGTTATAATCCCTTTATCTACTTCAGGTTCTGATGCGCTGCCGCCTGCAGCGTCCGACCCGTTTTCAATGGAGGACCGCCGTGAAAAGATTCCTTGCCTTCCTGCTCCTTTTCCTGTTCCTGTGCGCTTCCGCCCTTGCCGCCGCCTCGCTCGAGGCGCCTTACACTCCGGATTCCCCCGGCGCCGCCGTCGCGGCTGCCGCGGCGGAAGTCCTTGGCCTGGAACTGCATCTGACGGACGGAGCCGACCTTCCGAAAGCGGCGGATGTCATGCTGCTCTCTCCCGGCGCCCTGCTCTGCGCGGATCAGTCCCTGATCATTTCAGGCCTTCAGGGTTATACCTCTCAGGATCTGCGGACCGCCATGCGCCCCGTGTGCAGGCTTGCCGTCAGCCCGCTGTATCTGGTCGTGAACGCGCAGGCCGCAGCGGATCTCGGCATCACCGACGCGCAGTCTCTCCTGTCCTATATCGCGGAACATGAGTATGAAGCTTACTTTGCCCGTCATATCGACGCGGATGTATCCGACCGGGCCGTGACAAAACTGTCGGAATCCGTGCCTGTCTTCACGGAAGGTTATCCGGAGGACGAGATCCCCTCCGCCCTGGAAAGCGGCGAGGTGCTGGCCGCCGTCGTCAGCGAGGCTCAGCTTGCCGTCGCCGATTCTTCCCTGCTTCCCCTCTGTTCCCTGGGGGCGGAGCGCACTGCAGCCTTCCCGGATCTCCCCTGTGCAGCGGACCTTGATATCCCCCCGTGCGACGGGATCGGCATCTGGCTCTTTGCCTCTTCGGATACGGATGACGCTGCGGTCGCGCAGGCCGCTTCCGCATGCCAGGATATGGATCCCGCTGCCGTCAATGCCGTCCCCGGCTTTGTCTTCGCGCCGCTCGCCGGGGAAGAAGCGGAAAAAGAAATCCGCGACATCATCGCGGATTATATCGGTTATATGACCTCGGAAGGCCTCTTTTTCTACGAGCAGTAACGCTTATTTGTGCCGCAGTTTGTGGTAGGGATTTGTCTGGGAGAAGAACACGCCGTCCCCCAGCAGCAGCACCTGCACATTCCCTTTCTCCAGAATCTCCGAAAAATCAAACTCCTTGTCCTGGCCGGCCAGATAGTACCGGAAATCAATGACCCAGAGGTCATGGTAATGGCTTGCCAGCAGCTGCGTAATCGGGTTGGAAAAGGAGTTGGAGAATACCACCAGTGTTCCCCGGTCGGTCCGGTCCGTCTGGATATGCACGATCCCGGTGTCTCCGCCGTAGAACTTCGCGTAGTGATTGATCTTCTCCAGTCTGGAATACTTCCCGTCAAAATATACCTGCTGGTTTCCGTAGGAAGCTTTCGGCACGCCGTTGATCACGATCTTCATTTCCGGATAGTCAAAGCGGTAGACCGTAAACAGTTCCTTGCTGTCCTGCAGTTTCAGGTCCCGGTTGATGGACCCGTTGAATTTCACGGGGAAAGTGACTTCTTCCGCCGGCTCGATCAGCGGCTCGTCCGGCCCCAGCAGCATCCGGATGATCTGGCAGTATCCGGCATAGGATCCCTTGTAGTTCCAGTGATGGTCCGTCGTGTAGTAATACTCGGCATACTGTTCCAGAGAGTCCAGGTGCAGGTAGTCCGTCGTGCTTTTGTCAAAGTATTTTTGGATCGCTTCATAGACAACGGGCACGGCCGATACATCCTCCAGCACGTTCACCGTCCGGGAGGAATTGATCAGATAAACGTATGTCCTGACCTCCGGATGATCCGCCAGCGCTTCGTACAGGTATTTCGCCTGCTGCTCCACCTTGGCCAGGTCCGTGTAGTTGTCCGTGGTGGAAAGCCTGTAGACCATCCCGTTGATTTCGACCGAGTCGTAGGCAGCGGCAGTGCCGATGATACCGATCAGCATCATCACAACCGCTGCCAGCGACAGGATCTTTTTCATGGTCTAACGCTCCTTTGTCAGTATATACCGGATGAATTCCCGTTATGCCGTCCCGTCAGATCAGGTCCGCGATATCCGTATTCACGCCCTTGATGAGCACTTTCGCTCCCTGGCCTGCCTCGGCGGAATCCGCGTGGGCCAGCAGCCACTTGTTGGCTGCCCACAGGATCTCGTCTTCCGCGTTCTTCACAGTGATTTCGGGCTTGGCCAGGTTTGTTCCCTTCGGCAGGACCACGATGACCTTGAATCCCTGGCCCTTCTTCGCGCTGCAGGGCGCGTAGTGCAGCGTCGTCGCGTATACTTCGACCAGCACGCCCGCGGGGCACTTGTACGCAACCACCTTGTCAGTATCCAGCACGCCATCCACGAGATCCTCACGCTTGGCCAGCAGCAGGATGAAATCCTCCGTGCCGACATTCAGCTCGCTGTCCCGGTGATATTCCAGGCAGTTCAGTTTCGTATTGTGGCCGTTGCACCAGCCGATCTGGATCGGCATACCGCCGAAGGCATTGTTCCGCAGTTCCTTCTCGATCGGCAGGGCCATCAGTTCGGACTGTTCCGGAACATACTCGACGCCCTCGGGCAGCGGGGTCACCTTGTCCAGCGTCGCCAGCAGTTCGCTGACGTCGTAGCCGGTCAGCACCTGGCCGTAGTTCTGGAATGACGGGTCGCTTACGGGGAAAATCTTCATGGGAATACCTCCTTATTAAAAATTCTTTGTTAAATCATATCTTTCGTAAAATTCCTTCCGGTAGTCCAGCAGGGAATCATTCGCGATCGCCTCCCGGATCTCCTCCATCATATGGATCAGGAACCGCAGATTATGGATCGACGCCAGCCGTCCGGCGGTGATCTCCTTCGCGTTGAACAGGTGCCGGATGTACGCCCTCGTAAAGTTTTGGCACGCGTAGCAATCGCATTGATCGTCCAGCGGGCTGAAATCCCGGGCATACTTCCCGTTCTTCACGACCACCCGGCCCCTGCTGGTCATGACGCTGCCGTTCCGGGCAATCCGCGTCGCCAGCACGCAGTCGAACATATCCACCCCGCGGATCACGCCCTCGATGAAGCAGTCCGGCGTCCCCACGCCCATCAGATACCGTGGCTTATTCTCCGGCATGTAGGGCCGGATCTCGTCCAGCATCTCATACATCATCGGTTTCGGTTCGCCCACGCTCAGGCCGCCGATTCCGTAGCCGATGAAGTCCATATCCGCCAGTGCCTTCGCGCTCTCGACCCGCAGGTCCTTGAAAAACGCGCCCTGCACGATGCCGAACAGCGCCTGATCCTCCCGGGTATGGTGTGTTTTGCAGCGTTCCGCCCACCGGTGGGTCGTTTCCATGTTCTTTTTCGCCGTCTCCCAGTCGCAGGGGTACGCGGTGCAGACGTCAAACGCCATGCAGATGTCGGATCCCAGCGCCTGCTGGATGTCCATCGATTCTTCCGGCCCGATGAACTGCTTTGATCCGTCCAGGTGGCTCCGGAAGGTTACTCCCTTTTCCTCGATCTTCCGGATCCCCGCCAGCGAAAACACCTGAAATCCGCCGCTGTCCGTCAGGATCGGCCCGTCCCAGCCCATAAAGCGGTGCAGCCCGCCCGCCTCGCGGATCAGGTCCTCCCCCGGCCGCAGGTGCAGGTGATAGGTGTTGGAAAGCAGGATCTTTGTCCCGATCTCCTTCATCTCCCGGGGCGTCATCGCCTTGACGCACGCGCTGGTGCCCACCGGCATGTAGATCGGGGTCGGAATATCCCCGTGAGGCGTATGCAGAACGCCCAGCCGCGCTCCGCTCTGCTTGCACACGTGTATTATTTCATAACTGAACGGTTTACTCAAACCGATCTCCTTTCCTCTCTGTCAAAATCATCCCGAGCCTCAAAGGTAAAAAACTCCACTCTCCACTCTCCACTCTTCACTCTGACTAAAGCAGCTCATCCGTCCCGACCGGCTTGTACTTGTCAAACTCCTCCAGCCGCTGCACAACCTCTTCCCGGATCACCAGCGCCGGCCGTTCCTTCGGGCCGTCCGTGTCCTCCGGCACCGTCAGCAGATCCGCGTAAATGTTCCAGATGTTTCCTTCCGGCATGGAGTGGAAGGTCATGATCTCCCCCTGGGTCGGGTGGCGGAACGTCAGCTTGTATCCCCACAGGGCGATCTGCTGCCCCGGGATCCCTCTGCCGTATCGGTTGTCGCCCCACAACGGCGCGCCGATATTGCTCATCTGCGCGCGGATCTGGTGTTTCCGCCCCGTCTCCAGGCGGATGGCGCACAGCGCCGTCCCGTCCCGCCGGTCGATGCATCTCCCGTGCAGGATCGCCAGCTTTCCGCCCTTCACGTCCGCCTCGCAGACCACCTCGCGGTTCTTGATCTCGTCGTGGATCAGGTAATCCGTCAGCGTAAACTCGTTCTCGACCTCGCCGTCTGCCACGCACAGGTATTGCCGCCCCATCTGATGTTCCCGCATCTGGGCGTCGAGCCTGGCCGCCGCCTTGCTTGTCCGGGCGAAGACCATCAGCCCGCCGACCGGCCGGTCCAGCCGGTTAACCAGGCCCAGGTAAACGTTTCCGGGTTTGTGATACTTCTCCCGCAGATATTCCTTCAGCAGCGTCAGGATGTCCGGATCGCGGGTGCTGTCCGCCTGGCTCAGCATGTTCGGGGGCTTCACCGCCACCAGCACATGGTTATCCTCATACAGGATGCTGTCCGCCATCTCAGCCACGCTGCCACCTCCCGCTCGCGCCGCAGGGCAGCACCCCGCCGGTGGTCACTGGCAGGCACAATTCCTCGCTGTCCACCCTTCCGCCGAAGCGCGGCGTCACGCATTTCCCCAGCATGTTACTCAGCACGCTTGCCTGGAATCCCGTCGTGTAGCTGTTGATCAGGAAGAACAACGGCTCTTCGCTCAGCGCCTTCGCGCAGGTGTCGATCAGGCCGTACAGCTCGTTTTCCAGCTTCCATACCTCGCCGGACGGCCCCCGTCCGTAGCTCGGCGGGTCCATCAGGATGCCGTCATAGCTGTTTCCCCGCCGCAGTTCCCGCTGCACAAAGCGCAGCGCGTCCTCCACGATCCAGCGGAACCGGTCTTCCGGCAGGCGGCACAGTTCCCGGTTCTCCTTTGCCCACTGCACCATGCCCTTCGCTGCGTCCACGTGGGTCACATGTGCGCCGGCCGCCGCGCAGGCCAGCGTTGCCCCGCCCGTATATCCGAACAGGTTCAGGATTTTCAGGTCCTTCCGGCCGGATTTGCGGATCAGGTCGCTCATCCAGATCCAGTTGGCCGCCTGCTCCGGAAACAGGCCCGTATGCTTGAATCCCGTGGGCCGCACGTAAAACCGCAGCCCTTCATGGCTCACCGTCCAGCGTTCCGGCAGTTTCTTCAGGAATTCCCATTCCCCGCCGCCCCGCTCGCTGCGGTGATACCGTGCCTGGGCGCGCTTCCACAGGTCCTCGTCCGCCTTCGGCCAGATGGTCTGGGGATCCGGCCGGCGCAGGATAATATCCCCCCAGCGTTCCAGCTTCTCGCCGTCGCCCGTATCGAGCACCTCATAGTCCTCCCAGGTATCCGCTAAAAACATTGTTTATTCCTTTCAAAACTTACTTAACACATCCTCATGCATCCTGATCAGCGCGTCCGCCACATCCATGCAGTACAGCCGGTCCAGCCCTGCCAGGGCCGGATCCGTCTCCACATATTCCCGCACGGCCTCCCGGTCGCCTTCCGCCGCCTTCGCGGCCAGGCGGTTCGCGTTGTCCACTTCGCCCAGGATATCCGCCAGCGCCTCCGGCACCCGGATCTCCCGTTCTTCCTCTGTCCCGTCCTTCAGCACCAGCGGTGCCTCAATGATCGCCTCCGCCGGCAGCTGCGGCATCGTCAGCCCGTTCCTCCGTGCAACCGCCGGAATCTCCGCCGTTTCCTTCCTCAGTACCGCCAGTGCCAGCTTCATCGGCCGGATCGGCGGCGCCTTGGACAGCAGCAGCAGCTGGGCCATCGCGCCGTCCCGGCTGTCCGCGCCCTGCTCCCGCACCGTGTTCATATACAGGATGCGTTCCTTCCGTTTTTCGACGCTCTCCCCGAATTCGGGATGCTCGTCCGGAATATACCCTTCCTGCGCGGGCAGAAATTCTGCGTGGTCCGTCACGTCTCCGACCGGCACCGCGTTCCACCACCCGTACCAGCGCTTTGCCAGGCTGCCCAGTTCGCCGGCCTCCGCCGCCTTCTCCAGCTTGCCCAGCAGGTCCGTCTTCCCGTCGCGCATCTCCGTCAGAAAAGCGAATCCCGGAAGTCCCGCCGTAACCGCTTTCACGTTCTCCGGGCGGATCTGCAGGCGTTTCGCGTAGGTATCGACGCCGTTGGCCCCGCGCAGGGGTGTCCGTCCCAGCCCGCAGCAGCGGTATCCCCGCTTTGTAAATACGGCCGTCGTCCGCGCCACAGGCTGCCCCAGGTTGATCACGAAAGCCTCCGGGCAGGCTTTGTCCATCCCGTCGCACAGTTTCAGCACCGCGTCCCCGGCCCGCAGCGCGTGCAGCAGCCCTTCAATGCCGCCGTTCACCCGCGCCTGGTCCGTCAGTCCCGGGTCGTTCTCCTCGTCGGTTCCCAGCGCGCTGCGGTCCTGGAAAAATCGGCTTGCCGCCTGCGGATCCCCTGCGTAGATCACGCAGTCCGCGCCTGCCAGCGCCTCCTCCCGGTGATCCGTCACGCGGATCTCCCCGCCGATGCCCGCCTTGCGGAAAACCGCGTCGCCGTATCCCTGCAGCAGCTCGCGCATCGCCGGGTTTCCTTCCTCCGCGGCGATCACGGCGTCATGTTCCGCGCCCGCAAAAAGAAGATCAGTCAAAAGGGCGGGCAGGAGCATTGGAATGTCCTGCCCGATCAGTGTTATTTTCATGCTTTTGCGATTGCCAGTACGGCTTTCTTCCCGTTGATATCCCACTCCTGGGCCGTCCAGCCTTCCGGCGCGGCGCCGCGGCCGATAGCCGTGGCCAGCGTCGTGCGGGCGATCATCTCTTCGTGCTTCTGCAGCGCTGCCGCCAGCTCGTCGTCTCCTTCGTAGGTCAGGCTGATCCGGTCGGTCACCTCAAAGCCGGCGTCCTTGCGCATCGTCTGCACCTTGGAGATCACCTCGCGCGCATAGCCTTCGGCGATCAGCTCGTCTGTCAGGTTCGTGTCCAGCACCACTGTCACGCCGCGGTCTTCCGCCGCCGTGAAGCCCGGCTTGTGCATCGGCTCGGTCAGCACGTCGCCTTCCGCCAGCTTCACTTCCGTGTCGTCGATCATGAAGGAAACTTCTTCGCCCCGGGCAAAGATGTCCACCACGTCGTTCCCGTCCAGCGTCTGCAGCATCTGTCCGATCCTGCCCAGCAGCTTGCCGAATTTCGGCCCCAGGGTCCGCATCTGCGGCTTCAGGTTATAGGTGGTGAAGGGGCGGGCGTCCTCCGTGAAGATCACTTCCTTCACGTTCAGTTCGTCCTCGCACAGCTCCTGATACTCTTTGCTGAAACTGGCGCCCTTGACGTACAGCCGCTGCACCGGCTGCCGCACTTTCATGTTCGCAGCGTTCCGGCAGGCGCGGCCCAGCTGGACCGCTTCCACCAGGGCGTCCATCTGCTCTTCGATTTCCGGGTGGATCCTTTCGGCATCGCTTTCCGGGAAGTCGCACAGATGTACGCTCTCCGGCGCGCCGGGTACGTTGTTCACCACCAGGTTCTGGTAGATTTCTTCCGCCAGGAAGGGGATGAACGGCGCGCATAGCTTGCTCAGTGTCACCAGCACATGGTACAGCGTTGCGAAGGCGGCTTCCTTGTCTCCGCCCATGCCCTTGCCCCAGAACCGTTCCCGGCCCCGGCGCACGTACCAGTTGCTCAGCTCGTCCACGAAGGCGGCCAGCTTCCCGGCACTCTCCGTGATCCGGTAATTCGCCAGGTCGTCGTCCACCTTGGCGATCAGGGTGTTCAGCTTCGACAGGATCCACCGGTCCATCAGCGTCAGCTCGGTCTTCTCCAGCGGATGCGCCAGCGGGTCAAATCCGTCGATCTGCGCGTACATCGCGAAGAATGCGTAGGTATTCTGCAGCGTCGCCAGGAATTTCCGCTGGCCTTCCTGCACCGCTTCCTCGCTGAAGCGGCTGGGCAGCCACGGGGCTGAAGTCGTGTAGAAGTACCATCTCAATGCGTCCGCGCCGAACTTCTCCAGCATCACGAAGGGATCCACCACGTTGCCCAGGTGCTTGGACATCTTGCGGCCTTCCGCGTCCTGCACGTGGCCCAGCACGATGCAGTTTTTGAACGGTGCCCTGTCAAACAGCAGGGTTGAAATGGCTTCCAGCGTGTAGAACCATCCGCGGGTCTGGTCGATCGCTTCGGAGATGAAGTCCGCCGGGAAGTTTCCCTCGAATTCTTCCTTGTGTTCGAAAGGATAATGCCACTGGGCAAAGGGCATGCTGCCCGAGTCATACCAGCAGTCGATAACCTCTTTCACCCGGTGCATTTCCTTCCCGCACTCGGGGCAGCGGATCGTCACCGCGTCGATGAAGGGGCGGTGCAGTTCGATATCCGGACCCGGATCGGTGATGGCCATCTCGCGCAGCTCCTTGATCGAGCCGATCACGTGCAGGTGTCCTTCCCCGCATTTCCATACCGGCAGGGGCGTTCCCCAGTAGCGCTCGCGGCTCAGGCCCCAGTCGATCACGTTCTCCAGGAAGTTGCCCATCCGGCCTTCCTTGATGTTGTCCGGCATCCAGTTGATGGTCCGGTTGTTCCGCACCAGGTTGTCCCGCACCTTCGTCATCTGGATGAACCACGTCGGCCGCGCGTAGTACAGCAGCGGCGTGTCGCACCGCCAGCAGAAGGGATAGTCGTGCGCGAACGGCACCGCCGCGAACAGCAGTCCGCGCTCCTTCAGATCCTTCAGGATCAGCGCGTCCGCGTCCTTCACGAAGGTCCCGGCCCACGTCGTTCCTTCCACAAATTTGCCCTGCGTGTCCACCAGGTTGATGAAGGGCAGCCCGTTCTCCCGGCATACCCGGTTGTCGTCCTCGCCGAAGGCCGGCGCCTGATGGACGATGCCCGTGCCGTCTTCCATCGTCACATAGTTGTCGCACACCACGAACCAGGCCTTTTTGTCCGGTTCAGCGAAGCGGTACAGCGGCTCGTAGTCCATGCCCTTCAGCGCTTCGCCGGGGAATTCCTCCTCGATGGTCACTTCCTTGCCCTCGAAGATCTTCTCCACCAGCGCCCGGGCCATGATGTACTTTGTTCCGTCCGCCGTCAGCCGGCAGTAGGTCGCCGTCGGGTTCACGCACAGGGCCAGGTTGCTCGGCAGCGTCCACGGCGTGGTCGTCCAGGCCAGCAGATAGGTATTCTCCTCGCCCTTTACCTTAAAGCGCACAAATGCGGATGTTTCCTTCACGTTCTTGTAGCCCTGGGCCACTTCGTGGGAGCTCAGCGCCGTTCCGCACCGGGGGCAATACGGCACGATCTTGTGGCCCTGATACAACAGCCCCTTGTCGGCGATCTGCTTCAGGCTCCACCATTCGCTCTCGATATAGTTGTTTTCATATGTGATGTAGGGATGTTCCATGTCGACCCAGTAGCCGACCTGCTCGCTCATCTTTTCCCACTCGTGCAGATATTTCCACACGCTCTTTTTGCACTCGGCGATGAACGGCTCGATGCCGTACTGTTCGATCTGGGGCTTGCCGTCCAGGCCCAGCGCCTTCTCAACCTCCAGCTCCACCGGCAGGCCGTGGGTGTCCCACCCGGCAATGCGCAGCACGCTCCTGCCCTTCATGGTCTGGTACCGCGGGATCATGTCCTTTATGACCCGGGTCTCGATGTGGCCGATATGCGGCTTGCCGTTGGCCGTCGGCGGGCCGTCAAAGAACGTGAACCGTTCATTTCCGTCCCGGTGATGAAAACTCTTCCGGATGATATCCTTCTCTTTCCACAGTTCGGCAATCGCCTTCTCCCGTGAAACAAAATTCATGTCTGTCGCTACTTTGTTATACATTATCCAAAACCCTCATTCTCAAAGTTTTTCTGTCCGAAGGGGTTTAAGGGGACGATCGGAAAGCCCCCTTAATATCCTCCGCCCATTTCTTTTAATTCACTGACTTCTTTCAGCGTGCCTTCCGCGTACCGCTTCTCGGCCTCCGCCATTATCTTCTCCGTGGCGCTCACCCCGCAGCGGCTTGCTCCGACGGCCCGCGCGGACAGGACCGTATCCAGGTCCCGGATGCCGCCGGAGCCTTTAATTCGGACAGCCTCCGACACGTTGGCCCGCATCAGCTTCAGGTCCTCGATCGTGCATCCCGCGCTGCCGTATCCCGTGCTGGTCTTGACGAAGTCCGCTCCGGCTTTTTCGCTCAGTTTGCAGGCCAGGATCTTCTCCTCCTCCGTCAGGTAGCAGGTCTCCAGGATCACCTTCAGGATCGCGCCGGCTGCGTGCGCGGTCTCCGCCAGCTGCCGGATCTCGTTTTCAACATATTCGGTGTCGCCGTGCTTGAGCTTGCCGATGTTGATCACCATGTCCAGTTCTTCGCAGCCTTCCGCCAGTGCCTGCTTCGCCTCGGCGACCTTGATCGCCGTCTGGTGTGCGCCGTGCGGGAACCCGATCACTGTGCAGACCTTCACCGTGCTGCCCTTGAGCATTTCGTTCAGGATCGGCACGTCGCAGGGACGGGCGCATACGCTCGCCGTGTCGTATTTCAGCGCGACTTCGCAGCCGTGCCGTATATCGTCTTCCGTCAGCCAAGGCTGAAGGGTTGAATGATCCAGCATTTTCGCGATATCTTTCGGGGTCAGAGCCATAAAAGCAGCCTCCTCACAACGGTCAAAACCGCATAATATACTAAATTGTTATATTTCTCCGTCTGTTGCCTGTTTTCCTGCCCGTCATTCCGCCCCGTCCGGATACAGTTCCTGCATCTCTTTGAGCAGTTTCTCGTATTGGCTGATCATCGTCTTGACGTTGTCTTTCCCGCGGTAATACCGCACTGCCGTCTTCTGCCCGCTGTGGACCAGCGGGATCCGGTAGTTGATGTGGTTGCAGATAAACAGGAGCACAATGTCGTGCCCTTTCAGCTGTTCTTTTCTGGACACCGGTTCGCCGTAGTGATAAGGCGTCTCCAGCGTTTCCAGGAACTCCGGCGTAATCTCGTCCAGGCTGGTAAACCAGCACATGCAGTTTTTCTGCGGATAAATGTTGCCGTCAGGCAGCACATAGTCCACCTTGACGTTCTTCGTGCTGATCGTCACGTCCACCGCACCCAGGTAAAACAGGTTGCTGGCCGCGCAGGGATACCGGTACGTTCCCCATTCCCGCAGGTCAACCGGCACGATCATGTACCACTTGTCCGTCAGTTCCGGTTTCAGTTCCTTCAGATACAGGCCGATCAGGCCCATCGTATTGTTCCGGTACCAGCTCTCGAATTTCGGATAGTAATTGTAGTATTCCTTCATCAGGTCAAGGTCCGGCCCGGTGACAGGGTTCCCCGCCCTGTCCGTCCATTTGCCTCCCTTGTAAGTCAGCTGATCCGCCCCGTCCCCGTAGCTCGCCTTAGTGATCTTTGCCTTCGGGTTGAAAACGGCCTTGAGCGTCTTTCCCGTGGGGTCCACCCGCTCAATTGTCAGGTTTTTCAGCTCCCCATCCTCATAGTTGGCGTTGTATTTCTCCCCGTCGGGGCCCTTTTCTTCGATCCGCGTCGGCCCGAGCCCGACATACAGGTTTTCTTCCCGTCCCGGAGCATATCCGTCCGGCAGGGGGGCTTCGGTTTCCTCCGCGAGGCCCGGCACGGCAAGTGAAAAGAGCAGGATCAGCGCGAGCAGCATCATGACTGTTTTCTTCATCGGTCCGTGTCCTTTCGGTTAATTTTTTCCGAAGGGGCAGGCGCTGACGCGCGCGGTGCGCGTGCGTTTCCTCCGCGGAAAGCCTCCCCAATGCTTCAAAATATAATTATACCCGAAGAGTTTCCTTTCTTCAAGCACGAGATAAAGCGGTACGTTTTGACATAAAGCGCATAATTCGCTATACTGTTCCCATCCGGATGAATACACCGGCCGCTTTTCAAAAGCGTACCGGCAATGATTTGCTGAGGGGATCATGACCATGAGGAAATCGCTTGCAGTGCTTCTGGCTGCCGTCGTTTTGCTTGTTGGCTGTCTCTCTCTGCCCGCTTTTGCTGCGCCGGATGTGCGTTCAATGGTTTTGAACCGTGACGCCATTTCCCTGCAGGTGGGGGAAACCTTTGTCCTCAGGGTGCAGATCGCTCCCTTCACCGCGGATAAAAGCGTCGTCTGGGTCTCTTCGGATGAATCCGTTGCCTCCGTGAAAGACGGGGTCGTCACCGGCCTTTCGATCGGAAAGGCTACGGTCACTGTCATTTCACAGCAGAATCCTTCTGTCCTGCAGACTTGCCAGGTCCTCGTGGTCAAGCCTGTCGAAAGCATTACCCTGGAGGACGAAATCATCATCCTGCCCAAGGGTGAGTCCTGGGAGCAGATCGCCTACGTCCTTCCGGAAGATGCAACGATGCAGCGCCCCGTCTGGTCCACTTCCGACCGGAAGGTCGCCGTCGTGGATGAGAACGGCGTCGTCACCGCCGTCAACAACGGCAACTGCATCATTTATTGTGCCGCCGCCGACGGGCTTGGCGCGAGGACCTACGCGCGCGTTCAGGTCCGGCCGCATGAGGCGATTATCCGGGAGCCGGGGGAGTTTACCGTCGATTTCGAGATGATCGAGGATGAGGGCACCGACGAGATCACCAAGGGAACCAAAACCGTAAAAGATAAATGGAAAAAAACCGTTGAGTTTAAAAACGGCTTTCTGGAAAAAGCGTCCGACACCTCCGTCATCCCCCTGAAAGCGGGATCGGAGATCGTGATCTGCAAGGAAATCCATAATAAAAAGACCACTGTCGAAGCCAAGCATTTCATCTTTATTGAGAAAAACGCGGTCCGGCCGGCCGGTTCCGTCCCCCAGGAAGATTCAAACGGGGAAATCCGCTTCCGCGATATCCCCTGGGGTCTGCGCTACAAGGATGTCAAATCCATTCTTTCCTCCCGCAAGGAAAAGCTCAAATCCCCGATCTCCCGCAACGGCATGCTCTGGACCCAGATTGACGGGGAAATTGCCTTCGGCGACTTCACCGCTTTCAAGAACGGGCTCAGTTTCTCCTCCAGCTCCGCCAACGTGGAAAACCTGACCGCCAATCTGCAGAAAACCTCCTTCGTCATGGGAGATTATTATTTCGACAAGAGCATTCCCTTTGAAAACCTCAAGCTGAATGTCATGAAAACCTACGGGCTTCCCGAAAACGAGACCACTTCCTCCGCGGAGGAATGCCTCTGGACGGTCGGCCGCGTAACGGTCCGCCTGTTCACAACGCCCAAATATACCCAGCTGCAAATTAAGTACGATGAGCAGGCCGAAGAGGAAGACGCGGAAGACGCAGAGGATACTGATACCGCAGAGGATACCGGAACGACGGAGGATACTGATATCGCGGACAATACGGGTACCGCAGAGGATACTGATACCGCAGACGATACAGGCACCTCGGAGGATATCGGCACCGCGGAGGATACTGATACTACAGAGGATACTGACTTCGCTGAAGATACGGGTACCGAGGAGGAATCCGGGTTCGAAGAATTCAATTGATCTCCCTTTGTCTGAAATACTTATTACATAGCTATACATCAAAAGTACATACTTTTGTAAAATTTTCCTTGACCCGGATGTAACCGCATGTTATAGTTTTGCCGTCAAAGATGTAACGTTTCAGTTTGCATATCGACGCAATCTTTACGGAAAGGTTCTCCTCCCTTCCGGGGAGGGTATTGTCTGACTGAAATGACGATGAACTACAGCTTTCTGATCCCGAGCCTTCTCATTCTGGTCCTCATCATGGGCTACTATTTCTTCCGTCCCCGCCTGCCCATCCGTCTGAACCGTTCTTTTCTCGCCATCCTGACCATTGATATCTGCACCGAGATCTTCGAAGCAATTTCCTCTCGCCTGCATGAAACCTGTTCCGAACACGCGCCCTGGCTCCTGTGGCTTTTCGGCGTGCTGTTCTTCTTTTTTTACTTCTCCCGGGCTTATATGTTCTTTGTCTTCACCATCAGTATTCTGGATGCCCGCGGTATCAGCCGCTCCCGGCTGCATGTCTTCACGCCGGTTGTTTATTATTTCTGTGCGCTTCTCGCCCTGACGTCCCCCTTCACCGGCTGGCTGTTCCGGGTTGAAAACGGATATCAGAAGGGCCCTGTGTATTTCCTCTTCTACGTCTGCTGTATTGCCTATATTCTCTTTTCGCAGCTCGCTGCCATCCGTCACCGCAAAGAGCTGACCACCCACGAGTTCATCAGCATCTCTGCCATTCAGGCCATCCTGCTCGTCGGCATCGTCGTGCGCGCCCTTGTGCCGAACTGGCTGGTGATGAACACCTTCTGCCTCATGGCGATCATTGTCATCTTCCTCTCCTTTCTCAATCCCGATCTGTATATGTCCGAGCGCGGTTATGTCTATAACCTCCCTGCCTTCCAGGCGCTGGTTTCCGAGTGTGTGCGCCGCCGGCGTCCCTGCCGGATTCTCGCTTTTGCCCTGCAAAATTACAATGAGCACCGCGAGATCTTCGGCGGTGCCCAGATGGATGAAGCGCTCGTCGCCATCAACAGGTATCTGGCGGATTCCTTCCGCCAGATGAGCCCCTTCTACCTGCGCAACGGGTTTTACGCCCTCGTGGGCCAGAATCTGCCGGATCTGGACGTCCTCCGCGACAGCATCAGTCTGCGCTTTGCTTCCCAGTGGAAAACCTCCAACGGCGAGCTGCGGATGACCGTTGCCTTTGTCGAGGCGGATACCGAAATCCTGGATTGCCCGGCGGATCGTCTGGTCAATGCCCTCTTCCTCTCCCTGGATGAGCTCGGCCGTGCTTCCGATGCGGATTCCAGCCGTTCCCTCACCGATTCCATCGAGCAGATCACCGAGCGGCTGGAAATCCGCCGCTGTCTGGAACACGCGCTGGATCATGATGAGCTGGAAGTTTTCCTCCAGCCCATTGTGGATACCGTTTCCGGAAAGCGGATCGCCGCGGAGGCCCTCGTCCGCCTCCGGGACGGGCAGGGAAAAATCATCCGGCCGGATCTGTTCATCACCCTGGCCGAACGGGAGGGATACATTGCGCGCCTCGGCGAGCAGGTCCTCTCCAAGGTCTGCCGTTTTATCCATGATCACGATATGGACGCCATGGGCGTCCGGTGGATCAACGTCAATCTTTCCCCGCTCCAGTTCATGTCCCGGGACATTCCCGATCGGTTTACCGCGATCCTCCGGCAGTACGGCGTCTCCACAGACAGGATCCATCTGGAAATCACCGAGCAGTCCATGATCGACTTTTCCCTCATGCGGGACCAGATCATGGACCTGCACAGCAGCGGTTTTGAGTTTGCCCTGGATGATTACGGATCAGGCTATTCCAACCTGACCCGCGTCCGCCGGTATCCCTTCACCAATATCAAGATCGATATGGAAGTCGTCCGCAACTATTACCGGGACCGGGATCCGCTCCTGCCTGCCCTGATCCAGGCTTTTAAAAAGATGAAGTTCACCATCACCGCCGAAGGCATCGAAACCGCGGATATGGCCGAAGCAGTAAAAGAGATCGGCTGTGATTACCTCCAGGGTTACTACTTCTCCAGGCCCGTTCCCATGCCTGAGTTCGCGGCGATGTAAGTTTTATTTGGGTTTCACTTCCAGCTGATACTTCCCGACCGTTCCGAAGATCTCCGATGCCGCTCTCACTTCAATCTTCACAGGCTCCGATATTTTCCTGTTCGTCGTCAGTTTTCCGTTGTCCGTGATCGTTGCGGCGTCGGTCGCCTCTCCGGTCTCCGCGTCCGCCACTGACCATGTGATGCCGTTGTTCCTGGCTTTCCAGTTGATCTGTGTTTTGTCCGCGAATTCCGCGGCAAACTGCAGCGATCTCCCGGCTGTGATTTCCGTCGGGCTGCCCTTCACGGTAACGGTGATCTCCGCGTTCTTCCTGCTCAGCGGCGCCTCCTCCTCGTTGTATACGATTTTTGAGGCCAGCGTCTCCAGGTCCGCCATGGTCACCTTTCCGCCTTCTTCCCCGCCGTTGTCCTCCTCCGGCGCGGAAACGATGCTGATCCGCAGAATTCGGTTGTTTCTCGGGTACCACAGTCTGCCGATGCTCCAGAGAGATCCTCCCTCTCCCCGGTACTCATAGCGCTCCGCCAGCGCCGGATGGCCGTCTGCCTCCAGGATCTCCTGATGATAATCCGTCACGTTCGGATCGTTTGCGTTCTGAAGATGGTTTTCAAAGAATTCCCGGGCTTTTTCCGGATCCTCGGCAAACCCGCCCGGGATCACCTTGTCCGTCAGAAAAAGCTTACCTTCAAATACATATGTGCTCTCTCCGTCCCGGCATTCGCTCCGGATCAGCAGTCCGTCGGCTTCGTCACTGCGCTGTTCCCCTCCGGCCGGATATAGAATCGTGAAGCCGTCCCCCGAAGCCTGTTCGGTTTGGATGTCTTTCAGAATCCCTTCCCCGTTTTCTTCCGCGGCTGCCGGCAAAGCCGTGCCCGGCCCTGCGCAAAGTGCCGCGCAAAGCGCTGCACATATGATTCTCCGTATCTTTCCGCTCATCTTCTCCTCCGGTGTTTCGGCCGTTTCTTCGGCGCCTGTTGCGGTTCCGTCGGCCGTATTATATGCCTCCCTCGTGCCCGGGTCAACTTTCTCCTGCTTTCCTCTCCTTCCAAAACGTGGTATACTCCCTCTGCACTGTTTCATGAAGGAGTATCGTCCGATGACCGAAGCCCTGCCATCCCGCAAGAGCATGACCCGCAAAGCGCTCTCCGTTGCCTGGCCTGCCGTAATGGAGAGTTTCTTTATCGTGCTTGCCGGCATGATCGATACGATGATGGTGGCCGAGCTCGGTCCCTATGCCGTGGCAGCTACGGGGCTGACCGCCCAGCCCAAGTTTATCGGCCTCACGGTCTTTATCGGCGTCAATATCGCAGTTTCCGCCCTGGTCGCCCGGCGCAAGGGGGAAAAAAACCGGGAGGATGCCAATGAGATCACCCTCACCGCCCTCTGGCTCACGGTCGGGCTTTGTGTCGTCCTGACAGCGCTTTTTGTCGTCTTCTCGCCGCAGATGATGCAGCTTGCGGGCAGCAACGCGGATACCCACGAGGCCGCCGTCGAGTACTTCCGGATCATCATGGGCGGCATGTTCTTCAACGTCATCACCATGGTTATCAACGCGGCGCAGCGCGGCAGCGGCAATACCCGCCTCTCCATGAGCACCAACCTCGTTTCAAGCATCGTAAACATTATCTTCAACTGGCTCCTGATCAAGGGGCGCCTCGGTTTCCCCGCCTGGGGCATCCGCGGCGCGGCGATCGCCACCGTCCTGGGCACCGTGGTCTCGGCCGGCATGGCGGTGTTCTCTCTCTTCCGCCGCTCCAGCTATGTGCGCATTCCCCTGATGGTCAGCCTGAAACTGCGCTTTACGAAGCATGCCGTCCGGTCCATCTGGAATCTGGCCTTTTCCAGCACCATTGAAAACCTGGCCATGCGCGTCGGTTTCCTGGCGACCGCGCTGATTGCCGCGCGTCTCGGCACGGATGAGTTTGCCGCCCATAATATCGGCATGAACCTGCTCGGTCTCGGCTTTTCCTTTGCCGATGGGATGCAGGTGGCCGCCATCGCCCTGACCGGGGAAAGTCTCGGCGCCGGCGAAAAGGAAACAGCCCGCAAACAGGCCGGCATCTGTCAGCGCATCGGCTTCGTGATCTCCGTTGTCCTCTCCCTGATCCTCCTGTTTGGCGGCCGCTGGATCTTCTCCCTGTATTTTAAGGAAGAGCATATCCTGGATATGGGGGTGCTCATCTGCCGGTTCATGACCGTCATCATCCTCCTGCAGATCTCCCAGATCATCTTCACCGGAACGCTCCGGGCCGCCGGGGATGTGCGTTACACGCTCATCGTCGCCCTCATTTCGGTCACCCTGATCCGGACGGTGGTCACCTATCTCCTGGTCGTCGTGTTTAAGCTCGGCCTGACCGGTGTATGGATCGGTATCCTGAGCGACCAGTGCAGCCGTTTCTGCCTGATGGGACACCGTTTCCGCCAGGGCAAATGGGTCGACCTGAAAATCTAGGTGAAGGTCCATATTACTCAGAGATTCTCTCTCACCTACGGAGGCCGAAGGTCCAAGTCGATCGAAAAGCCCCTCCCGTAAAAGCCGAAGGGGTTTAAGGGGGCGATCGGAAAGCCCCCACGAAAGCCGAAGGGGTTTAAGGGGGCGATCGGAAAGCCCCCTTGAAAGGAGTTATGCTAATGCGCCTCAGACTCATCCTATTCTTCCTCCTCATCTTATCGCTGGCGGTCTTCGCCTGCGCCAGCGCAGACGAAGCCCCCGTCGAATACCGCGTCGTCCCGGGCGCCGACGGCGATTATGCCGTGATCACCGGCGGCGCCGCGTCTGAGAATCTCGTCATCCCTGCGAAGGTCGGCGGCGTCCCTGTCCGGGAGATCGACCGCGCCGCCTTTGCTGGAAACACCGTCCTGAAAACCCTGACCGTCGAACAGGGGGTCCGAAGCATCTGCACGAGCGCCTTTGAAGGCTGCTCCGGCCTGACCGAGGTCCTTCTCCCCGGCAGTCTGACCTTTATCGACAAAAACGCCTTCCGGGACTGCGAAAGCCTCCGGGAAATCTCCATGCCCGGCATCATTGAGGCCGGCCAGATCCGCGAAGGCGCCTTTGTCGGCGTTGCCCTCACGGAGCTGACGCTCCCGGGCGGCGTCGACCTCTTCAGCCCGCTCCTCCAGGATGAAACCCTGCGGATCGTTACCCGGCAGGACGGCTGGCTCTTCCGCCCCCTTGCCGACGGAACCCTCATGATCACCGGGGCGGACGGGAATCCGCGCCGTCTGGAAATCCCCGCGCTCATCGGCGGAAAGCAGGTCACCGCCATCGGGGAAGCGGCCTTCTGCGGCAGTGCCGCCCTGAAAAAAGTGACCCTGCCCGAGGGGCTGAAGACCATCGGGGCCAGGGCCTTTGCCGATTGCCTTTCCCTGTGTGAAGTCTCTCTGCCCTCTTCTTTGGAGAGCGTTGAGCCCCTCGCTTTTTCCCGCACCGCGCTCGTCTCCCCGGATCTGCCGGAAAGCGCCGCGGAAAAAAGCAGCCATGTCTGGTTCGCTTCGGAGGACCGTACGGATCCCGCCGGCTGGGTCTGGAATCTGCTCGCGGACGGCAGCGTGATGATCTCAGGCTATACCGTGCAGGATCACTCTCTCCTGATTCCCGATGAGATCGACGGCAAACCCGTTACCGCCGTCATGCAGCATGAAACCCGCTATCTCTCCGGTGACGGCATCGATACCGTGAAGCTGCCCTCGGGGCTGAAGGTGATCGGTGAGCGTGCTTTCTACCGTTTCGGCGCCCTGCGGGAGCTTGCGATCCCCGCCGCACTGGAGGAGATTGGCGACGGGGCGTTCTATAACTGCGCGCGGGTCGACCATATCAAGCTGCCGGCCACCCTGAAGCGCCTCGGGCGGGAAGCCTTTAACTACTGCCGCCGTCTGGGCTCGATCAACCTGCCGGACGGCCTGGAGGAAATCGGCGCCCGCACCTTTGAGGGTTGCAGCCGGCTCGGTACCGTCCGCCTTCCGCGCACGCTGAAAATCATCGGCGAGCGTGCCTTCGCCCAGACCAATATCTCGCAGATCAAGCTGCCGGATGGGCTGGAAGTGATCCGGAAAGGTGCCTTCATGGAGCACCGGATCGGAGAGGTGGTCCTCCCCGCAAGCCTGCAGCATGTCAGCGCGGAAGCCTTCTACAGCTTCCGCCCCGGCTGTCCGAAGAAAGTCACTTTCCTCAATCCGGCCACGGACCTGGAGTCCGGCATCTTCGGATACACCCTCCGTCGTCAGGATGATAACATCAATAATCCGCTGAACTGGATCGACCTGTATCATGAGCAGCCCGCCGCGGAAGCCGACTGGAAGGGCCCGATGCAGCTCTCCTGCTATGAAGGTTCCACCGCCGACAGAATGTACACCTACAAGGTCAAAAAGGTATATCTCCGCTGATAAACTTTTTATGCTCACCCATGAACCATTCCCTAAACTACGAGGCCGAAGGGGGTTAGGGGGGCGATCGGAAAGCCCCCTCTCAATCAAATGCGTCGACTGACCCAATCCGAACTGGACGCCCTCAAAAAGGACGCCAAACGCCTGATTCCGGAGCGCGTGCGCTATTACGCGGCGAGGCTCGGCATCACCTACGGCCGCGTCGCCATCCGGGCGCAGCACAGCCGCTGGGGCAGCTGCAGTTCCAAAGGAAACCTGAACTTCAACTGCCTGCTGATGCTGGCCCCCCGGGAGGTTATTGACAGCGTCATCGTCCACGAGCTTTGCCACCGCCGGGAAATGAATCACTCAAAGGCTTTCTGGGCGCTGGTCTATGAGGCTATGCCTGACTATAAGGTCTGGGATAAGTGGCTCAGGGACCATGGCCGCGAGCTGATTTCCCTTTTGCCCAAATGAAAGGACCGAAGCGTTTGTTTGCTTCGGTCCGGATTTTTTGATCTATATCTTACTTCTTGCCCTTTTTCTTCACGGCAACAGCAGCCTTCATTTCCTTGCCGGGCTTGAAAGCGGGGGCCTTGGAAGCGGCGATCTTGATCGTCTCGCCCGTGCGGGGGTTCCGGCCGGTGCGGGCGCTGCGGGTGCGGACTTCGAAAGTACCGAAACCAACCAGGGTTACCTTTCCGTCGGAAGCGAGGCCCTCGGTGATGCCGTCCAGCGTCGCGGCGAGAGCTTTGCCGGCTTCAGCCTTGGTGATCTTAGCTTTGGAAGAGATGACTTCGATGAGTTCAGTTTTATTCATAGTAATTTCCTTTCTGCCTTTCGGCATGTGATTGTAGCCGGATTATAGCACACTATTCCTTATGTTTCAACACTTTTACGTCAAAATCACTCGGAAAACCCGTATTTTATGCCGGATTTTTGTCAGATTCGGCGCACCCGCAGCACTCCGTCGATCGCCTTGAATTTTTCAACCACGTCGTGGGGCATGGGATGGCTGATGTCCAGCAGCGTATAGGCGTAGTTCCCGCGGGCCTTGTTCGCCAGGTTTTCGATGTTCAGGTTCTGGGATCCGAAGAAGGAGGTAATCTGGCTCAGCATGTTCGGAATGTTCCGGTGCAGGATGGCCACCCGCGCTTCCGTCTCGCAGCGGCCCAGGTTGATCTCCGGGAAGTTGACGGAGTTATGGATGTTGCCGTTGTCCAGGTAGTCCTGCATCTGCTCCACGGCCATCACGGCGCAGTTGTCCTCCGCTTCCTCGGTGGAGGCGCCCAGATGCGGAATCACGATCGCCTTCTCGATCTTTGCACTCACCGTGTTCGGGAAGTCGGACACGTAGGTCTTCAGCTTTCCGGCTTCGATGGCTTCCGCCACGGCATCTTCGTCCACCAGGGCGTCCCGGGCAAAGTTCAGCAGCACTGCGCCGTCCTTCATCTGGGAGATCGCTTCCGCCCCGATCATGCCCTTGGTGGCGGGGGTCGCCGGCACATGGATCGTCACGAAGTCGGAAATGGCATAGATCGCCTCGGCCGTGTCCGCATGGTTCACCATGGGTGACAGGTTCCACGCCGCCTTCACCGACATATAGGGATCAAATCCGTATACTTTCATGCCCAGGGAGAGGGCTGCGTTGGCCACCAGCACACCGATCGCCCCCAGGCCGATCACGCCGATGGTCTTCCCGGCCAGTTCATGCCCCGCGAAAGCCTTTTTCGCCTTCTCGGCGCTCTTGGCGATGTCCGCGTCGTCCCTGTTTTCCCGCACCCACCGGATGCCGCCGTTCACGTCCCGGGAGGCCAGCAGCAATCCGCACAGCACCAGTTCCTTCACGGAGTTGGCGTTGGCGCCAGGGGTGTTGAATACGACGATCCCGTTCTCCGTGCACCGGTCGATCGGGATATTGTTGACGCCCGCGCCGGCCCGCGCGATGGCGCGCAGGTCCTTCGGAAATTCTGTTTCCTTCATATCGGCGGAGCGCACCAGCACGCCCGCGGCGTCCTCCATGCTGTCCGTCAGCTCATAGCCCGGGCGGAAATGATCCGTTCCGACCTTCGCGATATTGTTCAGGCAGTAAATCTTCCGGTCTTTCATTGCGTTCAATCCTCCTGAGTAAATTAACCCGTATACTATAGCACCATCGCCCCTCCGGCGCAATCTTTCCTTTTGTTTCCCTCCCGTTTTTATGGTATAATAATTGTTTAGTTGGTAGATTCTCTTTCGCCCGAAGGGGTCAAGGGGCAAAGACGCCGGTGGCGCCTTTGTTGGAATCGATCGGAAAGCCAACATTGTGGCCGAAGGGGTTTAAGGGGGCGATCGGAAAGCTCCCTTGTATTAGAGAATATTTGTAAAAGGAGATGATCTTCTTGTACAGTTGCCCGGGATGCGGCTCCATGATGGTCTTTGACCCCGCGGGGCAGCAGCTGAAGTGCGGCATGTGTGACCGTACGGAAAGCATCGAGTCCGCCGATCAGCGCGAAGCGCGCCAGGCCAGCGACCGCGTTGAAATGGATCTTTTCACCTGCCCGAACTGCGGCGGCGAAGTCCACGCGATGAACACCACCGCGGCTTCCTTCTGCAGCTATTGCGGTTCCCCCGTGATGCTGAACCATACCCGCTCCGAGGTCACCCCGCCCGATACCATCGCGCCCTTCCGCGTCACGCGGGATGCGTGCTTCGCGAAGTATCAGTCGATGCTGAAAAAGAGCCTCTGCGTGGATCACCGCCTGAAAAGGAACGTCACTGCCGAAAGTTTCCGCGGTATCTACGTCCCCTTCCATACCTATTCGGCCCGGGTCACCGGTTCCGCCGTCCTGGAAGGTCATCAGACCAAGGGTGACGATACCTACTATTATTCCACCGCCGTGAACCTGAACCACCGTTTTGACGATATCCTGCACGATGCCTCGAAGGAGATGCCCGATGCCCTGTCCGAGCGGATCGCCCGGGTGCCGACGGATTCCTTTAAGCCCTTCTCCCCAGCCTATATAAGCGGCTTCTATGCCGATACGCCGGATACCAACCCGAACGCCTACCTGTCCTTCGCCAAGGCGGCCGCTGTCCGCGAAGGCCTGAAGGATGTGATGGACAGCCTGGACGACGGCTGTACCTATTCCACCGGCGAAGCGGAAAAGAAGCTGATCCCCCTGGCCTCCGCGGAGCATACCGGCGAGACCCTCGTGCCGTACTGGTTCATGTCCCTCCGCAGCGGCAAGCGCGTCCTCTACGCCGTGCAGAACGGCATCACCGGCGAGATGGCGGCGGATACCCCGATGGATATCCCGCGCTTCGGCCTCTTCGCCCTGATCCTGGCCGTCCCGCTCTTCTTCCTCCTGAACGCCTTCCTGACCCTGCGCCCGGAAATGGTCATGGTCATCGCGATGCTGCTGGCCGTCGCGGCCCAGCTGATTGTCAACGGCCGCCGGAAAGCCGTCAAGGAGCAGCAGCTTAAGCAGCAGATGGCGGAAAGCGCCGAGGATGATATGTCCGCCCGCATGGCCCAGCGCAAGCGCATGGAAAACCGCGCTCACAGCGGCACCTGGTACAATGTCGGCGGCATCGGCGGCGCGGTTCTGCTGATCCTCGCGATGTACGGGATCTCCCTGATTGACTCGATCTACATCTTCTGGATGGCCTCCTTCGGCCTCACGGCCGTCATGCTCCTGACGTTCTTTATCGGCCGGAAGAGTATGTCAAGGCCGCCCGTGGGCAGCATTGTGGCCCTGCTGGCGATGGTCGCCGGCACCGTTATCCTGATCACCGATGTTTTCCACAGCAACGATACGGCCATGTACGTGATCAGCTTCATCATCCTCGCCTCGGTCGTCTGGGAGAGCATCGACCTTCTGCTCATGCATAACAGGGAATGCTCCAATCCCCTGCCCCAGTTCGAAACCCATCAGGGAGGTGATGACAATGCGTAAGGCCATTGCTGTTCTGCTCCTCGCCGCCCTGCTCACGGCCCTCTTTGTCCCCGCGCTGGCCGCTGAAGAAAAGAAACTCGGCAACGTTGTCACCGGCTATGAAGCGGTGGTCAGTGATGATGCCGGCCTCCTCTCCGACAGCGAAATCAAGTCCGTGCTCACCACCATGTACCCGATCACGGAGTATGCCAACGTCGCTTTTGTCACCTATGATGCTTCCGGCACCGACGGCAGGAGCGTTCTGGTCAAGGCGAAGCTCTTTGGTGAGAGGCATTTCGGCAGCGATCCGTATACCGTCTTCATGATCGATATGAAGACCCGCCGCCTGGGCATTCATTCCAGCGATATTATTTACAAAACGGTCCTGACAACCGCGAAGGCGAACACTATCACCGATAACGTCTATACGTACGCCACCCGGAGAGAATACGCCGAATGCGCGAATGAAGCCTTCCGCGAAATCCTGCAGGTCATGGAGGGGCGGTCGGTCAATGAGTCCATGAAGATCATCAGCAATATCTTCCTGGCCCTGATCTGCGCCATCCTCCTGACCTATATGCTCATCGCCGGCCGTATGCGCAACGAGCAGGAAACCACTATGCAGACCATGACCAAGGTTGTCGGTGCCGGCGCTGCCACGGCGGTCACCGCCCACACCCTGCGGAAGGTCGTCCACCATCAGCACTCCTCCGGCGGCCACGGTGGCGGCGGCTTCGGCGGCGGAGGCGGAGGCGGCGGTGGCGGCGGAGGAAGCCACGGCTTCTGATCCGGCGCACCAACGTAAAAGGGGAAAGGCTTTTGTCAGCCCTCCCCTTTTTTCATGGTTCTTTTTTTCTCCGCTTCTTCCCGGTTCCGCCTCGCCTTGTTCAGCGCGTGCATGGCCTCAAAAGGCCCGATAATGGCGGAAATAATAATCAATATCCAGTACCAGGGCATTGCCTCATTTCTCCATTCCGTTTTTCAGACCGAAAAGGGTTAGGGGGGTGCAGCGCCCCCCTTCCCTTATTTCTCGACAACTTCAAGGTCGATCGTGGCAGCCACCGGTTCAGGCGCGCCGAGTGCCTTACAGGTTACGGTGATCTTCGTTCCCAGGGGTGCCTCCTTGCTGATCTTGACCTGACCCTTGTCGTTGATCACGGCAATGTCCTCGCCCACGTTCAGTGCCCACTCAAGCGTCTTGTTCCCGGGGTTCTTAGGTTCTGTCGCCGCGCTCACCGTCACGTTTCCGCCGGGCTTGGCAGCGCCTTTCGCGGTCAGTGTCAGCGCTGTCACCGGCTCCACCACGTTCACCGCCAGCTTGGCTTTCTTGCCGCCCGGTTCCTTCACGTCAATACTGATCTTTCCGGCAGCCACCGGCTTGATGGAAACCGTTCCGTCTCCGTTGTCGGTGATCTCAACAACGCCTTCCTTGTTCGGGGTCCAGTTGATTCCCTTGGCCGCGATCGGCGGATCCAGGGTAACCTTTACCGTCTGCGCCGTATCCGTTCCGGTATAGAAGAACAGTTCCGTCGGTTCAATCGTCACCGCGCTGATCACCGGCATGGCCGTCAGTTGATAGGTCGCTTCCGTTCCGAAGATCGGGGACGCGGCTTTCACCACCAGGTCCACCGGTGCGTCCAGCGTCTTGTCCACGTCCAGCTTGCCCTTGTCGGAAATCGTGGCGGCCGGAACTTCCTTGCCGTCCGCGTCCGTCACGGACCAGGTGATCTCCGTGTTCTCGTTCTTGGTGCTGATCGTCTTCGTGGTATCCGCGAACGCCGCCTTGAACTGGATGCTCTTCCCGGCCGTGATCCCTGCCGGGTCGCCCTTCGCCGTCAGTGAGATGGCCGCGTTGGCGGGAGAGAACGGAGCCTGGTTTGCGTCGTATCCGAACATCGAGGCCAGCATTTTCAGGTCTGTCATCGTCACCTTCGGAATGTCGTCCGCTCCCTTCGCGGGATCCTGCAGAACATCGGAGAATACCCGGTAGCGCAGCAGCCGCGCATCCCGCGCATAGTACAGCAGGCCGTGATGGTTTTCGAAAACACCGTCCCTGTAGTAGTCGCCGACAATCAGCAGGGCGGGATGCCCGTCAATTTCGATAAACTCATATTCGTCGTTCACATCTGCCGCCTGCCGCAGCACGACGTTCTCCAGCAGGTTCTTCGCCACTTCCGGATCCTCGGCATAGCCGCCGGGCGCGACTTCGAACATCGTGTATGAGAACGCGTCCACCTGGAGATGGTTATCGCCGTATCCTTCGTCATACAGTTCATATCCATAATACCAGCACATGAACGGATCGCTGTACCAGCGTCCGCCTGTCGGATGGGGCATGTAGAACCCGTCCTTGTTCACGATCTCAAGCTGGATGGACGAGTCGAAGATTCCGTCGTTCAGGAACAGCGACAGCGTTGCTTCCTCTCCGTCGCTGCTGAGCGCCTTGACCTTGAGTTCCGTGCCCAGCGGTGCTTTTGCGTCTATCGCCAGAGAACCTGTTTTTTCGTCAATCTTTGCGCCTTCGCCTTCCACGCTCCATGTGAAGGTCTTTCCTTCGGTCGTCCCTTTCACGGCCATCTGCACCGTCTTGCCCGGAAGCACTTCGCCTTCCGCCGTCAGATACAGGCCGGGAACGGTCACCACCATCGGCACCATGCACCGCACGTTCCCGTATTCATAGCCGACCTGTGCTTCCCATTTGCCGGGTTTCACCGGTGTAAGGATCACATCATCTTCATTGTAGTTGGACTTAATGGCGTCATTCTCATATACTTCGCCCGGCCAGGAAATCTGGTAAAAATCCCGCTCGTTGACGCCCTTTGCAAGCTTGGCTTTCAGTTGTTTGCGGACTTCTTCCTCGTTGACCTTCATGGCCCTTCCGACCAGTTCCTTCCGGCTCCACTGGTCTCCGACCTGTCCGTCGAGTGTCAGGTTTTCATCTGTCTTTTCCAGCAGCGGATGCTCGTTCCAGTCCACCACCCGGAGGGTATAGGTATCCTGGTAGTTAAAGTGTTCGGATTCCAGTTTGACCTGGAATTTCGCCTCGCCCGGCGCCTTCAGGCACTCGTTGTCGACCACCAGGCTGACATAGTTCACCTTTCCGTCCGAATCCTTGGATTCTTCAAAAGAGAGCGCGTCCTTCAGCGCTTCATCGCCGGACTTGAAAGTCACCTCATGGATGGTAGGCGCTTCGCTCTGGTTCGAGTCCTTGCTTCTGTAGTTATAAAGCCAGATCCCGTGCCGGAATTCCGTCAGCATCCCTTCGGGCACGGTATCTTTCACGTAATACCAGTCCGCCACCAGATCCGCAAGCCCGGAATCCGCTTCGCTCTTCATCTTCGCCGCGGTCGCAATCCCCAGCGTCCCCGTCAGCAATGCAATGCAAAGCACCGCACAGATCAACCTTGCCAAACTTTTCTTCATCTTTGCCTCCTGTGTATTACGCCGTCCTTCCGGATCCGGCTTTTTGTTTTCCATAGCTCGTATTATACGCTTCCCTCCCCCGCGGGTCAACCGCAGCCCGTGCCGGACTCCGTTTCCCCTCCTCCGGCTTCCTCTGCAGCCGCGAACAGTTCATCCGCAACCTCCCTGGCCGCTTCCAGCTGATCAAACGAAACATAGAACCTGCTCCGGTCCAGCATCGGGCCGACCTTGATCGCCAGCCCGGCGCCCATGACCCCCTTCCGCAGGAAAGGAATTCCGCGCTGCTGCAGTATGTCCTCCAGAATCCCGGAGGAAATATAGTCCCTTTCCGTCAGCAGGCAGAGATCTTTTTGTTCCGGTTCCCGGACGATGCTCCTTTTGCAGAAGGGGCAGCGTTCTTCCTGTATGATTCGTTTGCACTTTTCACAATACATTTTCCTTCCCTCCCGTCTTGCCGTCGGCCCTGTCCTGTAGTCTTCTCCGTTTATGTCCCCGCCACCGGGATCGCCCGCCCCGTCGTTTTCAGGGCGTCTTCGTCCAGGTGTCCGTTGCTGAGGACGAGCTGGCCGTTGATCATCACTTTTTCGATGCCGAAGGATTTCTCCTGATCCGGCACAGCCTTCCGGATCTGTTCGCCGATGCCGGCAATCCTGTCCTGATCGATCAGAATGTCGCCCGTAAAAGGCTCGCTTCCCGTTCCGTCGTAGATCTTTCCATTTCTGATCAGCTGCCGCATGATTGGATCCTCCCTGATGTTTTGACGTCTTTTTCAGTATATCACAAATTCTGCGCCGCCAGGAACAGCATACAGATGCAGAACATGGCCGCGAACATCGCGGCAAGCGCCAGGGGCCATTTCCCCTGCTTGTTGAAACCGTAAAAATCGTCCCATCCCTTTCCTTCCGGCGCGTAAATCACACGGTAGATGTAAAGCGGCCCGTAGAGCGCCAGCGGCAGCAGGCCCCACAGGGACTGCAGGAAGGTCATGCCCTGCCTCTCCGCCACGCAGAAGGACAGGATCGCCAGCATCGGGGTCAGCAGGTGCAGAAAGAAGTCGGCGCCGCCCAGCAGCTTCTTGTACCCGTCCTTCCCGAGCATCGGCCACAGGTATAGGAAAACGGTCAGCATCGTCAGGGTCACCCCCGCCGTGCCGATATACTTCAGCATCCACACCCACCGGGGTATGGGGTCGTTCCCCGCCAGCAGCGCCGCCGCCGTCAGCAGCGCCGTTGCCGCGCACAGCACATTGCTCTGGCACGTAAAAAACCGGAAAGCGACCTTCAGCTTCTCCGTCGTCCATCCCCCGTCCTTCCGCGCAAAGCGGATCAGGAGCGCCGCCGTGATCCCGAAAATCAGCAGGTTCAGAATAATGTCAATTGTCTTCATGCCGCACATTTTTTTAGTCTTCGCGGTAGTTTGCAACGATGGTATCCAGGGTCTTCATCACCGTTTCCTCGTCATCCTCCGGGCTGTACATGGCGATGTATTCCACGTCGCCCCCGTCGCGGATCTCGATCAGCTGCAGCTGGTACGTCGTCAGGTCATATTCCTTGTTGTACAGCGTATACAGGGCGCCGATCAGCTCCTTCCCGCCGATCTCCCGGGTCTTCGCGGGATTGATGCCGACGGAGTCGTTCGGGTATTTTTTCTCCAGAAACTCCCGGTACGTGTTGTTCAGATATCCCTGCGGGTTCTTGAACTTGCCTTCCGCCGGCCGGCGGTGCGCCATCACAAACGGCGGAAATCCTGGCACCTTCAGGTAGGTAATCATCCCCACCATTCCCTTTTCGTCCCGGTAGTCCGTCAGGGCATTCAGCGGGATCTTCGTCGAGAATCCGTCTTTCTCGCAGTGGTAATCCGTCCATTCGCTGTCCGCAAGCGCAATGGCGCAGCCGCACACCAGCGCCAGGATCAGCAGGATGCTCATGGTTTTCTTCATCGTTGTTTCCTCCTTGAGTTTTTGGTTCATCCGGCCGCCGCCGTCTTCTTTGCCCGGGATGCCGCGTAGACGTTGATGCATCCGCCGATCAGGAAAAACATCAGGCAGTAGTACATCCACATCATCACGATCATCACCGTGCCGAGAATCCCGTACGCGCCGAACTTGTCGCTCACCGTCACATAGATGGAATATCCCCAGGAAAAAATCCCCCAGGAAACCGAGCAGGCCGCTGCCCCCGGAAACTGGCTCAGGAATTTCGGCTTCTCCGCGGGCAGAAAGTGATAGAAGATCATGAATACAAATACGAGGATGATCCCCCAGATAATATAGCGGGTGTCTTTCAGGATGGTGATCAGGCTGTCGATGAAAGACTGGTTCGGCACCCGCTCCTGCAGGTATTCCAGCAGCTGCGCGCCGTACACCAGCACCACCAGGCTCACGATGATCATCGCCAGCAGCACCACCGTGTAGATCACGGCCTTCCCGGCAAAGATGAGAAACGGTTCCTTGCGTTTCGCGCCGTATACTTCATAGATTCCCTTCATCAGGGATCGCATCGCGCCGCTCGCGGAGATCAGCATCAGCACTGCGGTGATCACCGTCACCGTTCCGTTGCTGTTGAAAACGCTCGACAGTATGGATTCGATCACGTTGTAGACCCCTTCCGGCACATTGTCGGACAGGAGCTTCAGCAGTTTCTCCTCCGTCACCGGAAGATACCGCACCAGGCTGATCATCAGCATCACTGCCGGCGGAATGGCGATCATCAGGTGATAGTCCGCCGCCGCGGCATAGGTCGTCACGCGTCTTTCGCTGACCATTTTGGCAATCGCCTTCACCGTCGTGACGATATTGTCCTTAAAGCCTTTTTTGCACACCTGGACGCATCACCTCACACCCCGCGCCCCTGACGGACGCCTCATTCGTATCCCAGATACCGGATCAGTTCCCTGCCCGCGTCCGCCGCGGTCTTTTCCTCGTCGATCCCCGTGATCCGCCCGTGTTCAACGGTCACTTTTCCGTTGATCACGGTATAATCGACCGGTCCCCGCAGCCCGACAGTGCCGAACAGAGCTTTGGGATCCTCGTCCGCCCCGATGAGCTCCAGCCGGTTCGAATGGATCAGGAAAAAGTCTGCGCATTTTCCCGTTTCGACGGATCCGATCTCCTTCTCTCTCCCGAGCAGCCGGGCGGAGCCCGTCGTCGCGATCTTCAGCATGTCGTAGCCGGTCGGCGCCTTCCGGCTTGAATGCAGCCTGTGCAGCAGGAATCCCACCCGGATCTCCTCCAGCAGGTCCGATCCGTCGTTGGATGCGGAGCCGTCCACGCCCAGGCCGACCGGGATGCCCCTCTCCAGCATCTCCGGAATTCTCGCGATTCCCGAGCTCAGCTTCATGTTGGAAACCGGGCAGTGGCAGATCCCGGTGCCCGTCTCCGCCAGCAGCGCCAGCTCTTCGTCGTTGAAGTGGATCCCGTGGGCATACCATACGTCCTTCCCGACCCAGCCCAGCTTTTCCATATAGGCCAGCGGCCTGATCCCTTTCCGCTCAAGCATGTATTTTTCTTCGTCCAGCGTCTCGCACAGATGCGTGTGCAGCCGCACGCCTTTTTCCCTCGCAAGCGCGGCAGACTCCCGCAGCAGATCCTCCGATACGGAAAACGGCGAGCACGGCGCCAGCGCAACGCGGCGCATGGACTTGAAAGAGGTGTCGTGATACCGGTCGATCAGGCGGATGCTGTCCTCCAGGATCTCGTCGATCGTCTGCACAACGCTGTCCGGCGGCAGCCCGCCGTCCTTGACAGACAGGTCCATCGACCCGCGGGAGAAATGCATCCTGATCCCGAGCAGGTCCGCGGCCGCCGCCTGCGCCCCGATCAGGTCCCCGGCGTTCCGGGGAAATACATAATGGTGGTCGAATACGGTCGTGCACCCGTTCTTCATCAGCTCGCCCATGCCCGTCAGGGAGGACAAGCGGATCGTATCGGCGTTCAGGTTCTTCCAGATTTCGTACAGCGTCTTCAGCCAGTCGAACAGTTCCATGTTCTGGACCTTCGGCAGGTTCCGCGAAAACACCTGGTACAGGTGGTGGTGCGCGTTCACCAGCCCCGGATAGCAGAACATCCCGCTGCCGTCAATCACGGTGTCCGCCTCGTGCCTCTCCGGCCCGATATAAGTGATCAGGCCATCCTCGCACAGCAGATTGACGTCTTCGTACACCGTGTCCTTCGCGTCGCAGGATACCAGCGCGCGGATGTGGTTGACCGCCAGTGAACTCATGCGTTTTCCGCCTCCCCCGGCTGAAAATTTCATAAACCCGAAAAAGAACAAAGGGGTGAAAACGGACCGGTCCAAAAGGACCGGTCCATCGTTGTGGATCCTCTTTGCTTACTGCGCCAGCAGCTCGGGAATCTGCTCCGGCACCATCTGCTTCGGCAGCGTCTGCACGGTATTTTTGAACAGCTTTTCGAGGCTCGAGAAAATGGGCATCATTTCGGGGGCGCTCTTCTGGATCTTTTCCTTCAGCGCGGGCATGTAGTTGGTCTTGGCGTCCGTGATCAGTTCCTTCGCCAGGTCCGTCTTCTTCTCCTTCAGATCCTTGAGCGTGATCGCCTGCTTGCCTTCGGTGCTGAACTTCCCGGTCAGGGTCGCTCCCTTGGTCAGTTCAGACTCGCTCTTCGCCAGTTCCATCCCCATCAGGGACAGGGTGGTGACGACCGCTATGCCGTTCTCGCGCTTCTCGGGCACGGCCTTGATTCCGATTTCCATTCCCTGCGCGCGGTAGATAATGTCCACGCCGTCCTTGCCGGCCTTGATATAAACGTACGTCTGGTTGCCGATCTGAACCTCGGACACGCCATAGTCGCCGACCTTGCCGCCCACCGAGTGGGATACAAGCTCGCCGTTCTGGCTCACGTCAACCTTGAACACCATGTCGTTCTTCGCGTTGGTGTACATGCCGGCGTCGACCGCGGGTATTTCTTCGTCCTTGGATTCTTCCACAGCCTTGATGGCCTCGTCGATCTGGTCCACGGAGAAGTTCACGCCCTTGTCCTTCAGGCTGTCCATCAGCTTGGCAATTTCTTCGTTCGCCATCATATCCTTGCAGGCGTTCAGGCCCAGCAGCGCCATTTCCTTCAGCGTCATGTCGATGGGGGTCTTGGAGGTAAACTCGGTGTCAAACATGGTTTCGCTCACCGTTTCCGGCGCGCCGAACTTGACGCCGGCCATCATCTTCATCATCGGGGCGGCAAACGCTTCGCCCAGCTTGCTCGGATCCAGGTTCGTGGACGTCTTGGGAATCAGACCCTTGATTTCTTCCATCTTGATGTCCATGAAGTAGCTCGGGAACATATCGCTGTACAGCTTCACGCTGTCCTTGTCCCTCAGCATCAGGAAGGAGGCCAGAACCTCGCCCTTCGAGGTGATGAAGCCTTCGGCGTTCACGCCGTCATACAGCACCTTGTATTCCAGCCCGTTCACAAAGTCGATCAGCTGGCCCAGCTTCGCGATCTTTGCCTCGTCGCCTCCGAGGAACATCGCGGCAACCATGGCCACGTTTTCCTTGTTCAGCGTCACCTTTTCGGTCAGGGTCATGGGGGTCTTCAGCTTTTCAATCAGCGTGTTGGCCTTCACTTCAGCCTTCGCGGCAGCTTCCGCGCCTTCGGCGGCGGACTTTTCCTCGGCGTCGGCCTTGGTTTCTTCGGTCTTTCCCTCAACGGCTAACGTCTTCGGCCTTCTCTTCGACGGCAGCCTTGACGTCCTCAGCCTTCTCCTCAACGGCGGCCTTGGTGTCCTTGTCGGCTTCCTTCACTTCTTCGGCCTTCTCTTCGACGGCAGCCTTGACGTCCCCAGCCTTCTCCTCGACGGCGGCCTTGGTGTCCTTGGCGGCTTCCTTCACTTCTTCGGCCTTCTCTTCGACGGCAGCCTTGACGTCCTCAGCCTTCTCCTCGACGGCGGCCTTGGTGTCCTTGGCGGCTTCCTTCACTTCTTCGGCCTTCTCTTCGACGGCAGCCTTGGCGTCTTCGGCGGTTTCCTTGACGTCTTCCTTCACGGTCTCGGTCGCGGCTTTCGCGTCTGCGGCCAGGGTCTTGAGGTCTTCCTGAACCTCGCTCTTGGCGTCCTCCGCATTTTCCTCGGCAGGCGCTTCCGTGGGCGCTTCGGTCGGAGCTTCCGTGGGAGCCTCAGTGGGCGCTTCCGTAGGAGCTTCGGTCGGCTCTTCGGTCGGCGCTTCGGTGGGAGCCTCGGTCGGGGCTTCCGTCGGCGCTTCGGTAATGGTCGCGGGGGCTTCGGTCGCCGCGGGCTCCTGCTTCTTCCCGCCGCCGGCGATCAGCCAGATCGCAACAGCCAATACGATTACCGCGATCACGGCAATCACGATGTTTCTGGTCTTCTTGTCCATCTTCTTTTCCTCCTGAGTTTATATTGTTCATTTTCTGAACGTATCCCGTTTTATTGACCTTTCTATTATACACGAAACCGTCGTCCGCTTCAACTATTTCTGCAAAATCTCATAGATGCTTTCCGCAACCCGGTCCTCCGTTGTCACGCAGATATCCTTATGGGTTCCCTCGAGGATCGCGGTCTCGATTCGGGCAATTTCCTCTCCCTTTTCGTCCCGCACGATGTACACGCCCTCCTCCGGGCTGGTCACCGCCGGATCGTCCTCCGGCACCTTTTCCAGGTTTTTGATCGCGTTCTTCGCGCCGGAGGGTTCATTGTGCTTGCCCTTCGAGGCGAAAAGATGCACGTTCACGCCCTTTTTTGCCGTTTCCACAATCCATTCCGCCCATACCTTCCCGTTGGACGTCGGGTTGGAGCACTTCCCGCCGATGCTCACGCACGCGTCAAACAGCCAGATGTCCCGCACATTGTCCGTGTTCATGAAGAAAACGGACTGCCCGCCGTGGGAGTATCCGCACACCACGTTCACCGCCTCCGGGTCGAGGAAAGCCTCCGCCTCCGCGGTATGGATCTGGGCTGTCTTGTTGGTGTAGTCCCGCATCGTGGATTTGATGAAGAAGTTTTCCGCGCTCTCCTGCAGGTCCTCGTGGTGGAGCAGCAGATTCCGGAACGTGTTGTTCGGCCCGTCCTCGATATCGGCGTCCCCGCCGATGAAAATCAGGTTGATCTTTTTCCCTTCGGCCCCCGCGCCCAGGCAGGCGCACAGCACCGTCAGCAGCATCAGCCCGGCCAGCGCTCTCTGAACAGCTTTTTTCATCTTTCCTTTATTCCCTTTCGATAAACTTGTGTTTCAGTTTGAACCGTTCGACCTTCTCCGCCGTCGGCGTCCCTTCATGGCACCAGATGATGGGGTTCTTCATCTCCCGCAGGATGTTCCCGTCAAATTCGATCTCATCCGGAAGGATCAGCACCGTCACCTTGTCGCAGTTTTCAAAAACCCCGCTGCAGGATCCGATTTTCGTCGTTCCCTCCGCAAATTCGATCCGCCGCAGCCCCCTGCAGTTGCGGAGCAGGCCGAAGGGCGCCTCGCCGCAGCCGGGCACGACGATGGTCTGCAGCCCCTTGCACAGGTCGAACGTCAGCCCGCCGCGGCGCACGGTCTTCCCCGGTTCAAATGCGTACGAATCCGCGCTGAAGTCGATCCTGTCCCCGAGGAAGGTGATGCTCCGGAGCGTGGATTCCGCGAAAGCGGAAGCGCCGATCTCCCGGCACGCGGCGGGAATCGTGATCTCCTGCAGCTGTTTCACGCCGAAGAAGGCAAATCCTTCAATCACCCGCAGCGTGGATGGCAGCGTAATGGACCGCATGGAGCACTGGGCGAAGGCGCCCTCATGGATCACCTCGACGCCTTCGGGGATCACCACATCCCCCGTTTTCTTTGATCCCAGGCAGTAAAACACTTCCGTCCCCGCCCGGTTCATCAGCAGATTGCCGTCAAGCACATAGTCCGCTTCCGGGCTGTCAAACACGATCTCGTCCAGCCGGCAGGCGATGAACGCCATGCCCATGAAAACGGGGTGCGCTCCGGTATAGCGGACCTCGTTCAGGTCCTTCGAGTCGCTGAAGCAGGCGCTGCAGTAGTCCGTTTCAAAGGTCACTTTCTTCAGGGCTTTCAGTCCGGCATAGCCGCTCCAGTCCCGGTGGTCCGGGAACGCGCTCCCGATGATCAGCTCCCGGGTGTCCGGCTTGTAGGCGTCCCACGGGCGGTTCGGCCCCGTCAGGATCCCGTCGCCCTTCAGGGTCATCACCCCGTCTGCGAAGCGCCATTCAATGTTGTCCAGCGTGCCGCCGTCCTCCTCCGCCAGGGAAACCGGAACCAACAGCACCAGCGCCGACAGCCATGCGAGCGCACAGACCACGAACCGCATCAACCTGTTTCTCATGTTTCTCCTCTTTCATCATATAAAAGCCGAACCTTTCGGTCCGGCTTTATATTTGAAGTTTTGCCTCACGCAGCCGGCTGCTCCGCAGCCGCATCGGTCTTGACCAGATACAGCCCCATCTGCATCCCCATCACTTCCATGGAGAACAGCACGGAACCGTCTTCCACCAGTTCAATCGTGTAGAACTCCGGCATTGTCAGCCCCAGCGATTCAAGCATCTTGGCCTGGTCTTCCGGCAGTTCCACCGGCAGCAGCAGTTTGCCGTCCTCGAACTTGGAGGTATAGTCAGTCGCCGTCTCGCCCATGGTCTCGCCCATCGCGATCACGGTATGAACCTTGCCGGCCTCGACCGTCATCGTGGCTTCATAGCCGGTCAGGCCGAAGGATTCGAACTGAGCCTTGTCAACGTACATGCCCATCACGTCCATCGCGTTCAGCGTCCAGCTGCCGAAGAAGGCTTCTTCGCTGTCGGCGGCCACGGTCTTGGCCTTTTCCTGCACTTCGGGGGCATCCTTGGTCAGCGTGCCGACCTGGCCCTGGTCTTCCATGGTGATCTTTCCGTCGGCAAAGGTCGCGGTCTGGCTCGAACCCTCAATCGTCATCGTGATCGTGCTGCCGTCCAGGGACCAGGTGCCGGTCGTCGAGTTCGACTCGCCCATCATTTCGCCTTTCACTTCCAGCTCGCCGCCTTCTTTGAACGTGTAGCTCATGGTCATGCCCACGGAGGCGGGGCTGACGGTGGTGCCGTTCAGCGTCAGTTCGTTCAGATACCAGGTGCCCAGGATGTCGTCCTCCGCCATCGCGGGGATCAGCATGCAGGCCATGCAGAGGATCAGGATCAGGGAGATCAGTTTCTTCATTTCGGGGTTTCCTCCTTACTATATGCTCGTTTTCCGTACAAAAGTACGGGGGTATTGTATCATACCCCCGTCGTTTTTGCTACCTTTTTGTGAATTTCCCTGCGTCTTGCCTCAGTATCCCAGCATGCTCACGTCCACCCAGCAGCACGGCCGCACCATGCAGCTCGGGAAGTTCATGTAGGCCGATTCGATCGTTCCGCTCCAGGTCACGCCGCCGGCATTGTTCTTGAACACCGGGTGCCGCAGCCAGTAATTGCAGGTCCGCATTCCCAGGACATACTCCGGGCTGCCGAGGCCCTTGTCCCTGAACTTCTTGCAGATCTGGACCACCCGGTCGTTCTGCGTGGGCAGATACCGCACCAGCTCGGCGTAGCTCAGAAGATAGAGATAGTCGTACGTGTCGTTGCCGTACCCGCGGTAGGACACGGCAGACGGATCGCCCTGGGCCGCGCTGTTGTCCACATAGGTGAGCTGGATCGCGTCCCGCTCGGCCTGGCTGAAGGCTTCATACAGGAAGGAGGAGTTCAGCGTCGCGCGCAGGTCGCAGTTTTCCCACACCTGCTGTTTGCTGTGTTCGGTATACTTCGCGTTGAACAGCCCGCAGTTGCAGACCACGAAGGCCTTGCTTCCGCTAACGTCCAGCACCAGCCAGTCAATCGGCTCCACGCCGTTGCTCACGTTCCCGTCCTGGTCATAATGGCCGAAGGTGATCGTCTTGCCCGGCGACACGTCGTGGTAACTCCCGGATGAAGAGGATCCGCCCGAGGAGGGGCCGCCCGCAGAATCCTTGGAAGTATCGTAAACCGGAATATTGACGGTTTTCTTTTCCTCTTCCTTCTCCTTCCGCGGGAGATCGATGCTGACCGTTTCCGTTAAAATCTTGTCGCCGGTATCGGAATCGGAGATTTTGACCTCAAGCGTGAGTTTTTTGCCGTTCCGGATCACGTTGTATGCCTTGGTGTCCCCCTCATCCGAGAAGATCAGGCAGCCCAGGTCCGCTTCCTCATGGGGTTCGAGTCCCTGGCTGTAGCCGTACAGTTCCACACCGTCAATCACCGGATCCGCGAACCTGATATACAGCTTGCGGTCGGTGTTGTTGACGCCCCGCATCACCAGGTTCAGGCTGGGGGAACCGTAGTCAAGCAGGTCCACCCGCACCAGATAAATCTCGATATCGTTCCCGTTCACCATCACTTTTTCCGTTTCTGCCTGCACCGCCGCGCAGCACAGAATCACCATCACCAGGGTAAGAATGAATGCGATCGTTCTTTTCATCGTTTTTCTCTCCTTGCTCGGGTTTTTTCAGTTTTGGATCATACCGGATCCGCTCTGTCAGACGCGCCCGCCGCGGAAAAGTTCCCTCCGTCCCGGAATTTCTTCCGGCTGTTCCGCTTACCGGTCGTCGCGCCAGATCTCCACCGCGCCGGTCTCTTCTCCCCGGACCCACCAGATCAGGTTCTGGTCCACCCGCACAAAGCAGGCCTCCACGCCCTCGGGCATCTTTGCCAGAATCTCCTCCGGCGTGATATTCCCGCCCAGCGGGCTCTGGACGTAGATCTCCAGCTTCGGGGCTTTGGGCTTTTTGACGGTCTTCTGGTCCGCCATTTCGCCCACTTCGGTTCCGAATTCTTCCCAGATCCTGTCGGCAATCCGATCGCTCACTTTCATGCGGCCGTTCTCCAGCTGGCTCACCGTCCCGGGCCGGATCCCGATTCGTTTCGCAAATTCCGCCTGGGACAGTTTCTCCCGGGCGCGCAGTTCCCTGATGGTCATCTCCGTCACCTCCGTGCGTTCGTTCCGTCCGCCCGCCGCCGGGTCCGCCGCGCGGGACGGGCAAAAAAACGATCCCTTCGTTTTATTCAGTTTCCGCTTTTTGTACTATTACAATACCATTGATCCGGTTTTTCTGCAAGAAAAAAACTGCCGTCCCTCTCTCTCCCTGCGTATCAATCATCGAAAAGAAACAGCGCGGCCGGTCAATTTGCGGCAGGGAAGGAGATCATCGGGAATCCGGATCGGGCCGGGGCAGTTTTTTCGAAAAAGCTTGACAAATTATGAAGAAATCGTTAAACTTTCATTAAAATCTTAAAGGAGGAATTTTCATGAACAAGCGCTTACTTTCCCTGATTGCTGTCATCGTCCTGCTCGCAACGATGTGCGTTGCGTTTGTGACGACCGCATCCGCCGACTATGTCGTCTACTCCAAGTGCCCCAACGGCAAGCCCCTGAACGAACGTGCCGGCCCCGGCAAGGAATATGCGGTCGTCGGCAAATTCCCCTACGGTTCCGAGATCTGGGTCATCGGCGAGACCAGCCCCGGCTGGCTGCAGCTCAATGACGGCAGCACTTTCGTGCAGGCCAGCCTGACCAGCAGAACCAAGCCCGGCCCCTATGTTCCGCCGTCCCCCCAGCCCACGAAAAAGCCTTCCGAGAGCCTTGATTCTGTCTACGCAACCGCGAAGGTTGTGGATCCC
>OMYT01000177.1 GCA_900315315.1 uncultured Eubacteriales bacterium | reverse complement strand
CGAAGCCAAACTGTTCATTGTAGGCATTAAAGTCGTTGATCATAATATGCACACGGACAAAATCTGCGCCCCGCATATAATATTCATCACGGAACACGGTCGCTTCCTCGCTTATACCCCGGGAATTGAGCAATCCCGTAAGCAGGTCCCGGCGGGGGATCTCCGTGCCCCGCCTGTCGTTGACGGTCAGCAGCTCCCTGTCAATAAAAAAGCCCAGCAGGCCACGAATCTCTCCATTGGCATCATACAGCGGAGTTTTACTGGCCAGGATTTCCTTGTTCTCCCCTTCGTTCATGCAAAGGCCGGGCATAAAATGAATGGTTTCGCCCTCGTTGATGACCTGAAACTCGTCGTTCATATAAGCTTCCGGATGAACATGCCACCCTACTTCCTCATCGTTCTTGCCCAGGATTTCCTCAATGGAAGTAAATCCGTAGTAATCCAGAAAGGCCTGGCTCGCCCCGACAAACCGGCGGTCGCGGTCTTTCCAGAACAGCCGCAGCAGATTGGACCGGAGCAGATTGTTCCAAAGGTGGGAAGGCGTAAAATATCCGTCCCCATCCACTTTCACCTTGTTTTTTCTGAGGAAACCGGTCACGCTTTCGTGCAAGTTCCGCATCAGCAGGAAATAGTTGTCCCGGTCGATTTTGAGCAGCGTATATTCCATCCAGGCATATTGCCCGTGGCCCACGCTGGTCCGGAACAATTTCGAGAAACTCACGCATCCGTTCACGGCAAAACGGTCTAAAGCCGTTTGAGGGTTGAACTGGCGAAGGAATTCCGCCCTGTCATCGGGATAGATATACTTTTCCGCATACTCCCTCACCCGTTCCCGGATCCCGTATCTGCCGGAAAGCAGATCCTCCCGTACAGCGGTATTTAGGGGCCGGATGAGGTTGTCCCGGACATTCATGAGAGTAATCCGGTCAAATATATCGTTAATCCGGCGGACGAACTCGTCCAGATAGGCGGTGTTCTCCGACTGGGTATCCCTGGTAAGATTGGTAAGCTGGATCAGCACACAGTATTTTTCCCGAGACTTCGTCATGCAGCGCGCTTTCACTTCAAAGTACTCTTCATTGGAAGTGAACAGCATCCTTCCGTCGCCGCCTGTTTTGACGGAATCAATGAGATTGATCAGCTTGTCGGACAGCAGGTAATAAGGCTGGGGCTGGGAGAGCATCTCCTGGTCTAGCGCGATAGAGAACAATTCCGTGCCGGACGCCGTCTCTTCAAAGGCGCTGTTATAAAACAGAACGCTGAAGGAATCCGACGCAAATTCCGCCAGCGCCAGCGGAATACTGTTCAGCTGCCTGGCGGTGGTAATCGTGTCATGCTCCTCCCGGGTCATAAAAGGCACCGCGCTGAGAAAGTCGATTCGCCCGATCTCATCGTAGTAGCGCCGTTCGTGGGGCGCTTCCGTCCCGATTCCCTTTTCCTGCAGCCGGGCCAGCGCTTCTTCATAGGGCGCAGGTTTGCCGAAGTAATAGCCCTGCACTTTTTCACAGCCCACATTCCGGAGATAACGGAACTGTTCCTCTGTTTCCACGCCTTCCACCAGCGTGTGGATATCGATGCTCTTGGCCATTTCCACCACCGCGGTGGCGATCCGTTTCGCCCGGAGGTTAAAGGGATGGAGGAAACGCATGTCCAGTTTGATCTCGTCAAAGGAAAACTCCTTGAGGGCATTCAGAGAGGAATAGGCGCTGCCGAAATCGTCCATCCAGATCTGAAAGCCGGCAGAACGGAACCGGTCCACAATGCCCTTCAACATTTCCTGCTCTTCGGCCATGACGCTCTCGGTAATTTCAAAGTAGATAAAGTCATGGGGAATCTGGTAGTCGCTGACGACCTGGTCCGCAACGGAAAAGATATCGCAAAGGGTAAAGTCCAGCCGGGACAGATTCACCGAAATGGGAATGGGGGTCTCGCCTTTTGTGATGCTGCTCCGGATCCGCGCGCAGGCCTGCCGGAGGATCGCGGCGTCCAGCCGGTGGATCGCCCGTTCCTTTTCCAGTACAGGGATAAATTCATCGGGATAGATCATACCCAGTTCCGGGTCGATCCAGCGGGCCAATGCCTCAAAGCTGCACAGCTTCCGGGAAGACGTACGGATGACCGGCTGATAATACG
>OMYT01000089.1 GCA_900315315.1 uncultured Eubacteriales bacterium | reverse complement strand
TGAAGGTCAAGTCCTGATGGAGAGATCGCACGTCTTCATACGTGTCTCCGTCTGTTTCCTTGATCATCTGACGAATGACTGCTTCAGTCGCCGGTGCAGTCGCAGTTCCCTGACGCACAAAAACGCCCGACGGAGCGCCTTTTTGTTTTGTCTCATCCTTCACGCCCTCTTTCTTCTCACTTTGCTTCTCATATTCTAATCATTCTTATCATTCTTGTCAAACGGTGAGAAGAAAGCTTGGATACAGATGATGCATTCAACCCGGTCAGAATTGACCGGGTTGTGTTGTTTCACATTTCTTCGCTGATGATCCGCACAATCTCATCCTTGCTGAAGACATCGCTGACTGCCTCGACTGCGTCGGCCAGGGTGGCTTTGGCCAGGGGTTCTTTCAGCTTCTTTTCGAGATCTTCGCAGAGCAGTTCATCAACGGTGATGCCGAACAGGTCCGCCAGTTTGCATACTGTGTCAATTCTCATGGCGTTGCTGTTTTGCTCGCAGCGGCAGAAATATCCTTTGGCGAGTCCGAGGGTCGTTTCAATGTCCTTCATTTTGATCCGCTGCTTTTTCGCCAGTATTCTGACATTGTGGCAAAGCCGCAGGGATATTTCAGACGGTTTGGTATTGGTCATGTTTTTCAGTCCTTTCTGTAAAATGGTGCCTCAAACCCGTCTCCTCGAAGTTCCAATCCCCGGATCCATTCCGGCGTATGTCCCATAATGTCCGTGATTGTCCCTGTCGGCGTGTCTTCCGGTGCTTCGATGATCACCTCATCATGTACGTGGCCGACGATCCGGTACTGGCGGAGGTTCTTCATCGTGTCCGCCAGCAGGTCCCTGCAGACGGCCTGGACGATGTTCTCGACGATCTTCGGGCCGTAGCTTTCGATGCGGTTCCAGTGCTTCTGGGCGTCTGTGCCCATATAGGTGACGCTTTCACCGCCGAACTGGTTCTCTTCGATCCTGGGCTTGATGTAGGCCAGTTTCCGTCCGGAGGGCAGGAAAATGAACAGCACGCCGCTTCTCATTTTAAATATTATGTTTCCGACCTGCTGAGGAACCTGCTGCCGGATGGCTGTTTTCACAGCATCGTCGATTTTCCACCAGTATTCGACGATCTTCGGGTTTGCCTGTCGCCAGGCGTCCACCAGCGGTTTCAGTTCCTCTTCCGGAACGCCCATTTCCACCGCGCCCATGGCCTTCAGGGCGCCGACGCTGCCGCCGTAGCCCAGGGCCAGTTCGGCGACCTTGCCGCGCTGGCGGAGACGGCCGTTTACGCCGTTTTTTTCCACAGGCACATGAAACATTCTGCTCGCGCTTTCACAGTAGATATCCCGTCCGTTGTGGAAAACGTCCATGCGCCATTGCTCTCCGGCCAGGAAGCTGAGTGCCCTGGCTTCCACGGCGGAATAGTCGCTGACGATGAATTTCATGCCGTCTTCAGGGATGAAAGCGGTGCGGATCAGTTCGCTCAGAACGGCGGGGACGGAAGGGTAGAGGAGTTTCAGCATCTCGTAATCGCCCTGCCGCACCAGTTCCCGGGCCTGTTCCAGGTCGGGCAGGTGGTTCTGCGGCAGGTTCTGCAGTTGGATCAGCCGTCCTGCCCAGCGGCCGGTGCGGCTGGCGCCGTAGAACTGGAACAGTCCCCGGCAGCGCCCGTCTTCGCAGACGCAGTTTTCCATCGCCTGATACTTTTTCACACTGCTCTTGGCGATCTGCAGGCGGAGGCTCAGGACTTTTCCGATGTCCTCCGGTACGGTTTTGATCATTTCCGCGGCTTCCTTCTTGCCGAGGGTATCCACCTCGATGCCGTGCTCGATGAGGTATTGCTTCAGCTGGGCCACGGAGTTCGGGTTTCCCAGGCCGGTCAGTGCTTTCAGCTCTTTCGTCAGTTCCGCCCTGGCGGTTTCGTCCATCCGGATTGCCTGTGTGACCAGCTGGCGGTCGATCCGGATGCCCCGGTCGTTGATCTCCTGGTCGATATGGTATTCCTCCCATACGGAATCCGGCGCCGGGTATTTGCTCAGCCGTTTCTGGATTTGCAGTTCCACCCGCACGTCCCGCTCGTTGTATTTTTTGAACAGTTCCCATTTTTCCGGCGCGTGCTCCGGCAGGTTCCAGTCTCTGCTGATGACCCGGCTGGGAACGCAGAAGTAGCGGATCAGGTCTCTGCCTTCCTTCAGCTTCTGTTCCTCAAACCCCAGTACGGCTCCGATCTTTTCCAGACCGAAGGGAAGGCCGTTATACGCGCCGAGAACCATGGAGCATTTCCATGCCCCGGGATCCAGGTACTTTCCGCCGCGGGAGCGGAAAAGGCGCGGGTTTTTTCTTTTCAGCCATTCAGACAGGCAGATCCGTTCGAAACTGCTGTTATAGGCCCATTTTTCAACGCTTTGATCGGTTAGCGCCGTCAGGATCTCCTCCGGCACGGATTCGCCGCTCGCGAGATCGTATACCGTAACGGGGCCGTGGTCTGCGGAAACGCCGAACAGCAAGATATCGAAATCGTCTGATTCCGCGTATTTGTAGACTCCGCATTTTCCGATATCCACGCTGCTCCGTGTTTCCAGGTCGATGCTCAGTGTTTGCATGTGTGCACTCCTTTTATGGAAAATGGGTCAGCACTACTATAATAGTGCCGACCCGCGAAGGGGTTTAAGGGGTTCGTCGCGCCCGGAAAACTGTCCAGTGGACAGTTTTCAGCAGAGAACGGGCGGCAGCCCAGGAAGATCGGAAAGCCCCCTTTTTGTCAGCTGAGGAAGTCATCATCTTCCTCAAGCCCTCCAAAGTCGTCCTCCGCCCGGCTCCGTCCGCCCAGGGGCGTGCCGTCAGAGAGCTTCTGCAGGTTGTTCAGCCCGCAGGCGATGCCCTTGTTGCCGTTGGAGTTGTAGGCGTAGAAGGTGACGCTGGCCCGCCCGATGATCCCGCTGTACAGTTCGCTCGTGTCCAGGATCGGGTTGCAGTCGGCGTCCACCACGCCGGGCTTGGTGGAGCTGTTGGCGGTGATGAACCAGCTGTCCTTATAGGCTTCGTCGCCCGCGCGGTCTTTGTCGCCGTCGCGCAGCGGGGTCCGCAGCTCTTCCAGCGCCGGCACGGTCTTGCTGTTGCCCTTCAGCTTGCTCTGCCCCTCGTCGTAGGCGGCCCGGATCGCGGCTTTGATCTTCTCCACCGTTGTGGTGTCGGATTTGGGGATGATCAGGCTCACGCTGTACTTCGGGGCGCCGCCGCCCAGCGGGGTTTTCGGTTCGTTCACGGTCAGGTAGGAGAATACGGTATGTTTGCCGGTGATAACCTTGCAGGGATTGGAATTCTTAATCATGGTCTTTTTCCTCCGTAAAATCTTGTTGTGCTGTGTTCAGTTCCGGGCGGCTGTCCGTTTCCGGAACCAGTACGGGTTTTCCCTGGGGCTTGATGATCAGGCCGCCCAGGAGTTCTTCAAAGTGTTTCTTGCCCAGCTGTCGGGTCATCGCCGTGATGCCCAGCAGCCTTCGTTCGTAGGGATCGTATCCGGCGTCGGTTACGATCTTCGCTACTGCCGCTTCGTCCGCGTATTTGCGATTGCTTCTGCCTTCCACCAGCTTGAATCCGGGGTACCGGGTTCCGCCGACCGCCCGGTTCAGCGCGTACGCCTTGATGTCCTCGGCCCACGCGACCAGGCTGTCGATCCGCAGCAGGATCGCCGCGATCTCGCTCTCGTCCAGTGTCGGGGCCTCGGCGAATTCGTACTTCGCCAGCTCCATGGCGTATTCCGACCGTTTCCGGCAGGTGGCCTTGACCTTGCAGAACTGGCAGTGGTCTCCGGCCTCAAACTCGCCCCGGCCTTCGTAGGCCAGTCTGGCGATCGGGGCCAGTACCTCATCCGCCCATTTCAGCAGGTCTTCTTTGGTCAGTTCGAACGTGTCGATGTTCTCCCGCCGGGGCTGGTAGATCGAGAGCCTGATCCGCTGAATGTTGTACAGGTCTCCGAAGGTGTCCAGCGCGCCCAGCGCGTAGCACTTCAGCTGGCTGTTTCCGCTTCCGTCCTCGCCTCCGGCGCGTACCAGGCATCCGAGCCCGTATTTGAAGTCCGTGATGTACAGCAGGTCGTCGGCGACGATCAGGGCGTCCGCCGTGCCGAATCCGTGTTCCACCCATTTCGAGAAGTCGACGGTCTGCTCCACGCAGACCAGCGGGTCGGGGCATCGGGTCCGGGCTTCCTGCACCTGTTCCATCACGAACGCGGTATAGCCTTCGGCGGCTTCCTGCATTTCCGTGTTGTACCAGGTCAGGTCTCCGGTCGGGTCCTGTGTTTCTCTGCCCAGCGCCTTTTCAAGCAGGTACTGGCAGAGTTCGTGGGCGTCTGTGCCCTGCTGCGCGTAGGGGCTTCCCAGGTCTTCTTCCTGCGCGCACAGTCTGGCGGATGGGGGACATCTGAGCCATCGCTCGCTCGCGGATGCGGCTAAGAATGCGTGCTTAGCCAATAGTAAGTTCCTCCTCCGAAGGGGCTTAGGGGGGTTCGTCGCGCTCGGAAAACGAGCCAGTGTGCTCGTTTTCAGCAGAGAACGGGCGGCAGCCCCGGGCATTCGGAAAGCCCCCTTGTCAGGTTTGCGATGTTGCGATGGATTCAGCTTCAGCTACAATCTTCGCAAGCGTCGCGGGATCCTTGACGTCGGAAAGCTGTTTCACACCGTGCCCGGTGAGAATCGCCTTGACTTCCGCTCGGAACCCGGTTCTGGACTTTTCCGCCAGGATCGCCCTGACTTCCTCGTAGGTGTAGACCTTTTCGGGAGCCTGCGGCGTTTCCGCTGCCGGTTCGTCCGGTGTTTCCGGCGCTGCTTCGTCTTCGAACATCGTGGCCAGCAGGGCCACGTCCGCGCAGATCCTCTTCAGCGCCTCTGCAAGTAATGCCTTGTCCCTTTGGTTCATGGGACTCTTCCTCCTTCCTTCCGTGTTACCGCTCTGACCGGCTCACCCCTCTCGTTCAGAAGGAAGGGGTTTTTAAAGTGAAAATGAAAAAAGTTTTTGGAGAGGGGCGTAAGTCTCTTTCTTCTGAGAGAAGAATAGGGTATAATGATATGGCAAAAAAACGTTAAATATGTTGGATTTAGTGCTTTTGCACAATCAATTCCTTCTCTTTCTTCTGGAAAAAGCCAGATTATGCGCGGCGATGATGCTTTCTCCCAGAATATTGGTCGCGCCCTGAAAGACCATTGCTGTTCTTGACACATTCTGAGGAATATGATACGATTCTGACAGTTAAATTTACCGGAATCAGCATAAAAATCAAATTCCGGTAAAATAAGAGGGGCGGGATTGTCATGATCGGACGGAAGTCGGAACAGGAAGAACTGCTCCGCAGATATCAGCGGAACAAGGCTGAATTTGTCGCGGTGTATGGGCGCAGAAGAGTTGGAAAAACAACACTGATTGATGAAACATTCCATGACCGCTTTACATTCCGTCATGCCGGTCTGTCCCCGGTCGAAGGAAAAAAAAAGGGCATGATGAGCTCACAACTCCTTCACTTTTATCACTCTCTGAAAGATCACGGTCTCGGAGAGGAGAATGAGCCAAAGACCTGGCTTGATGCATTCTACCTTCTGGAGAAACTGCTGGATCAAAAGGATAACGGGCAAAGATTACTGGTTTTTCTCGATGAACTTCCCTGGATGGATACTCCACGATCAGGCTTTGTAACAGCACTTGAAGGATTCTGGAACAATTGGGGATGCCATCGAAAGAACCTGATGCTTATCGTATGCGGCAGCGCAAGTTCCTGGATTCTGGATCAATTGATTAACAACCATGGCGGATTATATGGGCGGGTAACATGCGAAATCAGGTTATCGCCTTTCACATTAAGTGAATGCGAACAGTTCCTGACGGCGAATGGGGTGCGTTTCTCAAGATATGATATCGTTCAAAGCTATATGATTTTTGGCGGTATTCCTTTTTACCTGGATGCTTTAGACAGCCGGTTCAGCCTTGCACAAAATGTGGATCGGCTCTTGTTTTCGAAAAATGCACCTTTCCGGGATGAATATGACCGACTCTTTTCATCCGTGTTTACCAATCCTGAAGCGATGAAAACAATCGTTGAATTGTTGTTTACACGCAGAGCCGGATACACACGAAAGGAGATCAGCGGTTTCACCGGAGTACCAACAGGCGGCGCCCTGACGTCCTGTCTGAAAGCATTGGAAGCCAGTGATTTTATTGACAGATATATTCCATTTGGCCAGGGGAAACGAGAAACCCATTACAAGCTGACAGATCCTTTCTGTCTTTTCTGGTTACACTTTCCGGCAAAAATGCAGAAGAAGGATGAACAATTCTGGTCCCGCCATCAGGCTACCCAGACTGTAGCAACGTGGAGAGGGTTTGCATATGAGAATGTTTGTTTCCAGCATATTCCCCAGATCAAGCGGGCGCTTGGTATCAGCGGAGTCAGAACATTGCAGTCCGCGTGGCTTTTGCGCAATGAGGAAGAGAATACTCAGATTGACCTGCTGATCGAACGTGATGATCATGTTGTCAATGCCTGTGAGATTAAGTTTTACAGCGATACTTTTATCGTAGATAAGTCATATTATCGGGAATTGTTACGCAGACAAAGCATTTTGCTTGAGAAACTGTCTCCCAAAGTGGCAGTCTATCAAACGCTGATCTCCACATTCGGTATGAAACGGAATGAATACAGCGGTGTTTTTTCCCAGGTTGTCCGAATGGATGATCTGTTTGAAGAATGAAATTATTTTATACGGAGAAGGTCTTAGTAAAGACGACTTTACTTCGCATCTTCGCGAGATGATCCTGCCGCCATATAAAGCAGCACAGAATCTGGGATTCGGAGAGTGGAGGGCGTGATGGACAACTACTACGATATTCACGCCGAGGAATACGCGGAAAAGACGCTGAAAGCGGACATGAGCGCGGTTCAGCAAGATTTTCTGTCTCTTCTTCCAATTGGAGGCTTCATCCTGGATTGCGGTTGCGGTGCGGGGAGAGACACAAGGGATTTCCTGAAAGCCGGGTACAACGTCCTTCCCATCGACGGATCAGCGGAGATGTGCAGGCTTACGACTGAACTGACGAGGGTGGATGCCAGAAAAATGCTTTTTGAAGAGATCGAGTTTATAGATCTGTTTGATGGCATCTGGGCGTCCGCATCGCTGCTGCATGTGCCGAAAGAAAAGCTGGGGGATGTGCTGCACAGGCTGAACCGGGCACTGAAGAAAAACGGCGTCCTGTTTATGTCTTTCAAGTATGGAAACTTTGAAGGTATCCGCGATGATCGGTATTATACGGACATCAATGATGATGATGTAGAAAGCTTGGTCGGAGAGGGCTGGAAGATGATCAAGTACTACATCAGCGGAGATAAGATTGGTAGGGACGAAGTAAAGTGGATTAACATATTCATGAAAAAGAAGGGAACAGCAACATGACCGAAAAAGTATTCTGGATGAAAATGGATCAGGTTGCAGCGTCAAACAGGCAATCCGCCTGCATATTCTGAATTTGAAGGAGGAAGAATTCAATGAAGCGTAACTTTTCGGCAAGGCTCCTGGCACTGACGGTGGCACTGTTGCTGGCCGTGTTCAGCTTTGGCGGGGCGCTGGCCGCTGAGCAGGGCGGCATGTTATCCGGAGCGGACGAGGCAAAGGCGCAGATGGAAGCGCTTTACGGCGAGAACCAGACGATCACCGACGGCAATTACGACGCGGCGCTGGCTGTGAAGTGCGTCAACGGCACCTTTGTGGGCAAGAAGACGGATGAAAGCGTCATCGCGTACAAAGGCATTCCCTATGTGGGCGCGCAGCCCGTGGGGGAATACCGCTGGAAGGCTCCGGTGGATGTGGCGCCGGACGAGGGCGTATATGAGGCGTATTACTTCGGGAAGGTTCCCTGCCAGGTGGCCAATGTGGGTCAGAGGGGTTCCCTCTATCCCCAGGGCGAGGATTGCCTGCACCTGAACATTTGGAAGGCCGATGACACGGGCGATCAGAAGAAACCGGTCATGGTGTGGATCCACGGCGGCGCCTATGAGGTCGGCGGCACCCCTGAGCCCCGCGAGGAGGGCACGAACTTTGTGCATGAGAATCCGGACGTCATACTCGTCTCCGTCGAGTACCGGCTCAACGCCCTCGGCTTCCTCCACCTGTCGCATCTGCCCGACGGCGCGGACTACCCAGACGCCCAGAACCTGGGCCTGATGGATCAGATGGCGGCGCTGAAGTGGATCCACGAGAACATCGCGGGCTTCGGCGGCGACCCCGAACGCGTGACCATATTCGGCCAGTCTGCCGGCGGCGGCTCCGTGTCCCTGCTGCCCCTGGTGGAGGGTGCGCACGAGTATTTCCAGCGCGTCATCGCCCAGAGCGGTTCGCCCGTGTTCAGCCGTTCCACGGAACAGGCCATCGAATGCACGGACGCCATTATGGATGTGCTGGGCTGCAAGACCGTGGCCGACCTGATGAACACCGACGTCGACAAGATCGTGCAGGCGGCAGGGGCAGTGGCGTCGATGCCCCTCACGACCCCTGAACGCGACGGCGTGTTCCTGCCCAGGGAGGCGTTCGACGCCTACGAGAGCGGCGCGGCGAAGGATTTTGACATCATGCAGGGCTGCACCAAGGACGAATGCAGCTACTTCGTGGCCGTGCTTGGACCGGAGGCCTTCATGCGCTTGGCTGAGAAATGCAAGGCGGAGAAGCTCTCCCAGTTGACGGAGGAGGAAAAGGCGCTGGTCGAGAGCTACCTCGCGGACAGCCAGGGCGAGGACTACGATATCCTCAGCCACTTCCTGGATCAGTTCTGGTTCAACGCGCCGCTGATCCGGACGGCGGAGAACCAGGTCAAGGGCGGCGGCAAGACCTACGTCTACTACTTTAGGGTGGAATCCTCCGTGCCGCTTTTGAAGAGCGGCCACGCGATCGAGCTTTCCGAGCTGTTCAACCATCCGGAGGATACCTTCGTCACCGGCAGGCAGTTCGACGAGACCTTCTCAAAAACCATGCGGAGGATGTGGGTGCAGTTCGCCAAGACCGGCAACCCGTCCCTCACCGCCGAGCAGTCCCCCGACGGCCAGGCCAAGGAATGGCCGCTCTACGACCTTGAGAACAAGTACGTGATGGTGTTCGATGAATTCGATATCCGCGCGGAAAAGGAAGCCGACATGAATATCGTCGATTGGGACAGGACCTATTTCCTGACCAAGTACTACGTCCGTTAGGAACTGTGACGAAATAAGCTGCGCAGATTGCGTATCTTGAATGTCCACCTATATGCCCACCAGGGCTGCCCATGGGCCTTCCCATCTGAAAAAAATTTCTGCATAATATGCAGAAACATGTGAGGGACGCAAAAAAGAAGACCCCTGATCCTTTATGGATCAAGGGTTCAGAAAACCGAATGGATATATTTATCTGAAGGAGGAGAAACCCCAATGAAGAAGATTATGCTGTTCGTACTGGCTCTTTGCTTGTGCTTCACTTCTTTCGGCGCAGCGTTTGCTGAAACCGCGGCGGCGGAATCCCGGACTGCGGAAAAACCTGCGGCGGAGATGACCGCGGAGGAGCTTTACCAGGCCGGCAGGGCTGCCCATGATGCGGGAGACTACGCGAAGGCGATGGAATACTTCCGGCTGGCGGCGGACGCCGGGAGCGTTGACGGATTGAGATTCATCGGCAATCTGTACTCCAACGGCGAAGGGGTGGAACCGGATCCGGGCAGGGCGCGGGAGTACTATGACCGGGCTGCCGCGCAGGGCGACGCGAAAGCGTTCTTTAACATCGGGGTGATGTATGAGTATGGTGAGAACGGGGAACAGGACATCGGCAAGGCCGTTGAATACTATCTGAGATCCGGCGAGATGGGCTTCGCGGACGCCTGGACGGCGCTGGCATCCTTATATCTGTTTGGCGAAGGGGTGGAGCAGGACACCGGCAAAGCCGTCGAATACTGGCAGAAGGCGGCGGACCTGGGCGACGCTTCGGTATGCTATACCCTGGGAAATATGTATTACAGCGGCGAAGGGGTGGAGCAGGACGTTGGCAAGGCCGCGGAATACTGGCAGAAGGCGGTGGACCTGGGTGTGGTCCAGGCGCTCTGCGACCTGGGAATGATGTATTACACCGGCGAAGGGGTCGGGCAGGACGTTGGCAAGGCCGCGGAATACTGGCAGAAGGCGGCGGAGCAGGAAGATCCGGTGGCGATGTTCATGCTGGGCGAGTGCTGCCGGCTGGGACAGGGCCTGGAGAAAGA
>OMYT01000157.1 GCA_900315315.1 uncultured Eubacteriales bacterium | reverse complement strand
GACGGACGACAGCACGGCGCAGTTCATCAACCGCTTCACGTCGATCCTTTCCGGCTATACCGACCGGGGTGTCCTGGCCTCCGGCCTCTGGCGCGGCGCAGACACCGGTCCGCTGCATGCCGGGGACACCGTCGAGAACGGGTTCGCCCTCTGGGCGGACTCCTATGACGACCAGCCCGACGCGGACCGGGCGGCGCATAAGGCCGTGCCGGTCCAGGTCGGGCTGGTACTGGCGGGGAGTATTGAGTCGATTGTGATTACCGTGAATGTGATAATTTAAAATAATAATTTTGTTCGCCTTGACCTGCTCAGGCCATATTGTATAATAGATTTGGGCAGAGAGATGCAACGCGGTGTTCGCCTGTAATCCGGTGAGGAAAGCAGGTGATGGTTATGAGCGGATATGAAATCGCAATGATTATTCTCGCTTCTATGACCCTCTTGCTGAAACTGATTGAAGTCATCAAAGACTTAATGCAAAAGTAAGCATTTGAAAAGCCACCGCGTACTGCAATGCGCGATGGCTTTGTATTAATCACCAACAGGTGATTAACCGCGGAGCTTCCACAACTCTCTGCCTTTATTATATGCGATTCGGCCTCCATGTCAAGGGAATGCATGGAGGTTTTTCTTATGGCCTATAACGTTTATTCTCTCCCGGACTGCAAATCCGTCCTGTATCATCCGGATGTCGGGACTGCCAACCTGCAACAATGCGGGATGGGGAAGATCGTGGTGTCAGCGGCGGGGGATCTGACTTCGCACACGACAACAGCGGACGGGTATATCGTGGTGAACAAGCTCAAGACCACGAACGGGACCATCACCCTGGAGGTTCCGCAGAACAGCATCGGGGACGATTTCCTGCGCCGGTGGGCGAGATGGGCCCGGTCGACCGCTTCGCCGAACCGAATCACCCTGGGCACCCTGACGATCTATGACGCCGTCGCCGGGTTCACGGTTGTCTGCACCGGGGTCAGCCTGCAAAAAGTGCCTGACCGGACTTTCGACCGGACAGGCACCAATCTGACCTATACGCTGCTCGCAACGACGATTACGGAGCAGTGAGTGTGAAACGAACGGCGAAGTTACATGTTCCACCCGCAGGTATTCTTCGTACACCAATCACTGTCGTTACAGAACTTGCTGCCCTGCCCGCCGCAGAGCACTTCCAGTTGTTCCGGAGGTAAATCATATCCGGTTTCCTTCGCCAGGGCAAGGAGTTCCTCCGGGGTTTGTGCGGCTTCGACCTTCATCTTCTGTTCGTCTGTCAGTTTATTGAGGATGTTTTCATTAATGTTCATGAGGCTGCCTCCTTTCACAAAAGGCCGATTTGGGATTACCCATTATTTAATACGTAAATTTATACAGGATGGAACCAGAAAGTGATAAAATTCTGAGGTGCGAAATGAGACAGATTACAAAGGATATTCAGATCACGATCGACGGCAGCCCGCAGGGCTTCCGCCTGACAAAGCCGGACGCGTTCTCCGGTGTGGAGATTCTGCGGCTGCTTTTGCGGCTGCAGGACCTGCGACCTGATGAGAATCCTTCGGTTCTTGATCTCATCACTTCACTCTCCGCTGACGAGCTCCGCTCCGTCATGACCTCCTGCCTGAACCATGTGTCGGTCCTGCTGCCGGCAGGGCCGAACCCGGTCATGGCCGGATCGGAATGGGGATATCCGGAACTGAAACATGATACCATTTCCTGCATGAAGCTGGTGCTGGAGGAAATCGCCTGGGCGCTGGAAGGTTTTTTCGGAGACGGCGGACGGAATGCTCCGCCCGCCGATGCGAATACGTCCCCGTAACCTGCCCGAACATCGATGAGTTCCTGTTCCTGCCGGTAGCCCTGGGATACTGGAAACAGCATGAGCTCTGGGACGGGACCTATACCCTGGACGACCTGCTGGACGCGGCGGAGCTGATCCAGGTGCGGAGGGAAAATGAAATAAGGGCGGCCGAAGCCGTTCGGTCATGAAGTTCTATCTTCCGATTTTGAATACCAAGGTATCCTTATAAACGGGAATTTACAGTGCTAATTCCATCAGCCAGCAATCCACTTTTTCTCCCTCAAACAGCTCATGTTTCGGAAGTGGTTTAATGATTTTAAACCCGGCTTTCTCGTATGCCCTAATAGCTCTTTTATTATCCTGGTGCGGATCAAGAAGAACTCGCTGAGCTGCCATGTTTTCTTTCAGATGAGAAGCCATCATTTTCAAAAAAGATGAACCTATTCCCTTGCTCCAGTATTTCGGCTCACCGATAAACTGATCCATGGCATACACGATATGTCCATCGTCAGGATAGTCATATTCATCGAACAATTCTCCGCTCAATTGATATGCCTGCGCATACCCGATGGGGGATTTCTGATACTCGATGATCATTCTGAACCCATCGGGAATTGCTTCCAAAAAATGTGCAGACAAGGTATCCATCGTAAATTTGACGTCGCGGCCTTCGTAGTATTCAAGCACTCTCTGATCTGTCAACCATTGAAACATGAGCGAAAGATCCGTTTCAGTAAAATCCCGGATTGTTATTTCGTCCTTTTCTATTTTCACGTGATCATCCCCACAAATCCCGATT
>OMYT01000083.1 GCA_900315315.1 uncultured Eubacteriales bacterium | reverse complement strand
TTATTCTTCGGGCTCTTTGAACTTCATCTTGAACCAGACTGATTTTTAGAGCCCAAATTAAGCCGGTTCATATATACGTTAAAATTATCGGTTTAGTGTAATAATATGCTGTATTCCAGTTGTGGAAAGCTTCGTGTGCATTCAGGGAAGAGAACATATCCGGGATGCGGATTCCTTTCGGGCACTGGCTTTCTTCCACACAGTACCTGCATCCGGTACACGGAATCAGGTTCAGGCTGCGGAAAATCTCACAGACCCTGTGCACAGCATTCATTTCCTTTTCGTTCAGGGGTTCAAAATCCCGCATGGCGCTCAGGTTGTCCTGCATTTGTTCCATATTACTCATGCCGGAAAGCACCATGGACATGTTGGGGAATGACGCCGCGAAACGCAGCGCGTAACTGGCGTTGCTTCCGCCATGAAGATCCCGCAGGATCTGGTCTGCTTCTGCCGGCAGCTTCACAAGGCTTCCGCCCTTGACGGGTTCCATGACGATCACCGGTTTCCCGTGCTTTTCGCAGACTTCGTATACCTTCCTGGATTCCACGGAGGCGTCCTCATAATCCACATAGTTGAACTGGATCTGGACAACCTCCACCTCCGGATGTTCCGTCAGGATCATATCCAGCACGTCCGCTTTGTCGTGGAAGGAAATCCCGAAATGGCGGATCTTTCCTTCCTGCTTCAGCTGCCAGCCAATTTCATAAGCGCGGCAGCGCTTGTATTTTTGATAGTTGTCATGATCCTGTGCATGCATCAGGTAGAAATCAAAATAATCCACTCCACACCATTTCAGCTGGTTTTCAAAGAAGGGCAGGATATCCTCTTCCTTCTGAAAGAAGACTGTGGTCAGCTTATCTGTCAGCAGAAACTTGCTGCGGTCATAGCGTTTGACTACGCAGTCCCGAATCGCCGTTTCCGACAGGCCGCCGAGATAACCGTGGGCGGTATCGAAATAATTCAGCCCGGATGTAATGAAATCATCCGCCATCCGGCTGAACTCTTCCTTGTCCACCTGGCCATCCTTCATTGGCAGGCGCATGCATCCGAAGCCAAAGTTACCATGGATCTCAGGGAAAAAAGGATTAGTGATCATGGATATCCTCCTTACTTCAGTCCGAGTTCTTTCAGCCAGGCAGCGACATCTGCCGCTGTGTCTTCCGCATCATTCTGTGCCTTGCTTCCGCGGACTGCCAGCCCCTGCAGAACTGTCGCACCGCTCAGTTTGTCTTCAATTACCTGCTGCGTTCCCGCCTGTCCGCTGCCTTCATGCGTATTAAACGGAATCACGGTTTTACCCTGCCAGTCATAGCTTTCCATGAAGGTATGAAGCGCCATAGGCAATCCCGTCCACCAGATCGGATAACCGAGAAAAATGATATCGTAGTCCTCCCAGTTTTCAACCTGACCTGTCAGTTCCGGGCGTTCATCGTTCTGGTATTCGCGGGTAGCAATATCCAGGGTTTCATCATAGCTTTCCGGATAAGGTATGACTGTTTCAATTCTGAACAAATCCCCACCGGTCTGCTCCATAATGATCTCTGCAAGTTTTTCGGTATTTCCTTTCTCAATCTTGCCCACATTATAATTCTCTCCCGCTCTGGAAAAACAGACAATCAGGATACGGGAGAAGCTGCTTACCGCCGTTCCGGGAATACCATACATGATCAGAATGATGGCGATCAATAAAGTCAGGGCTTTCTTCATAAGTTTTCCTCCTCAGTATGTACTGGCTTCAGCCAGAATGATCTTCCACCTGCCGGCTTTTTTCACCAGATGCAGGTCCTGCCGCAGCCGCCAGGTATGCCAGCCGCCTCCAATCACCGCCGCGTGTACCCGGCTTTTCCCCATTAAGGCTGCGGTATCACCGTTTACCGTGACATCGATGCTGTCATGCTCAGCGGAAGCATAGTTTAAGGTACCGTCTTCGACCGCCTTAAGAAACGCTGCCTTTGGCTGGCGCATACCGGTCATGTGAACCAGTGCGAAGGAATCATCCAGTATGTCAGAGAGTGCCGGGATATTCTTGCTGATCATGGAGTGGTACATCTCCCGATATACTTTCCGGCACAGTTCGATGTCAGACATTTTTCTTCGCCCAGGCGGTTACTTTGCTCTCGCTCTGTGCCGCTTCCGCTCCGTGGATTGCCAGGCCGGGAACAACGGTTGCGCCTTTGCAGATCTTTTTCAGTTCCCGTTCGCTTCCGCCCATGCCGCTGCCTTCGTTCGTGCAGAAGGGGACGATCTTCTTTCCTGTGAGGTCATAATGTTCCAGGAAGGTATACATGCCCATGGGCATCGTGCCCCACCAGTTGGGATACCCCACAAAGATCGTATCGTACTGATCAACGGAGTCCAGGTACTTCTTCAGCTTGGGACGGGCATCTTCCCGAAGCTCAGCCTTTGCTTCCTCTGTACATGTCATATAGTCCTTGCTGTATTCACGTACGGTTTCGATCTCGAACAGATCGCCGCCGACAGCCTTCTGCACAAACTCCGCCACCCGCTCGGTATTGCCTTTCGCCAGATCCACGATGCTGCCGTTCCAATAGTTCTGACCTTTCCGGGAGTAATATACAATCAGGTTTGCCATGTCGTATCTTCCTTTCACTGCATCTCTTTCCGAGCTGCATCCTTATTCTAAAAAAGAAAAAACACGGAATCAATTCGATTTTCCGTGCTTTTCAATAAGTAAAACTTATTTTAAATTGTGGCGAAGCGTTTCTGTGAATTCCCGCTGCAAAGAGGAATCGTTACTCTGCGGCCAGAAGGCAAACATCTTTCGGACTACGGGCATATTTCCCCGATATAGGGGCACCAGCACAGTGCCACCCTCCGCAGGCATATCCCCATCACAAAGATAGAACCCGGTTCCTGCAGCAGCATTCAGCCTGGCCTCATCCACATTCTCGACAAAGAGGAAACTGCTCTGCAAGCCCATGATATCACGCCAGTGGCCGGCCTCATTTTCACGCTGCTCCGGGGAAGTGACCAGGATACACAGATCATCCTTCAGGGCATCAGCAGTAATGAAATGCTCACGGGCCAGAGGATGATCCGAACGCATCAGTACGAAGAGGGGCTGTTCTGTCAGTTCCTCATTAACGAACTGATCGCTCAGCGCTCGCCACTGGTCATTAACGACCATATCCAGGGAGCCGCTGTTGACCGGATGGAACAGTTCTTCATGGGTACCGGTGGTCAGGGACAGGCGGACATAAGGATGAGCCGATGCAAAAACCTGTACTGTTTTCTGGATAATACCGATGCTAAAACCGTTCAGTACGCCTACACGCAGGCGCTGGTATTCTCCCGTACCGATCCTCCTGACTTCCCGGATCAGGCTGTCCAGGGAAGACACCTGGCGCTTAGCCTGCTCATAGAAATACTGACCTGCAGGCGTTACGGTGAATTTCCGGCCATGCCTCTCCAGTAGCTGAACCTGCAGTTCCTCTTCCAACGTCTTAATCTGCTGGGAAACCGCTGATTGTGAAATATGGCAGGCTTCCCCCGCTTCAAAAAAGCTTCCGGTTTCCACCACAGAAATGTAATAACGCATTTGCCTGTACATGAAAGTCTCCTAATAGTCAGGATGAGTTTCAGGGATCTTAAACCGTCAAACTCCCGGAAGCACTGCTTTCAATGAGTTCTCAATATAATCGACAACCACGAAAACCAGTGTGTCTTTGTTCTTTGATTATTTCTCCATTAGACCCGCGCCTGCATTCCAGGCTTTGCCGACCTGCTCTCCGGAAACATAGTAACCATGTTTGAACTGATCGAAAATCAGAGCGTTCAGTCTGGCAGGATCAATCTTTCCTTTTTCATCCAGAACGGCTTCGTCTGCCGCTACATTGACGATTTTTCCAACAATCGCGTACATGTTATCCGTGTTGATAACCTCTGCAAGCTCACATTCCATAACCACCGGGAATTCCTCAATAATGGGAGCGTTCACATGCTCACTCTTGATGGCATGATAGCCGGTGCGCTCAAACTTATCATTCATCTTGTTACCGGAAGCAATACCAAAGAAATCGGCAACATCCATATGCGCCTTGTCAGCCAGGGCGACTGTAAGGGCTTTCGTTTTCAGAATGTTCTGCGTTGTCTTATGATCTTCATCAATAAACAACGCGATCTTATCCATGGCGCAGATCATGCCCCACGCGGCATTCATGACATTTACCTTGCCTGTTTCATCGTAGGCGGCTACCATCAGCACCGGCATCGGATAAACAGCCTGAACCAGTCCCAGGTTTTTCTTCATTTTCTTCATCCTCCTGTCTGTTGCCTGATCGGCAGTTTCATGCTATCATTCATCTGTCATTAATACAAGTACCAACATGAATGTAAGGTACTTACCCGGAGGTAAGTAATGGAGAAGAAAAAAATAGAAGGGGCCAGCTTTGCCGACACAGGATACAGCTATACCCTATCGCTGATTTCCGGCAAATACAAGCCTGTTATCCTTTATTGCCTGATGGAGTATGAGCCTGTTCGGTTTAATGAGATGCAGCGATATCTTGGCAGGGTTGCGGATAAAACCCTGAGCCTTCATCTGAAGGAGCTTGAGCGCGATGGACTGATCCATCGAAAGATGTATCCCGAAATCCCTCCAAAGGTAGAGTATTCCCTGACAGAACGGGGACGCTCCCTCATGAAAGTGCTGGATCAGTTATGTACCTGGGGAAATAAAAACAGAAAGCTATATTCTGAATGAGAACGAGTATTTCAGATCTTTACAGGAGCCTTGAATCATGAATGAACCGAAAAAAATTGAAGTCCGAGGAGCGCGCGTCCATAATCTGAAAAACATTGATGTGAACATTCCGCTTCATGAAATTGTCGGAATTGCGGGGGTGTCCGGATCCGGAAAATCGTCTCTTGCCCTGGGCGTTCTCTACGCGGAAGGATCGCGAAGATACCTGGAATCCCTTTCAACCTATACGAGGAGACGGATGACGCAGGCTTCCCGGGCGGATGTGGATGAGGTGCTGTATGTTCCCGCTTCCCTTGCGCTGCATCAGAGGCCCGGTGTACCGGGAATACGCTCGACATTCGGCACAGGCACAGAACTGCTGAACAGTCTTCGGCTGATGTATTCACGCCTTTCATCCCACCGTTGTCCCAATGGACACTATGTGAAGCCCGGGTTTCAGGTGGCACTGATGCAGGAGATCGTATGCCCGGAATGCGGCAAACGCTTTTACGGTCCCGGGGCGGAAGAACTTGCATTCAATTCGCAGGGGGCCTGCAAATGCTGCGGAGGGACAGGCACAGTCCGGACAGTGGATCGCAGCACCCTGGTTCCGGATGAGAGCATCTCCATTGATGACGGCGCTGTCGCTCCCTGGAATTCCCTGATGTGGTCCCTGATGACAGACGTTTGCAGAGCCATGGGTGTACGGACGGATATTCCGTTTAAAGACCTGACTGAGCGGGAAAAAGAGATCGTCTTTGACGGTCCCATGGAAAAGAAGCATATCTTCTACCGCCCGAAAAAGGCGGACACAGCGACCGCCGGCGAAATGGATTTTACCTATTACAGCGCAACGGCAACCGTTATGAACGCGCTGAGCAAGGTCAAGGACGAAAAGGGTATGAAGCGTGTGGAAAAATTCCTGAAGGAGGATGTCTGCCCCGAATGCCATGGCACACGCTTGTCGGAGGAAGCCAGAGCGCCGAAGCTGATGGGGATCTCGCTCGATCAGGCCTGTGAAATGACGCTGAAAAAATCGGTTGAATGGGTCAGACGTATCCCGGATTCCCTGCCGGAAGAAATGCGCCCGATGGCACATAACATCTGCGAGTCCTATCTGGAAACTGCGGCCCGGCTGCTGGACCTGGGACTGGGGTATCTTTCTTTGGACAGAGCGTCCTCGACCCTGTCCACCGGAGAGCGGCAGCGGATGCAGCTGGCGCGGGCGGTCCGTAACCGGACAACCGGTGTTCTGTATGTCCTGGATGAGCCTTCCATCGGATTGCACCCAGCCAATATTGTCGGGCTGAACGGGGTGATGCATGATCTGGTCCGGGACGGTAATTCCGTCCTGTTGGTTGATCATGACACACAGATTCTGAAAGAATCCGACTGGATTATCGAGATGGGGCCAGAAGCCGGAAGGAACGGTGGAACCGTCATTGCGGAAGGAACTGTTGAGCAGATTGAAGAAAACGAAGTCTCCGTTATTGGCAGGTATCTTTCCGGGAAGCAGGCTCCGGCCCGGAAACGCACCGGAAAAGAACTGTTTGCAAGCGGAGAGATCCGCATGGACACAGACCGGATCCATACGGTCAGGCCACTGTCTGTTCGTATTCCGAAAAATGCGCTGACGGTGATCACCGGGGTTTCGGGTTCAGGGAAGACAACTCTGATTCTGGAAAGCCTTGTTCCGGCGCTGGAGACTCTTTGCAACGGCAAAAAAATGCCCGATCATGTCAGGAAGATCGAAGCGGATGGAATCCGGCACATAAAACTCATTGACGCGACACCGATTGGGATCAATGTCCGTTCCACGATTGCCACCTACGCAAATGTCCATGACGAACTTCGGAAAATCTGCGCGGGAACCAAATCAGCAAAGCAGCTTGGATACAAGGCCGGGGATTTTTCCTACAATACAGGATCACTCCGATGCCCGGTATGCGATGGCACAGGACAGATTGCGCTGGACGTTCAGTTCCTTCCGGATGTGGAGATCATTTGCCCGGAATGCCGCGGGTCGCGATACAGGAAAGACGCAAAGAAAGTACGTTGTCAAAACAAGGCGGGAGAAGAGCGCTCGCTGCCTGAGCTGATGGAGATGGACGTTAGCACCGCGCTTGATTTTTGTCGGGAAATGAAAACAGTGAAACCAAGGCTGCAAATCCTGCAGGATCTCGGACTCGGCTATCTGACGCTTGGTGAAGAAACGCCGGGATTGTCTGGAGGTGAAGCGCAGCGGCTGAAGCTTGCGTCTGAAATGGGAAGGCAACAGGATGATGCTGTTTTCGTTTTTGATGAGCCGACCATCGGACTGCATCCGAAGGATGTGGAAACCCTGCTGAAGGTTTTCCAGACACTGATTGACCATGGCGCAACGGTCATTGTGATTGAACATGACCTGGATGTCATCCGCTCTGCTGACTACATCGTTGACATGGGGCCTGAAGGCGGTGAAGACGGAGGGAGAATCGTTGCGTGCGGGACACCGGAAGAAATCCGATCCTGCAGAGAAAGCATCACCGGCAGATATATTTAAGCAACGGGCTGAAAAAGATAAACCCGGCAGAAGGGACTATGGTGAATTCTGTATTCTGTTCCCTGGTCCGAATTGTATAAGGGTGGAGGTTCATAAAGCCAAAGCTCGCAAGGACAATACCTGTATTGTCCTTGACCCATTTGAAGACAAATATGACCATCGATTATACTCGATGACCTTTTATAATATTAGAATTCAGATGTCCTTCTCATATCCGATAATCTTGAAGGATCTACTCCCGGGAT
>OMYT01000143.1 GCA_900315315.1 uncultured Eubacteriales bacterium | reverse complement strand
TTTGCCTTGTCACCGCCTTCCTGCCGCACGCCGGTATACATCAGCAGGTGCCTTCCGTCCGGCAGTTCAGCCGCGCTGCCTGAAAAGCATCCGTAGGAATCATACGAAGCGTCCGGAGCCAGTGCGGCAGGCAGATAGGTCCAGTGGAGCAGGTCGTGGCTGACCGCGTGCCCCCAGTGCATGGCGTCCCATTCCGTATCATACGGGTTGTACTGATAGAACAGATGATACTGGCCGTGGTAATAGCAGAAACCGTTGGGATCGTTCATCCATCCGGTCAAAGGAGTCAGATGGAATGCCGGACGGCTTTCCCGCGGGATTTTCTGGCGAACAGCAGACTGTGATTTACCGTTTTCTTCATCGCTTTACCTCGTGTATTCTCTCAGGTCAGTCCATGTGATGGTATTATTCTCCGCAAACAGACGGATTGCCTTCCCGCTGACACCGTACAGCCGTACCGTCAGGGACGCTTCGTCTCCCAGCCAGAAGATCCCGGCGGATCCTTCCTGGATGTAGGTGAAGCTGTATTCCTTTCCGGCTTCCAGTGGTACGTCTGTTTCAGTAATCAGGGTGCTGCCCTCGTTAAACGTGAGCTGCAGTTTCTGCTCTTTGGGATTCAGGCAGATGATCTTCGTTTTGTCATCCTGTCCGTTATAGTCGAATGCAAGCCCGAAGCTTCCTTTTCCGGTGTACGTCAGTTTTCCCTTCAGCATAAAGCTTTCATAAGCCGTAAATGCGTCTGTGTAGCTGTAGCGGGATCCGGCGCGGGTCTCAATCTGATCCTGATCGATCAGTAATTCCCGCCTTTTGTCAAACTGGGCTTCCATGGCCTTTACCGGAACCAGTGCCAGATCCCCGTTTTCTTTCTGCTTCAGCTGCTGTACCGCCAGGTTGCCCGCCCAGCCGGATACTTCCGATGTGGAGGAGGGCGATTCGCTCCGGCGTGCCCAGCCGACCATGTAGGAGCCATCCGCATTTTCCACGTGCTTCGCGGCATAGAAGAGCTTTCCGTCCAGCCGCTTTGCTTCCCCGTACGGGCCGTAGGGAGTGTCAGACATCGCGTACCAGAGGGTATCGTCCTGTGCGGAATAGGTCAGGTAATACTTGTCCCCGATCCGGAACGTGTCGCTGCACTCCAGGTTCCAGAAGTTTTCCGCCGCCGTATTCGTGAATATGATCCCGTCGTAATCGGCTTTCTGCAGATCGCCGCTCAGGGTATATTTGAGAATCCGGGCTTTTCCGTCCTGCGCGGCAGTCACCGTCATGTGGATCACGTCGTTCTCTGCGTCATAGTATGCCTGCGGATCCCGGAAATCCCGCTTCTGTCCCAGTTCAGCCGGCGGTGTGATCTCCCAGCCTTCCACCTTCTCAAACTTGTCCGGAGCGGTTCCCTTCGCTACCATGATTTTTTCCATATACTCATAGATATCGGAAGAAGCATGGCCTGTATAGAAGAAATAATAGGTATCCTTTACCTTCACAACAGACCCCGTACCTGCCCATCCGTCCTGCCCGCCGCTGCGGCTGCTCTCCAGGATGGGATCGTCGTATTCGGTATAGGTCACAAAGTCCTTTGTCGTCGCCAGATAAATGGAGTGGTTGTATGAGTCTCCGCCCTCTTTCAGGTAATAGATATACCAGGTCCCGTCCTCATAATAGGGCATCGTGTCCCCTACATAAGGCTGGTTGATTCCGTCGACGGCAGGCCTGAAAAAGGTTCTGTATTCATAGGCTTCCTCCTGGCTTCCGGGTGTCCGCAGCGCGGAAAAATCCTTGTCGTTATCAACGACGGCAAACGGTTCCCCATTCTCCGGGGCAGCGATGTCAGCAGCCGCAGGAGCCTCGGTGGCAGCGACCGACGGAACCTCGGTAGCAGTGCTTTGCGCGTTCTGGTTCTGTGTGTTCTGGCATCCCGCCAGCGTTATGCATGCCAGGAGCAGGGCCAGCAGAAGGGCCAGTCTTTTCTTGTTCATCATAAACCTCCTGAAAGAAGGACAGGGAGGATGAACGGATCCATCCTCCCTGCGGTTCGTTTACTGCTTACTGAACGGACATCTGGTAGATCGTCATGTTCTGGAATTCAATCGTGACCTCGCCCATCTTGGACAGTGCTTCAGAGCCGAACTGGAACAGCAGCTCAAAGTCCATGTCCACCACGAACGTATCCTTTGTGGAGAAGCGGAAGGTCTGGAATTCCGTCGTCAGGTCCATGCTCTCAGAGAAGCGGGGATCCCAGCCGCCCATCGGGTTCAGGAACACGCCGCAGGATACCGGCTGGGTCGCTCTGGCGGTGATCTCCACGGTGTAGTAGCTGTCGGAGGCCAGTGTCAGCGGGTTGCCGCCGAAACCGCAGATCAGCTTGTCGTGCCAGTCGACGGTACCGCCGTTGTCGATCCGGTAGAAGAAGCTGCCATTGTCCGCCCAGATGGTGCCGACACCGCGCTCGTTCTCCTCATCCGTTCCGTTGAAGGTTTGCCACGGACAGGCGGGATTTGTCGCGTTGGCCGTATTCGGGCCGAAAGGCATGAACGCATCTGTTGTCTTATGGGTTTCCTTGTCTCCCTCCACATGGCCGAAGACGACGTCGCTGATCACGATGCTGTTGCTCGTGGCGCCTTCCGGAGGATTACCGATCTGCAGGCGGATCACGGGATCATCCACGTCTGCTTCCGCGGTGAAGACGCTGGAGATGACGGCTTCCTCCCCGGCACCGGCACTGATGCCATTGAAGTTTGCCCGGTTTTCCCAGCCTTTTTCCGCACTTTCCACAAGTGCTTCGCCGCCCTGGCCGTTGGCCGCCGTCATTTTGAAGCTGTAGAAATACTTCTTGCCCTTCTCGACCTTCGTGTCGCCCAGCAGGATGTCAGCCTTGACGCTCCATACGCCGCCGTCCGCATTGGGATAGGTGTCGATGGTCACCGTCGCTTTGCCGTCAGCGAAGCCGACGCTTCCCGTCGCTTCTTCACTGGTCGTGACTGCCACGCCTTCGCCGGCGGTGAAGTCCGGGGTATAGTCCGGAACCTGGGTCTCCTCGCCGGAGATTTCATACAGTTCGATCTTGTCAATGGTGACTTTGAAATCTTCCGGTGTGGTGTCTTCCGCGTTGTCCGGATTCGGGGTGATCTTGCCCAGGTTGAACAGCAGTTCCGCGCTGCCCTCGCCGGGGGAAGTGAAGTTCAGCTCCAGGGGAGCGATTTCCGGTCCGATTTCCACATTGAACGCGCCGCCGAAGGTTTCCCAGCCTTCCGCCTGCTCATTCCGGGCCAGGATATGCGCATAGGTCTTCTTGGTGGATTTTGCCCAGATCTTGATCTTGTAGTCCGCTGCTTTCAGCGGATATCCCGCCTTGGCCAGCTGCACGTCTCCGTCTCCGTTTCCGGGATTTTTGATCTCGATGATATAGGAACCTTCCTTCAGTTCCGCTGTCGCATCAGCTGTTTCGGCGTTGATCTTCGCTTCCCATCCGCGGTTGTCCGTACACCGTTTCTTCACTGGTCTTTTTGGTAACCGTCAGGGTGGCGTAATCCTCTGCGGTTTCGCCGTTCGCGTCGGTTACGGTATAAACCAGTTCATAGTCGCCCGGATTTTCGGGGGTCGCTTTGCCGTTTTTGAAATCCAGTGACGGAGTGGATTCAATCACGATCATATCCGTCAGGTCGGCGCCTGCCGCGTCCGCAGCAGTAATCCCGGCCAGGGCGTCAAATTCCGTTCCGGCCATCACGCTCTGGTCATGCACGCCATCCAGCACAGGAGCGCCGTCCGCGAAAGCCAGTCCGGCCGTTGCCAGCATGCACACGACAAGCAGCAGGGAAATGATTTTATGCAGCCTGTTTTTCATTCGTTTATCCTCCTTCATTATTTCGCGGCAAAGCGGTCATAGGCGTCCTGGTATACTTTCTGGATGCCCGCCAGGTTGACTTTGCCGTTCAGGTCGTTCTGGAATGCTGTCCAGGCATCGTCGCTCACGCCGCCCTTCATCAGCCAGCTGATCAGGTTGGTCCGGATATAGTCATTCAGGTTCGTCTCATAGTTGCTCAGCGTGTTCAGTTCTTCCAGGGTAAACTGGAGGTTCGGGAACGGAATCACATTTTCCGGTACGAAGGGCTTGGCGCACTGCTGCAGGCGTTCCAGGCGCAGCTGGGCGCGGGGTTCCATATGGACCACATTGTTCCAGGCGTATTCGCCCAGATAAATGATACCCAGCGGTGCATTCTGCAGCCGCAGCTCATCCGTGGTCACGCCTTCCGGCAGTGGCTTCTGCATCAGCATGCCCTTCTCATCCCGCTCTTCCTCATAGACGATGCCGATGGGGCCGTAGTTGATCT
>OMYT01000088.1 GCA_900315315.1 uncultured Eubacteriales bacterium | reverse complement strand
CAAGGCGTTGAGATCTTCTAACCTTGCACTTATTATACCATGAACCACGCCCTACACGTTGAATTTGTTATGTTTTTGGTTTGTTGAGCAAACCCTATAATAGATATACTTGTTCGGCCGCTGCGGCCGGGAAAGGAGGCCCCGGGTTGAAACGTACCGCCGCAATCTTGCTGGTCCTCATGCTGGCCATGCTTCCCGGTTTTCTCGCGCCTGCCGAATCGAATCAGTCCGACACCCCGGGCAAAGTGCTGATTCTGCCGCCTCTGCCCGACGGTTCCGACGCGGGTTCCATCCTGCCGGCTCAGTCAGATGACACCACCGGCGCGGGTTCCGCCCTGCCGGTCCAATCAGACGGCCCCGGCGGAGGGGCTGACCTGCCGGATTCGTCCTACGGTCCCGGCGGCATTTCCAACGAAACAAACGAAGCAGATTATTCCGGCGGCCCCGGGAGTTCCGGCGGTCCCGGCGCATCATACGGTCCCGGCAGCCTCGATCAGTCCGCCGCTGTCTCTACAGCCGCCGCCCCCGAACCGGATTACGGTCCGGGAGACGTGATCGGGGAATTGGCGGCTGCCGCGGCCAATACCGCGGTAACGGGTCCCGGCGGTCCCAGCAGCCCCGGCGGCAGCAGCCCCGGAAGCAAAAAATCCACCTATGAGCGGAAAAGCCCTTTGACGCCAAAATACGGCTATAAAATTCCTGCGGGCCTGGAGCATGTCTCCGCGACCGCCGCCGGCGTTCCCGCGCCGGAGCTTCCGCCCCCCGCGAAGGTCACTTCCTTCGCCGTGACAGACGGTACGGTTTACGCGCAGCTCGATCAGCCCGTCCGCAAACTGAAGATCTTCGAAGTGGAAAACGCGTCCGGTACCGAATCCACCGTTTTCTCGCGGAAGGATGTTTCCTCCGCGGAGGCGCACGTCATCTCCGACGGCAGTACGGTCTTCAAGGTCCGGATGCCCGAAACCCTCGGCAATGCTGAATATGTCCGCGAATATTTTGCCCGTTCCGGCCAGGCGTCATTCCTCCGCTGCACGGTAACCGAAACGCTTGACGCCGCCGCCTGCGCTCCCTTTACCTCCGGCGTGCGGACGCTTTATTATGACGAGAACAACATTCTCGTGACCGAACTCATCACCGTTCAGAATGAGGACGAATCCTTTTCCCGCGTCTGCGGTTATGATCCGGCCGGAAATCTGACCTATGTCCGCCAGACCTGGCGCGCCCTGGAAAAGAAAGGGTTTACGGATGGATATATCCTGGACCTGGTGCTGGACAGCAAGGGAGAGCCCACCGCCGTCATGCTCAAAAGCGACAAGGCGGACTTCCTTTTCCGGAGCCAGCGCGCGGATGAGGACCTTCTTTCAGCCCGAAGCGTCCGGACCACCTCCCGGGATATCTATGCCTTTGATGCAAAGCTGACCGCCAAATATCCCGTCCTGGCCGAAGGAATTGCCGCCGTGCAGTCCGGTCTCGCCACCCCCACCGATCTGTCGGCCGTGGAGGAGGATCCGGTAGAAACCGTTCAGCCCCCGGAGAACACGCTGATCTGGTCTCTCAGCTATAACCGCTATCCGAAAGCCACCGTCCTCGTTTTCGCGACGGAGAATCCCCTGTTTGTCGTCCGGAAAAACAAGATCGTTCCGGACTCCTATGCCAGGGATATCAACGGGGATTTCATGAGAATCAAAGTGGCGCTGAAATCGGATACGCCTCCCGTCGACCTGGTCACCATCGAATAATCGGGTTCTTCGTGTTCCCGTTGCATTTCCCAATCCATTTTGCTATAATAGCGAAAGTGTTTCCAGACTACTGAATGAACGGAGAGATTACCCATGCGTAAAAAAGCTTTACTGGCCCTGATGCTGGTCCTGACCCTGCTGCTGAGCGGCTGCACCCTGATCGTGAAGGACCAGGCCGTGGACAACGCCACCGAGATCATCCGGATGGGCGACCGGGTTGTCACCAAGAAAGAGGTCAAGGAGCAAGTTGACAGCGTTCTGCAATACAACGAATATATGTATTCCATGATGGGCCAGTCCTACGACGTGACCGATCCGCAGGTGATCGCCTCGGCGCAGGAGGAAGCGATTGACGATTTGAAGAAGGACCTGACTCTGACTGCCAAGGCCAAGGAACTGGGCCTGGACCAGCTGACCGCCGAGGAAGAGGAAACCGTCAAAACCAAGGCGCAGGAAGACTATGACAGCGCGGTCGAGTATGTCAAGACCAATGAGCTGGCAGGGGCCGGCCTGGAAGGCGAAGAGCTGGACAAGGCGGTCACCGATTATCTGGTTGCAAGAGAAGTTACGCTGGACGCGTATACCGAATCCGAGCGGAAGACCGTCATTGACAACAAAGTCCGCGAATACGCGATCAAGGACGTTGCCGTGACCGATGACGAGATCAAGACCGAGTATGACAGCCGCGTGGAAAATGACAAAACCACCTATACCGACAACGCCGGCTCCTGGGCCACCGCCGCCAACAACGGCACCACCCTGTACTATACGCCCGCCGGCGTGCGCCGCGTGAAGCAGATTCTGATCAAGTTCAAGGAAGAAGATCAGACCGCCATCGACGAAGCGCAGAAACGGGTCACAGATGCCAACACCGCCGTGACCACCGCCGAAGCAAAGGTAACCGCCGCCCAGAGCACCCTCGAAATCGACGGGATCGATGAGGAAACCGAAACGCAGGCCAAATCTGACCTGGAAGCCGCCAACAAGGAGCTGGAGGAAGCCAGCAAGGAGTTGGAAGAAGCCAACAAGGCCGTTACGGACGCAACGGAGAAAGCCTTCGAAAACATCACCGCCGAGGCGGATGAAGTCCTGGCTTCCGTGAAGGCGGAAGGCGCCGACTGGCAGGCCATCATGGACGAAAAGAACCAGGATCCCGGCATGAAGAACAATGAAAAGGGCTATGCCGTAGCCGCCGGCATGACGAACTTTGACTCCGCGTTTGTGGACGCCGCCATGGCGCTGGCAAAACCCGGCGACATTTCCGACAAGGTCAGGGGCACCAGCTACGGCTACTACATCATCCGCTACGAGAGTGATGAAGCCGAAGGCGCAACTCCCCTGGATGACGTGAAAGAAACCATTTCCTCTGCCCTCCTGAGCACGAAACAGAACGAGGTATACAACACCACCGTGAATCAGTGGGTGGAAGAAGCCGGCATCAAAGTCGATCTGAACGCGCTGAAAGACTGACCTGTACAGTCAGGGGATGCCGCAAGGCATCCCCTTTTGCATTTTAAGGAGGTTTCATGTACTATCCGTCCGGTTTCTTTAAGGCCAAAGCCCGGGAGGCGCTGAAGGGGCACTGGCAGACCGCGCTGCTGATCGCGCTGATCGTGAACCTGCCAAGCCTGCTGGCCCAGGGGATCACCGTTTTTACCGGAAACGATCCGATGGACCGGCTGCAGGCTGTCATGATTACCGCTTCCCGCGACGGGACGCTGACGCAGAGCCTTCTGATCCGCGAAATCACCGCCTACCTGACCAGTTCCGGATTCTGGATGATGGTCGGGCTGAACGTGGCTGCCTTTGTGATCACGCCCTGCCTCGGCCTCGGCATGAACAAATGGCTGATGGACCGGCTGCGCAAAGCGCCGGTGACCGACGTGCTCGACGGGGCTTTCTGCCGGGTGCGCCTGTTCTTTAAAGCCCTCGGCCTGCAGCTGCTGATCATCCTGAAGGTTCTTTTGTGGATGCTGCCCGGGATCGCGCTGTTCGCCGGCCTGTTGATCCCCCTGTATACGGCGGAGACGGCCGATGCAGCGAACAGCGTCCTGCGGACGGTAAACGTCATGACGCTGCCGGTGATTCTCGTCATGGCCGTGCCCGGAGGCATTGCCGCGCTGCGCTACGCGATGGCGGAATACATCCTCGCGGATGAGCCGGAAACAAAGATTACCGAGTGTGTCCGCCGGAGCAAGGAGCAGATGCGGGAGCTGAAGCGGATGCTCTTCATGCTGCTCGTCAGTTTTCTCTTCTGGTACCTGCTGCAGCTGCTGGCCGCCTCCCTTCTCAGCGGCATGAGTTCCATCCTTGCGCTCCTCTTCCAGATGCTGACCGGCCTGGCCCTGAGCGTCTACATGAGCGGCTCCGAAGCTGCCTTCTACCTGGAAACCCGTCTCGGTGCCATCCCGAAGCGTGCTCCAGCCGAAGATCCCTCCGTGTCATCCTGAGCAAGCGAAGCGCGTCGAAGGATCTCCCCCGCCGCAGCATCCCCGTGTCATCCTGAGCAAGCGAAGCGCGTCGAAGGATCTCCCCCGCCGCAGCGGATGATTCTGAATTAATCTTGTTCTTTCCTTGAGTTATCAACAAATTGAAGCTATAATACCCCCGTTACTACGCTTGAAGGAGGCCCCCGCCATGGCGCTGACCATTTCCCACCGTTGTCTGAATATCGCTCCCTCCCTGACTCTGCAGATCGACACCCGGGCCAAGGAAATGGCCGCCTCCGGTATGGACGTGGTCGGTTTCGGCGCCGGCGAGCCGGATTTTCCCACCCCGCCGCACATCTGCGAAGCCGCGAAGGAAGCGCTGGACATGGGGCTGACGCGCTATACGCCCGTCGCCGGGACCATGGAGCTGCGCATGGCTATCACCCGTAAAATGGAGCGGGATCATGGCCTGACTTATTCCCCGCAGGAGATTATCGTCAGCAACGGCGCCAAACACAGCCTCTTCACCATCTTCCAGACGATTCTGGACCCCGGGGATGAAGTCCTGATTCCCACCCCCTGCTGGGTCTCCTATCCGGAGCTGGTCCGCATGGCCGGCGGCGTACCTGTTTTCGTTCCCACGAACGAGGAAAACCGCTTCATCCCCAGCAATCATGATATCGCCTCCCGCATCACCCGCCGGACCAAAGCGATTATCATTACCTCCCCCTCCAATCCGAACGGTTCGGTCTGGTCCCGGGAGCAGCTGCAGTTCATCGGCAATCTCGCCGTGACCCATCCCTTCTATATCGTTTCAGACGAGATTTACGAAAAGCTGCTCTATGACGGAAGGCAGCACCTGTCCATCGCCCAGCTCGGCGAGCAGATCAAGGATCATACCTTCATCGTCAACGGCGTCAGCAAGGCCTATGCCATGACCGGATGGCGGATCGGTTACTGTGCCGCCCCGCGGCAGGAAATCGCCGCCATGACGGCCTTCCAGTCCCAGGCAACGAGCAATGCCAACTCCATCGCCCAGCACGCTGCCGCTGTCGCCCTCGACGGGGATCAGACCTGCGTGGAGCTCATGCGCCAGCACTTCGAAGCCCGGCGTGATCTCATGGTCGACCGGATCAACAGCATCGAAGGAATCTCGTGCCTGAAACCCGAGGGCGCCTTCTACGTGATGATGAACATCCGCAAGCTCATCGGCCGGAAGTTCAACGGCCGGAAGCTGGAGGATTCGATGGACTTTGCCGAGTTGCTGCTGGCGGAGAAGCATGTGGCCGTCGTGCCCGGTATCGCCTTTGAAGCGGAAGGCTTCTGCCGTCTGTCCTATGCCACCGGCGAAGACCGGATTAACGAGGGTCTGAACCGGATCGAAGCCTTTATTAATGAATTGGAGTAAATACCCATGCTGAGTTTTGACAACACCGTAAACCTGCTCATGCAGTCCAAATACCGCTACCAGCTTCAGGACGTGGCGGAACCCAACCTTTACCGGGAAATTTACGACTACAGCCATGTACCGAAGGTTGCCTTCAACCTGCGCCATGTGCCGATGCAGATGCCGGACGAGATCTGGATGACCGACACCACCTTCCGCGACGGGCAGCAGTCCGTCAGCCCCTTCACCCCGGAGCAGATCCTGCACCTCTTTAAGCTCATGAGCCGCCTGGGCGGCCCAAATGGCATGGTCCGCCAAAGTGAGTTCTTTCTTTATACCGAGAATGACCAGAAGGCCCTGCAGCTCTGTCAGGACGCGGGTCTCCGCTTTCCGGAGATTACCACCTGGATCCGCGCGAATGAGAAGGATTTCGAGCTGGTAAAGCAGGCCGGCGTCGCCGAAACCGGCGTCCTGGTTTCCTGCAGCGACTATCACATCTTCAACAAGATGCACCTGACCCGTTCCCAGGCGATGGACAAGTATCTGGGTATCGTGAAATCCGCCCTGGATCACGGCATCCGTCCCCGCTGCCACTTTGAGGACATCACCCGGGCCGACTTCTACGGCTTCGTGGTGCCTTTTGCCACCGCGCTGATGGACCTGAGCCGGGAATCCGGCATCCCGATCAAGATCCGCGCCTGTGATACCATGGGTTACGGCGTCAGCTATCCCGGCACCGCCCTGCCCCGCAGTGTCCAGGGCATTATCTACGGCCTGCGCCACTATGCAGACGTGCCCTCGGCCCAGCTGGAATGGCACGGGCATAACGACTTCTACAAGGTCGTCTCCAACGCCGCCACCGCCTGGCTCCACGGCTGCTCGAGCATCAACTGCAGCCTCCTGGGCATCGGCGAGCGCACGGGCAACTGCCCGCTGGAGGCCATGGCCATCGAGTACCAGAGCCTGCGCGGCGAGACCGGCGGCATGGACCTGACCGCCATCACCGAGATCGCGGACTACATGGAGCGCGAGATCGGCCTGGAGATCAGCCCGCGGCAGCCCTTCGTCGGCCGCCACTTCAACGTCACCCGCGCCGGCATCCATGCCGACGGCATGCTCAAGGACGAGGAGATCTACAACATCTTCGACACCGCCGCCATCCTGAACCGTCCGGCCTCCGTGGCCGTGGACAGCCGCGGCGGCACCGCGTCCATCGCCCACTGGCTGAACAACTATTTCCGCCTGACCGGGGAGCATGCGATCGACAAGAACGATCCGCTGATCGTCGAGATGCGCAGGCGCGTGGACGAACTGTATGCCCAGGGCCGCAATACCGTCATGGGCGACGAGGAGCTGGAGATCATGGTCCGCCGCTGCGACCAGGACCGCTACGAGCA
>OMYT01000137.1 GCA_900315315.1 uncultured Eubacteriales bacterium | reverse complement strand
AGCACCGGCGCGTTATCGTTACGGAAATGATAGTATGTCCGCTGCCAGAGGTCCGTATGGGGCTCTGTCGTAATCTCGATCCTGCCAGGCTCAATCCTGTAATCAGCCGGCTGCCTGGTCCATTTCATTTCTGCTATGCTCATACACCCTCCTCAGAAAGAACATTTATAGTTTTATGAAAACGCGATCAGGATCCCCGTTTCCATGATAGCATATCCCCGGTGATTTTCAGATGGTTTTTCACCGCTGACATTCATTTTTTTACCCGTTCACTCATGGAAGCTCCCTCAAACCGGACAAAACCCCGATGGCCGGCGGCCGGAAAATACCGATGGGTAAAACCTCCATGTTACCCAAATACCGGTCCTCCGTGTCCGTCAGTTCGTCTTTCACCAAAGGCGCTGCGGATCAGCGATCAGATAATCCGTCTGTTTTTCCATTTGCCGCTGCGAAAACGCCGGATATCAAGTGCGGCCTTGATGCACCAGTCCAGGACCATTGCCAGTGCGATACCGATGACTCCCATTCCCAGCCACTGGGCCAGCAGGAAGGACAGAAACGTCCGGCAGATGACGGTGGCAAAAATGGAAGCCCACATGGTAAACTTTACGTCACCCGCTGCCCGGAGGCCGGATGACAGCGGCCCGGAAAACGGCTGGACCAGCGCCGAGAAAAGATTGTGGATCGCCACGATGATCAGGATCAGGCGCTTGGTTTCACCCGACAGGTCATACAGCGGCAGGAGCACCGGCGTCAGGACCATCACAATAACATTCCACACAATGGCCAGGACCAGCGACAGGCGGGTCAGCTTCCGGATATACCATTCCGCCGCTTCCGTATCCCCGGCACCGACGCACTGCCCGACAACCGTAATAAAGACCGTACCCATGGAAATTCCCATGCAGGCGGCCAGGGACCAGAAAGTCTGGCCGGTCGTGTTGGCAGCAATCTGGGACGTCCCGAAAGTGGCGACCAGCATACCCAGCACGACCTTGGCAGCCTGAAACAGGGTATTCTCCACCGAATTCGGAATTGCCACGCTCAGGATCCGTCTGGACATGGAGACCTTCAGTCTGAAAACCTGTCCCGGATGAATGCTGACGTCGTTTTTCTTCCTCAGGCACAAGCCGGTCATGATGACAGCCGCGATATACCAGGAGATCGTCGTCGGCCAGGCGACGCCGGCAGCTCCGGCTTTCAGGACAAAAATCCCGATCGCGTTGCCGCCTGCATTGATCAGGTTGGCCGCCAGCGAAACCCACATGGTCACCCGGGTCTGGCCCATGGAGCGGTACACCGCCGCCCCGGCGTTGTACAGGGCGTTCGCCGGGAAGGACAGGGCGACGATCCACATATATGTTTTGCATGCTTCCATAGTCGCCGGTTCTGTGGAGGGATACATGGCCTGCAGCAGCGCGGAACCGAACAGAAGCATCAGCACCATGCAGGCCAGTGACAGGATCCCGGCCAGGTGAAAAATCTGGGAAGCTGCCAGGTCGGCATTTTCTTTTTCCCTGCTGCCGATATATTGGGCAACCACAACCGCGCCGCCGGCTGAGACAGCGGTGAACAGATAGATGAAGATGGTGTAAACCATCGTGTCCAGCCCGACGCCGGCCACCACGGCTTCCCCGGCATAGCTGACCATCATGGTGTCCGCCAGGCCGACCACCATCTGCAGCAGCTGCTCGATCAGCAATGGAATGATCATCGCTTTCAGTGCCGAATCTGAAAAAGACCGGCGCTGTTCCGGCAGGACGGGACGTGGAGTGACCAATCGATCAAGGGTTCTCATCAGCAGCACTTCCTGAATTTTGTCAATGATTCCGGCAGCGTTTTACCGCGCAGCCAGCATCCGGAAAAAAGCTTCATCGGTATCACGGGATTCCTTATGATCACTCTCTTTGCGGATCCTGTGACGCGGACGGATCCGCAGGGAGGGTTCATTGGCGTCTTCCGCCATCATGATGTTCATTCCGAAGATATTCAGCAGTTCGCGTATCATTGCAGTTCTCCTTTCGATGCCCGGGAGCATCCGTCCCTTTTTTCAGCGTTTCCCGGAAACCCCTTCGGTCCGATAACATCATAGCATAATAATCTTAATACGTACAATGCTTATTGCTGATCTCACTATAACATGTTATTATACTGACAAGAGGGGTTGATGAACATGCCGGAGCTGCGTCATCTGGAATACCTGGCCGCTATTGCAAAAGAAGGAACCTTTTCCGCCGCGGCGGAAGCGCTGCATATCACCCAGCCGGCGCTGACGCGTATGATGCAGCGGCTGGAGGAGGAACTGGGACTGGAACTTTTTGAACGCACAAAAAACCGTGCGGATCTGAACGAAGCCGGCAGGCTGGCCGTAGAATGCGCAAAAACAGTGCTGGAATCCGCAGCGCAGATGACAGACCGGATGGAGCGATACCGCCGAAGCCTGACCACGCTGACGATCGGCTCATGTGCTCCCGGACCGACATTTACCCTGATTCCGCGCCTGACCGCGCTGCATCCGGAGATGACGATCTCTTCAGTTTTGCAGCAGGAAAAGACACTTCAGAATGGATTGCTGAACGGAGCTTTCCAAATGATCGCCCTGTCCCGTCCGTGGCAGGAGAAGGACGTATTGTGCCGCTCCTATGTGCGTGAAAGCCTGATGGTCTCCCTGCCCCGCACGCATCCCCTTGCATGCCGGAAGGAACTGCATATTTCAGATCTGGCAGGACTTACCATGCTGCTTTCATCCGGTCTTGGCATCTGGCAGGAACTGCATGACAAGAAGATGAAGGACGTTCATTTCATTGTCCAGAGCGACCGGAAAACCCTGCATGAACTGATCTCTGCCTCTGATATTCCGAACTTCGTGACGAATCTGTCCAGTCAGTATATCTCTTATGTTCCGGAAAACCGCGTCGCAGTCCCGCTCATGGATCCGGAAGCCACGGTACAGTTTTATCTGTGTGCGGCAAAGAAACACAAAAAACTCCTGGACAGCTCAACGGAGACGTTCTGATCTTTTTTCCTGGTTCTTTTCCTGCCATCGGTCAGCAGGATACGCGCTGACCGGGAAAGCGGTGTTCCGCCATGGGTTGTCAGCAGGAGCTCCTGCTTCCGGTATTCCGGATACGGAGGATTGTCCCATGAAGAAACTCTCCGGAAAAAACCGTCGCCGTGACAGCGCAGGCTGCTATAGATCCCCCTGAAAAGCCGCCAAAGGAAAACCGCGCGGCATCTGCCGCGCGGGGTGAAGATTTTCCTGCGGGATTCTGACTGCTTCCGGGCCGTGTTAATCATCGCCTGATAACACGCCGGCAGTACCGCCGATGAGACCGCCGGCCACTGCGCCGCAGCCTCCCCCGATCTGAGCCCCGATGTCTTCCTTCGAAATCCGTGAGTGCGCTGTTTCAGGCACGAT
>OMYT01000082.1 GCA_900315315.1 uncultured Eubacteriales bacterium | reverse complement strand
TTTCAAGATTCAAATCGTCTCGCAGGCGGAGTTTGAGCGGATACTGCATGAAGCTTCGGAAAAGGAGTCCGAGAGTGAAACGATCATGTCGCTGCTGGCATACGAAACCGGGGATGACGAGAATCTTGTGGCTGTAAAGAGCGATAATTTCTTTACTACCAATGCGCTTTACCGACTTGATTTCCAATGGCCCATCATAGATAATCGGTATCTGGTGAAGCTGATCGCCGGTATTGACTCACTGGGCTTTTTTGACAGACTGTAAAACAGAAGTAAAACCTGATGCAACAGCGGTGAAAGTGGGACGGAAGGAAACGCCCGCGTCCCAAAAGAATGGAGCGTAACGACGATGAAAAAAATACTTTCTCTGATAACGGCTTTCCTGATGCTTTTAAGCCTATCCTTCGCTGAAGAAGCGGATGATCCGGCGGTGGTTCGTGTGGGAAGCGTCACCTATACAAAGAGTCAGGTTCAGTCGGCACTGCAGTCGGATCTTGATTTTTCCGAGCTGGTCGGAGGCGTATACCTGACGGAGGAAGAAAAAGCCGAACAACGGGACGCGGCGATCGAGCGCTTTGTGACCGCGGGCCTGATTCAATGCAAGCTGAAGGATGCCGGAAAGAATGATTTTACCCCGGAAGAAGAGAACAGCCTGAAGGAAGCTGCCCGCAACAGCTATGAGCAGTACTGGCAGGGAATCTGGGAGAAAGCGCAGGAGAGTGAAGAAAAATTCACCGAAGATCAGGTGACCGAATTCATGGAGGAAGCCGGCTACACGCCGGAGGCCTTTTACGAAGAATACAAGGCGACGGAGCGGCGCTACCGGGCCATCGAGCTGTTCTGTCCCAAGCTGATTATCTCGGATGACATGGTGCGGGAATATTATGAAAACCAGTTTCTGAATCCCGACCGGGAACGGTACGAAAACAACCTGGATCTGTATGAGGAAGAAATCCTTGCCCGGGGGAATGAGTCCTTCTGGACGCCGGCAGGGTACCGGGCCATCAAGCAGATTCTGCTGAATTATCCCGACAAGGTGACCAAAAGCCTCAAGAGCGAGCGTGCACGGTATAACGCGGCGGGAAACAAGGTCGCCGCCGCTCTGCAGGACGTCGCCTTTGCCGGAATTACCGCCGAGGGCTGGGAAGATATGACCGCCCCCCGGAAAGCTTATGAAGAGGCGCTTGCCGAGGCGCAGGCGGCGTATCAGGATCTGATCCAAAAACGGCAGGAACGGACGGAACCCCTGATCCGCTCCGCCATAGAGGCGATCCGTTCCGAATATGAAGCGGACGGAGATTTTGATGCCCTGATCCGGAAGTACGGCGCGGATACAAACACGCAGAATCTGGCAGGCGGGGGTTATCCGGTCCATCCCGAATCAAAAAACTGGTCGGAGGAATTCCTGACCGCGGCTTCCGCGCTGCAAAAACCGGGAGATATCAGCGAACCGGTCTATACGGACATCGGGATCCATATCCTGTACTATGCCTCCGATATTCCGGCCGGCGAGCATGAACTGACGGACAGCGAAAAGGAAACCCTGAAGGAATCCGCCGCCTGGTACTATCAGGGAGTGGAACTCGGGAAACTGGCCGAAGAATGGAAGCAGGAATATGAGATCGAGATCCATCCCGAACTGCTGGACTGAATCACCGGACGATCCCTATGCCAACGCAACTGATGACGGAGAGGTAAACGCTTTATGAGAATCATGAGACGTCTGACTGCTGCCCTGCTGATGATGACGCTGCTCATCCAGGTTTTCCCCCTGAATGCCCTGGCAGACGTGGGAAGTCCGATTACGCAGGCCGAACTGGAACAAGCCCTGCAGATTGCGGGCCTGCGGGTGGCTACGGCAGAAAGGCAGACCGCTCAGGCTCTCTTCGCCGGCAACGATGTCCTGGGCGCGTCTTCCGACGACCCGGTGCGCATCGAAGCAGAAGAGAGCGGCTATCACGAGGGAATGAAGCCGGACGAAACCTGGGACGCCCAAATGTTTCTGGACTGGCTGGATGAACTGATCAAAACGGACGCTTATTATGTGAATCACAGTTTCAGCCAGATCAACACCATTCTGGACGACCTGGAAAAGCAGGAGCCGGTGACCTACGGGCGCCTGACCGGCAACGCAAAATACGCGGAATATCAGGAGAACTGCCGGACATATGCGATGGCAAGCGAGGAAATCAGTGAACAGGCAAACTTCTTCCGCAACCGGCTGCAGGAGTATACGGCCGTCATCCAGCAGAATACCGAGACCCTCCTGAATTGCAAAGACACCCTTTTTGATTTCGAAATCAGCCGCCTGTCGGAACAGATCCGGGAGGCAACGGAACAACTGGATCTTCTCGCGGAGGATATCCTGGCTTTTTACATTGCGCAGGTGCTGCTGCTTATCTACGGAAAACTGGAACTGGACGGCAGCGCGGATCCGGAGTTTAGCGCCTGGATGAAGGAAGTGCTGGCGACTGTCGACGAGCCGGAGATCAGGACAGGTTCCCTCAGCGATGCCCCTGTGGCCGTGAAAGCAGCCAACAGCACCCGCCTGACACGGATGGCGGCGGCCAATGATACCCGAGTGCTGGCCGGCGACAGCTCAAAGGATTTCACAATCATGGTGCTGGACCAGACAGAGCTTGCCATCACGATCCAGGGAAAGGATAATCAGCCCCTGGTCGGCGTGGAAGTGACCCTGACCGATCTGAATGGAAGCAACTCCAAAACGGTTTATACGAAAGATCCGGAGTTTGGTATTGCAACCTTTAACACAAAGGATTTTGCCTGCGACAGTGACCAGGAAATGGAACTGGCGCTGACGGTGGACGGCACTGCCCTGGGCTACCGCAAGTTCTATATCCCCTGGATGATCATGCGGCAGGGAGGGCACCGAACGGAAACGCTGAAGCTGCTGTCGGATCCAGACGAGGGCGAGGCCGCCGTGAAGCCCTATGTCTATTCCTGCACCTTTAACGACATGGACATTGTCCGCAGCGACAAGGTCATCACGATATCCGAGCTGAACGACAATACCTTTGATTTTGCCATTACCGTAGAAAACCCCTCCGAATTAAGCTATACGCCGCCGGTTCTGCACTACTGGACTTATTCGTCCAAATCGCTCACGGACAGCGTGAAGGAAATAACCGCGCAACCGACGTCCACGGAGAAGATTTCCGCGACGCGCACCAAATATATCTACTCCGGCAAATGGAAGCAGACGCTGTCTCCGGACGTCATCAAAAAGCAGTGGCCGTATTTCGTCTTCCCGGATACCGGGGAAAAGGTGACCACCAAGGCCTGCCCCCGGCGCAGCAAGATCGATCAGCCGTCGACGGCGGATACCGGAATAAATTCCCCGCTGAGGAAAGTCTTCGGCCAAGGGTTCAGCCTCAGCGTTAAAATCCCGAAGATCGGCGGCAATCTGGGAATCGAGCTGCCCTTCGAGAAGTATCTGCCAAAGGTCGCGGTGGATCCTTTCGGCTATCTGATCGTTAATTACGGAACTTCCCTGACGGATCCTAAAAAAACGGAATGGAAGAATGCTGAACAGGAACGCTATGACAAGGGCATGAAGCAGTATCAGCACGAGAGTTATTTTGCCGGGCAGAAACAGAAACTCGGTACAGCCCAAAAGTATTACAAGTATATGGGCGACGCCAACCAGAAAATGATGAATGCCAAAGTGGACCTGGGATGGTACCTCATGCTGTCGGGCAAATGGGAAAAGGATGATCCGGACGATCATACGACCTACTGGAACGCCTCGGGCACGGCAGGCCTGACCTTCCTTTTTTCCTTTGACTTAACAAAACCCTTTACCATCGGACCGGTGCCCTTATACGCCAACGTAAACTTCAGCGCGTCCGTCGGTTTCGGCACAGGCTTGCAGGTCAAGGTGCTGATGAACAAGGACCACAGCTTCAGAGATTTCCAGTTTGATTTCGGCGGGCTGACAGTGGAGATCCGGCTGGCGCTGACGGTCTCCCTGGGCGTAGGGATCAAAGGCATCGCCTCGGCCTGGGTATCCGCCAGCGGCGCGCTGAATATCGTTATCCAGTTTATGCTTCGCCAACCGATACACGTCGCTGTTTTCGCAGAGTTCAACGTGGCGGTCGGATTCCAGCTCTTCTTCATCTCCTATTCGAGGACCCTGTGGACGAGTCCGAAACTGGAGATATACAACAGCGATAAAAAGGGCTTCGGGGATGTTTTCCGACTGCTTATGGCCTACGCCGAGGCGGACGAAGCATCCGGACAGGAACCGGATACCGTACAGCTCGAGCCGGAACGTTACTCACAGCTGACGCCGAAAGCGAGGGCTGCTGTCGCATATCGGAACCTGGCGGGCGCCGGAATCAAAACGGTGGAACACAAAGGAAAGACTTATGCTTTCTTCATTGAAAACGGCTTTATGGCTGACAATGTCAAAGGAGCCTGGCGCCTCAATTTGTGCGATCTGGAGCACGCAGCGACATTTTATGATCCTTTGTTTAAGGATTGGGAAGTATCATCGTTCAGGGCTCATGGCCTTTCCGTGGACGATTATGAAGACTATGACTTTGACATATACAGCGATGGGGAACAGATCCATATTATCCTGACCTGCGCGAGCCGTTTCGATGAGGAAGGGAACCCCCTGCCCGGGACGTTGGATAACGGCAAACCGAATATCGTTTTTGTTTACATGACGATGACGGATGTGAAGCTGCCGGATTTCAGCATTCAGAAGTGCCTTGTCTATCCCTGGAAACCTACCTGGCAGAACGGAATCTCCCCGGTGTGCACCCTGCCGCATATCGAATCCTGCATCGTGCGGAACGGGAAACGGGAGATTTACGGTACCCTGAAGGGCCAGAATCAGAATGTGGAGGAAAGCCAGTACAATCTCTTCTATATCCTGCCGGAGGAAAAGACGATCGAGATGTACGGGGATTGTACCGTGGGAGGCAATTACGGAAACGATTATATCCGCGCCAACCTTCGCTCCGCCATGCGCAACGGGGATGTGAACCTGACAAGTCCGGACCCTTCCGACTTTCCGTCGCTGAGCTTTGTTGCGCTGGACACACCCAGGGAGGGAGAGAGCGGGGACAGCTATCTGATTCTTTACGACTACTATATGAGCCATTTCACGTATATATACGGCGACAGGCCAGACACGGTTTATACGCCGGTGAATTACAAACGCCGGCCGGTCGTGCTGGCGCAGGGCGATATCGATAGCTTTGAGATGATTCAAAGCCTGACGAATGACAGTAAGAGCTATACCCAGACCATTTTCTATACACAGAAGGAAACCGTCGGCGAGCGGACGGAAAACCGCCTGAAGGGAATCTATCTGGCGCCGAGAAAGTGGGACGGCTGGAGTGGGGTCGAATATGAGGCTACCTATGTCGACTATGACCTAAGCATTCCGGCCTCGGATTTCAGGGCCGTGACCATCGGCGTGTCCCAGTATCTGTACTGGCTGGAGACGGCGCCACGGGAGAAGGAGACGGATCCGGATACATACCGGATCACCGGCGTGTATTATGATGCCGCCACCGGCGCGCTGTCCGACCGGATCGTCATGGCCGAGTTCTCCATCCCCCAAAACTTCACCTGGGTATGGGATAACCGTAAATGGAATTTCGTTCCCGTCAACGTGATGCTGACGGGAAACGGTACCGGTTACGTCGAGGCAAGACCGAAGGTAACAGATGAAGGCTGTACGAAATACACCCCCCTTAACCTGTACAGCTTTCCGCTGACCCTCAAAACCGTCGCGGATATCCGGGGGATCTCCCTGATGGACAATGTGGTGACCCAGGGCGAATTTGCCGCAGCGGATCTGACAATCATGAACAGTGGCAATATGGGTATCGGTTCCTTTGAGATGGAAGTGATCCTCATGGAAAACGGTGTGGAAAAGGAAACGGTGGAAACCCTGTATGCCAATCTGCTGTATCCTGCCGACAGCAAGATCGTCATGAAAGACGGCAGCGTGGCAGCCCAGGGGGAAGCGGCAATCTTCCGCTACAAGGATCTGGTCTATTCCGTGCGGCAGAGTGAATGGATTATCCGGCAGAAAAACAAAAACTACAAAATCAACGGCGGTACCCTGACGGCTGTTACTGACGGGAGCGACAAGTCGAACCGGATCGTCAACAACGTGCTGGCTCCCGGTGCGCTGGGCGGCTTCAACGGAAATATCAAGATTCCGAACAACTGGCACGGAAGATATGAGCTGCGGGTAAAAGTCAAGAGCATTTCCGCGTACAGCAACTACATCCATGCCTCCAGGGTGGCGCAGGAATATCCTGCTCTGTTTGCCCACGATCTTTCGGCGCCGATGATGCTGGCGTCAGCCGGCGGCTCAGGCGTTGCCGGAATGAGCAGATATACGCAACTGTCCAAACTGGGCGTCCAGCGGCTGGACTATGCCCTTGATGAGGAAAAAGGAAAGATGGTGCTGAAAAAGGAGAGTATGCCCGCGATGATCATGGCCTCCGCCGCCGGCGTTCCCTCCATGGATCCGGAGCAAAGGAACATACTTGCGGCAGGTATCGCCGGGGATGAGACGGCGTCGGATGAGGACATCCTCCTGTATGCCACTGAAGTGGAAGCACCGAAACCGGTGAATTTTACATTAAACGTGCATGACATCGACGTGAGCCACCGGGTTTATGACGATTATTACGGCGAAGAGATGCTGGAGATCACGATCCACAATTATTACAATAACAATCAAGCGATTCGCCTGTATTGCACGGTGTATGAAGATGACTCCGCAATTGCCAGGAACTACAACCTTCCCCATGACCAGGAAACCATCTCCGCCGGCAAGACGCAGACGATCACTGTGCCGCTTTCTTCCATGGTGGATGCAGATAAACATGAGAAGATTCGCGTCGTGATCAAAGGGATCGGAATCAACGATGAGACCGCCACGTTTAACAATGAGTTTACGGTTTATCTCGGCGGCACTAAGGAACCGGAACCGACAGCTGCCCCGACCGTTGTTCCGAAGACCGGTGACAGCGGCCAGCCTGTCCTGTGGATCGCGCTGATCCTTCTGGGAACGGTTTGCCTGCTGATTACCGGCGGCCTGTTCGCAATCCGAAAAAAGAAGGGAAGGAACGGGGGTGCGGACGGTTCCCCGGACCGCCCGTAACGGAAACAGGACGGAATGTTACTAAAATTCAGAACGCATCAGAGCGGGTTATATGTTCTGGAATCGAATTCCCTTTCCTGGCAGAGTATAGAGACAAGGGGATGCGTCCTGATCAATACCGAATACGGAATGGTTGCTGTGATCCCGGTTGGAATGGGGCAGGTTTCAAGCGTTAATTTCCTGGACAATGTAAAGCCTGGAGCAAAGGTAACAAAGGGAGATGAGCTGGGATATTTCCTGTTTGGCGGTTCAGACTGTGTAATGTTGTTTGAAGGCCGTTCAGGATTCCAGCTTACCGTTCCGGAAGGCGGTACAGGAAGCTACTCTGCTGGTTACGCCCATGTATTTTGCGGGGAGGAATATGGCCGGTTTCAATAACGCTGGCTCAAGTGCCTGAGCACTATCTGTTGAGTGACAAATTCCAGTTTGAAGAGGTAAATATGTTTATTGAATTGGTTCGATTAAAACACGGAGATTCTGATTTGGATGAATTGATTCGGATTCATCAAGAACCATC
>OMYT01000091.1 GCA_900315315.1 uncultured Eubacteriales bacterium | reverse complement strand
CAACAGCGGAAGCAGGGTTTCTGCCATTCAGAAGAAGACTCAGGAATTGCTGGATACCATTAATGTTGACCTATTACGTTAATTTGATGGTTTCAGTGTGACAAGACATCGTTCAGATCGAAAATCGATCTGCTAATGAACCACTTTATTGATATGGCAATTCAGGGATATGGCTGGATTGGAGCGGCATAATTCAGAGAAAAGAGGGAACAGAGATGGCAGTACCAAAGTTTTTTGAGTTTTTCGGAACTTTTTTGAAAGCAGTGGCGGATGGAGAAATACACAGTTCCAAAGAAGTCAGGGAATTTATTGCATCTGATATGAAAATATCAGATGAAGATCTGGCTGAACTGTTGCCCAGTAAACGTCAGTCGACATTCGCAAATCGTGTTGCGTGGGCAAGAACATATTTGGATCGGGCTGGATTGATTAGCACGCCGTCTAAGGGACATTACTGTATTACAGACGAGGGAAAGAAAGTATTGGCTTCCGGAGAAAAGATTGATTTAAAGTATCTGGAAAAATACCCTTCTTTCCTTGCGTTCCATACTGTGTCATCTCCGGAAAAACCTGAGGAGCCAGAAGAAGAAAAAACGCCAATGGAAATCCTGGATGATGCATTTAAGAAAGTGAATGCATCTTTGGCAGATGAATTGATGACAGAGGTTATGAAACTGGATCCCGGTGATTTTGAAAAACTTGTTGTCAAACTGCTTCTTCAGATGGGGTACGGAAGCGGCATTGATAATGCGGGTGTGGTTACAAAGCTATCTGGCGACGGTGGAATTGATGGGATCATTAAAGAGGATCAGCTTGGCTTCAGTTCGATTTACATCCAGGCAAAACAGTGGGCGTTGGACAGTACTGTAGGACGCCCTGAAATACAGAAGTTTGCTGGTGCTTTACAGGGAGAAAAAGCGACAAGAGGATTGTTTATTACGACCGCCAAATTCAGTAAAGAGGCTAGGCAATATGCGGATAATCTTCATCAGTCAAACATTGTGCTGATTGATGGGGAGGCGCTGATGCGGCTGATGATAAAAAATAATTTGGGCGTTTCCGTAGAGCAGACATATGAAGTCAAACGGATAGATACTGATTTTTTCAGCGACAGTTTATAACTGTAGACCGGTGTTGCAAAGAATGTGACTCATCAGATTTATCTGTGGGTGGAGAGTGAAAAATGGCAACTATTACTGTAATCAAGGATCGCATTCGTCAACTGAATCCAGCTAGTTTTCAGATACTATGTGATGATTACTTGTCCCGGATCGGATATCCAAATCTTGTTTCATTAGGTACCCTGGCCGGATCGGAAAAAACAACAAAGGGAACACCGGACACATATTTTATTAAGAAAAATGGCAAATACATATTTGCGGAATATACAACAACCACGGAAAAAATAGTAACAAAAATACAATCTGACTTAGAAAAGTGCCTTGATGAAAAGAAAACAGGGATTCCTGCTGAACTTATTGAGGAAATAGTGTATTGTCATACATCCTCGAATATCATACCAGCAGATGAAAAAAAGCTAAAAGATCTATGTAGTGACCACAATATACTTCTCACCCTTATTGGAATAGACAAACTGGCTGATGATCTATTTTGGAAATATAAGATACTTGCAAAAGAACACTTGGGTTTAACGATTGATACTGAACAGATTCAAACAGCGGAAGAATTCATTAAGCAGTATGATTCAAATACATTGGCTGCGACATTGGAAACAGCTTTTCTGTTTCGCAAGGATGAATGGGACAGATTAACTGAAGCGTTTTCTGAATGTGATGTTGTAGTTATCAAAGGTGCTGCGGGTGTAGGAAAAACACGATTTGCGCTGGAGTATGCGGAAAAACACACAAAGGATACCGGTGAACTACTTTACTGTATCCACAGTCGTCAACTCGAGCTGTTTAACGATTTGAGTTTGTATTTTGATCAACCAAACCATTATTTTATAATGGTTGATGATGCAAACCAATTATCTGGATTTCATCTGCTTATAGATTTAATAAACCGCAAACGGGATCAGTCAACTTTTAAGCTGCTTATAACAGTGCGGGATTATGCGGTTAACAGAGTAAAACGTGAACTGGCTGATTCAATACAGTTCACAGAAGTGACACTTGAAAAGTTTAAAGATGATGAGATCAAAGAACTTGTAAAAGATCATTACGGGATACAAAACGAGGATTATTTGGAACGTATTGCTATTATTGCAGAGGGGAATGCAAGAATAGCCATGTTTGCAGGGAAAATAGCGGTAAGTACAAACCGATTAGACTCGATTAATGATGCTGGAAGGTTATATGAAGAATACTATGGTCCACTTATGCAATCCATAGAATTGGATAAAGATAGTAGTTTGCTGATTACAGCAGGAGTTGCGGCATTCATGAATTCTTTCCATCTGGATTATATAGGGCCTGTTGTTACATTGCTGGAAAGAAAGGGGATTTCCAGGGATGAATTCATTGATTCACTATATCATCTTTCGAATTTGGAAGTAGTAGATATTTACCATGATAAGGCAGTTTGTTTTTCCGAACAGGTTTTTGCGAATTTCATTCTGAAACATGTATTTTGTGACAAGAAAGCTTTCCCTCTGTCAGAGATGATAGGAACGTGGTTTTTTCATAACAAAGAAAAGACTATATTTGCAGTCAATACATTGACTAACCTGTTCCAATCTGAGGATATAAATAACTATGTTACATCAGAAGTAAGGAAGGAATGGAATCAACTTAAGGGAAGTGACCCACAGCGGTTCTGGGCTTTCTTCAATTCCTTCTATCCTGTTAACCCTGTAGAAGCTTTATCAATACTGAAAGAAAAGATCGATTGTATCGATCCGGTAGAAATCACAGCGGATAGAATTGATACTGAAACAGGGAAGAATCATCAGGATATTAGGGATGATATCATTTCAATTCTAAGCGGATATGCAGATAATTATTCGGACCTGGATGCCGCACTGGACTTGTTTTTCTTGTACTATAGTAAACGACCAGATATGTATATGCAGTTTTACCATGCATCTGTTAATGCTTTTTGTATACAAAAGGATTCTAATCGTTATGGCTATTACACACAGATTCGTTTTTTTACAAAACTATACGAGCATTCTGACAATTGGAACAATGAATGTTTTGTTATCCTTTTTCTCGATTTGGCGAAGGAGTTTCTCCGGCTAGAATTTTCACCGTATTCGAGCACAAGATCAGGAAGAGGAATTACTATCTATCGTATCTTACTACAGGAATCAGAGCAGGTTACAAAGTATCGCTCCTTAATATGGAAAGAGGTTCATAAAATTGTAGCTTTAGGGAAACAGAAGAAATATGTACGAAATCTTCTAGGGAGCTATGGATACGGATCGGGGAACGACAGTGAGAAAATAATTAAAAATGAAGCCCCGGAAATATGTAGCATTATTCTTGAAAGCATGAATACAAATAGTATTGAGGATTGCCTGATAGTTAGTAAAGTAGCATTTTTGTTTACACGATTCAACATACCAATTGACAGTATTTCAGCTTATCTACAGAGCCCTACCATGAAAGCATACAACATTCTGGTTGGAGCTGATTCTGATGCAGGTTATGACTATGAAAAGAAACAAAAAGAACGTGAGGATTGTATAAAAGCATATCTTAGACCGGAAGGCTTACGATTCGAGAGGTTTTTGCAGTTATTTGATGTTTTTTGTTCTGTTCCTGAAAATGAATATATGACGACGACAGGCATCATAATTGCGTTACAAGCTCTTAAAAACAATAACGAGGAATATGTAAAAGCTGCTTGCAAAATAATGGCAAGTGGGAAATTTGAGAGCTTAGATATATGCGTGGCAGTGAACGGATTGTTCTCTTGGTTAAAGGCATATGATGTATACAAACTAATACAAGATAATACAAAGAATGATTCAGCTCGTAATGTATGGTTATATGCATATTATCATGAGATTCCAGAGGAACAAATTGATCATGCACAGACACAACATTTATATGAATATCTGTTGGAGGAATCTGACAAAAATATAGAGAGATCATCTTTCCGGGACATTGCTTTCCTAGAAAAGTATAAAAATGTGGATTCGCAGGTGTTTATTAAGGCTTCACAAATTATTCTGGCTAAAAAATCCTATTCACCTTTTATTTCACATCTATACTTTTATTCGCTTTTCGGCATTCATAGCGACAGGTTGGATGTGTTTCAACTGTTTACCGGCCATCTAGAACTGTTGGAGGATATATATTTTTTTCTGCTTCACTATAAAGGACATCCAGATCTTGAAGGCGATGTGTTATTACAACTTCTTCAAATTGACGAAACTATGCCTAACCGACTGGCAAGAGAAATTTTGATAGAAGCAGAAAACCATGCACTGAATGAAGTTGATACAAAATACAGTGTCATATATCAATTGAGTAATTATACTGAAATCCTGGATTCGATTACAAATGAAGCAATACGATGCGCAAAGTGTCCGTACTCCGTTGTTTCCCATGTTATCAAGCATTTGTTAGTTGCTCCGAAAAAACAGGAAAGTATTTGTGAAAAACAAGAAACATGGGTTTTGCATTATATATCGGACAATGCTTTTGACAGTACCCGAATGGATTGTCTTTTTGAAGCACTGACGGAATCATCGGAGAGCCTTAGAAGAAAAAGCATAGAAGCATTCATTCATTACAATCCAAACTTTGAAGCATTCAGGAAACTGGATATTCTGCCAAACTCTTGGTCTGCCTTTGGCAGCTTTGTGCCGGTATACTCTGGTTGGATTGATTTCCTACAATCATTGCTTCCGCTATTTACTGGAATGCAATACCTAGAACATAAAAACCTAATAATTCAAATGATCGATTCTATTCGTCAAAGAATTATTGATGAAGAAATCTCAAATGCAGTTACAAGATGATTGCTGACATAATTGTTTGAACTTGCTATATTGATAAGGATCCTGATTGAAAGGTGGGATTACAGTGGCAGACTATAAACCTCCGTTCCATTTGACAGAAGAAATCATGTCTTTGGCTATGGAGATTGGAGAATCAATCGGAGCAATTATGGTTGATTCAACAATGTCACCGGATCCAAAGCTCCGCAGAGAATCACGTGTTCGCAGTATATATTCTTCACTTGTAATTGAGCAGAATACATTATCGCTGGATCAGGTGACAGCGGTTATTGACGGAAAAAGGATACTGGGATCGCCCAAAGACATCCAGGAAGTCAAAAATGCATATGAAGCATATGAACATATGAGTTCATATGATCCGTATTCGATGGAGGACCTGCTTACGGTCCATCGGTATATGATGAAGAAACTGGTGCCGGAAGCAGGTTGCTTCCGCAGCGGAAACGTCGGGGTATTCCATGGCGATCAGCTGGTTCATGCCGGAACTCCTGCAAAGTTTGTTCCGGAAGTGATGGCGCAGCTGTTTGACTGGCTGCGGACGACCAGTATGCATCCACTTATCAAATCCTGTGTGTTCCATTATGAATTTGAATTCATACATCCGTTTTCGGATGGGAATGGCCGGACGGGACGCTTGTGGCATTCACTGATTCTGCAGCGGTGGAAACCGATATTCCTGTGGTTGCCGATTGAAACGCTGATTCAGGAGAAACAGGAAGGGTATTATAAAGCGCTGAATGAATCAAACAGTCTCAATGAATGCACGCCTTTTGTGATATTTATGTTGGAAGTGATCCGGGATGCGCTGGCAGAGATTATACAGAATCAAAAAGCATTTATTCCGACAAATGACGGTAAAAATGTCGGAAGAAAAGCTGTCGGTGATGTCGGAATAAACCGGGATATAGTAATTAAAATTCTGAAGAAACAACCACATTCGACAGCGAAAAGCATGGCGGAAGCAATGAATTTGTCTCCCAGACAAGTTGAGCGTGTTCTGGCTGAATTGAAAAAAGAGGGGAAGATCGTCAGAAAGGGATCAAATAAATCCGGATGGTGGGAAGTATCCTCGCATTACTGATGCCATGACTGTCCGTCACCAGATGTATAACCATCAGATGGATGAAATTGACGGGCGTGAAGCTTCCGGGGAATCCCTTGTTATCCGGCCCCGCAGTCCCTGCAGATCGGTCATACGGAAAAGAACCCGGATGAACTGGAAAGAGTCTACCAGATCGGCATTCGGGAAGCCGAAAAGAAACTTGACGATATTCAGCGTTTTCTCGCCGGAGGTGAAGCATAACATGAAAGTCGGCATCATTTCAGATACCCATGACCTTCTTCGTCCTGAAGTGACGGAAGCTCTTCAGGGATGTGACTGCATTCTCCACGGCGGGGATATCAGCAGTCAGCGTATTCTTGATCAGCTGGAACAGATCGCGCCCGTAATTGTGTTTCGTCAATAGGTTTTCCGCAAAATCGGAAAAATTATTCCCTGTTTTCGGATCTGGAATTCCGTATTTTCGGAACAGGGCATGGAAAGCATTC
>OMYT01000081.1 GCA_900315315.1 uncultured Eubacteriales bacterium | reverse complement strand
GCCTCATTATCCAAGGCTTCTTTCAGAGTCGGTTCTTCAACGCAAATAAATGATACGTCGTACCCAGCATTCTCCGCAACGGCCCGCATTAAATCTACGCCAATGCCAACGATCTCGCCCGTATCGGCATCCTGGTAGAATACCGGGCATCGATAATGCTATGGTGAGGCAAATGACGGTTGCAATCAGGGAGAGTATTTTGGATTTTAGATTTTTCTGAACTCGCACCCCGACGCACCTCCTATCGGGCAATTTTCTCTTCTGTCTTTCTTTTATAAGTCAGCTCCACATCGTAGCCAAGCTCATCCAAGATCTTTATGAAAGTCTTATTCACGATCTGTTCTCGGCCCCGAGTGATGCGATTGACATAGGGAAGAGACACGCCAACCTTCTCCGCGATCTCCGTCTGAGTGATCCCGTCTTCTATAAATCGTGTCTTCAGGTCAAGTTCCACATTGTTCCGCAGCATCCGAGCACCTCATTAAATTCTTAATCAATGACTTAAGCCAGTATATCACAGCGATCCGCAGATTTCCAGATGCAAAACGTAAAAAAGACGCTCCCGGAGGAGCGCCTGCGTGATGGCTCTGTTTACATCTGTACCTCGGTCTCAAGGCCGCATTTGAATTCAAATTCGAGAGGCCTATCGAAAATGCCTAACTCAGCCGCTTTTTGCCTAATATAGCCTCCCGGGTGCATAAATATCCGCTTGCTGCCGCATAATGCCGTGTATTGCCGCTTGCTGACAGGCGGAGCACATTACATGCCAGCGTTGCAACACACCCGTTGCCACCACGAGCGTGAACATGCCTTGCCGTTTGGTTAAACTTTTGGTTCGCCGTTTGGCTCCATGCCCATCTTCACGGTCAGATCTCCGAGCGACTTGTCGTACTGCGCGCGGCTGATCGCGCCATGCTCCAGGAGCGTGTCCAACAATTCCTTCTGCCGCAGATAGAGATCACGTTTCTTTTCTTCGGCATTCATAGGTTCGTTTTCCATCATTTTGCTTTGTCATTCACCATTATTACAGGCATGTACTTGTAAGTTTATATTCCGATTTTCAGTGCTATCACAATACTGCGGTTTATCTGATAAAGTTGAAGAACTGAGTATGCTTCACATCTGGTTTGCCGAACTGTTCCTTCCCGGCTTGAATGGATTTGATCATAAACGCCATATTGGTAGCCATGTTCCGGATCGTTTCACAGCCTTCCAGGTCTTTCAGGACATCCTCGCCTTTATATCCGTGTACGTCATTCCAGTAGGTGCTTGGTACAGTCGGCATTCCATTGATGCCGAAGAACTGATTCATAACCTCGAAGGTAGCGCTGTTTCCGCCGCGCCTGCATGAGACCACGGAAGCGCCGACCTTCATATGCAGATCAAAGCCGCAGCTGTAGAAAAGTCGCTGCATAAAGGAAAGCACCGTTCCGTTAGGCATGCTGTAATATACGGGAGATCCGATGATGATCCCGTCTGCTTCCGCGAGTTTCGGAGCCGTTTCGTTCACAAGGTCATCAAATATGCATTTCCCTGTATCCTTGCACCGGCGGCAGGCAATACAGCCCCGGATATCCTTGTTGCCCACATGGATCTCCTCGGTTTCGATGCCCTCTTTGTTCAGCACTTCCGCCGCCAGTATCAGCGCGGTGTGGATACAGCCCTTGCCGTCCGGACTGCCGTTGATCATCAATACTTTCATTTTGCGGTCCTCCCTTTCATCAATTGTTCTATCAGCATGTCATTTCAGTTTCAGTCCGTCCCCGAAGGCGTTTCCTACAGCTTCCCCGACAACGCGGTATACGTTGAAGGACGGATCGAAAATAATCGGCTTCAGCTTTCCCAGATCCACCTTCCCGTCAGTCAGGATGCTCTCGTCCGCCTGGGAAGACACGATTTCCCCGATCAGGTAACCCGTCTCTGTATCCCATGACTTCACTTTACACTCAAGCGTCAGCGGGTACTCCTCGATAATCGGCGCGTTTACATGCGCACTTTTTTGGACGTGGCAGCCGGCCTTTTCGATCTTATTGACCTTGTTTCCGGTTTCCACGCCGAAATAATCGGAGATCAGAACCGTATCCGCCGTGCCGAAAGCCACGGTGAAAGCGCCGGTCTTCTCAAAATTATCGGTGGTTTTGTGCTTCGCGAGCATCAGGGTAATCTCACCCATATCGCTCTGCATGCCCCAGGCCGCGTTCATGGCGTTCGGAACACCGTTTTCGTCATAGGTACCGATAATGAAAACGCCTTCCGGGGTTATGACAGGCTTTCTGCCTGTGAATTCCATGCTGTTATTCCTCCTCGTATACCGGCTGCCAGGCAGCATAGCCTGCCAGTGCCTCGTCTGTGCGGGTATAATAACGCTTTCCTTTGTTCAGTTTCGCGATCTCAGCCATTTCTTCCTCTGTCAGCGTGAAGTCCAGAATATCCAGGTTGTCCCTGATATGGGCCACGTTCCTGCTTCCGGGAATAACGACAAAGCCCATCTGCGTATGCCAGCGGAGAATGACCTGGGCACTGCTCTTCCCGTACTTTTCGCCGATCTGCCTGAAGACCGGTTCTTCAATCAGGGATTTATCGCCGTGTCCCAGCGGATACCAGGCCATCAGACGGATGCCGTATTTGTCCAGCGTGACGCGCAGCTCATCCTGCGGGAAATAGGGATGGGCTTCCACCTGGATGAACTGCGGAGCGATTTCCCATTTTGTTTCCAGTTCGGCAATGTACTTTCCCTCAAAGTTGCTGATGCCGATTGCTTTCGCTTTCCCGTTCCTGTATGCCTTTTCCAACTGACGGTATCCGGCCAGCCAGTTGCCTGCGGGCTGGTGGATATACAGCAGATCCACATACTCAACGCCAAGGCGCTCCAGCGTCTCATCCACTGCGTTTTCGTTCTCATACTCAGATGCCCAGAGCTTTGTGGACAGGAAGATCTCTTCCCGGGGCACACCGCTCTCCCGCATACCGCGTCCGACAGCCCGTTCATTCACATAGGCGTTCGCGGTATCCACCAGCCGGTAACCCATCTTCAGGGCTTCCCGTACGCTGTTCTGCGCGTCCGCAGGAGCCAGCATGAATGTTCCGATCCCAATCACCGGGCATTTCAGTCCGTTGTTCAGTTGAATCTTCTCCATGGTTGACCTCCTCATTTCCGTTCTTCGATAAAAATGGATCTGCCTTCGTTGCGCGCTTTGATTTTCGGGTAACCCCCGTTGATATATCCCAGACAGACAAACACGATGGGCATATAATCAGGATCCAGTCCCCAGCCATCCAGCAGTTCCTGCATACCCGGCTGAACGAAGGTCGCTTCCGCCCTGCCGACAATCACGCTGGAAACGCCCAGATCATAGGCTTCCAGAACCATGTTCTGTGCACAGCAGAAAGCGGCCCCGATCTGGTTTACCTGGTCCTTCCGGGCACGTTGTATGCAGATCATTGCTAATGCCTGACATCCATAGAAACCGCTTTTGATGCTTTTGTCATCAATTATGGACGGTTGATCCTTGGATACACCGATATCCCAGTTACGGTTTTCACAGTTTGCGTTTACGATCCCGATCTTTTCGATCATTTCCGCGTCATCCAGCAGCAGGATCCTCGTTCCCTGGCGTCCGCCCGGATTCGGTGCAAACAGACCTGCTTCGACGATCGTCTCAAGTTTCCCCTTCTCGATTTTTTGTTCTGTGTACTTCCGAATAGAGCGTCGGTTTCTGATAATGTCCATCAGTTCCATGTATATCCCTCCTGTCTGTTTATTTCCTGATAAACCGGTTTTCGGTTTCCGGCGTTTCCGCATCGGTATATCTTTCCACGGTCATGTGCAGATCGTACTTCTCCCGCAGCGCCGCGATTGTGGCCATCATCGGGGACGCGTGGTGGACATCAATCGCTTCCTGGTTTTCCCAGCTGTCAACCAGCAGGACCGTTTCCGGATCGTCCAGCGACTGGTAATACTCGTACCGCAGGTTTCCGGCTTCCGCCCGGATTGCGGCCACCGTTCCGCCGGCCGTCATCTCTTCGGCAAACTTCCGGGCGTTCCCGTTTCTGCCCGTATAGCACAGGTTTACCGTAATGGCCATATTCCGGTTTCTCCCTTCAGATCACTTTTTTATTCTTCCATTTTCCGCTGCGGAAGCGCCAGATGTCCAGCACCGCTTTGATGCACCAGTCCAGTATCATAGCCAGCGCGATGCCGATGACACCCATGCCCATCCACAGCGCCAGGATATAGGACAGCAGCGTCCGGCAGACCACCGTCGCGAAAATGGACGCCCACATGGTGAATTTCACGTCCCCCGCGGCCCGCAGGCCCGAGGACAGCGGCCCGGAGAAGGGCTGGACCGTGGCGGAAAACAGGTTATGAATCGCGACGATGATCAGGATCAGACGTTTTATCTCTGTACCCAGATCATACAATGGCAGCAGGACCGGCGTCAACAGCATGACGACGACATTCCATGCCAGGGCTAGAACGACGGACAGCCGCGTGAGCTTGCGCATATACCATTCCGCCGCTTCCGTATCGCCTGCGCCGACACACTGCCCGACCACCGTGATGAATACCGTACCCATCGAGATGCCCATGCAGGCCGCCAGGGACCAGAAGGTCTGGCCTGTCGTATTCGCGGCGATCTGGGACGTGCCGAAGGTGGCCACCAGCATGCCAAGCACCACTTTGGCCGCCTGGAAGAGCGTATTTTCCACGGAGTTCGGAATGGCGACCCCGAGAATGCGCTTTGCCATGCTGCCGTTCAGGCGCAGCACATGCTTCCACCTGATCCGTACCTCCCGGTCTTTGCGGAAGCACAGCCGGGTCATGACGGCCGCCGACACATACCAGGAAATTGTGGTCGGCCAGGCGACGCCCGCCGCACCGGCATGCAGGACAAAGATACCGACGGCGTTGCCGATGACGTTGACGATATTGGCAGCCAGGGAAACCTTCATGGTCACCGCGGTCCTGCCCATGGTCCGGTAAATCGCCGAACCGGCATTGTAGACCGCGTTGGCCGGGAAAGAGATGGATACGATCCACATATAGGTCTCACAGGCGGCCATTGTCGCTGGCTCCGTTTCGGGATACATCAGATGCAGCAGGCCGGAACCGAAGAGGAGCATCAGGCACATGCAGACCAGCGACAGCACCCCGGCAAGATGAAAAATCTGGGATGCGGCCAGGTCGCCGTTCTCCCGGTCTCTGCTGCCGATATACTGTGCCACCACGACCGAGCCGCCCGCGGAAACGGCGGTGAAAAGATAGATGAAGATCGTATAGATCATCGTGTCCAGGCCCACGCCGGCTACGACCGCCTCCCCGGCGTAACTGACCATCATCGTATCAGCCAGGCCAACCACCATCTGCAGCAGCTGCTCGATCAGCAGCGGGACGATCATCGCCTTCAGCATGGCGTTGGTAAAGATCTTCCGGTTGTCTGCCAGGCGCTGCTTCGGTTCGATGATCCTGTTCAGAAAACGCATCCTCTTTCCTCCCTGTCCCGCGTTCCGGCTGATTCCTGTTATCCGTACAGCTTACTTTCTTTTACCGAACAGCCGGCTGAAAAATCCTTTCGCACGCATACCACCGGCCAGGGGATTCCGCAATTCGGGAGCTCCGACGTCTTCCGCCATCCGGGCCGCCATATTCATCACCGGGACGTTATTGTTATTCATCCAGTTCATCATTTTTGTCTTCCTCCTCTTTTTCATCGGAACCAGCTTCCTGTTTCCGTATAAACCTTAACAGTTTTTTGCAGGAATGTACAATGCCGATATCGAATTCTGCTATATCAAAAGTGGATACTGAGGAGGGGTTGAAATGATCGGGACATCCTTGCTGGAACAACTGGTTGCTTTTCATGATTATAAAACGCTTTCTGCGGCGGCGGAACACCTGATGACCTCTCAACCCGCCCTATCCCGTTCCATGCGGAAACTCGAGGAAGACTTTGGCGTTCCTCTTTTTGAACGCAGCAAAAACAGGCTGCTGCTGAACGAAAACGGAATCCTGGCAGCGGAATGCGCCAGGCAGGTGCTGAATGAGCAGGAAGCAATGATCGCCCGGGTCCGGGCTCTGGACCGGAGCAGAAGGACCATCGCCGTCGGTTCCTGTGCGCCCGGACCGCTTATGGATCTGTCTCCGATGCTGTCTTCCGAATATGAAGACCGCACGGTTTCAACAGAGTTGCGGAAAGAAGGAGAACTGATCCCCATGCTGAAACAGGGGATCTTTCAGCTGATCATTTTGCGGGAAGCCCCTGCGGATGACGAAATATATGCCTGCCCCTGCGGATCGGAACATCTTTATGTCAGCCTTCCGGAATCGCATCCGCTGGCCTCCCGGAAATCCGTCACCTTCGCGGAGATGGACGGGACAGAATTTCTCCAGGTTTCCAATGTCGGCATATGGGAAGACATAAAGAAAGCGGAGATGCCCCATGCCAGGATTTACCTGCAGAAAGACAACTCCGCAATCAAAGCTATTGCCGCCGTTTCCTCCATGGCAACTTTCAAGACGGACATTTCCTTCCGTCACTACGTGCCGGAGCCCGGCCGGGTCGCCGTTCCTTTTTCAGACGAAAGCGCAACCGTGCATTTCTGGTGCTGCGCCATGAAAAAAGACGGGCGAAAATACAAGGATTGGTTCAAGGCACTGGAAGCAAGGTATGGGAAAAGGCAGGATTAAGAGTTATTACAAAACAATAAATGGTGCAGAATTTCAAAAGATATTTTGGCAAGCCCATACTGGCTACCGATCCCGATTTTAGCATATTCTCTGGATTTTTGGCAGAAAATTCTCGCTGCGGTCATTAACCCAACCTTCGCCTTGGGCTTGAACATCATACTATATGTTGCATAGCCATCATAATTTATATACACGATGGCATGGCTCAGTCGGTAGGACACCTTGGTAGGAACTTCAAACCGATGCGTGGTGGCATGGCTCAGTCGGTAGGACGAACTGGTCCAAATGTCCAACTGAACTGGTAGGCCGAGAGTACGAAACGTGGTGGCATGGCTCAGTCGGTAGAGCACATCGTTCACATCGATGGGGTCGTTGGTTCGAGTCCAACTGTCACCACCACTTGGAAGCCCTTGTAGATCAAGGGCTTCCACCTTTTTTGCCCTTCGGCATCACCGCCGAGGGGTTTACTTTTTTCAAGGTTCACCTTGGCGACGTGAACAGCTCGGGCCACCATTCCGTTCACACGGTCGTCTGGCTCAGTTGCCGGAAAATCGGGGTGGCTTTGTTGGTGGAATCAGGAAAAAAGGCCTCACCGAAGCGCTGCTCAGGTGATGCCCTTAATCTGAATAACTTCCGGGTTATCGGTTCACCTGTCATTTTGCAGCAAAGCGAAAAACGTATTTGTTTCAACTGAGCTTACCGGCTCAGTTCATGGCCGAAGCGCTTCTTATATTCTTCCAAAGTAATGATTTCCGGTTCGACTTTGAGGGCCTTCGCCAGATCGACCGCACATGCCTTATTGGGAGCGGGAAAAACGACCACACCGTCGTCCTTTGTGACCCAGTATTTGTTCGTCGCTGCATCTTTCACAATAAGGCCGCCGTTTACGTTATCAAGTTCGTTGAGAGTCAGTTCTTTTTTTTCCATCTTCATTCACTCCTGTTCCTGGTAAGGTCACTATTTGATGCCTTCCACTTTTTTATACGGATGATTTTTCCACCTGGCACCGATACCGGAGAACGAGAAAATTTTTTTCACTTATTTGTTTTACTCAAAGAGCCGTTTCATACTGAGAGACACAGTATTGCTATCAATTTCACTATGAATTCCTCCGACAAGAATCCCGTCGACTATTATCTTGTAATAATCGACGCCTTCCGTTCCTGTT
>OMYT01000079.1 GCA_900315315.1 uncultured Eubacteriales bacterium | reverse complement strand
TTCACCTTCTTTGCTACTGGTTCGAAAACCAATTATCTGCACTCGCTATTCAGGCTGTTGCCTGAAAATAGGGGTGCTTACGGAGCACACTCTATCTTAAGACTAATCGCATTATCTGGCACCCGAACCACTTTGAGTGCTTCCTGCAACCAGCGTTCCAACGTAGTCATATCAACGTTCATTATTATTCCTATATCCTCCATGGATTGATAATTTATATACTTATTCATAAGAAGCATCTGATAGTCTTCAGATTCGACGCTATTAATAATTGCTATCATCTGACGCTTCAAGGCTTTTTTTGTTTCCTTCATTTCACTAATACGGAATAGTATTGCCTTTGATCTCCTGATTGCGAGTTGAAAAGCGGTTCTATCCTCATGAAGGTAGAATTCGCGATGTTTAGAAGAACACATCTTTCGAATGACAGATTTCAGTTCCTCCTGATTTCGCATAGCGATCAAAATCTGTTTTTCCAACTGCATACCCTGATTCAGGTATTTCTCCGCTGTCATATGCCTTCCTTCGCTTTTCTTATTATCTTTTATTGGATCCGCATTTTCAGAGAGCAAAGCATTAGCATTGAAAGATATCTTCATAATTCCGGATATCAATCGGATTTTCCGGTATTATAACCATTGGCAACGCCTCCTGATACCATATTTTGATTGTTTTTATATCAGTCCCATATTCTCTTGCAATCCGTGAAAACCGCATATTCTGGATGTGTCTGAGTTCGAATATTGCCCTAATCTGCTTTGGTGTTACGGAACTGATCGCCTCAGCGATCTGTTTTTCGAGCAAATCACGAAAATCAACCTGTTCATTTATTTGCTGTAACGTAGGGCAGGTATCATCAGACTGTTCGACTCTTCGCATAAAGTTTAGATATAATTTTTTGTTTACGGTATTCAACTGGTTCAAATACTGTCTTGTCGTCATAGCAGTTCTCCTCCTGGAATATTTCATTGAACAGTCAGACTGTTCAAATATAATCATACTTTTTTTATAGATCAGAAAACGTTCTTTCAGTAAACATTCTCAGCGCTCATTTCTACGCATAAGAACCTTTATTCCGACCGAAGCAAAAAACACAATTAAAAAGGATGGTTACGTAATATCGCGAGAAAAAGAATGACAGCAAAGTGAACGAATCTATATTCATAAATCTGCATATTTATTAGCAGATTTCCATACTCTGTATTGTTTTGCCCATTTGACATGAATAAAATTCGGAAATCGGGGTTTTGATTTGCATTCAATACCATTTGATAGCTGTTTCACTATCATTTCACCCCTATTTGGTTATATTTCATGCTTATTTCCCTAAGGGGGATTAAAATTTCATCATTTCATCTTTTATGAAATTCTATATATAGTGTTTTTTTCTCTTTTGGGGAGCCCAATTATACAAGAGCGCATTTACGAAAGTGAAAAATGCCATACGTGAAAAATAAGGTTTTTTGAAATATTTCACTATTTCCATTGCCATTTGTTTTGCTTTTTTTGCCGTTTTTTATGCATATTTTTATGTATATAAATGAAATTGATTTTTCCAGATTTGTTCCTTTTTTCCAAAGGAAACGCCCCTTGTTAGTTAAAAACAAAAATCTATGAATACAAATCCAGGTCGTTCGTTACACATCCCGATATCAATGAAACATCCCTTATTCTGTTTTTCCGAATCTGCTTTTAACAAAGATGCAGAGAATCTGTCAGCCTTTTCTGCGGCATTCTTGTTATTTTCACAGGCAAGCGTACTCTGAATAGTAGTTTTTTCTCTTATACAAAAAAATTTCTATTGGTTTTCTTCTACTTCCTTGCTTAATCAGGCAAGAGACGTAAGCAACTATCGCCCGTGACATGCATAACAAAAAAGAAGCCGCCATAACAATAGCAGCTTCTTGGATATATACCGTTTTTGAATTACTTAATCTTCAATTTCCAAAGAAGGCATTCTTCCGTTGTTTCCTGAAATACTCGAAGATCTTTTTTCAGGGCGTTCCGCGTAGTCCGACTGACATCAGAAGGCTCCGGATTATGATACGCGTATAATAATCTACGCATTTCAAGCCGTTTTTTTCCACAGCCCAAAGTATTCTTGTCGGCGCGCAGCATTTCCAGGCACTTCTCACAGGGATTCGTTCTCATAGTTTTTACTCCTTTCCATAATTACATCTTTCATCTTCGCCTTAATGTCTTCTCGGTCCAGCATGTCTCTGAACTTGTCCAGATCGTCATCCTGCATTTGTGCAGATGTCAGCTGAGCCCGCATAGAAGCCGTCATGTAGTGGTTTATCGTAAACTCAACGTTCCTATGACCCAGGATAAAAGATACGACCTTTGCTGGAACACCGATCTCAAAGGCGTGGGTAGCAAAACTCCCTCGAAGATCATGAATCCGCATATTTTGAGGAAATTCCGGATGCAAACTTATGAACTCACGGAATTTTTCATTTAATGTGGTACTCTTTATATGAGTATCATCGTTCCCAAGAAAAACAAATCCTATATCATTTTTCAATTTCCCGGATTCTATTTTTTTATCCTGTTCGTCTTTAATCATCCGTAAACGATCGAAAACCTTCTGAGAGAATCCATAGATTGTTCGCGCGTATTTGTACTTTACAGGTGCAAAGATGTATTTCCCAGTCTCCCGGTCCAGCATGTACTGTCTGTCAATTCTGATACTGTGATTTTCAAAATTTACTCTGTCCCACGTTAGTCCGATCATTTCACAATGCCGCATCGCAGTGTTTATTCCGAAATAATATACATCTTTATAGGGATCTCTTTCTCTTTGTAAAAGATTTACAAAGAAAATATAATCGTCACCCATGACCTGTCCAGACAAATCCGGATCTCCGCCAGCTCTATTATGAGCTTTGGGCAGCTTCACTCCATCTGCAGGATTAACGAGGAAAAGATTATTGCGAACTCCATAGCCCAGGAAAGTGCTGAATACAGAAACTATGTTTTTGATCGTCTTGGGTCCGATTTCCTGCTTGAGTTCTTCAACGAATTTTTGGACATCCGCTGTGGTAATAGAGGACATAAGGCGGGTAGAAAATGCAGGCAGAATGTAATTGTACATGTCCCGCTCATAACCGCCTCTGGTGCGACTCGCAAGATCAGACAGAGTGCCCAGCCATTCTTTAGCGAGTTCCTGAACTGTCGCAGCAGAGAGCTTATAGTTTCCGTTCAGTCCAAATGAAGTTTTGGCAGTCTGAACAATCTGAGTTATTCTGGTTTTTGCCTCAGCTTCACTTTTTGCCGTAAACGTAATTCTCCGGCCGCCGACCATCACAGATCCTTCAAAACTATTTCCCCGCTTACGAATATTACCGGCGTGATTTCTCTTTCGAGTGTGTGTAGGCTTCCTAGTGTCGACCATTTTCTTTTCCCTCCAAATCAGTTTTCTTTGTTAAACCATTTCCAGAATGCGTCAACCGGGATTAAATACTTTCTCCCGGCCCTGCGGACAGGGAACGTCGGATCGTCTTTGCAGTACTTACTGCGAACAGTATCGACAGAGATTTTCATAATCTCCGCCACTTGCTCCGGTGTATATACTGCTGAAGTTCCCCCAATAGGACCATTTTCTCTTCCAAGGCTATTTACGAGTTCGCGGAACTTTTTTTCAACAGCCTCATTAATCATGGCTCCTAAAGCTTGTACAATTACCATCTTGGGATCGAAGTCCATACTGTTCCCTCCGCCTTTTGCTGCAACCTTCCCTGTGAGCTCTTCAGGGATGGCATTAACTTTCCAGGGATTGGATTATCCCTTTGTTGGTGAACTCGCGATATTCACCATAAAAATTTTAGAATATTTACCCCCATTTTTTTACAAGGAGCCCGTTTTATTATTTTATAAAAATATTTTTTGTATGTATAACACAAGAAGTGAAGTTGGAAACATAGGAAATTCAACATATAGACGGTATTTTAACAAAAATTAATTTTAATATGCGTTTGAAATGATAAGCACAAACTGGACACATAAGGGGTAGAAATTTAACGTAACTTTGTTGTATACTGAACACACATAAACAGAGAATCAGACAATAGCAATCCAGACAGTGAACAGGAGGCTTGCTTATGAAGTACACACCAGAAAAAAGACTAGCCATCGGGAAACGTATTTACGAAAATGAACTGAAGCGGTATCAAGCCGCCAATGAATACGGAATCAGCGAACAAACAGCCAGGAGCTATATGCGGATGTACCGCAAGGCCCTCGGATTGCAACCAAAGAAAAGGTGCAGCGGTATAATCAGGAATGAAGTATCATCTAAAACAGTCAAACCGGAACTTGCGTTGGAAAAATATGAATCCATGACCAAGGAAGAGCTTATTCTTGAACTTGTCAGATCCAAGATCCGGGAAGCGCGGCTAAAAAAAGGCTACGAGGTGAAGGGAGATGGTGCGGAGAAGGTCTTTATTCCGTTAAGCAGCAAGAATACCAAGTAATCCTTGAACTCAGCGGGAAGTTTCCTGTGAAGCTTCTGTGCAAGGAAATGGGTATTCGCCGTAGCAGTTTCTATTACTGGAAGAAAAGACAATCTGCTCCGGCACAGCATACATAGCACCTGGTCAACTGTATAGTTGTGTTCCAGGAATACTCTTTCTACATTTATATTTATTTAATTTTTTGAACACACAGGTATAGAAGAATAAAAAGTCGAAAAAGCAATATACGCACCTTGAAAACTAAATGCTGTTAATGCCACGGAAAGGGCGTGGCAACAATGAAAAGGCAAAATAGCGACGGTAATATTCGCAAACGTGGACTTCACTGCTGGGAAGGCAGTGTGTTAATCCAAGGGAAACGACACTATGTTTATGGAAAAACTCCCAATGAAGTTCGAAAAAAAATCTCTGCTCTTACACTACAATCTGACCTTGATTTGCTTAATAGTATGTCCGATATACTACTATCCGATTGGCTTAATCAATGGATAACTTCCTATACTAATGTGAAGGAAAATACCCTTTCACGATACAAAATCGATGTTGAACAACACATAACGCCGGTACTTGGAAAAATAGCTTTATGCGACTTAAAAGCGGAGCATATCCAGATGTTCTATAACCGGATGATAAAAGAGGGTATGTCGGCAAAATCGTTAAAGAATTTACATGGTGTTTTGCACGAAGCATTGGAAAGGGCTGTCCTGATTAATCTCATCCCGAAAAATGTCTCTAATGCTTGTGTGCTGCCGAGAGTGAAACAGGCAGAAATGCATCCCCTTCAAGGCGACGAAATTCCACGTTTTCTGGAAGCAATCAAAGGCGACACATTTGAAAACGTATACTATGTTGACCTTTTTACCGGAATGCGGCAAGGGGAAATTCTTGGTTTGTCCTGGGATAGCATCTCATTTGACAGTCAAACCATTTTTTTATATCGTCAGCTTCAGCGTTCTCGAAAAAATCGAGGTGAGTACTATTTCACTGATCTGAAAAACAGTAAATCACGCTATATTCAACCCGCTCCTGAAGTAATGACGATTCTGCAAAAAATCCATGATGAACAGATAGCCATAAAAAACACCCCCGGTACAAACTGGCACAACGATCATCATCTCGTGTTCGTAGACAAAAACGGGCATAATATTTCATGCATGACACTTTATCATCATTTTAAGGCAATCGCGGCACAAATCGGAAAACCGGAGATGCGGTTTCATGATTTGCGGCACACATATGCGACACTATCCCTACAGACAGGGGCAAATATTAAAACGATATCATCCCAACTCGGACACTCCACAACTGCTTTTACTTTGGATCGGTACGGGCATACAACGGATCCCATGAGGCGGGATGCTGCAGACCGCATGTCTGCATATATCAGGAGCATTACGGATGAAGAAACAAGAAATTGACACTTCTGTCATAAAAAATTAAGTTGTGGAATAAAATGTGGCAATCGCATAAGAAAAACCCCGGAAGCTTTGATCTTCCGAGGTCTTTCTGGTCGAAGTGGCGGGATTCGAACCCGCGGCCCGATGAGGGGACTCGAACCCCTGACCTGCTGATTACGAATCGGCTGCTCTACCAACTGAGCCACATCGGCACAACCAGCAAACGGTATTATAACAAAGCGAATATAGTTTGTCCAGCCCTATTTTTCTCTATTTTTCTCGACGGTAAAAGTGCCCGATCAGTGGACAGATAAGGCTCTGTGTGCTAAACTTCATCAGAATTGACGCGAGCGGATTCTGTCTGCTTCATCATGGAAGGGACTATTTATGAGCTTTGAACTGATCGCACTTGATATTGACGGCACCCTGCTCAACAGCCGAAAAGAAGTCGCACCGGAAACCCTGCCGGCTATCCGGAAGGTTTGTGCTGCCGGAAAGAGTGTTGTCTTTGATACCGGAAGGGCTGTAAGTGAACTGACTACCCTCTTTGCGCTGATACCGGAAGTGCGCTACGCAGTCTTTGCAAGCGGTGCAGGGATCTATGATGCTCATCAAAAGAAATCCTTCGCACTGCGCGGTTTTCCCCGTGATCTGGCGGATGCCGTGTTCTCTCTGGCCCGTACAAAAGATGCCATGCTCCAGATCATCCTTCCGGATAGAGCCGTGCTCCAGGCTTCCCAGATGGAACATCTTGAACGCTATCATATGGAGATCTACCGTTCGTTGTACGAAAAATCCATGATAACCGTCCCGGACATCTTTGCTTTCGCGTCCTCCTGCCGGGAGGAGATCCTGAAAATCAACCTCTACCATGCGGTTCCTGAGGAAAGGCTCCGTACCAATGCTCAGCTTTCCTCCCTGCAAATCAACAGAATCTACGCTGAAACCAGTTCGCTGGAATGTTCAGCACGCGGAGTCGATAAAGGTTCCGGGCTGCTGATCCTGGGTAATGAACTGGGCGTTCCCTCTGAAAAGATCATCGCGCTGGGCGATGCGGATAATGATATTCCCATGTTTCAGACCGCCGGCTTGGGTGTTGCTATGGGTAACGCTGAAGAACATGTAAAAACCGCCGCAGGCCGGGTCGTCTCCGACCTGGACCACGGCGGCTGTGCTCAGGCAATCCTGATGCTGTTATCCGAATAGGCAGGGAGCTTATTTCTGTTCGTCATCCGTTTTGACAGCCACAACCGCTTCTTCTGTTTCCTTGTTTTTGTCAAAATCAATACCGACCTTGTCCTTCAGTTTCCTCTTCGTCCGACGCCAGAAGATGATCCCAACGGAACCGACGGCAATGACGATGCCGGCGATTGCCTGGATCAGGTAGGTTGTGGCTGAAGGATCAATATATGCATGTGCTGCCGGCGTGGTAAAGATGATCAGGTAAACCGCCAGCAATACAATAATCCCGCTTTTCTTCAGTGTTTTTTTCATGATTCCCCGCTCCTTTTATGCTTTCGTCTGCCGCTCTGTCAGCCGGCTGATAATATACTCCGCAGCCGCCTGGCCGCAATGACCGATATTGTAGAGATTTTTTTCCCGGATCTCCAGAATTTTTTCGCTCCATTCCTCCGGATGATCCAGCATCTCAGTAGCTACATCATTTACCTGATCCAGTTGGTCTTTGTTCAGGCTTTTTCCGATCAGATCCCGTTGGGTAAAATCAATCGGTGTTATTCCCAGCTTCTTCCAGTTGTAGTTTTGCATCTTAACCTTTGTATTGATACACAGAACGGGCCGCAGTGTTGAATATGCATAATCATTGGCAATTGCGGACCAATCTGTTACCAGGAGGTCACTTTCATAGATGGTGCTGTTGCTGGAAAAATCCGTTTCGAACATCAGGCCCTCGCCTGTCTTCCCCTCCCACTGCTTCATCAGGGCATCCATCCTGGGCTTGTATCGCTTCATATATTCCGGGTGCGGGCGCACAATGATCCGCCGGTCCGGTGCCATCAAACTCGTAATCAGTTCATTCACGCAGCAGTCCAGCAAGTTATCCTCGTTCCAGCTTGGGGCAATGAGGATCTGCTTCCGGTCCCCTTCCGGTTTGGGCGGCCGCTTCTCCTGATCTGCAATCAGGTCATCGATCAGCACATAGCCGCAGGGAACAAGGTTTTTCTTCGGAAGATTAAACACTTCTTCCCGTTTCTTCATTTCCGCCATCTGGGGCGGTCCGGCAATCAGCAGCGTATCAAAGTGATCAAAGGCATCCTCACGGAATCCCAGGTGCATACTCATGCATTCATGAGGCGTGTAGATATATTCGATATCCTTCCGGATATAGGACCGCTTAAGATGGAAATTCTCCAGGTCCGGCGTAGTCATGATAATCATGTCCGCGTCCAGTTTCATCATCAGGGTGATGAGTTTCTTTACCCCGATATAATACGGAATAATCCGCGGTTCCCTTTTCGCGATCTCGAAAATCTGGTCGTCCGGATCATTGGTGATATAGTGAACCCGAAGATTGGACCGCTTCAACAGTTCCTCGACAATATCCTTGTAATATTTCCAGAAGCCGCTCTTCTCGCTGTAGAAAACCACATGCTTGTTCCGGACGGAGAAAAACCGCTTGTAGTCCGCCTTTTCCCTTTTGGCATTCGGATCCCGGTCAAACAGCTTCTTCTTTCCGCCGTCAAGCGCCTCAATCTCCTTCAGCGCTTGCCGGCTCTTTTCCAGTGCTTCATAATCCACATGTTTTTCCGGCGGGATCAGCCAGTTCAGCAGATACATCTGAGCAACGGAAAAAAGGTTGCTGGCAATCCAGTACAGGCCGATACCTGCCGGTACAAAGAAGCCCAGATAGAGGCTCAGTCCGACAGAGATAATCAGTGTGGTCCACTGGTTCACTTTGCCCTGCTCACTCTGCAGCGGCTGGGCAATATTTTGCGTCACGCACATAATCAGTGCGCTCAGGGCTGCCATGATCGGCACCAGCAGTGTGATTCCGCCCTGCTCGGAAGGTACATGTCCGAGGTTCAGCCCCAGGAACATCAGTTCCTGCCCGCTGCCTCCAGCCAACAGCCTGCGGATCACATCCACCAGGCCCAGCAGGATAATCAGCTGAACAACAACCGGAATAATCCCTGCCAGCGGATTATACTTCTCCCGCTTGTACAGCGCCGCCTGGCCTTCCGCGATGGCATCCTTATCTCCGTAATGATTCACATGGAGCATATTAATCTCGGGCATCATCTTCACCATCTTCAGACCGTTCAGATGAACCCATACACTCAGCGGCGACAGGATGACTTTGGAGAGCAGTGTAAAGAGTATGATCGCCCAGCCGTAATTCCCGCAGAGGTGATAGCACCAGTCCATCACGACGCCGAGCACCGAGCCGATCCAACCGATCACCGTCTGCAAAGCGGAATCCCTCCTGAAGCAACATTGGGTTGTATTATAGTGCGTTTCGCGTTCTTTTTCAAGGGTTTGACGTTTCCTGCTTCCCCAGCGTTTCCCTTGCCTTGTCGATCGCCCGCTGCACCATCTCCGGTGCCGGTGCCCCGGGAATCCGGCGCTTTTCGACGCAGGCCTTCATGCTCAGATCATCAAACACATCCTGCTCGAAAGCGGGATGGAACTGCTTCAATTCCTCCAGTGAAAGATCCAGCAGGGCCTTGTCCTCATTCAGGCAGTGTGCCACCAGTTCACCAACCACTTTATGAGCGTCCCGGAAAGTTACGCCTTTTTTGACCAGGTAGTCCGCACAGTCAGTCGCGTTGGTGAAGCCTCCCGACGCGCCGCGTTCCATTATTTCTTTGCGAAATGTCACGGTCTTCAGCATCGCGGTAAATACGGTCAGACCCTTCACCAGGGTATCGCGCACATCAAAAAAGGCTTCCTTGTCTTCCTGCATATCCTTGTTATATGCCAGCGGAAGGCCCTTCATCACCGTCAGCAGGCTAATCAGATGCCCGTAGACTCTTCCGGTTTTTCCACGGATCAGTTCCGCCACATCCGGATTTTTCTTCTGTGGCATAATGCTTGAACCTGTCGCAAATCCGTCGTCCATTTCCACGAAACGGAACTCGTTTGTATTCCACAGAATCAGTTCCTCACAAAACCGGCTCAGATGCATCATACAGATGGAGGCTGCAGAAAGATAATCCAGCATGTAATCCCGGTCGCTGACACCGTCCAGACTGTTCTCCGAGATCTGCCCGAACCCCAGCAGTTCGGCGACCCTTTCCCGGTTCAGCGGATAGGTTGTGCCGGCCAGTGCGCCGGAACCGAGCACCATCACATCCGCTGATCGATATGCCTGGCGGAACCGGTCCCTGTCTCGCAGGAACATCTGTACATAAGCCATCATATGATGGGCCAGTGTAACAGGCTGCGCCTTCTGCATATGCGTGTAGCCCGGCATGATCGTATGCAGGTTCTCCTGCGCAATATCCAGCAAAGCCTTCAGCAGATCCTCCAGCATGGCTTCCGTCTCCCGGCAGGCGGCCTTGGCGTACATCCGCGTATCCAGCGCCACCTGATCATTCCGGCTCCGGCCTGTATGCAGGCGTTTCCCGGCTTCACCAATCCGCTGCGTCAGCAGGGTTTCCACATTCATATGAATATCTTCCGCATCCGTCATCCATTCGATCCTGCCGGCACGGGCATCCTCCAGAATCCCTTTCAGGCCTTCCACAATCTTTTCCGCGTCGGCAGCCGGAATGATTCCCTGCTCGCCCAGCATGGTCGCATGGGCAATGGACCCTGTAATATCCTGTTCATACAGACGCTGATCAAAGGAAATGCTGGAATGAAAGTCGTCCACCAGCCCGTCCGTGGCTTTGCCGAAACGTCCGCCCCATAGCTTCATGCGTTCTTTCCTCCCTCCGGAAACATCACCAACATTGTACACGAAACCTGTCTTTTCGCAACCGGAAAAACCTTTTTTGTTCGCCTTGACATTATAAGATGTAACGTTTACCATTCTCTTAACGAATTCAGAATTCTGGATTCTGAATTGAACAGGGAAGAGGCGGTTTTTTGATCGTTCTGGGCATTGACCCGGGTTATGCCCTCATGGGCTGGGGTGTAGTGGAAACGGAAGGCAGCCGCATGCGTCTGATTAACTATGGCTGTATTGAAACCAAGGCAGGCGTTCCCATGCCGGACCGCCTTCGCGCGCTGCAGCTCGGCATCCGGGATGTCATTTCCCTTTATCATCCGGATGAAGTCGCGTTTGAGGAATTGTTTTTTTCACACAATGTCACCACCGCCCTTATGGTCGGTGCTGCCCGCGGGGCTGCGATCATTGCTGCCGCAGAATATACGGAAAACCTTTATGAATACACCCCTATGCAGATCAAGCAGGCCATTACGGGCAGCGGAAGGGCCGATAAGAAGCAGATTCAGCAGATGGTCAAACTTTTGTTGAAGCTGGACGAGATTCCGAAACCGGACGACGCTGCGGACGCGATTGCCTGCGCCATGACTCACTGCCAGGCCGGCGTAGCCCGGTCCCAGTTCCGGATGAAGTGAGGTATCTTTTATGTATGCATTTATTGAAGGCGAAGTCTGTGAGAAACTCAGCGGCAGCCTTGTCCTGCTGGCTTCCGGCATCGGCTGGCAGCTGAACTGTTCCAACAGCACCCTGCAGGCTGCTCCACCTGTCGGGGGAAAGATGCGCTGCTTCACCTTTCTTTCTGTCCGGGAAGATGCGATGGAGCTTTTCGGCTTTGCCACCCGGGAAGAAAAGGAAATGTTTCTCCAATTGACCTCCGTTTCCGGAATCGGGCCGAAGACCGCTTTGGGCGTGCTCGGCGCCATGCCCTTGCGGGACCTGAACCTTGCGATCCTTCTGGGAGATGTAAACGCCCTTTCCCGCGCGCCAGGCATTGGTAAGAAGACTGCCCAGCGCATCGCCCTGGAACTGAAGGACAAAATCAGCCAGGCCTCCGTTTCCGCCCCAATTCCGGCGGAAAGCGTTTCCGCGCCCGCTCTCAGTCCGGACGCGGTATCCGAAGCCATCGAGGCACTGATCGCTCTCGGTTACTCCTCTACTGAGGCACGGAATGCCATCAGCCAGATCAGGGACCAGACTGATAAGCCCGAAGAATTGATCCGCCTTGCGCTGCGTGCCATGGCCGGAATATGACCAGGAGTATGAGCTTTTATGAACAATCTTTTTCTTGAAGACAGTTTTTCGAACGACAGACTGATGAACAGCGCCTATCTGGCAGAAGACAGCAGCACGGAGCAAACGCTTCGTCCGCACACACTGAAAGAGTATGTCGGCCAAAAGGCTGTCAAGGACAGCCTGAACATTTACATTCAGGCCGCGCTCTCCCGGCATGACGCGCTCGATCATATCCTGCTCTATGGGCCTCCCGGTCTGGGCAAAACCACGCTGGCCTGCATCGTTGCCGCGGAAATGGGGCAGAATATCCGGGTCACCAGTGGTCCCGCCATTGAGCGTCCCGGGGATCTGGCTTCCATTCTCAGCAATCTGAACGCCGGGGACGTATTGTTTATCGATGAGATCCACCGCCTCTCCCGCCAGGTGGAGGAGGTTCTCTATCCGGCAATGGAGGATTACGCCATTGATATTATGATCGGCAAGGGCCCAACTGCCCGCAGCATTCGGGTTGATTTGCCGAAGTTCACGCTCGTGGGCGCTACGACCCGGGCAGGCCAGCTTTCCGCTCCCCTGCGGGACCGGTTCGGCATGCTTTTTCGCCTGGAAATGTATTCCCCGGAAGAGCTCAGTCAGATCGTGGAGCGAAGCGCCGGCATTCTCAATGTAAACGCGGATCCCGATGGTTTGCTGGAAATCGCCCGTCGCAGCCGCGGTACGCCCCGTATCGCCAACCGGATGCTCAAGCGTGTCCGGGACTATGCGGAGGTAAAGGGCGGCGGTCACATCAGCCGGGAGATCGCCCGGGAAGCGCTGAACATGCTGGATGTGGATGAACTGGGGCTGGATAAGGTGGACCGGAATATTCTGACCTGCATGATGGATAAGTTTGCCGGCGGCCCTGTCGGCCTGGACACCCTCGCTGCCACCACCGGCGAAGATTCCGTTACCATTGAGGATGTCTATGAGCCTTATCTCATGCAGCTCGGCTTTCTCATGCGGACACCCCGCGGGCGGGTCTGCACGCAGGCGGCCTGGACCCACATGAAAAAGAACATGCCCGTCACTGCTGATGCTCAAATCAGGATGGAGATCTGACTTTGATGAAAACATCTGACTTCAACTATGACCTGCCGGAATCGCTGATCGCCCAGACGCCTGTCGAACCCCGGGATCACAGCCGGCTCCTGGTTTATCACCGGTCCACCGGAGAAATTGAACACCGTCATTTCCACGATATTATCGATTATCTTCACCCAGGGGATGCCCTGGTGATCAACGAAACCAGGGTTATTCCCGCCCGCCTGCTCGGTGTGAAGGAAGATACAGGCGTCCCAGTTGAGGTTCTTCTTCTGCGCCGCCGGAACACCACAGACTGGGAAACGCTTGTCCGTCCCGGCCGGCGGCTTCGTCCGGGTGCCGTCTGTTCCTTCGGCGGAGGTCTTCTGCGCTGCGAAATCCTTGAAAATGTGGAAGACAGCGGCGGCCGTGTAGTCCGCTTCAGTTATAACGGCGTCTTTGAGGAGATCCTTGACCGGCTGGGCGAAATGCCGCTTCCGCCCTATATTCATGAAAAGCTTCAGGATACCGGGCGCTACCAGACCGTCTATGCAAAACAGGACGGTTCTGCCGCCGCCCCAACCGCCGGATTGCATTTTACTCCCGAACTGCTGGATCGGATCCATGCAAAAGGCATCATTATCGTTCCGATCCTGCTGCATGTCGGCCTGGGCACCTTCCGTCCCGTAAAGGAAGAAAATGCCGAAAATCATGTCATGCACAGCGAATACTGTCAGGTCACAGAAGAAGCGGCCGAAACGCTGAACCGCATCCGCCGCTCCGGCGGTCGGATTGTCTGCGTCGGCACCACTTCCGTCCGGACCTTGGAAACTGTGGCCGCCGATGACGGAACCGTGCATCCAGGAGCCCGGGACACGTCAATCTTTATTTATCCCGGTGTAAAGATCAAGGCCGTGGACGCCCTCATCACCAATTTCCACCTGCCTCAGAGCACGCTGCTCATGCTCGTCAGCGCATTCATGGGACGGGAAGAAGCACTGAGAGTCTACCGTGTCGCGGTAGAAGAAAAATATCGTTTCTTCTCGTTCGGTGATGCAATGTTCATCGAGTAAACCGGATATAGCTCCGAAAAGCTTGACACGTAAAGCAAAAACGGATAAAATACAATTTGTTCGCGAGTCTTCAAAACGGATAAAATACAATTTGTTCGCGAGTCTTCAAGGGCTTGATGCGGGCCATGCGGGCGTAGCTCAATGGCAGAGCTCCAGCTTCCCAAGCTGGTCACGTGGGTTCGATTCCCATCGCCCGCTCCATTTCCGCATCAATGACTCGGAAGCAAACACACTTCGCTTTTGAGCGACAACGATTAAGGAGGAAACCCCAAATGGCAAAAGGACGTTATGAACGGACAAAGCCCCATGTAAACATCGGAACGATCGGACACGTTGACCACGGCAAGACCACGCTGACGGCCGCGATCACGATGACGCTGGCGCTGAAGGGCGAAGCCCAGGCGATGCGCTACGACGAAATCGACAAGGCTCCTGAAGAGAAAGCACGCGGAATCACCATCAACACGGCCCACGTTGAATATGAGACGAAGAACCGTCACTATGCGCACGTGGACTGCCCCGGCCACGCTGACTATGTTAAGAACATGATCACCGGCGCGGCGCAGATGGACGGCGCGATCCTGGTTGTGTCTGCGCCGGACGGCCCGATGCCCCAGACCCGTGAGCACATCCTGCTGGCCCGTCAGGTCGGCGTGCCCTAC
>OMYT01000096.1 GCA_900315315.1 uncultured Eubacteriales bacterium | reverse complement strand
AAAGTCCTGTTCTACACCAAAGCCCCATTGATACAGAAAACCGATGGATCTCCACGATTCGACGTTGCCGAGATCAGCCGCAAGCTGAAAATACTCCATCGCCTTGCTGTAGTCTTTCACGTTATAAGCGTCCAGGCCTGCCTGGCGAAGCTCCTCCGCGGTCATCTCCGCCTTCGGGGCTTCTTCCGCCGCTGCGGTTTCCGCAAACGCTGCGCCGAAAGCAGTGAAGCACAACAGGCAAAGTGCCAGGACAAACAGCATGATCTTCTTCATAGTGGGTTCTCCTCCTGTTCCGGTCCTGTTCCGGTCCGGATTATTTTTATTTCTGCTGATACTCGTCCCCCAGCACGGCCTTCACGCTCTCCAGATCTTCCCCAACCGGCTCATATCCGGCATCGAGGGCTTTCCGGTACCATTCCGCTGCTTGATCGAGGTCTTTTTCTGTGCCGTTCCCTTCATAGCAGCAGTCTCCCAGTCCGAACAATCCCGCCGGGTCTCCCTTTTCCGCCGCCAGGGTGTAGTATTCAAATGCTTTGGCGTAATCCTTTTCTACGCCATAGCCGTAATAATAGCAAACCCCCAGTCCTGACAGTGCGGATGGATCACCCTGATCCGCGGCGCGCTGCCAGTAGTCACATGCCTTGCCGTAGTCCTGTTCCACACCATTACCGATGAAATACATCAGCCCCAGGTTATACAGCGCATCTACGTCGCCAAGGTCGGCAGCCTGCTGATAATACTTCATGGCCTGACCGTAATCCTGCTCCACTCCTTCACCGTTCTGATACATGATCCCTATCATATTCAACGCGCCCGTAATGCCCTGATCGGCTGCCTGCTGAAAATATTCCAGCGCCTTTCCGTAATCCTGTTGCACTCCCTGGCCAATCATATACATGAGCCCTGTATTATACTGCGCACCCGCTTCGCCCTGATCGGCTGCCCGCTGATAATACTCAAGCGCCTTCCCGTAGTCCTGTTCCACCCCATCGCCGTCCACATACATCGTCCCGATGTTAAACAATGCTTTTGTGTCGCCCTTGTCAGCAGCCTGCTGATAATACTCCCGTGCCTTAGCATAATCCTGTTCAACTCCCAGGCCATATTGATACAGATACCCGATACCTCTGAATCCTTCGGCATTGCCCAGGTCCGCCGCCAGCTGATAGTATTCCAGTGCCTTCCCGTAGTCTTCCGCATCTTTGGCATCCAGGCCGGCCTGGCGAAGGGCGGCCGCCAATTCATCCACATCCTGCAGGATTTCAGGCGCGTCAGTCCCCAGGTCCAGTGCTTTTTTGAAGTATTCCGCGGCCTTGATCAGGTCCTGATCGATTCCTTTGCCGCGACGGTACAGATCGCCAAGGCTGGCATTCCCGTATGCATCACCCAGGTCGGCAGCCTGCTGGTAATACTTCATGGCCTGACCGTAATCCTGCTCCACCCCGTAGCCGTTTTCGTACATATAACCCAGATTGTTCAGTGCCGTCGCGTCGCCCCGGTCCGCGGCCTTCTGATAGTATTCAAACGCTTTGCCGTAGTCCTGTTCCACACCCTGGCCCCAATAATACATAAGCCCCAGGTTAAACAGCGCCTCCGGATTACCCAGATCCGCCGCCAGCTGATAGTACTCCAGCGCCTTCCCGTAGTCTTTCGCAGCGTCGGCATCCACGCCAGCCCGGCAAATAGCTGCGGCCAGCTCATTCATCGGCTCCTGTAATTCGGCTGATACGTTTGCATCCATTTCCAATGCTTTTTTGTAGTACTCGCCCGCCTTCAGGAGATCCTGTTCGACCCCTTTGCCGCCGCGGTAAAGGTCCCCGATGCCGACATAGCCGTATGGTTCACCCAGGTCAGCAGCCTGCTGATAATACTTCATGGCCAGAGCGTAGTCCCGCTCCACGCCGTAGCCGTTTTCGTACATATAACCCAGATTGTTGATTGCAAACGATTGGCCCAGGTCCGCGGCTTTCTGATAATATTCAAACGCCTTGCCGTAATCCTGTTCCACTCCTTCTCCGTTATAATATGCGCTCCCCAGGCTGTACAGTGCGTCCGCATCACCAAGGTCCGCCGCCTTCTGATAGTATTCCAGCGCCTTGCCGTAGTCCTGTTCCACGCCCAGGCCCAGCACATACAGATCACCAGTCGCTCCCAATGCTTCTGTACTGCCGGCATCCGCGGCCATCTGCAGATACTCCTTCACCTTCCCGTAGTCTTCCGCGGCGAGAGCTTCTCCGGCGGCCTGTAAAAGCTCCTCCGCGGTCATCTCCGCCGCAGGTTTTTCCGCTGACGTTGCTTCCGACTCAGCAGTTTCGGCAAAAGCAGTTCCGCCGAAAACAGTGAAGCACAAACAAAGGGCCAGTACAAACAGCATGATCTTCTTCATTGGGGATTCTCCTCCTTCAAATGAATGTGATTCGCAAACCGGATCCGAACCTTAATATGGATATATATCTGGTATCTTTGCTGCATCTATCATATCCAATCGAAGCTTTTCAGTCAATGAAAAACAAAAGGAAAACCGGTCCCGCGGGAACAAGGGGACGGCCCTCCATTCCGATATTCCCATGAGGAGAAAAAACCGGCTGCGGATCAACTCCGCAACCGGTAAAAACCCTTATCCTTCGTCTGCTTACTCCCAGATCTCCATAGAACCGCTCTCCTTGCCCTTGACCCAGTAGAGCTTGTTCTCATCGACCCTCACATACACCTGATCCACCGGACCGACCTTGGCCAGGATCTCTGCGGGCGTGATCTCACCGCCCAGCGGGGACTGGATGATGATTTCGTTCTTCGGGGCAGCCTTCTTCGCCGCAGGCTTCTTCGCGGCAACCTTCTTTTCAACCTTGGCGGCCTCCGCCTTCACATCAGCAGCGACCTTTTGAGCAGCAGCCTTCGCCTTGGCAACGGGCTTCTTGATTTCCTTGACTTCTTCCACTTTCTTCTTCGTCGGCATGGTTTATTCTCTCCTGTTGATCTTTTTTGCCCGGCACCCGCCGAACGCCGTATTTCATAGCACGGAAACGTTATATGTCAAGGGTTTGAAGACGATATCTTCCTCCTCTTATTTCAGTTTCAGTCCGTCCTTAAACGCGTTTCCGACAACTTCCCCGACCACCCGGTATACATTCATCGCAGGATCGAAGATGATGGGTTTCATCTTGCCCAGATCCACCTTCCCGTCCGTCAGGATGCTGTCATCCGCCTGGGAGCATACGATCTCCCCGATCAGATAACCCGTCTCCGGATCCCAGGACCTCACTTTGCACTCCAGCGTCAGAGGATATTCTTCGATGATCGGCGCGTTGACATGACTGCTCTTATGCACATGGCAGCCGGCCTTTTCGATCTTGTTGACCTTGTTCCCGGTTTCCACGCCGAAATAGTCGGAAATCAGCACAGTATCCGCCGTACCGAAGGCCACGGTAAAGGCCCCGGTCTTTTCGAAATTATCCGTGGTCTTGTGCTTCCCGAGCATGACCGTGATCTCATTCATGTCGCTCTGCATCGCCCAGGCGGCATTCATGGCATTCGGAACCCCGTTCTCATCATACGTCCCGATGATAAACACCGCTTCCGGCGTAATCGGTGACTTGTTTCCCGCAAACTCCATCTTCATTTCCTCCTTACTCCTTTTGAGAATCAATCGCGTCAATCAGATCCTGCCTGACACATATTTCAGGGTTCATCGTCCAGTACCGGATACAGCATCGCAAACGGATCCGCATCCATCCGGATTGTCTCATCCAGAACCAACACCCGGTTTACTGCGCCTGTGTTCGCCGGCCACTCCGGCAGTCCCTCCCCGTTCGGATCACCTGTTCGGATAAAATTGACGAAATACTGCTGCATGGTCTCGCTCAGTTTCCGGTCCTCGTCATTATAGAGGCCTGATCCCGACGGGATATTCCCGTAGAAATACACTTCTTCTCCGCTGTGCCAGTCACCGAGACTACCGTTTTTCCGGGTGAAAAGATATTCATAGGTGGGAATCCCGGCTGCCTGTCGTTCCCAGACAGCATGGCCATAGGTGAAATAGTAAGCAGAATAGATATCTGCCCAATTTCGCTTTGCTTCCGCGTCCGTCGACGCCGGATAAAGGGCCAGAACCTGTTTTGTGCCTTCCTCGGAGAACATTCTGCGGATCTTCTCTTCATAATTCTTCAGGTTTGCCTGTTCGAAAAGAATGAAAGCTTCCGATTCCTGCCCGTTAAACCCGTGCAGCCGGGCTTCTTCATTAAAGACGCCCTTTTGATAGGATTCCCACGGGGTCTCTGGCAGGGCATATCCGTCCACCGTCAGATGATGATGCGCTGACAGTTCGCCCACGATCTTGTCTGCGGGAAGCGCCCGCAGTTCCTCTGTATTTTTTGCACCCAAACGGTCCTTGGTTTCCTCCCCTGCTTTCAGCGCGTCCTCCATCGACCGGAAAGAATGAGCCGGACGCCGGGCTGTCACCGTGGAACTTTCGGCGATGACCCTGCGGAACAGCCCTTTCGCCAGAGGAGATGTGCACAAAGCGGTAACGCATGCGGATCCCGCGGATTCTCCGGCCAGGGTAACATTCTCCGGATCTCCGCCGAACGCGGCGATATTGTTCTGCACCCATTTTAGCGCGCAGATCTGATCCAGCAATCCATAATTCCCGGTCGTTCCGTTGGGGGATTCCGCAGCCAGCTCACGGTCCGCAAAGAATCCGAAGATCCCCAGCCGGTATCCCATATTGACAACAATAACGCCTTTCCTGGCCAATCCTTCGCCGCTGTAATCCTGATACCATGATTTCCCAGTCTGCAGCGATCCGCCATGCACATAAACCAGCACAGGCAGCTTTTCCGCTTTCCCTGCCGGTTTCCAGATATTCAGATACAGGGCGTCCTCACTGACCGGTTCCCGATAATTGTCGCTGAGGGATATCCCGAAATCATGATATCCGACCAACCGAACGAGCGAATCATAGATCGGCAGATTCTGCGTTTGCATAGACATGGGGGCAAAATGATCCGCCTTCATGATACCTTCCCAGGGGCCTGCCGGCTGCGGTTCTTTCCAGCGCAGGGAACCGACAGGCGGCTGTGCGTATGGAATTCCCGCATATACTTCAACCCGACCGTCTTCGGTCAGCACGCCGGTCAAATCCCCCTGTGCCACATGAACCACATCGGTGGACCCGGCAGAGGAACCTTTCACTGCGGGAATCAGGCGAACCGGAGGCCAGGAGACCCAGAGAATGACGGCAAAAGAGGCCAACATACCGGCCTGAATCAACAGTTTTCTTCCCGTTTTCCATTTGCTCCAGCACCGTGACCGGATCAGGTAATACCCGCCAAAGAGCAAAGCGCAAAGGATCCACCCAAGGATCGTATGCCTTCCAAGCCACAGAGCAGCTCCGGCAAGCACCACAGCAAAAACAAACAAAATCCTCCAAAGGATACCCCTTGACTGTTTCTTTTCCATTAACTACCTGCCCCTCTGCATTATAATTATGGATTATTGTTAGAATATTCGCCAAAAACAAAAAAAAGCCCTGCCTCCGAAGAAGCAAGGCCGAGTACCGGCACCGTCGGCGCTATTCACTTTTCAGGATCTTCCCAGGGTTCCTCATACCCCAGGGCACGCTCGCTGTCCCCGACCCCCGCGGTGGTCGGGTCCACAATAACCCCGATCAGGCCCAGGAGGGTCAGGATCTGCCCGGCAATGTTCATCACCAGGCTCTCCGTCACCACGGGAGAGACGTCAAACGCCCGCAGGATGTTGAACACAAACCCGACGATCAGGGAAATGAACATGGTCAGCCAGGTCTTGTTCCTAAAGCGGACTTTCCAGTTAATCATATGCTTTCACCTCCTTTCATCTAACGAGGGAGATCCCTCGACAAGCTCGGGATGACACAAGGTTCAGTCCGTTACTCCGCCAGACATTCTCCATGTTGGCCCGGTCATCCATGTCCGCCCAGCCTTTTTCGATATAGTGCTTGTACCCCTGCAGGAGCCGGTCCCGCAGGAGGGCCTTCACGCCCTCCGCGATGGCCGCCGTCTCCCGCTTCGCCTGCTCCGCTTTTGCGTCCGCGGTGTTCAGCTTTTTGCTGATGACCCAGGAAAGGATCAGGGTAATGACCCCCTGGACCCCCAGCAGGCAAAGCCACTGATAAACGCTCATCGTCAGCCCACCCCCACAACGTTTTCGATTTTCTCGCAGAGATCCCGCAGAATCCGGTATGCCTCAGACAGCAGAGCCTGAACCTCATCATTGACAGGTTCCTTTTCCGACGGCTCTTCTGCCAGTTCCGGCTCAGCAGGCACATCCCCGTCATCCGCAACCAGGAACCGGCTCATCATCCAGCCGGTCCGGTTTCCGACGCGGATCCTGCTCCAGTTCTCTCCGGATTGCAGGACCTCCGCCCCAGTGCCGGAAGGAATCTCCTCCCAGATGGAATAGCCGCTGCGCTTCGGATCATTGCCCTGACGAAGTTTTACCGGGCCGCCGTTTTCAGAATGAATGATTACGTTCATGGTTGGTTCCTCCTTGATTGGTTCTTCTTTCGGTGCCTGGCCAAAGCTGCTGTGTTCCATAACCCAGTTGACTGTGTTCCCGTAATCAAACACAGAGAGCAGGCCGACCCGGTTCCAGCCCCCGTTCTGAATCGTCTTCCCCTTGAACTTACTCGTCACCACCCCGCCCCGGCTCTGGCTCGAATGAATGGCGCCCTCGTTCCGC
>OMYT01000116.1 GCA_900315315.1 uncultured Eubacteriales bacterium | reverse complement strand
GCCGATGCGCTTCTTCCTCTACGCCGGAAGGCTGTATGAGAAGTACATCACGACGAGCAATTACTACCAGTACAGCCGTTCGCTCCAGCCTGTCCCCCGGCCCGTCTGCGTCTGCTTCTATAACGGGACGGAGGAGCAGCCGGAAAAGCAGGTGCTGAAACTGAGCGACGCCTATCAGGGCGAAGGCGATATCGAAGTCCGGGTCACCATGCTGAACATTAACTGCGGAAAGAATCAGCGGTTAATGGACGCCTGTGAGCCGCTGAAAGAGTATGCCTGGCTTGTGGATACCATCAGGCGGCATCAACAGGAGAAGATGGATCTGGACGCCGCTGTGGACGCGGCGATCAGCGAAATGCCGGATGAGTACGCCATCAAACCATTCCTTGTGGAGAACAGAGCGGAGGTAAAAAATATGTTTCTTACCGAATACGATGAAAAAAAAGTCCTGGAAATGGAACGTGAAGAAGGACGTGCTGAAGGACGTGCTGAAGGACGCGCTGAAGGACGCGCTGAAGGTGAATCCAGATTGGGTTCATTGATTGCACAGCTTAAAAATCTCGGAAGAACCGATGACGCTTTCCGTGCTGCTTCTGATGCCGGCTACAGAAAGCAGTTGTATCAGGAACTGAACATTGAGTAAGTCTCTTTCATTCCTCATTCTTCCACAACTGCGGTACCCCGCTTTTTTGTGCAGCAACTATTGCAGGAAACTGATTAACAAGCTCTGAATCAAACCGTCTTTGCGCATAACAATATTCTGTATGAAGTGAACACTGTAAGAACGATTGAACAGACTTAACGTCAAAATGAGCAGCGCATTCTTCAATTCGCAGAGAAATATCTTTAGGATATGCTTGGGCATGATATTTCACCATCTCAAAAACGGCTAAATTCATTATGTTGCTCTCCCTTCAAACAACGTCACCAACACTTAGGTACATTGTAGAGTGGTGATGTGTTTGGGTCGACGGATTATGAGCAACATTCCAGCGGCAACAGAAAAGAAAAAGCAGGTTAGTACAACTCACTGCCATAGCTGAATAATTGTTTCTTCTTGCAGCTTGAGATTATACTACAGGTTTCTTTACATCCTGTTTGAATTGCTGTATGATGGCGCTGAATGAAGGGCATGGCCCAATGCGAAGGGAGGAATTCAGAATGGATCGCTACACAGTCACCATGCGTCATAAGCACCTCGAATTCCTGCTGTGCAGTTTTAAACAAGAACTGCGCTTTGCTTTGCGTTGCCCTGAAAAGATGCATGGGAGAGACCTGAAACATCAAGAGGAATAACCTCATCAGATGATTTTTCTGGCCGCTTGCCTGATCAGGGCAGGCGGTTTTCTTTTGTTATCCCAACAGGAAGGAGTGATTTCATATGGGTATCTTGCCCTCTATTGATATGGCAGCTACCGGCATCAACATCGCGCAAATGCGGCAGCGATCCGGTATGACTGTACAGGATTTGCAGAACATCTTCGGCTTCTCCACCCCGCAGGCCATCTACAAGTGGCAGCGGGGAACGGCAATGCCGACCTTGGATAACTTAGTAGTATTGGCTGCTGTTTTCGGCACCACGTTGGATGCGATTATCGTTCGTACAAACGCGTCCACAGGCCAAATCAGCGCCTGACTCAGCCCTTCGGGGCTGATACCTGATCCCTTCGTCTAACCGGCCAGGACACCGCCCTTTCAAGGCGATAATGCGGGTTCGATCCCCGCAGGGATTGCATATCGGGGTGGTGTAATGGCAACATCGTCGGCTTTGACCCGACTGTTGAAGGTTCAAATCCTTCCCCCGACGCTTATGGCTCCGTAGCCAAGAGGCCAGGCAGCAGACTGCAAATCTGTTTCACGCCCGTTCGAATCGGGCCGGAGTCTCCACATGGAGTGATTGTCTAATGGTAAGGCACCTCCCCGCTAAGGAGGCGGCGCAGTATTGTGCTTGAGCGTTCGAGTCGTTCTCACTCCGCCATATGTGCAGGTGATGCAAAGGAAGACATCTCTGTCTCAGGAACAGGGTCTTGCGGGTTCGAATCCCGCCCTGCACACCATTTATACGCCTTTAGCTCAGTTGGTAGAGCATCTGACTCTTAATCAGGGGGGCATGGGTTCAAATCCCATAAGGCGTACTTTATGCACAGGTGATGGAACTGGAATACTTGCCCGGCTAAGAACCGGGTATCTGCGGGTTCGAGTCCCGCCCTGTGTACCATCATACGCCTTTAGCTCAGTTGGTAGAGCACTTGACTTTTAATCAAGATGGCATGGGTTCGATCCCCATAGGGCGTACATATGCTGTGGGTAGCTCAATTGGCAGAGCGCCGGGTTGTGGCCCCGGTGGTTGGCGGTTCAAATCCGTTCCCTCAGCCCATGGAATCTTAGCTCAATAGGTAGAGCCGCAGACTGAAAATCTGTGTGTCCCAGGTTCGATTCCTGGAGGTTCCACAACCGATAAAAAGAACCGTGAGGAATTACATCGTCATCTGGAATTCCTCCGGTTCTTTTACATAATCCCTTTGTTTTCAGCGCTTCCAGCGATCGCCTCTCGCCGGAGAATTACATGCACTGATGTAAAAAGCAGCGGAACGGGTGGGAATCGAACCCACGGTGCATTGCTGCACGAACTGATTTCAAGTCAGCCTCCTTATGACCGCTTGGATACCGTTCCGTATACTGTCAACTGACAGCCAGAATCGAATCAATCGGAACAGAAAAGATAGCGGATAATGCCACAAGATTATCTACGGTTGGCAGACTATCGCCATGCTCCCATTTGTAAATCGCCTGCGGAGTCGCGAAGCCAAGCAACAGCTGCAACTCTTTTACAGAAATGCCGGATTGTTCCCGCAGAAGATAAATGTTCTGCCCGGTCTGCTTCAGATTCACTACGGGGATCTGCATCAAGGTTCCTCCTTTCTTCGTTTTCAGATAGTACTGTCGGCTGGAATCGAACCAGCGACCAGCTGTGTATAAGACAGCCACTCTGACCTACTGAGTTACGACAGCATGATGGTGCCGCCGACTGGGGTTGAACCAGCAACCTACGCCTTATGAAAGCGGTGCTCTACCATTGAGCTACGGCGGCAAAGAGCTGCTGACCGGCCTCGAACCGGTAACCTGCGCCTTACGAGAGCGCCGCTCTGCCATTTGAGCTACAGCAGCACATGAAGCTGCCGACTGGCCTCGAACCAGCAACTTCCGCATTACAAGGGCGGCTCTTTTCCCATTGAGTTACGGCAGCAAACAAAAAACCCGTTCCCGCAGGAACGAGTACATTGCGTTTGGACAGTCAGATACGGTTATCTATCCTTTGAACCGGTTACTCCCGTACTGATCCTGGCATACGTTCCATGCGTGCATGACAAAACACAGGTCTGTGTCCGCATCAGGCCTGTCGATGATATGCACGTCAACTGGATCAGGTACATCGTAACGGCTCCTTTCCTCTGGTGATACTCGAATCATAGCATAACAGGAAACGTTTGTCATTATACCCATAGTATAAAACATTTCATTCAATAATTCCTTCATTTCTAAACTTTATCAACATCTCCAGCATATGCTTTCCTATCTGCTCCGGGTCATAATCAAAGCTAGCACAAATAAAGCGTAATCCGTCTGGTGTGAGAATCAATAGCGTTCAGTTCCGTCGATCTGTTTATGGCTTTTGATCATCAGCCTTCAGGATGCTCATAAACTCTTCACCGGTAATGGTTTCTTTGTTTAGAAGATATGCCGCCAGTTCATGGAGTTTATCTTCGTGTTCCCGCAGAATACTGTCTGCTTTCTTCCGGGCTTCTTCTACCAATGCGACTACCTGTTCATCAATCTTTTCCGCAAAAGCAGGACTGCATGTCAGGGAGGTATCCTGACCCAGATACTGACTGTTCTGTGTTTCCAGTGCCACCATACCGAAATCGCCCATGCCATAGCGGGTAATCATCCCGCGTGCCAGCCGGGTGGCCTTTTCAATATCATTGCTTGCGCCCGTGGTAATGGAGTGGAAAACCAGCTGCTCAGCCGCCTGCCCGCCTGTCAGGGTAACAATCTTATTATACAGTTCTTCGCGGGACATCAGATAATGCTCGTCTTCATCCACCTGCATAGTATATCCAAGAGCGCCGGATGTCCTGGGGATAATCGTGATCTTTGTCACAGGTGCAGAATCGGTCTGCAGAGCTGCCACCAATGCGTGACCGATTTCGTGATAGGAAACTATTTTCTTTTCACTCTCAGACATAACTGCATTTTTACGCTGATAACCGGCGATAACCGTTTCCACACTTTCCATCAGGTCGTCCTGTGTTACAGTATCGCGGCCCAGCCGCACCGCACGCAGCGCTGCCTCATTGATGATATTGGCCAGTTCCGCACCGCTTGCACCGCTTGTTGCCCTGGCGACAGCTTTCAGGTCAATGTTATCGGCCATTCTGATCCCC
>OMYT01000078.1 GCA_900315315.1 uncultured Eubacteriales bacterium | reverse complement strand
TTTACCACAGAAACTACAAGGAGGAACTTGGCATGAAAATAGCACCATACTTGGCAAAAAAGAAACTTGATGCGGCAGTCTCAGAAGTATCTTGTATCAGCTGGCTGTTTGCAAATGACCCAATGTCCGATTTTTCAAGAAATCGAAAGCTGAGCGTTGAATCATTGTTCCGATTAATGCTCAAATTCAGTGGGAAAAGCCTGCAGAGTGAAATCTCATCGTATCAAAGATTACCATACTTTTCTACCGCAGCACGTTCCCATGCGCCGTTTTCCTTCTCTGCCAACCGCGGATTGGCGTATTTTTCAAGAGCACCGCGCATTCCTTTGCTTTGGTTTTTCTTTACCGGTTCCACAAACTCATCCGTAATTGTAATAATCACTTTCTGATTGGGTTTAGCCTTGATTCTGCCTATCGGTCTTATTGTCGTTCCATCATAATATCCCTGAACGGATTGCATAGTTCTTCATCCTTTCATATGAATCAGAAACTCATATTATACTCTACTGTTCCATTATATCCGGAATCTGCTTTGGTTTCAAGATTCCGATTCACGACAAATCCGGAGCACTAATACCAATGCCCCGGATCAATGAATAAATCATCCTCACCATCCCTGCTCCATGATCGGCAGATGCCCGTCCGCCTTCATGAGCTGGTAAATGAACAACCTTCCCTTCTGCGTCCAGTAGGTATGAACCTTAGAATGCGGGAGACCATCTGTTCCATGAAAAATACTGGTCTTCGTGCTCGTGTAGCCCATTTCAGCATACTGCTGATATAAAAACCAGATATCTCCCTGTTTGAACTGGACTCCCTGCGTCTTCAGCCACTTGTTCATCTTCTTGGCGGACCAGCCGTAATCCTTGGCGATCTCAGTGATGGAGATCAGATCCTTGCAGGCCAGCACCACATCGTAATAAGAGGATTTCGGCTGCATTTCCCGGATCTGCTGCGCCTGAACGGCGTTCGCCTCCAGGAGCAGGGCATTCTGCTCCTGCGCCAGGGTCAGCTGCCGGTTCGCAAACTGCAGCGCCCGGGCCATGACCGCCTCCGGAGAATTCCACCGGCGCTCCAGCTCCAAAAAGTACTCGCGGCACCGCTTCCCGATCTCTGTGCGCTGAATCATGCAGATTTCCTTGGCCATGTCGATGGTCAGCTGATGATCGATGCCGGGACGACCGCCGGAACTTTCTGCCAAAATTGGCATAAAGTCCTTCCCTTCCTCAAAACCGTACTCACACATGCGCGGAAACCAATGCATATACGCAGTACGGATCTGCAACGCTTCATAGAGGTCGCGGCCCATCACGAAGGGTTTCTGCTCAGCGTCATAGTTCACCTTAATCAGTTCATTCATGTATAAACACCCTGCCGGCGCGGCTCCGGCCCGTTCCGAAAACGGCTCCGCAAAATTTATCCGTTCTCAGGACTTTCAAGCGGCCAATGGGGCGGAATTTAACCAAAGCGGAAAAATTTCCGTCCCGACCGCGATCCGTCACTCCGCGGCCAGCTCGGCCGTTTTGGCCCTGATCATCGCCGCGATATTCGCCAGCGCCTTGGTAACAGCTGCCGGAGACACCCCCAGCTCGTCCGCCAGATCGACGCGCTTTACCTTTTCCGCACCGGCGTCAAACCTCGCATACATGAGATCGAAGAGGACCTTCGCTTTTCCGGTCAGAGAACGGCCGACCTCCCGCATGGCGCGGATCTCGAGGGATTCGTCATCCTCAAAGGGATCATCGAAAGGAACAGAGTACGCAGCCCAGTCCTCGACCCCGGACGAATCATCCTCTTCATTCACGATGGCATCGATCGGAACGAGGATATAGGGCGAGCCCTGCACCTCCTCCACCAGCAGCCGCAGGTTATCCTCATTCGGCCTGTATCCGTATTTCTTTTCGAAATCGGCAGCCAGCCGGGCCTTCAGCTCATTCGTTTCCCGGCGTTCCTTCTTCGTTTTTTCAATCCGGATCTGGTCCAGATTTGAACGGACCTCCTGATTCACCAGGCGATAGTAGGAAGCGAAAACCGTCATATCCGTGATCGGCTCCCCGGTCAGGGGATCGGGATCGCCGAGACGAATCTCGCAGGAAGACGGGACAAGCCCGTCGCCCGCGACAAAGTCATACCTGAGCACATTCCAGTCTTTTTTCGCAACGTAACGCGTCTCATGCGCAAAGATTCCGTTTTTCCGAGCATCCATTTTTCAATTCCTCCGATTCGTCCGTCACGAACGGAGGCCGAAAAATGGCGCAGGAAACAAAGCTGCACAACATATGAACGTTCCTCCGTTCTTGTGGTTGTGCAGCAGCTGACCAAAACCTGCTGCGGTTCAGCTGTCAGCCGGGCTTTTGGTCAGAGTCCGGCGTCCCGGACGATCCGACTGACAGCAATGAGAAAAACTTCCTCTCAAGGGTCTGAATAAAAAAAGTCCTGTTTTTTTCACCGGAAACTGTTCTTGCTCTGTACTATCTCCCTCCCCTTTACTAAGTAGACCTGGCGCCGGATTTTATAATCCTTCCGATTTTTCCTCCCACTCTTAACGTCCAGTTGTGAGCCGTTTTTACAGTGAATCTTTGTTCTTGCACTGTATTTCCGGACCGGAGAAAAATATTATTCGCAAGCCGGACAAGAGAGACCATCTTCGAAAAAAAGCCCCCTTATAGGCAAAAGAAAATATGCAGCGAAACTAAACCGAGCTCCCTTGTACAAATCAATTATCATGCGGTCATCTCCAAAAGTCTGTCCGGGTAAACTTCACATTTTCTGTGTAGTTTACTTACCATTCACAAATCGATTATCATGTTTTCATCTTCAAAAGTCTGTACGGGTAAACTTGTCATTTTCTGCCAAGTTTTCTTGACATTCACAAATCAATTATCATGTCTTCACCTTCAAAAGTCTGTCTGGGTAAAGTGTACAATTACAAGAAATCCTGTACACTTTAGTCAACAGTCAGGCTGTAATAGCCGGCCAAAAGTACAAAAAGCCGGAACAATCAGACGCCTATGAGCAACAGCTCATAACTATCTGACTGTTCCGGCTTGTCTCGTATATCAGGCACCCATCGGCACCATCGGACAGCTCAATGAACAGGATTCCTCTTACCCTGAGGTGGGGATTCCCACGTTACCCGCTATCGTTTTGCTCCACCGTATTCAGTGGGATGTCGGGCTTACGTTTATCACGGGATCATTTGAACGGAATTACCCACTACCTTTTACTCCACCGTCTTCAGTGGGGTGATGAGCTTATTCCTGGCAATCATTACACTGCTTTTGCGTGTTTACCCGGAGGGATCACAACACATTGATGGAAACAATGCTTTCGTCGTTGCAACGCATACGGATAAGCATCATATTCACAACCATATTATCTTCAATGCGGTGAATCTGGAGTGTGATCGGAAGTTCAGAGACTTCAAAAGATCTGCTGAAGCGATTCGCAGAATAAGCGATAAGATCTGCCTGGAAAACGGATATTCGATCGTTGAAAATCCGAAGAAACCGGATCGCAGCCAGGGGAAAACGCTTTGGATGATCGGCAAAAATCCGCCGACTCAGAGGGATGATATACGTGAAGCAATCGACCTTGCGCTGACCAGAAAACCAAAAAACATGGATGAATTACTTGCCATTCTTATAGAAATGGGGTGGCAGGTGAAGCGCGGAAAACACATCGCGCTGAAGAAAAAAGATCAGAAACGGTTCAAGAGAATCGACTCCCTGGGCAATGATTACACAGAAAAGATGCTGACCTTCCTGATGGAAAATGATCGGCCACACAGAGCAAATCTAAAGCGAAGCATTAACGAAAAGCAGGAGCGCCGCATGGTTCTTCTCGCTGATATCCAGCAGAAGATGCGCGACAAAAACAGCCCGGCTTATACTCGCTGGAGCAAAGTTTTCTACGCGAAACAGATGGCAAATACGCTGCTTTACATGAGTGAAAATGGCATGGATGACGCTGAACTGTATGAAAAAGCGTCCGCTGTTTCGGCTCATTGTGATGCTCTTATGGAAGAAATCCGAGGCATCGAAAACCGGATGAAAGAGATTTCTGATCTTCGTCAGAGCATTTTCGATTACGGCAAAACCCGGGACGTTTACCGTGAATACCTTTCGAAAAAAGGAAAAGACAGAGAGCGTTTTGCCACTGAACATGCCGAAGAAATCCAGAAGCATTACGCTGCGAAGAAAGCATTTGGCGCGTTGAAAGGTCAGAAAATTCCGACGATAAAACAGCTGAACCAGGAGTGGAGCGAACTAAATTTGAAGAAGGGAAAGCTGTATTCGGAGTACAACCGCGTCAAAAAAGAGCGGAAAGAAATGCTCACTGTCAAGGCGAACCTCGATCTGATTCTCGGTCATGACCGTAGGGAAACTGATCTGGAAATGGATCGGAAGGATCGCAAAAATGATCGCTGATTTGTCAAAATCAGCAGCTCGCATAACTGTGTTATGCGTTTCAGGGGGCTTGGGGGAAACTCCCTCAACAAGCATGCTTTTCTGATATTGATATCAGAAAGCCCTGCTTGCGAAGTATTGTATCGGCCCAAATGCCTTTGTCTTGGCTTTTATACCGGAAATGCTTGTGGTATAATAGATATACGGATTAGCCGCGATTTTATGTATTGGAGGAAGGATTGTGAGTACACTTTCGGAAGCCTATCTGCATGTTCCAAAGTGGGATACTTCCGGTCTGGAAAAGATGGCTTCTGCTATTGCTTCATACCAAGCAACCGGCCAAGAATTAGCTGAGCAAGCAAGATTGTTAATCGAAACACATACTTCGATCTTCGATAGAATAGAAGAAGCATGGAGCATACCTGACAGTAAATACAAAGCACTGTTTGAAGAGTGTGATCTCGCCAAACGATTCTCCGAGGCATTTAAACCAACGCAGGCTTACATAGATGCCATAACTGATTTCTCTGCTCTGCATAGCATAATGCCCTCCTTTTCTGATGGCATTCAACGCATGCTCTTTGAAGCAGAACTTCAACAGGCAACAATCAACGAACAGTTATCAGGATCATTTGGGAAGATTACCGAAAACTTCGGATTCTGTAGGCGTAATCTTGAATTACTTGGTACCTATGGATGGACTATAGACTGGAATGCACCAGTTGGGGTTTATCTGCATACTCCGTCAAACATCGAAGCTGAAGATGCGCGTTTGTCGAAGTATTTTACCCGCGAAAATGTAGATGATATCATAGACTCGATTCAAAAAACGACTCATGACAGAGTGTCAAAAGAAGCGATCATGACTTTCAGACGTGGGTGTTATCATGCCTGCGCGTTACTCTTGTTTTCGGCTATTGAGCGAGAAATAATACGGTATACGCACGCGCCTGATGCACTAAATCATGTCTATGGTTCCAAAGCCATTACGAAATTTGAAGGCCAAATCGCAAATGATCTTACGAACGGTTCACTGAAAGCATCTGCATCAATCGGAACGATAATTGCACTGACTGAGCTTTGGAAACCCGCCACAAATTTCTGTGAAACTACAATTATAAACCGGAACAATCTACTTCACGGAATGTTCCATAGGGAGGTCACACGTCTGGATTGTATTAAGCTTTTACTTGTTTATAATAATGTATTATGGATTACAGCGGGCTTTAAACACTGATCTTGTTCTGTTGTTATTATCGGGAAAGAGAGGCCTGTAAATGGGACTGGCATATACAGCAGAAGCAATCGGCTTTCTGAAAGAGTATCTCGAGCATCCTGATCAGTATCTCCCAATGTGCGATCAGGTTTGGGAACACTTTGATAACAGTGATCGGCCCGGCCGTTTAGTCGGCTGGAATGCCGGTGTGATTGACGGGAACAGACCATTCTTTTACTATGCATCAGCTACAGATACGTTCGTCACATATGTTATCTTTATTTCGACTGAAGGCCTCTCTGGCTGGTCAAGGGAAGAGCTTGTTCCGTTCCTGTGCAACGCTGGTCTGCTTGATACATTCGGATCAAACAAAGAAGAAGTCGCACCGATGACTTTCGAGATCGAAGGCAGAAATGGAAACAGATTCCTCAGCATCAACTTCCTTGGAGATGGAGATCTCCGCACATATGAAGGCGGCTATTTCCTACCGTTCGAAGCGCTGAATGATTTTAATTCTACACGGGAACCTTTCCCGGAACCAGAACCGAAGCCCGTACGAAAACCGCACACCACTACAGAAACAAATCCCGCAACAAAACGGAAAACGAAAAAGAAAACTGTATCAAAGAAAACAGCAGCGGTTTCGGCCTTGCCGAAAAAACGTGGTCGTCCACCAAAAGTAAAAACATAAAGACGTTTTTAGCTACTGTTGCTAGAAACAGATCCCCAAATTAACTTTATGAGGTGAAATTCACATGAAGCGAACACTTGCTATCTTACTGGTTTGTGCTCTTGCAATCATTTCGTACCTGTCTTCATCTTTGGCTAGCAATGAGACTGTTGTTAGTGGAGAATGGAAGTATCAGTTGTTATCAGAAGGTTCAATAGCAATAACGAATTATATTGGATCAGCAGAAAAAGTCACTGTCCCCATAGAAATAGACGGACGAGAAGTTGCTGATATTATTGGCAATCCATTTATGGACTGCACGACGCTATCAGAAATAAGCGTCTCTCTGGATCATCAGTATCTAGCCTCAATTGATGGTGTCCTTTTCTGCAAAGCAGATAAGAGATTAGTATGTTTTCCCGCTTCTCTTGGGATTAAGGAATATTCAATACCCACAGGCATACAAATAATAGGCGACTATGCTTTTGCTGGTTGCAAATCATTACAATCAGTCAGAATACCGGGAAGCGTAACCAGAATTGGTAAAGGTGCATTCTTCAAATCAAACAACATTTCCAAAGTCATAATTCCAGACAGTGTGACAGACATCGGCAAATTTGCTTTTTATGGATGTGGAAGTCTTACCGCTACAGTCTCCGAGCATTCATATCCTGAAGAATACTGCATTAATAACAACTTGCAGTATAATTTCGAAGAAACAATCGAACCGGAAGCTTTAACCAACGGTGATTGGGAATACACGATATTAGATGATAATACGGTTGAAATCCATAAGTATATTGGAAAAAAATATGGTGTAGATTCAGTGCAGATTCCTGAAGAGATAGATGGAAGAATAATAACAAGTATTGGAGATGAAGCTTTCTATTATTGTAGATCAATTGAGAACATCACCATTCCCGGTACAGTCACAAAAATCGGTGCGAACGCATTCTATGAATGTGAAAAACTGATTAGTATCAACATACCTGATGGCGTCGTAAGCATTGGTCCGGGGGCTTTTGCCTATTGCATAGCATTGCCTAGCATTACTATTCCGAGAGGTGTGACGACGATCGAGGAACGGGCTTTTTATCGCATCAGGTCGTGTAGCAGCATTACGATTCCCGATGGCACAACCAGCATTGGAAAGGAAGCTTTCTCAAATTGTCAATCCATTACAACAATTCATATCCCCGATAGCGTGACAAGCATTGGAGATGAGGCGTTTTCTGAATGTACTTCATTGAAAAGTATTAATCTTCCTGATGCTTTGACTCATCTTGGAGCGAATCCTTTCAAGTATACAGCAATAGAGGAAATAATAGTTTCTAAGGACCATCCATATGTAGCATTTACAAACGGCCTGCTCTTCAGCAAACCTGATAGACGGCTGATTTCTGCATTCCCAAGATTTCGCTACGGTGATGTGACAATTCCGAATGGAATAGCAATAATCGGTGATAATGCATTTTACAGTTGCAAGGGGCTTACCGGAATAACTTTACCAGACAGTGTTACTGTTATTGGCGAATGGGCGTTCTCAAATTGTACTGAGTTAACAAATGTATCATTGCCCGAAGAACTTGAAGAAATAAGAGAGAGAGCTTTCTGTTTTAGTGCGGTTTCCGATATAACTATACCCGGTAGCGTGGCAAAAATAGGCAAAGAGGCATTTTATCGTTGTTCATCATTGACCAATGTGAAGATTGGGAGTGGAGTTGGCTGTATCGAAGCAGGTGCTTTCTATAATTGTGAATCATTAGCAAGTATTATACTTCTGGATAGCTTGAACAGCATCGAAGACGAAGCATTCTGTGCCTGTAATGCTCTAACAAGTATCACACTTCCGGACAGTGTTTCCAGTATTGGAAAAAATCCATGAGCTTGTGAAAAAAAGTCTGTAAATAGCTGAAAGGCAACGGCCTTCTATGATAAGATAAAAAATCATAGGAGGCCGATTTTATGGCGAACAAGAAAAA
>OMYT01000075.1:8658-14551 GCA_900315315.1 uncultured Eubacteriales bacterium | reverse complement strand
GCCTGTTCTCCGGCGATGGAGCTCCATTCCTGCCCGGTCGGATAGGTATCCGGCGTCTTGGCGGCGGACCGGACCGAGAAGCCGACGAACGTGTCAAAGGTCTGGGGCGTCCCGCCGCCATCCGTATCCGCAAAGGGCTCGACGCCGTCCCCGCCGCTGGACAGGAAGACGGGCACGCCGAAGGGGATCGGGACATCGCTGGTGTTCTTCATGCAGATAACGATATCATCGACAGAGCGGGAGATCGCTCCCGGCCAGCCGAGATCGAATTCGGTAATGACTTTACCCATAAACTAAAACCTCACTTTCTGCAGTTGATATTCCTGCTCGCCATAATCCTTTTCCCCAGATCCGCGGGATTCCCGCGGTAAGGCCTGCGCTTCTTGGCGGCAATCGACGCGTAAACCCCGGCGTCCGTGCCGCGACGTCCGGCAGGCCTGCGCAGCCGCGCGGCAATATCCGCGCACACACGGGCGCGCTGTTTCTTCGGCATTTTCGCCAGGGCAGGCCGCACCGCTTTCAGCGCTACGCGAAGGGCGTCGCTGGTAGCAAGCACCTCCTGCTCTTCTTCCTCCTCGCATTCGTCTCCGATGGGATCCAGCACCTCGGACAGGGCTTCCATGGACACCGGTTCCAGGATCTCTTCGACGATTTCCGCCACATCCTCAGGTTCCAGGGCCTCAGTCGTCACCCCGGTCGTCTCTTCTGTCATCCCGAGCGCAGTCGAGGGATCTCCCCGCCGCAGCGACGTTTCCCCATATCCTTCTTCCGCGGTCGCAGCCTCAATGGCCTCTTCCACCGCCTCGGCGATTTCTTCAACGGGATCGTCGTCGTACACAGGCCTGGGCGTCAGCAGTTCGATCAGCCTGTCCAGCCGGCTGACGATATCCGCCAGCGTGGATTCATCCACCACGATGGTCGCACCTTCCGGTGTCTCCACCACGGCCGCGGGATCTTCAATCACCGGCGCTGTGGTTTCGGTCACGTCTTCATCCGTTTCCGCAGGTACCTCCGCGCCCTCCGGCTCGATCATCTCCTCGATGATTTCCGCCACAGTCTCAATGTCTCCGTCTTTGGCCATCCTGGCCAGGATCTTGCTCAGGGATTTCTTCATGGTTTTTGTTCTCCTTTCAGGTTCTTTTGGTTTTTTATCCCGAATAGAAACGCGGGCCCCTGCGCGGCCGGCGTCAACTACGGCCACATGGTTCCCGCGGATCTTCCTTTGGATATACTGCCCGTTCTCCTCGCACAGTTCGTAGGTATAGCCGCAGGAGATTTCCCGCTTGCCATCCAGGATCAGGTCGATGAGAACAGGGTCTGTGATTATGAGGTCAGCCAGGAGAAGATCGCTTTCCTCCCCTGTCCCCCGGCGGACATTGTGTACATGCCCTTTCTGCAGGGCCCGGATATTGCTGATATCCACCCCGTCAGGAGGATGGTCGTTCGTTACCGGCATCGCCTCAAAGGAAGCGATCGTCTCCGGTGAAAACACTTCCTCCTCCGGCCGGTAAACAGAAATCATGCCGGGTGGGCCCTCCCTGGGCTGCCGCCCGTTTTTCGCTGAGAAAGAGCCACTGGCTCTTTCTCCGGGCGCTCCAAACCCCGGCAAGCCGAGTTCTTCCGGCAGATACTCCTGCACCCCTGTCCGCGCCACCGGCACGTTCAGGCACAGCAGATACCCTTCCGGCTCCCGCCGTGAAATGTTTTCCGATAACCGTGTTCCGTAGTAGTGCATCTCATTCCCCCTTATAATTCTGAATCGCCGAGTACACAACGTCATCTGTAAATCATTGAAATCTCAACATTTTTATGCTATGATTCCCTTGAAAGAAGGTGGTTAAGATAGCGCTGTATAATGATTCCGGCAAATTAATCACCAAATCGGATTTGAAGCTTTCCGATGCTTCTTTTGGAAAACAATATCCTGATGGCAGGATTATTGTTAACTGGTCCGGTGAAAACAACGATCATGACGGTAACGGGTTTGATAAACACCACCTTGAAGACAATGGTGAGCATACGAATTCAGGAGGTGTTCACATGGCTTTGAATTCAGAAGTGATTCTCAGAAAAGCCCTTGAAAGTGTTCTTCTGTCAAGATTCAGCGTGGATCAGTTCTGTCTTGACGGTTATCAGGAATGCGCTACCTGTCTGGAGTATGAAGCGAATAAATGGCTGATTTATAACGCGGAAAGAGGCAATCGCTATGATTTGGTTGTTTGCGATACACTATTGGAAGCCTGCATCCGATTTTTCAGAATGATGACCCATAATCATGCTGAAATTGCCAAAATGGAAAATGAGTTCATCCAATCCATTCAGGGAGCTGCCTGACCGTCATATGTCATCCCGAGCCTGTCAAGGGATCCCCAACTATAGTTCTTAAATCTGAAAAAGCTCTCCACTCTTCACTCTGAAAGAATCTCTCCACTCTCCACTCTGATCTTGTTATAAACTCCCAACCCTTCTCCGCGCGCCTGCAACTCCGCCAGCGCCTCCTCCTGCGTGATCAGCCCGCACTTGAACGCCTCAATCACATCCGATGTCAGCTTCTGCACCAGCTCCGCCTTTTCGGCGGGGCTGGTCGTCATAATCGGCTGGAAAACAATCTCCAGATCCCTCGGCACATAGGCCCAGCAGGAAATCGCCATGATCGGCACAAGTTTCTCCAGTGCCGGTCGCAGGCACCGCTCCTGCATCTGGGCAATCATGTCATAGTAGTTCCGCAGATCCGCTTCGCCGGTGCTGTTCATCCCCTGGGGCGATCTTCCGAACAGCTTCGTCGCCGGGATCTCCGCCGCTCCGGCCATGTCCATCATGAAGGCTTCATACACATCGGATAACCCGGAAAAGGAATACGAATGCGTCTCCAGGGAGTCTTCTGCGCTCATCAGCTGAATCCCGTAGGATGTCCGCAGCCGGTTCTCGTTGGATAAGGTTTCCATAACCTTTGACTGCAGATTGTCGGATCCGTAAGCCAGGTGTTCTCCCAGGTCTCCCATCTTCAGCGTCGTGATGTTTGCCTGGAAAATCAGCTGCGCGATATTCGCGCTTGTGGCAGAACGTTTCTGCAGTTCATCCCAGATATGCTCCAACTCGCTGGCGCCCCAGTAGTTCTCCGCCACGGTTTCCATATAAGGCAGTTCCCGCCCCACAAACCGCAGCACCCTGCTGTGATGAATCTTCACCTGCTGATATACCGGCGCATTGTATGAAGCAGAATCCCGGGCATATTCAAGTGGTTTCACTGTTGAAGAATCTGTCCCGTTCCATACCATGTTGCCCGCCCCGGTGTCATCCCGAGCCCCACATGTCATCTCGAGCGGAGCGCAGCGCAGTCGAGAGATCTCCCCCGCCGCAGCGGTTGATTCCGAATTCTGAATGTTGGACTCTGAATAACCTCCCGTTTCTAATTCAACGGTATAATACATCGGCAGCCCGAAATCCGGATCATCCAGATCCGTCACCAGCTCCTGCGACGGCTCAATCCCCTGCGCCCTGTCCAATACCAGCAGACCCTGAAAGCAGTTCGGCAGCAGCAGGTCGTAGTCGATCGGCTGGTCCAGCCGGTTCTCCTCTCCCCGCAGCACGATCAGCGCAATGGATCCGCCGTACAGTCTGGCCCACCGGATCGCGTTGGCGATCTCCTGCTTCACGCTGTGCCGTGCTTCCAGCCTGTGCAGGTCGCGCAGCGCCGCCTCCGGCAGCGATGTGCTCAGCTTGTACCAGGCCCGCGTCATATCCTCGCACGGCATGTCAATAATCCGTTTCGCGATCCAGTTCTCCCGGTAGGTCACCGTCAGCAGCTCCGTCTGGGAGGTCAGCCCCGACCGCCGGAATGTCCCGGAGGAAAGTAAAATCGAATCCTCTCCCAGAAAAGCCGCCGCGTTGGAATACCCGTCCAAAGCCGAAAGAATCGCCGCCACCGCCTCCGGCTTCGTCGGACCGTTTTTCTTCTTGACAGTCTTATGTGCCGTCCGCGCCGGCCTCCGATACCGCTTCCTTTTCCGTGACATCTTATCTCTCCACTCTCCACTCTTCACTCTGAAAAAAGCTCGTCACTCTGAAAAAAACTCTCCACTCTTCACTCTTCACTCTTCACTCTGAACTAATGATACCCATGCTCCAGGATTCTGCACACGCAAGCCGCAGAATCCGCCGCATCATCGTGCTCCGCATTCTCCGTATAATCCAGGATCTGGTCGATATACTCCGGATCCGTCCCTTCCAGGAACACGATCTTCGGCCACCATTTCTTCAGGAACGTCACGATTTTGATGAACTTGTTCATATGCTCCGTATAGCACGCGGCATACGCTCCCCTGCGGAAGAATTCCTTCTTCAGGAACCCCTTGTCCCCGTTGTCCTCGCATTTGATCGGCTCGCACATCAGCCGCCGGCTCTCTTCAATAATCTGGTCCATCACCTTGTCGACCGGCTTGTGCCACAGTTTCCCGTACAGGTACATCACATCGTGATCCCAGTCCCGCCGCCCGCAGGTAAAAGCCGTATAGTCGTTCCCGCCGTACGCCGCGTCCACATGCGCCACGCCGTCCCGCAGCTTCGACGCATCATCCGTGAACTTCGGTGCCGTCTCGAAGATCACTTCCGAGGATGCGATATGCTTCAGCTCATAGTTCGCCGCGAACAGCGATGGCGCCATGCTCTGCCGCAGTTCCTCGATCTTCTCCTTCAACAAAAGCCCCGTCATATAGCAGTCGAACTTCTGAATGTTCGGCATCTTACTGAAAACGTCGTCCTTATGCCACGGCGTCCCCAGGTTGATGATCCGCCCGCCCCGGTTCCGGATGTTCTGCAGCTCGTCATACTGCCGCTTCGTCCGCTCCCGCTCCGCCCGGCTTTCCCGGTCGTCCTTGTTGCAGATATCGTCGGTGATCACATACCAGGCATGCTTCCCGGTGATGGAACTTTTAATCCCCAGCCCCAGCAGCTGCGGCGCGCCCATGGGCGATGTCCACAGGTTCGTCGACAGATGCGTCTGCGATTCCGTCACGATCTGCAATTCGACCCCGTTGTAAATCAGCCTCACCGCATCCCGGATTACATCGCTCCGCAGGATCTTGCTCACCATCCCCAGCATCTCGGACACGTCGTTGTCCGTCTTCCGTAAAAAGATAATATTCTGCTTTGGGTGATAGACCAGCAGCAGCGCAATCGCCACCGCCAGGCAGGAACTCTTGTAGCTTCCCCGGTGCGCCTGCAGCGTATAGTCTCCTTCTCCCCTGACCATCTGCCGGATCCATTTCCCGTGCAGATCGGCCGCCAGATCCTTGAACCCGACCTGCCATCCCAGTTCCTCCGGCGCCTGCAGGATCTGCGCCATCACCTTATCACGGGGAGATAATTCCGTCTTTTTCTCATTCATGTTCTGCTGCGCGTTGGTCAGCTTGATGGAGGTCTCCGGTTTCCCGTAGGTCCGCTCCAGGATGATCTCCATGATCCGGACCTTTACCATCGGCGGCACTTTATCCTTGCGTAGCATTTCATCCATCTGCCGCACCACCTCCGGCGCCAGGCTCCGGATCTCATCCAAAGAATCCACTCTTTCATTCACCTCCACTCTCCACTCTTCACTCTGAAAAAAAGCTCTCCCCGAAAAAAGAAATCCTCCTGTTCATCTGCAGGCCGGATCTCTTTGCCTATTGTTCTTTTCTTTCTGTCCAGTGTAATACTATCACGATGGTCCTGGTACTTCAATCTCTCATCCTGGTACATCGTGGAACGTTATGTCTCATCCGTAAACGGCTTCAGGATTTCCTCCAGTTCCTCAAGTCCCGCGTCCCGGTACCGGAAGATCTGTGCGTGGCTGTACCCGATTTCCCTGGCAATGGCGCGCCAGCTCTTGTAGTCCAGGTAATGCATGATCAGCACG
>OMYT01000075.1:0-8634 GCA_900315315.1 uncultured Eubacteriales bacterium | reverse complement strand
GATCCCGATCTCAAGCCGTATATTCTCCAGGGCCTCTTTCGTCTCTTCCAGTTCCCGCTCCATTTCATCGATCTGGGCCGTAAGTGTCAGCAGTTTATTTTTGTCCGCGGAATCATTCTGAATCCTGTTTTCTGTCAGATGAACCGACGTGTCCGTCGTCAGCATCCGCAGGTTCATGATTCGCTGCTTCAGTATGTTCACCTGGATTTTTGCCTTCCTCGCCCGGTCCAGATATCCGCGTGCCAGCGGAAATTTCTTTTTCTGATTCATAGGCATATCCCTCCTGTCATGATTTTCCACGAATGCAACCTTGCAACCATGCAACCTCATTTTGATATAGGTTCTATATTTTTATATTTTTTTTTTTTGGTTTTGGATGAATGTGTTTTTCTTCTCGCATGACCTCTCTAAAATAGCCGTTTTTTTTGTTGCATGGCCAAAAAGGTTGCATCTGTGATTTCCTTCATCATCCCAGCGGCGGAATTCCGTCCGGTTCAAATCCTGAAACATCACACCGCTCCTTCAGCGCCTGATAGTTAATCACCCAGCATTTGGCATTAATGCCGTTAAATCTTTTCTGTGCAGCATTCTGAATAAAAAGGTCCGAATGCTGCAGCTGTTTCCGGAACTGGGCATACGGCAGCACCTCCCCGATGATGGCGTAGTCCTTCCGGTATTTGGTGTATTTGTCATACATCTGCGGCAGCCGGATAAACAGCTGCGTTTTGTCGTCAGACAGTTGATATTCCCCCTGGGTGTCCGGTCCCATCCGGGACATGATTTCGAATGTCTGTTCCACGATGCTCAGGTTGTGCGTCCCTCCGTCCAGCAGGTACTCCTTTGCCCCGTGTTCCAGATACCGGATACACGCGGCAAAGCTGATCGGAAACACGTCGTCCCAGTTCATCCCCATCCCGGCGCACAGGGTCTCCAGCAGTTTCAGTCCCGCGAAACAGCATGCCAGGTTGTTGATCACCCGGCTGGGAAGCTCGCCGGAAAACTGCCCGATTCCCTCCTCGTGCCATGCCGCTGCCTGCGTGCTGGTCAATCGCAGTGCGGTGTCCAGCATCGTCCTGCCAAGCTCCTGCAGCGTCACGGCGTTGGCCTCCGCCCGGCGGAAGGCGTCCCGGTGCTCCGGCCGCTTCAGGTCCTTCTTGGAGAAAAGCAGTTCGATGCTCCTCTCCCGGATCGCCGCCTCGTCCGGGGATTCTTCCCCGGCCACGATCAGCGGAGCCAGCAGCTGATAAATCACCTTCGACAGGTCAGACCGTCCCCGCTGCCCGTCGTGGCAGTCGTATGTGTCCCGGAAATGGTTGTACAGCGCGTTGATCCGCAGCCGGTCCATCTTGCTGGGTTTGAACTCATCCAGGGGCATCGGCACCAGGTTCGAGGAGGCCGCGTCTTTCATCAGCGTAAACGGCGTCATCTGCGTCGCCGCCAGCACCCGGTTCGTGGAAAACACCGGCAGCAGGATCTTCTCCAGCGTCGTGCTCTTTCCGCTTCCCGCCTCGCCGATCAGGAAAAGATGCGGAAACTTGATCCCTTCCTTCCGCAGCATCGGTTTCAGGAAGCATCCCGCCGCCCAGGCCAGGATCGAGATCGTCTTCTCCGGTTCGTTGTATCCCAGGATCCATGTCCCGGCCTCTTTCAGTTTTTCCGGCGTCAGCATCTCTGCCTTGTGGATCCCGCTCTGCAGGCTCACGTATTTTTCCATCTGCACGATGTCTTCCACCGCCGCGCCGCCGGCCTCAATGCTTCCCTCCGCCGTCACGTAAACCGGCCGGTCTTCATGCTCATGAATCCCCATGGCCTTGACGCCGGTCTTGATGTTCCATTCCAGCCGGGATACGAAAACCTTCAGCAGTTCCAGGTCCCCTTCCCCGCCGAAGAATGCCAGGGCGATGGTTTTGCGCGTCAGCAGGGCCTTGAATTTCTGCCCGCAGGAAAAGTCAGAGGTCATGAAGGTCATCCGGTAGCTTTCCCCCGTGCAGGTGATCAGGTCCGCCGTCATCTGCGTCTCGTCTTCCGTGATCAGCATGTCAAGCGGCTGTACCGTGAAATTGGTAATCGGGTACATGCTGTCGCCCTTTGCCCGGAAGTACTTCCCCTCATATTCAAAAATGGGGTCACCCCCGCCGCTGGTATAAACAAAGTCGGTGCTTTCTGCCGCCCGTTCGATGGTTTCCTGCCCGTATGTGGCGCCGCTGGCATGGTGCGGCTGGTCCCACTTCTCCCGCATCAGCCCGCTCTGCCGGAACAGGCGGTCCATCTGCTCCTTATCCTTCGCCGTCCAGAAGGCCAGCTTCATGCACAGTGCCATGTCGGCCTCCGACTGGCTGGGATATTCTCCCTGCCACCGGCCTTCCCATAATGCGATAAACGCCTCGCCGTTGCTTGCCTCTTTTGCCTTTTCCAGGATCTCTTCGTCCGTCAGTTTGTCGCCCGCGGCCTTTTTCCGTTTCTTTCTTTCCGGCTTCTGCTTTGCAATGTATTTGTCGTAGATCCCCTGCAGCACGCCCTCCGCCGCCGGGACGACCGTGTCCGCGCAGCCCTCCACCGCCCTTTCGGTCACCGTCAGGTATCGGGCTTTCTCATACATCTCCACGCCGGTTTCGGTGTTCTTGCAGGCGTTCCCGGATTTCTTTCCCCGGAACCATACGTGCAGCCCGTCCCCGGACGGAGAGTATTCCATGTAGGTGTTCTGCCGGCTCATGATGTCTTTCGCGGTTTCGGACCATTCCCCGGTTTCCCGGTTCAGGCAGTGATCCACGTCGATCCCGACGATTCCGTCCTCCGGGATGATCACGAAGCCGATCCCGGCATACCCGTATTTTTCCGCCGCTTCCTTCGCCGTCTCATAGTCGGACCAGGTGTCCGCGTTCGTGGAGGAAGCGTTCTTTCCCGTCCGGGCGTTCACCGGTGTCTTCCGGGGTTTCTCCCCCTTAGGGTCCGGATCCAGCCGATAGCAAACCCACCGGTTCAGTTTTCGTAATTCCTCAGGAAACTTCATGGTTTTATTACCTTTCCATATCTAAAAGCATTTTGCCCTCTCGTGTCATCCCGTCCCCCTTACACTTCCTCAAGATTTCCAAAGTCTTTCCCAACGGCAGCCTCCGCTGCCAGCGGCACATCAAACCCCGGAAACGGCTTCTCCTCCATACACTCTTTCACAAAACAAACCCCTTCTTTTACATGATTTTCTTCCACAAGAAAAACCAGCTCATCGTGAATCTGCAGTACCGGCCTGATCCACGGCCGCTCCGCCAGCCCGTCAATCATTCTCCCCATCGCCAGCTTCAGAATATCCGCCGCCGTTCCCTGGATCGGCGTGTTCAGCGCGCACCGTTCCGCGAAGCTCCGCCTGCCCCAGTCCGTACTCATGATCCCCAGCAGATACCGCCGCCGCCCCAGATGCGTTTCCGTATAGCACAGTCCCGCGGCCTTCCGCTTCGTTTCCTCCTGCCATGCGCTCAGCCGCGGATATCCCGCCCGGATGCTGGCCAGGATCGCTGCGCATTCCTCCAGGCTCGGGTTCAGCCCGCCCTTGTATTTCAGCTGCTGCTGCAGTCCCTTCGGAAAAAGCCCGAAAAACAGCCCGAAGTTCACGCCCTTTGCGACCGTCCGCCGCTCCTTGTAGTCCGGGTCGTTCTTGTCTTTCGCCTGCTCATACGGCACGCCGTAAATGATGGAGGTGGTCTGGGCGTGGATATCCCCGCCCGTCCGGTATACTTCCAGCATTTTCGGATCCCGGCAGTAGAAAGATCCGACCCGCAGTTCGATCTGGCTGAAGTCGCAGCTCACCAGTCTCCATCCATCCGGCGCTTTGATGAATGACCGGATCCCGATGGGGTCATTGCTCTTCCGCGGGCAGTTCTGCATGTTGGGATTCCGGCAGGCAAACCGCCCCGTATCCGTCGCCAGCGGCATCAGGTCCGGATGGATCCGTCCCGTCGCTGGGTTGATATATTTCAGATACCCGTCCAGATACGTCGTCTTCAGTTTTCCCCATTTCCGGTATTCCTGAACCAGTTCAAACAGCGGCACCAGTTCCGGCTTGTGTTCCTTGCACCATTCCGCCAGCATCTGCATCGTCTGGTCGTCCGCCGCCTCCGCGTTCTTTTCCGTCGTTTTCAGCACCGGCAGTTTTAGGTCCTGGAACAGGTAATCCTTGAAAGCCTTCGTCCCGCAGTTCGCGCCGATGTCCACATTCCCCGTGATTTCATGGATCTTCCAGCGCAGCTCGTTCAGCTTTTCGCTGCATTCGCCCTGTTTCCGGATCATGGTCTCCCGGTCCATGGGCAGCCCGTTGTATTTCATCAGCCCGCAGTATACGGAAGTCGGGCTCTCGACATGTTCCACGATCCACCGGTGCCCCGGCAGCCACCGGTCAAACCATTCATTGAACCGGTCATACAGCCGCAAAGCAAAATCCGAATCCGCGCACGCATACCGTATAGTCTCCGGGTCATTGGGAGAAAGCATATCGAAGCCGAAGGGGTCGGGCGATGTCGCGTGCGGTGCGCGAGCAGGTACAACTGCCGCGGTGCGCGTGCGATTCCTTGCGGAAAGCCCCCTGGTAACCACCTCCGTAAAGCTTGGCAACTGTATTCCAAACAGATTCGGCACCAGAGTCTTAAGCCCGGAATCGTTTAGACTGCGAAATTCATCAGGACTTTTCAGCGTCATCTGCGCCGCAGCAATCGTATCGTAAACCGGCTCCCGCAGAATAATCCCGTGCGCATACAGAAACATACTTTCAAACGCCATGTTATGCGCGATCTTCACAACCTCCGGATTTTCCCAGACCATGTCCCGCAGCAGCGGAATCACTGCTTCCGGATCCGCATTCCCGCCGTCCCGGTGCGCCAGGGGAATATAGATCCCCGTTCCCGGCGCAACAGAAAAGCTGACTCCTACGATATCTGCCTTGTGTGCGTCCAGCGCCGCCAGCGCATCTTCCCGCCATTCCGCCCGCGGCGCCGTCTCAAAATCAAAAGCAATCACTTTCGCACCATCCAGGTATTCCCGTGCCTCCTCCGCCTCCGTCACAACCCTGTAATCTGTCGTATTCTCCATATTCTCCCCGTTCCGCCTCCTCTCTGTTGTGTCCCCTCGCTCTCAGCTCAGCGGCTGAACAATCTCTCCCGTCTCAGGATCAATCATTTCCTCCGGCTGCTCCTCAACAACAGTCCTCTTCGCATATTCCCTCACCTGCTGCGCCATATCCAGCACCGTTGCAATCTCCTCCGGATTCAGCTTCCTGTCAATGGAGAATTTCAGCTGGGCAAATGCCGGTCCCCCGCTCTGCACCTTCTCGATGCTGAACTTCGTCAGCACCGTGGACGGTTTAATCCCCCGTGTGATAAGCCGTTTCACATAGTCGGTAAACACCCTCAGGCTTCCTGTCGGAATGGACAGCAGCATCGGCAGCAGTTCCCCTTCGCGCAGCAGATAAACCCGTCTTTTGTTCCGGCAGGCTTTCCCGCCGTTCGCCCCGCTGCCGAACTGGTTATACAGGCATTCCCGGCATGCGCCTCCCGGATTCCCGGTTCCGGTGATGCCGTCATAGGTCGAGCAGGCAGGCATCGTCTTCTGGCCGTTGTAGGCTTCCGTAAAGAAGAAGCTCATTGGATGGTGATACAGGATCACCGCGGAAAACTCCTTGACCGCGTCGGTCTCTCCCGGATTCTCCCCGGGAACCTCAAACGTCGATCCCCCGGCGCCTGGTGTCCCGATCCGGTCAAAGGAGATGTTCATGTCTCCCAGTTCTTCCTGGCACATTTCGATGAAATCAAAGTCCTGCAGTGCCTCAAATGCGTTCTTGTCGATCATTTCATTGTTATTCATCATCTTTTTCCTCCTGTACTGAAATGCGTCCTCATCCCTCATGTCATCTCGAGCGAAGTCGAGAGATCTCCCCCGTTCCGCACAAGCCCCGTCACTTACGCCCCATGCGTCCCGTCATGTTTTCGTTCTCACAGTAATTTTCTCAAACGTCGAAACCACATTGCTCAGCCATTCCGGTAATGCCTGCTTTTCCCCTGACAGTTCAATCTGTTCCTTGCAGAAACTTGCCAGAGTTTTGGCATTCACAGTTTCGGTTACCATGGCACCAAACCCATGTTCTCTCAGGGCCTGCATCATGCAGCTGCGCTGTCCCTCTTTCGGGGAAGCAAACAGCTGAGAGGTAAGATAGAATGTGCTTCCGCAGCGTGTGAACTTCTCCAGTTCCGCGTCAGCCATCGCGTCGGACAGTTCCCTGTCCACCCGATCAATTTCCGCGTTGTTGGCCTTGGTCTCTTCTTCCAGTGTTTTCTTCCGTTCCTTTAATGCCTTGTCAAATAACGTATATTGGCCGAAGTCCAGGGGTTCGGCGCGCCCGGAAAACTGTCCAGTGGACAGTTTTCAGCAGAGAACGGGCGGCAGCCCCGGCACTCGGAAAGCCCTGGTCGCGTCCGCAGACGCGAAATCTTTCCGTTATCTATTAAGTTCATACTTCATAATGAGGTCCACCCTCTCAATCCTCATCAAATAAGCTACCTTCCCCTCCAGCTCCCGTGCCCGCTGGTCCGCCGTCTTGTAGAACGGGCACCGTCCGCAGGGAAACTCAGTGCTCTCCAGTGCGGAACAAAGCCCCGTCGGTCCCCGTGCAAAGCAGTCTTCCTGCTTCATGCAGCAGGGCTGGGGAATAAAATCCAATGTCTTTTTCATTGAGTCTCCGCCTCCTCGTTTTTCATTCCATCTCCGGCTGAAGGGAGCATTCGGAAAGCCCCCTGATCCCTTTGATTGCTTAAATTTTCTCATAGAACGACCTCAATGTCTGTCCGGGTAAACTTCTCATTTTCTGTATAGTTTACTTCTCATTTTTCGTTCCGGTCCGCCTGGATGGTTTCAAGTCCTGTCAGAAAAACAGAGCTCATTTCAAAAAACCGGTTCTGCAGATCATTGTCGAGCAGTTGGATTCTTTCCATCGTCTTTGAAAATTGTTCCGTATTGCTTTCGCCGAACAGAAGTTCATCTGCGGAAACATGCAGCGTTCTGCAAATCTCGGTGAGCGTGTCTGCCTTCGGTACTGCTTCATCATTTTCGATGTTGACCACAGCCTTCCGGCTCAAGCCGATCGCCTCAGCGAATCTCTCCTGCGAATAACCAGCATTTTTCCGAATCTTCGCGATCCTGCAGCCGATCGTCTCGCCACCCACGCTCACCCCTCCTTTCCCCCTTGAGAAAAAAAAGCCGGGGCAGTCATGATGCTCCGGCTTTCGCCTTCGTCATCAAGTACCGCCCCGGCTGGCATCTCACTTTTTCGCGGATCCGCTCGTGGTCAGTTTTTACAGAATTCCTTGTTCCTTAAGTGTGGTAATAATCGTCTGGATAAACTCCTTCGGGTCACCCTGAATCAGTTTCTTTCTCCCCTTGTACTCCACTACCATGTCTTTGCCTTTTCCCAGAAAATCGATCACTCTGTCGTTTCCGATCTTCAGGGTGCAGCGTTCATCGTCAATCTGTTTCATGGAAAATTCCGCTAGTCCGCCATCATACATGCTCTTCATCTCTCCTCGACAGGTCGTTGGGGTACCGGATCTCTGAGTGGACGGCAGCATCGTCCCGGTTTCCGGTGCTGTCGTGAAGCAGCGCTGTTATGCGAGGTCTTCCTCCAGGCAATAAATATTTGGTTCTTCCATTTCTTCTGCGCTCCTTTCCGGTCGGTTCTGAGAGGGTGGTGAGGCCGATTCTACACCCGCCCCGGCCTTCTCGTCCATGTCGTAAATGGTAATCCACAGGGAAATTTTCGCGCTCTGGAAGCCTTGATTTTATTGGCCTCAACGAAGGTATAAGCCTTTGCGGAGGGCTGTGGATAACTCCGGGAGAACTACTCCCGCAAAGCCTCCGCGAGTTGCCGGTTTTTTCGGCTCTTTTGTAGCATAAGTTTTTTGTGCTTCTTCGTCAATGCGCGGAATGCATGAAAATATCTATGTTTCCTGTACAGATTGAACAAAAAGAAAATTTTTCGTCCTGTGGATAACTTCGCTCCGTTCCGGCAGCAGAAAAAGGCTGTGGATAAAATGCCGGTGAATTTTCGAATATAACTGTGGATAAATGAAAAGTCTGTGGAAAATAGAAAACTGTAAAAAGTGACAAAAATCTTTTTTTATCCCTTACCTCTCCAGCAGGAACGTCGCCGCTTCATCCGCCGCGTGCACGATCCACGCCAGCGGGAACTGGTGATACGCGTTGCTGACATCCCGGATGGTCGTTGCGCTCCCGTCCGAGAATCCCATATGACAGTTGATGGCCGCTGCTTCTTCCGTCGTCAGTTTCATGAACTGCTGGATCAGGAAAACGGACTTCGATCCGTGCCCGCCGAAATGGAATTTTTCGTCGATCACATAAACCGGCACTTCCTTCCATTCCCCGTTGATCTTCTGGTTCTTCTTGTCCATCCGGTACAGGTTCACCTTGCACAGATCATGGAACAGCGTCGCAATAGCCACCGATTCCTCTGACGGCGCCTTGTCCAGCAGGAACAGCATTTTCTTCGCGTATTGGTATACATCGATCGAATGCTGGCACAACCCGCCGGCATATCCCCCGTGATAATGCGTGCTCGCCGGCGCGGTAAAGAAGTCCGCC
>OMYT01000106.1 GCA_900315315.1 uncultured Eubacteriales bacterium | reverse complement strand
TCAAGTTCTGCCAAATCGATAATGTCTTCGACAAGTTTCGTCATGCGGGAGGCTTCGCCACGTATCTTTCCTGCGAAGGGTTTGATATCCTCTTCTTTGACCATCCCGTTTTCAAGTAATTCGGCATACCCGGAAATAGCATGAAGCGGTGTTTTTAACTCATGAGATACATTTGCTGTAAACTCTTGGCGGATCATCGCAGTTTTTTCTATTTGTGTCTGATCCAGTTTCAACTGGTTGCGCTGGGCTGCAATATGCCTGAGCAGCGGTTCGATTTCTTGGTATTTCTCTTTCCCAAAATAGTGTTCCGGCTTTTCCAGATCGATCTCATTGATGGGATTAACGATTAATTTTGCAATGCGTGATGCAAGAACGAAAGTCAGGATGAGGGCGATCAGGATCACGATACATATCGGCTGAGCAAATCCGAGAATTAGTGTCCATACCGCCAACTGTATAATCGATAGTCTGAGAACGGATCCATCAGGAAGGCGCTTAGCGGCGTATAACTGTTTGACCGAAAGCGTACTGGAATAGCGCGTGGATTCACCATACCCTTCTTTCAGCGCCTGTTTGACCTCTTCACGTTCCAGATGATTCTCCATAGCGGACGGATTTGCTTCGCTGTCATATAGAACAGCACCATCGGCTCCGATCCACGTAATGCGATAACCTTCTGCATTCAGGTTTTCAAAATAGCTTTCACCGGCTCTTGCAACACCCTGTGAGGCGAGCTCTGTTTCATTTTTCAGCTGATGCTTTTGAAGAGATGAGAAATAGCTGTATGTGATGCCCATGATGAAAACAAGGGAGGCAAGGAATACCGACAGAGCAACGATCCAGATGCCCTTGAATATTTTGCTGCTCATTTCTTTAAGCCCATTCTGTACCCGACGCCGCGCACAGTTTCAATTAAATTCCCTGTCTGGGCAAGTTTTGTTCGAAGTGTTCCGATGTGTACATCAACCGTTCTTGTTTCCCCAATGAAGTCATTTCCCCAAATCTCGGATAAAAGAACTTCTCTTGAAAAGACCCGGTCGGGGTTTTCCATGAAGAGCTTTAACAGCTCATACTCTTTCAGGGTCAAAGAAACCGGCGTCCCATATACAGAAACGGAGTGTCTGCTTTTATCCAGAGAGATCCCGCCGCAGACGAGTACCTTTGTCTGCTTTGGTGCTGCTCTCCTTAATACGGCTTTAATCCGGGAAACCATTTCCATCATGCCAAAGGGCTTTGAAAGGTAATCATCAGCGCCGCTGTCCAAACCGATGACCTTGTCGTATTCGCTGTCCTTCGCCGTGGCCATGATAACTGGAATGTCCATGGTCACAGGAGAAGATCGCAGTGCTTTAAGAATCGTTAATCCATCTTCGTCCGGAAGCATAACATCCAAAATGATAAGGGATGGCATTTGCTCTTTTATCGCAGGCCAGAATTCGCTTCCGCTTTCAAATCCTCTTGCATCAAACCCGGATGCTTTCAGCGTATATAACATCAAATCACGGATGCTGCTTTCATCTTCAACGCAGTAAATCATCAGGAAACCTCCTTTTTCGCTTCCAATATAGACCGGCATTGTAAATCTTGTAACCGCAGCAATGTAAAAATATCGTAAAGAGTATTCCGATATCGATTCCCTAACCCTTCATTTTAGCGATAAATGAGTGAGATTCCAATGACTATGATGGAGATTATTATTGATAATGATGGATCTCTGAAAAGTTTTTCTCTGAAAACAAATTCAGATACTTGACAACGAGGGCGAGGATGGATTACAATGGTAATAATCTGAGCGAAAGTTCAGAGAAAAATCGTTCAGATTAGAACCGGGAGGATCTGACCTATGTTTATTGGCCGCGAAAAAGAACTGAAAGCGCTTTCAGCTGAACTCTCGACTTGGAAGAAAAAAACTGCCGTTCTGATATATGGAAAGCGCAGAGTTGGAAAATCGACGTTAATCAATGAGGCAGCCAAAGTGTTTGATGGAATTGTCGTCAACCACATATGTGTTGCGAGTACTTTTGAAGGGAATATGGAGCTTATATACAAGAGCGTGTCAGAGAGTCTGGCGCTTCCGAACATTCGGTTTGATTCCCTTTTTGCAATGATGGATTACCTTAAAACGCTGGAGAAAAAAATCCTGCTGATCATTGATGAGTATCCCTATCTGAAGCAAACGAAAAAGAAAAATGAAGTTGATTCCTATATGCAGGCAGTTATAGACAGACTTCCTGAGAATGTGAAACTGATTCTTTGCGGTTCCTACATCACAGTCATGAAAGAATTGCTGGCGGAAGATAATCCACTGTTCGGAAGATTCTCCATGGTCCAGCACATTCACGATTTTGATTACTATGATGCGTCAAAGTTCTATCCTGATCTTTCGGTACGGGAAAAAATAGCCTTTTATGGGGTGTTTGGAGGATGCCCGTATGTTCTTGAAAACATTCAGAAGGACCAGTCAGTAAGAGATAATATCGTCCGGCTCCTTTTACCGGAAACGGGAATTATCCGATCACATATCGAAAACGTTATGCTGAAGGAAATCCAGAAATCTTTTGATGCCAGAATATTGGAGTCTCTCGGAAATGGCAAAAAAAAATACACAGAGATCAGGGATCAGTTAGGCAACAGTGAGACAGGCCTGCTGGATAAACAGCTAAAGATTCTTCTGGACATGGAAACAATAAGGAAGACCGAGCCGATCAATCGTCGGAATGACAAGAAGAAGCAGTTTTATGAAATAACAGATAACCTGATGCGCTTCTACTTTTCATTTATCTTCGGAACAGCCGGCACCATTACCAGAATCGGGGAAGCGCAGTATTATGCCAGGAACATCGAAAAAACTCTTGAGCAGTATATCAGCAGAAGATTTGAGGGAATTACGCTACAATACTTCCACAGGATGGCAGTGGAAGGAAAGTATCCAGATGTCGAGGACTTTGGTTCCTATTGGTATGATGATCCGGTGAACAAAACGAATGGAGAATTTGACTGTGTTATCAAGCGTACTGGAGCGCTGTATGATTTCTATGAATGCAAATTCTATGACAGACCTATGACACTGAAAGAGTGTGAGCAGGAAAAAAGACAGCTGCAGGAATTACAAGGAATAGAAGTGTCCGGTATGGGATTTGTCTGCTCCGGAGGATTTGGTTTTGAAAATAAAACGAACTACATTCTGGTTGATGGGAAAGATCTGTATGATCGGGTAAGCAGAAGAAAACGGTAAAACTGAAAATCTATGGAATCAAAATAATGGCAGGCTCCGCATTCAAAGGCGCCTGCCATTCAATATTTATCGTAGAGAAAGAAAACATCACTGCGGAGATGTTATCAAATCGGATGGATTATTGGCAGAATTGAATAACGCTTGTTTCCAGGCTTGCATTTCCCCGACAGGCATAAAACATGTGTAAAGAACTGCCAATCCATAAAATGGCCCTCTTGTTATCCTACCTAGGCTCTCAGCGGGAACTGTAACTGTACTTTGAAAAGGTCTCCGTCCAGCGTGAGCTTCATCTGTCCGCCCTGAAGCTTTGTCAGGCTGTCGGCAATTGCAAGGCCCAGTCCGTTGCCCTCCGTATTGCGGGAACTGTCGCCTCTCGTAAAGCGCTCTGTCAGTTCCTCCGCACTGATGTTCAGCTCTTCTCTGGAAATGTTCCGAAAAGTCATAAGTGCATTCCCGTTATCCTTTTCGAGGCTCAGATAGACGCGGGTTCCCTGCTGAGCATACTTGCAGATGTTGTTCATCAGGTTGTCCAGAATACGCCACATATGTCTGCCGTCTGCCAGAATCATCACCGGCTCCTCCGGGCAGGATACAACCGACGTCAGTCCGGAACCTTCCAGACGTTCTGCGTACTCTCCGAGCACCTGCTGCATCAGAATGGTAAGATCGCAGGGCTCAGGATGGACAGGAAGGCTTCCGACAGCTGCCTTGGACGCCTCGATCAGGTCTTCAATGAGTTTCTTCAGCTTTGTCGACTGCCTGGACAGCACATCCAGGTATGCGCGGACCGTTTCGTCCTCCGGGTGGGTTTTCTCCAGTAAATCGACGTAATTGATGATAGAGGTCAGAGGCGTTTTGATATCATGCGAGACATTGGTGATGAGTTCGGTGCGGAGACGCTCGCTTTTCAGTTGCTCCTCCACCGCGGCGCTCATGCCGTCTGAGATCCGGTTGAGGTCCTCCGCGTGTTCGCGCAGTTCCCATGCAAGATGATCGGTGCTGATTTTCTTGCTGAAGTCCCCGGACGCCAGGGCTTTCGTCCCTTCGCGAAGCTTCTGCATCCCCAGAAGCAGCCAGGCAATCCCCGTGAGGAGGATCACATCCTTTATGACAAGTATGACACCGAGCACAGGGTCATAGGATGGCGTCCAAGCAATCAGCATCCACTCCAGGAAGCACAGCGCTGCCGCAATCAGCAGGTCACGCCGAAACAGCGGAAGCTCCTTCAAAGCTTTTAAGAGAATATTTCCCGCTTTCCGGACCGGTTCTGAAAGTCTCCGGATGATTCGCAGGACCAGCCAGTTGTTCCAGAAGGTATGAGTTTTGATGCGCACTGCGGTGCTCATACAGAACAGAAGCAGTACCAGACCGGCAGCGAGCACTGTAACTGCCAGAAGGAAAAAATCAACCAGGTTGCTTTCACGGTAGAATAATACCTCCGATGTAACGGCCAGGGCAATGCCTGCAAGGGAGATTTTTCTCTTCCCGTAGTCGGGCCAGGGTACTGATTCCGTCAAGTTCGGGCATCATAATGTCCAGCAGAACAAGAGCGATTTCATCATCGTTCCGGAGGGCTGACAGCGCTTCC
>OMYT01000073.1 GCA_900315315.1 uncultured Eubacteriales bacterium | reverse complement strand
CCGATTTTTTTTGATATTTCGTTCTTCCGGTAGTACGATTTGCTCGATTGCTTTCCAGTGCCACCGCTTGATCGTACTTTTGTCTGCATGGAACAGTTCCCCGATTTCATCCCAGGTCATTCCTTCCATGTATCGGTAGATCAGCACCATCTGCAGTTCCTCGCTGTCTACCTGCCCGATCACCTCCATGATCTCATCCTTCAGATCCACCAGCATGTCGATTTCCCGGTTGATCTTCTCCTCCATCTCCTCCACCCGGATCAGCGCCTTCACAAACGGCGCGTCCCCGTCCGCGGAGGTCTGCACCTTGTCTTTCCGGATCGTCACCGCCGGCAGGCTGCATGCCGCGCTCTTCAGCTCCCCCAGCTTTTTCAGCTGGTAGTTGATCCGCTGGTTCAGCATCCTTCCCTGGCTCAGATACGTCTCCACTCGCATATCGGTTCCTCCTTCAGTTGTTCAAGCAGTTTCTCTCCGTCAATGTCCGTCAGCTGGCAGAACCACCGGGAGCGGAAGAACATTTCCACTTCCCGGATCCGCATTCGCGCTTCCCTTGCGGTTTTCCGTTTCCGGGCCCGCCTGCGGGAAGCCCGGTAATCTTTCACCGCCTGCAGCACAATCCCGTTCGCCAGCTCTTCCCAGTTCCACTTCATGGAATCCACTCGTTCTTCTTTTCTCCTTCCGGGTTTTTCTCGGCTGTTTTGGTTACCGTTATTCTCCTCGAATGGGAATGGCTGACCTTAGGAAGCCATTCCCTTCGGGAGTGTAACGGACGGTTCGTCTTTTTCTTCTTCTCTTCTTTTTTATAAAAACTGCGTAGAAGAATTTTTTTTATTCGTCGTCCGGGAGTCGGATTTGGGTTATTTCATGGTGTATGATTTTTCCTTTTTCCAGGGTGAATTCGCCTCCCATTTTTTTCAGCCGCGCATATACCGTCTTATCGCTGATATTGAGATAGTCCGTAACGTCTTTTACCGTAACGCTTCCGTTCATGTTCAGCACATCATAAGCATTCCTGAATTCACTTTCGGCGGTTTCTGTGCTTTTCAGATGCTTGTTCCTTAATCTTCCGGCTTCGAATGATCCCTGCGTCGGCATCTCCTGCAAGTTCTCATCGTCTACCCGGTGGATCGGGTATTCAAACCAGAAATTCACCGGCCTGAAGTTTTCGAATTCCCGCAGGCTGCTTTCCATCCGCCAGGCTGTGGCGCCGCGTTCCGCCACCCAGTTCCGGATATCTTCCGACAGCTCCAGCTCAATCATGTCCAGCTGTGCGTCTGGGTCCCTTGCGAACACGCCGCTGCCGGAGGCCCGGTCCATGGCGCGTTTCATCCCCTGCGCACCCTTGGAATGGTGGTGGCAGTAGATCACGCTGCAGCCCGTTTCATTGCAGATTTTGTCAAACTGGTTGCAAAAAGCCGCCATATCGCTTGCGCTGTTCTCATCCCCGATAATGACTTTATAGATCGGGTCGATAATGATCGCGTCCAGGTGCATATCCCGCACCCGCCGTACAAGCTTCGGCACCAGCTGGTCCAAAGGCACCGCATGTCCCCTCAGGTTCCAGATCACGATGTTTTTAAACTTTTCTTCTGCAACTGGTGTCGGCCGAAGGGGTGTGGGGGGGTTCGAAGCGCCCGGAAAAGGAGCCGGTGGCTCCTTTTCAGCGGAGAACGGGCGGCAGCCCAGGGAGGAAAGCCCTCCGTTCTTCCCATTCTTCCCCATTGCTTCTTCGTTTTTTTCAGGCCGAAGGGGCCCGGGGGCGATCGGAAAGCCCCCGATTTTTCTCATTGCTTCTTCGTTTTTTTCAGGCCGAAGGGGCCCGGGGGCGATCGGAAAGCCCCCGATTTTTCTCATTGCTTCATGAATTTTCAGGAAGCGATGCACACAGCTCGCCGGATCAATCTCCAGATTCACATACAGCACCTTCCCCTGCCGGCACTGAAACCCCAGCCATTCGCTTCCTTCCGCGATAGCGATGCACAGTTCCATCAGCAGGAAGCTCTTCCCCGCCTTTGATGATCCGGAGATCAGCATCTTATGCCCCCGTCTCAAAACGCCTTTGATCAGCTCCTCCGGCAGCTCCGGCGGATCCTCCGCATAGTCTGCCAGCAGGCTCATCCCCGGCAGCTCGTCCGTCGCCCCGTCCACGAAGTCCATCCAGTCCACCCAGCTCTTCCGCCCGATGTTCACGCCCAGCAGCTTCTGCTTCTGCCCGTTCCGTGTCACGCCCGGCATTCTGCTCAGCCTGCTGGGATTCCGGTTCTGGGTGTCCACTTTCACGCCCCGGGAGCTCAGGAAGTCATACAGGAACGTCACCCGTTTCCGGTATTCGTCATAGCTGTCCGCGTCCACCCGCACAATGGCATGCACGCTCTTTTTCCCGCTGTGGACCAGCGCCGCCACCGGCAATTCCAGTTTCCGGTACATCGCGATCTGCTCGTCGATCGGCATGGAATCCGATTCCACCAGCGCAAACCGGAAGCTCACCACGTTCTCGTTCCGCACTCCTTCGCCGTCCAGGGCGTTGAACCGGATCCACGCGCCCGCTTCTTCCTTCCAGTCGCCCACCGTTGCGCCCAGGTCGTCCGGATACCGGTTCAGGGAGGTGATCAGCTCACCGGCTGTGCGGTAATACACGCCCTTCGCCGGCACCCATTTCCCGTCGTCCGTCTGCCACGCGTCCCCTGTCACATATCCCACATAGTCGTCCGGCTCAAACAGCGTCTGAAGATAGAGAATCAGGTCCTCCGTCGCCTTCCGTGCCTCTTCCGGCGGATCGGAATCGCTTTCGTTTCCGTCGTATTCGATCACGTCGTTCCAGTCCATCACCCCGTCCGCTCCTGAAAACGGCGTCCATCCCCGGTCCTGCGCCATTTTCAATATCGTCGCCCCCGTCACAGTATCTCCCCGCCGCAGCGTCAAATCCCGAAACGTCCGCCATCTTTTTTCACATTCCCCGGAATGGTACCGCGCCGGATCCCGGCTGCTCCATTCATCCCATACGCTCACGTCATACCCTTCCGTTTTCAGGGCCATGCCGACCTTGATCCAGTCCCCATGGTCCATCTCCGAACAGTTCAGCCAATTCAAAGCCGATAAAATCTTGTCCATTAATGCCTCCTCCTCATGTCATCTCGACCAAGGGCGCCTTGCGCCCGCGTGGAGAGATCTCCCCCGCAGCAACACAAATCAACTTCCTTATTCCTCTGCCCCCTATGGCCTGTAACTGCCCGCCTCAATCCCAAACGGCATAGTCCACTCCCTCGCCGCCAGCCGCGAGATCATTTCATTCGCCTGCTGAAAACTCCACGTTCCCACCTGTCTGAATCCGAACCGCTCCAGGCACCGGATCTGCCTGGGCGTCGCAAGCCCTTCTTCCTGCCGCCTGATCAGCCTGTCGATCAGCAGGCTCGCCTTGCCCATGTTCTCCACGCTGCCGGCGAAGATCCCGCGTTTCTCCAGGAATTCAAGCTGCTTCTGCGTCGGCGGTCCCATCTCCCATAGAAAGGTCGGCGTATAGTTCGCCAGGTCTTCCGCCGCGATGGACATCGCGTACTGCAAAGGATCCACCAGTTTCCGCTTCCGGTTCCGCATAAAAGCCAGCTGCTCCGCCAGCGCCTTCTCGCGGTCGGCCAGCGCGTCCCGCTCGGCGTTTGCCTCCGCCTCCAGGATATCGATGCTGCCCCCGCCTTCCGCCACCTGCCGGTCAATCCGCCTGGCGATGTCTCCGTCTTTGGAGATCAGGGAGGACGGCCTGCACAGATCATGCCGCTCCGTCAGCCACAGGAAATCCAGGATCAGCAGTTCCGTTTTCCCCGGAAACAGCCGCGTCCCTCTCCCGACAGCCTGCTGGTACAGGCTCCGCACCTTCGTCGGCCGCAGCATCACCACGCAGTCCACGCTCGGGCAGTCCCATCCCTCTGTCAGCAGCATGCTGTTGCACAGTACGGAATATTTTCCTGCTTCAAAATCCTTCAGTATTTCCGCCCGGTCCGGGCTGTTTCCGTTCACCTCCGCAGCCTTCATCCCCATCTCCTTCAGCAGCTCACAGAATCGCTGCGATGTATGGATCAGGGGCAGAAACACGACGGTTTTCCGGTCCGCGTAGTGGCTTGCGATCTCCTGCGCGATCTGCCGCAGATACGGTTCCAGCGCGCTGCCGATCTCCCCGGCGTTGTAGTCTCCGTTTGATACGCCGACGCTGCTGATGTCCAGTTGCAGCGGGATCATCTGCGCCCTGATCGGACACAGATATCCGTCCCGGATCGCCTGCGTCATGGTGTATTCGTATGCCTGGGAGTCAAACCAGGCGCCAAGGCTTTTCTTGTCCGCCCGGTCCGCGGTGGCCGTCACGCCCAGCACCTTCGCCTCCGGAAAATGATCCAGCACCCGCTGGTATGTATCGCTCAGGCAGTGATGTGCCTCGTCCACGATAATGGATGAATAATAGTCCTTTGGATATTGGCTGAGACGCCTTTCCCGGCAGAGGGACTGTACGGATCCGACAGTGATCGGGAGCATGCTCCCGAAGGCGGTTTCGCCGGCCTTCTCATATGCGCATGCAATGCCCGTGATCTGCCTGATCTTGTCGGCGGCCTGCTCCAGCAGTTCGCCCCGGTGCGCCATGATCAGCACCTTTCCGCCCCGGTTCACTTCGTCCTCTGCCACCTTGGAAAACACGACCGTTTTCCCGCAGCCCGTGGGCAGGACCAGAAGCGTCCGCCTCCGGCCCTGTTCCCACTCCTGCCATACAGCCTCCCGCGCCTCAGCCTGATAAGGTCTGAGGGTGTAATTCATAAATATCTCCTTTTTTATCTCAAGCCCCTCCCCCCATTCAGGCCGAAGGGGTTGGGGGGTTCGAAGCGCCCGGAGAAAGAGCCAGTGGCTCTTTCTCAGCGGAGAACGGGCGGCAGCCCCGGGCATTCGGAAAGCCCCCAATCACTTTTCTTCATAAAGCGGCCCGTCCATTAATATGTTCTTACAGATCACCGTCCCCAGCAGCCGCAGCGCATTGCGGATATCCGGTTTCTTCTCGAAATACCTGACCCCGTCCATAATGGCCACGTCCATCGCTCCGATCAGATCCTTCCGTTTCACCGGCCTGTTATATTTCCGCAGCAGCTTCTGCGCGTCATCGGTCGCTTTCTGCCGGCGGTCGCGTGCTATCTCCTGCCGCTTCGCCCTCAGGTCAGCCGCTTCCTCAGGATCCAGTTCCCCGCAGATCGCCTCGATCCGCTTTTCGATCTCCACTGTTTCATCGTCATAATCAACACCCATCATGCACAATGGATTCTGATACCCAACTACTTCCATCTCAATAACCCCCTGCATTATTCAAATTACCTCCCGCCGAAGGGGGCATAGGGGGGCGACCGGAAAGCCCCCCTTCCCAAGGTAATTCATTGGTTTGAACCGGCGTCATCATGACGCCCGGCTCAAAATCAATAAACCTCACCACATCATTGACCGTCCTGATCTCCCCGTCCCTGGTCGTGTATTCCCGCGGCTTGAAATGCGCCTTCCCCCGGGCGCCCACGACCTTGCTCCAGTCCATCACAGCCTTCTCCCCGTGCTTCTTCTGTCCGATGCTGCGGAAGAATGCCGCGATCTTCCATTCCACCGTGCGGTACAGCATCAGGTCCACCCGCGCCGTCGCCACGCCTTCCTCGCGGTCAACCGTCAGCGTGAGCGACGCTTTCGGGCAGGGAGGGATCTTCGGCCCTCCCGGAAACTGTCCCCGCTCGAAGTGGGTCACCGTAAACACATAGTCGCCTTCCGGCAGGACAATAAACTCCTGCCCGTCGTTATCCAGGACATCGTCCCAGTTCATAATGTTGTTATCCATTTTTCTCCTCCTGAAACTCTTAACTCTCCACTCTTCACTCTTCACTCTGAAAAAAACTCTCCACTCTGAATGAAGCTCTCCACTCTTCACTCTTCACTCTCCACTCTGAGCGAAGCTCTCCACTCTCCACTCTTCACTCTTCACTCTGAAAAAAACTCTTCACTCTGAATAAAACTCTCCACTCTTCACTCTCCACTCTTCACTCTGATAAAAGCTCTTCACTCTGAAAAAACCCTGTTGTACCCGAAGATCGGCCTGATGCTGTCAAACCCCAGTTCCATCTTCTCCGGCAGCCCGTGCCTGTTCTTCGCATCCCAGCACGGGTGATGCGTCGTATAAATCACCCGCTTCCCGCCCTGGGCCTTATGCGTGTTCTTGTCCGTTGCCACCACATACGTTTCGAAGTTCAGGAACAACAGCGCGTCCCCCCATTCCTTCAGCAGCGGCGCCGTCTGCTTCGACAGTTTCAGCTCCCACCGGTCAAAGGCTCCCTGCTCGTCCGGCAGCTCCTGCTTCCGCATCTTTGCATGCGCGGTAATCACCACGTTCTTTCCGCTCAGGATGACATCGTTGCAGAACTTCAGCAGCTTGGAAAATTCCTCTGCCAGAAAGCTGTACCCCTTGCCGTATCCGAAGCTCTCGATTCCCGGCTGGCCGAATTTCCTGCAGATGAATTCGGTGCACAGCGTCTCTGCCCAGTCCGCCGTGTCGATCACCAGCGTCTTGCACAGGTCCGGCGTCGTGGCGACTTCCTTGACCATGACCATCAGCTCTTCCCACGCCTGGGGTTTCTGGGTCCTGCGCACATCCAGGTGCGCGCTTCCGCCTTCCGTGTCGATAAACAGCGGGTCAGGACACTGGGCCGCCAGGCTCGTCTTCCCAATGCCTTCCGATCCGTAAATCACGATTTTCTGCGGGCGGATGATCCGTCCTGTCTGAATTTTCAACATTTCAATTCCCTCCAAATAATTACTTTCACTTACTTGAGGTAGCAGCTCGTTGTCGAAACCAGTTCCACGCCCGGGATCTCTTCCCCGGAATCCAGCAGTTTCCCGACGTTCGTTTTGTAAATCTCCGGTTTCGGGATCCGGTAGCATTCCGAATATCCTTTCCTCCTCAGCCAGTCCACCGCGGCTTCGGCGTCCGATACCTCCACATGCCGGTTCTTCCGGTAGTACAGCGTCGCCACGTCCAGGTCGGTCTTTTCCCCGCCGCACTCCCGGTCCAGGATGTTCAGCAGCCGGTCCTTCTTCCGCTCCATCCGCTTGCTCCGTTCTTTCAGCCTGGTTTCCTCCGCCCGCAGGCTTTCCAGCGTCGCCTTCTCGTTCAGGTACAGTTTGGCCAGGAAGATCAGGATGTCTTTCCGCTCCATGGCCAGCTCGTTCAGCTGGGCAATCAGCTCATCCTCATCGACCGGGATCTCCCCCGTCTCCGGGTCCGGTTCCAGCCTGGCCAGCAGCTCCTCAATCTGCCGGTTCACGTCATACAGTTTCATTTCGTTCTCCTTTCCTTTCTCTGTGATGGGGCTTTTAAAACTTCCCCTCACTGTAAGCCGAAAAACACAACCCCCCCCTGGCTGAAGCAAGGAAAATCAACCTTCTTCCTCATAAAAAAAAGATCATCAAAACTCCATCCATCAACCTGTCACGAGAATTGTTGTTATTTTATATTGAAAATTAGCTAAAATTATATATAATATGATTAGCTAATATGAAAGGGGCCGTTAACATGAGTGAAGCAATAGCAATTGCAACTTCGACTGAAATACAGAACAACTTCGGCAGATATCTCCAAATTGTGATGAATGGCGGTGAGGTAATCATCACCAGAAACGGAAAAGAAGTCGGGCGATTCATACCTCGGAAAGCCGCAGTTTCTTACCTGACGGATTCGCTGACAGGAATTCTGAAGGAAAGCGCTGATTTGGACCAGGTAAAAGCAGAAAGGCTGAAAGCAAAGTATGAATGTGCTGATTGACGGAAACATTATACTGGATGTTCTTCAAGACCGGGAACCTCATGCTGAAGCATCCTCAAAAATCTGGAAATTATGCGAAACCAATCTGGTTGAAGGTTATGTTTCCGCGCCGACTTTTGCTGATCTGGTCTATGTGATGAGGAAAGAATTGACTCCTGAAAAGATTCATGAGGTTTTGAAAAAACTGCACTTGATCTTTCATTTTACTGAATTGAGCGTTTCCGACATAGAAAAAGCCGCGGGTAAGATGTGGAATGATTACGAGGATGCGGTTCAGGCCGCAACAGCTGAACGCATTTGTGTAAAAGCCATCATCACAAGAAATATTAAAGATTATCAGCAAAGCATAATCCCCGCTTTCACACCAGCGGAGTTCCTTGAACAATTCTGACAGATCAACCTTCTTCCTCATCCTCACCTTTCCAGCAGGAACGTCGCCGCTTCATCCGCCGCGTCACTGATCCCGATACACGTTCACCACCGGGGAGTCTGCTAGGACAGCCCACCACAGGGAAACGGACATATTTTCAAAATCCCCGATTTCCATCCAGAAGACGATATCGCAGACACCGGTAGCAAGCGCGATGCCTCTGGCTGCGCAGGTCACATTGACGAATTCAATGTTAACCTCCAGCCGCTTTGCGACTTCAGCAATCAACGCCGTATTAAAGCCAATAGGTTCGCCTCCGGCGGAGACATAGTCCATGGGAGGCCGGTCTCCCGTTACAGCCACTTTGATCGTCTTAGCGCCCGGAAAGGACTCGATCACAACAGCGTCGGGATCCCGATCTTCTGCATACATGCTGGTGAAGAGTATATAGCTTTTCAGATGTTTGATAAATCCATTACTGGTACAAATACAAATAAATCGAATTCTTCTTCTAATAAGACAAGGACTACTGGAATCAAGGTTTGGCATAAGTGAGCCATATGTTGTTCCGTCCTGGAGCTGCGTAGGGTTCTTTTTTTACCTCTGTCCCTCAGCAGTATCAGTTGCGACCCGCACCACAGCCCGCACCCAAAATGAAACAAAACTGCCATCCCGCTCCCCTGCTGCGTATATACAGGTGACCAGAGCAATTCACAGGGATCTCCTCCATTCAATCCGGGCCTGAGCAACCCGGATTGTTTTATTGCTGTAAGAAGATATTCGTATACCCGCTTTCCCCCTGCTGCACTACCCCGCCACCAGCGAAGCCGTCCGCAGCGAAGCCGCACGAAGCGGGAAGCACGGCCGGGCGTGGACCGGAGTAGCAGATCGCGACGAGGCGGATTTACATGGGTGGGGAAAAAGAATTGTTTGCGGATACAGAGCTTCGCAATTATAATATATGATTATGGGTTCGCCCGATATGCGTCCTGGCGGCACAGGGTTAAAACGGCGGGGACAGTCTCCGCTGCCTACTATAAAGTTATGTATGGG
>OMYT01000165.1 GCA_900315315.1 uncultured Eubacteriales bacterium | reverse complement strand
TCCCAGCAGCAGAAGGACCCAGGCCAGCAGACGGAACTTTTCGCCCTTTGCTTTCAGCCCGACGTACAGGCATGCGCCGGCAGCCGGATAGAGGCAGTAGGAAAAATAGGACCCGTAGGTGGCAAAGAAAGCTCCCAGATCTGTTTTGTTGGCCAGTGCCGCGTTGATGTCAAAATCGCGGAATGAACCCAGGATGATGCCGATGACACATACCGCGACCACCCCGCAAAAACAGGCTGCCGGAACGGCCATAACCGTTTTTTTCTTCATGATAACTATCCTCCTGCTTATGCAGCGCCTTCCTCTGCATAGAATTCATTTATCAGATCGGACAGCAGATCAAGGTTGTAGAAGTCCGAGTAATCCTGTTGCCCGTCAGCGTCGGTTTTAACCAGTTCCGCATCCGGTACGATTCCGGCGTCAATGACTTCTCCCGCGGCGTTTGTCAGCCTCATCTGATAGGCGGAGATGTGGTAAAAGAAACCATCCGCCGTGTTCAGTTCCAGGATTGTGCAGGCGCCGCCGCCGGAACGCTCACCCAGGGTCATGTATCCGAGATCTTTCATCATGGAGGGGAACAGGTTTCCGCAGGAGTAGGATTCCCTGCCGGCCAGCACCGCAAAGTTCAGATCATAGCGGACATCCGCGTCAGATTCATCGAATTTCCCGTCAAAGTTCCGGTCGACGAGAAAACGTTGGTCGATATTCTGCTCCTGCAGGACATTCTGGTATTTCAGCACACATTCCCGGTTGCCTGTAATCAGACTGTAGAGGGCCATCAGCACATCGGCGCTGCCGCCGCCGTTGGTACTCAGGTCAATGACAAAGTTTTTAATTTCAGGATCGGCCTGCGCCTTGTTCATGGCAGAAACCAGCCCCATAAACACGGTTTCGTCATAGTCGTCGAAGCTTCCGCCTTTGGCGTAGTACTCATACCAGGGGGCTTTGTCAGCCACAAAACCGTTCATGGAATACATGGCGGTATCGCCTTTGGTGAAGTAGTGGCCTTCTCCCAGCAATTCTTTCCGCAGGTCCAGGAGTCCGGTCAGGTTGGTTATGCCGTCGGGAATACGCGCCATCACGTCAGAGAAATCCGAGAAATAAGTGTCAAACAGGTTTTCCGCTGACAGCTTTTCAACCAGCCACGCGCGTTCCGGGTTCGTATATAGGTCGGCATGCGCCTGAATGGACAGGGAAGTATGTCCGCCGTCGTCCACCAGCATGCTCAGACGGGTCATACCCATGAAATAATCAACCCAGTCTGTACTCAGCAGCAGTTCCTTCGTGCGTGTGCCGGCAGGCCCGAAGTCCGCCAGCGCTTTGTCCAGGCCAACCTCTTCCAGCGCGGCGTCCTCACACAGGATTCCGCGGCCGGGGAAGCCATACAGGTTGTCGAAAACGAAACAGAGTTCGCTGTAGGTGAAAGCTGCCAGCTCCGCATCGCGTGTCTCTCTGTCCAGAATGGAATCAAAGTATTTCGGATCCCGTATATACATGAAGTCCATGTCGTTATCCATGTTAACATAGAGATTGACATTGTTAAAGCTGGAATAGATATAATCCATATTCGAAAACATATCGGACAGCGTACCAAGCGGGAAATAAACCTGTTCGTCGTCCGCCCGCAGGTCGATGCCGTAATCCCCGAACCGGAAGGTCACCGGCTTAGGCGCATTGGAGTACTCCGCCCCGATGACCCGGATAAAGGGATAGCCGTCCAGATAGATGTTTTCCATCCCTTCCTGGACCTGTCCCATGAGGTTGGTAAAGGCAGCATAATTGGCGGAGGTCAGCGTATCCGCTTTCACATCTACCTCGGCGCTGCCGCAGGGATTGGTGAGTGTATATTTTCCGTCTTCTGCCGGAGTGACGGTCATCGACTGTCCGGGCAGCATGACGGCGTAGTAATCTGCAATGCTCATATAGGCAATGGAACCGGCGTCAGCGTAGTAACGTACTGTCGCGGTTTCATCGGTAAGTTCGCTGCGGAAGACACCCACGGTCTTGTCCGTATAAGCGCCGGGCTCTGCGGCTGCGGCTTCACCGCTTTCGGCCAAGGCAGGGATTGCCAGTGCCAGCAGCATTACGATTGCCAGGATTGTTGAAAGCGTTTTTTTCATTGGTCTTTCTCCTTTTGATTTATTCGGGATCGGTGTTTTCGGCTCCTGCTTCATCTCCGGGGCGGGTTTTTTTGATCTCTCCGTAGAAGTTGACGATGATCGAGGTGATCAGCGCGACCACGATGATCCCGTAGATCCCGAGTACGACGGACATAGTGCGGCCCAGGTCCGTGACCGCGGTGATATCACCGAATCCGATCGTTGTCACCAGCGCGAAGCAGTACCAAAGCGCATCCTTATAGGAGGCGATACCTTCTTCCATAAACGTC
>OMYT01000071.1 GCA_900315315.1 uncultured Eubacteriales bacterium | reverse complement strand
CGAAGGATACCCCAGCTACTACATCAAGGAGCGCTGGCCCGTGCACATGTCGGACGGCTCTCAAATCGAAGGCATGATTTACATCATGAAGATGATTCGACAGTCGCCGCCCCATAGCGCCTACTACAAGGGCATCGAAGATGCCTACCGGAAGCTCGGCCTGCGCTCTCAAATCAACACCATCCTGAAGCCCGCGCTGGAGAGGAGCCTGCAGCGGGGCACGCACTGGTAAGACAACACCTGGAAAATACCTGCCGCAGGGACACACGAATACAGCCGCTTTCCAATTCGGAAGGCAGCTTTCATCGTCTCTGGACGGCTTCCAAATCCGCGCCGTGTTTGGCCCACGTTCGCGCCGTTTCGCACGGTCGGGTTCTTCCTCGGCCCTCGCCCCAAAACCCGCGACAGGGGCAAACGTAGCGGCTACGCGGGCAAAAGGAAAAGCGGCCAGCGCTTGGCTGAACCGCTTTCAAATCTGCAGGGGTTTACTTCGCTTTGGTCAGGTGGTCTGCGGCAACCTCCACCGCGTCATTGTTCTCCCGGAACCGGATCACGATCTCACCGTCGGCCACCGTGTACAGCGCCTGGAAAGGTTCCTCCCAGATCTGTGTCAGGCCGGGACATTCCTTCATCGCCGTGATCCGCAGGGCTTTGAAATCTGTGCCCGCCTTCCACTGCTGGAAGATCCGGATCAGGCGCGGCACATGCTCGGCCTTGATGGTCTTCAGCGCTTCTTCGCCGGGCACCGCTTTGAAATCCGCTGTGGCTTCACCCTCTCTGAACTGTGCCCAACACTCCAGCGGGAGCGGGTTCCGCATGAAGTCCAGCATCGCTTCCGCTGTGCCGCAGTCGTCGCACACGTAGATGCCGTCGGCATGTCGGCTCAGCGCGTTGGTGTACAGATCAGGCTTCATAGTGTCCCGTCCGCAACGCGGGCAGGGCATCTTTTCTCCGGCTTCCTGCCGGGCTTTCAAATCCAGCAGGGCTTCCTGAATGTTCTTACTCATTGTCCGTCGCCTCCTCAACCATGACCTCCAGCACCGCCGCTTCCTGCTCGGCCAGCCTGCGCTCCCGCCGGATGGCGGTGTACTTTTCCTTGTGGGCCTGCATCTTGTCGCCGCTTCCGAAGGCACAGTAGCCTTTCAGGTGGCCCAGCAGGATTTTCCGCTCGGCTTTGAAATCCGCGCCGTGGTATCCCAGCCGCTGGAGCCAGACGTGCGCGAGGTACTTCTCGTTCTGGTCGTCCGGTTCCACCCGGTCCGGGAATACCCGTATGGCCTTCATCGCCGCGTCGTAAATCCGATTCAGCAGGTTGGCGTAGGTTGTCCAGCGCTCCGGCTGTGTCTCGTCAAAGGGAAACGTCATGCTGACCTTTCCGTCCCGGAAATCAAATCCGGTCAGTTCGGCCACCGCTCTGGAATCGTCCAGCAGGCTGGTGAGATCCTCCAGGGTTTCCGGTGTGCTTTCCTGCAGCCTGTCGATCAGGATGTCAGGAATGTTCAGGCAGTCGCTGTCGGTCATGCGGTTGATCAGGGTCTGGCGGCTGTGCAGCATGAAGATCAGGTTCTTCAGCTGTGCCACCGCAGCGTTCCGCGCCGGAATCGAAATGTCCATCTGGGTGATGGGCTCCGCTTTTGAATCGGCATGCACTTCCTCGTCCGGCTGTGCTTCGGTGACGGCTTCCTGATCGGCGGCGGGTTCGTCGTTGACGTATCCGTTCCTCCGCAGGAAATCCTGCAGGGCGGTAAAATCCTCGCCGATGATGTTTCCGTCCCGGTCGACGGTGAAGTCGCCGATCTGGTAGCCGTAGGTCGGTGCCCGCAGGTAGGTAGACGTTGTGCCGAGCTCCTCGGCGATGGCTTTGACCAGTGCTTTCCGGTCGGTCGTGTTGGTGGTAATGGTCATGGTGGAAAACCTCCTTTGTTTTTTTGCATGCCATTACTCACTCTGAACGGCCATAAAGTCAACGGCCTGTGGGCACACAATGCAAATAAAGTTTTCACGCGGGGATTTTCCTCCCGGCGGCGCTCCTGAATCTGTCGTAGTCCCGCAGTTCACGGCGGTGGATGGGATCAACTGTTTACAAATCATGCTTGACCTGCTGAATTGTCTGAATAATGTGCTCCCGTTGATTCATGTTTTTTAGCCTCTTACATGTTACAATCTTCATCTGGATTAACGAAAGATCGTGTGCTATACTTGCGTTGCCGGAAACGGCGAGGAGGTAGTAGGCATGAAGGATAAACATGTATTGGCTTTCATGAGGGTTTTCTCGATTCTTGTTCTATTTGCTGTTTTTTTCAGCAGTTCATTAGCCGAAAGCAACGGTACTCAGATCGTCCATGTTCCCTTTGTTGATGTACCTATTCTTGAAACGCACAGAACGAGCTTCCCTAAAGATAAAAGATATGCAGTTTACTCTGGCCCTAGTGAAGACTATGTGCGTGCCGCAAATGGAAAAGCTGCCGTTTCAACGAATGATGCTATCCAGGCTTTTGCCAGTGAAAATGGATGGATCATGATTCAATATGCGATTGATCATGATCATCATCGTATTGGTTGGATTAAAGAAAATGCCAATCGATTCGCACCTTCAATCAGCGAACTTCCTCCTTGTTCCCAATCTGCAACGCTGAAAGCAGGCTCAGTCATTACTGATGATCCGCTTTTTTCCCAAAGTCCACTCATGTCCTTTGATATGGAATTGAACGTGTATGTGCTTGGCCAAATAAACGATTGGATTTATATCGAAAGCGATTCTGGGGATTTGGTTCGTGGCTTTGTTCACAAAGATCAGTTGACTCCCGGTAACGTGTTCTACTTCTCTGATTGGTTACACGACTCATCCGCTTGGAATGGATATTTAGTCCTTGATCAGGACAACATCGCTTTTGAATCTGAACAGCTAATCGAATTGAATGGAATATCAGTGCCTCTTGCATCAATAGACATTTATGACAATTTATCAAATCAATTGTTATTAACTGTTTCCGAGAAAAATGAATTACTGCATTTTGAAGGTTCCGGTTATTTGCCGCCAGAAACCTCATCACTACGTATCGTACTATTTGATACAAATATGAATGAGGTTAAACTTGATGAGGATTTCGTAATCGAGTGGTAAATTTTGATGGAGAGGAGGGTGGTTTGTTCCACCCTCCTCTTTTCTCATTAGTGATTAATGTACTTCGACCAGCCCCAGTACTTCCACTTGTTATTCATTCCCGTGAGATTGGGGCCAGAATCCTCGGAATCACCATTGTTATACATAGCATCGATCGTATTATGCGAGCTGCAGGATTGATAGACAGCATGTTGATACTTCCCGTTGATCGTCTGCATGCCAGCATAAACGCCCATATGACCCTTTTTAGTAGAATCCTTTGTATCCTGTTGGAAAATCTCCATGCCTACCTGAAGAGCGTTATACCCGCCAAGAGATGCAATCGTACCCTTTTCGGACAAGTAGCTATTGTATTCCGTTGTGCATCCTTTACCACCCTGCTTATTGCGTGCAAGATAAGGATAGTTCGCACAATCAACGATTTTCTTGGTTTCATTATAGCCACTGCTACAATACTTCCATCCATCGTTACAATAGCTTTTGAGGTTGCTGATATACTGATCCACGGTCAGATTTCCGCTGGAAGTACCGGGATTAGTGTTGCCACCAGTACTGCCTCCGCTGGGCTGTGTGGCATCAAGATACTTGGACATGATGTAGCCAGTATAGCCATTATAGGTTGCGTTATGCCAACCAGTCGTAGAGGAAGGGGATGCTTCTACTGCCTTACCATACGGCACACGCACTAAAACGGTGCCACCAGGCTTTTTACGCAGATTAACAGTTTCGTTCGTTGGAATGTTGCAAACATACATAGTCGCCATTATTTTTCTCTCCTTTGAATGAAGTTTTTGATTGATGGAGGCTTTTCCATCGCTTTGTAGGTTCTGTGCTTTATCGCTGGCCAGCTTTTGCACGTGATAGACAGAAAGGATAGAGAAGCGCCCCACAGATTCATCACCCGTGAGGCGTTCTCTATCCTTTCCTGTCGAGTGTATCATATCATAAAGGGCCTACTGGAATCTACTGGAATTCACTGGAATCAACTGGAATCAACTACCCAATTTCGGAACAACAATTCTCCAGTTCACGCTCCATCCTGTGGATATGCTTCTGCAGGTCACAGCGGAGTATAACTCCCGCAGTCTTCAGGTCGGCCTTGACCTGCCGGATTTTCTGTACAAGCACGTCCCGATTGGCCATATTAACACTTCCTAAATGTTTCATTCTTCATATAGATTAACTAATACTTCCCCAATTCCCTGTACTATAGGATCGGCCTAAAACTCCCCGTTTTCGAACATTTCTGGCCACAATCCAATAAAATCGCTCCGGATCTTTCTGGATTTGCTTTCAAACGGGTCCTCTCCAGCCAGGAAGGGAGCCGTTTTCATTGCAAAAAAGTTCTAAAAATCCCTTGCATATAGTACTGTTATGTGATATACTGTACTATATATTGAGGGGGGTGTTTTAGGTGGCAGTACCAGAATCCATCCGGAAGGTTCCTCGTCCTGTCAACACCATCGTCCAGGATAATGGAAAGGACGGTCCCAACCGCTATCCTGTCCGTGAGCGCATCAGCGTCACGTGTGTTTCCGGTGGCAATCCACAGCCCAAGAACGGAAAAGTCATCGGCCATATTGTGGATGGCATGTACGTTCCGCTCGGCGTTGCCGCCGTCAAAGCAGAGCCAGATATGTTGTCCTACGGGGCCAGTGCATTTGTCAGATCCGTTTCCAGAGATCTGTTTACGGAACTGCTTGGCGTTTATACACCCAAGGATGCCTATACCATCATGGCCATTGCCTCCCTTCGGGTCATCAAGCCGGAAGTATCTGCAAAGCGTCTTGCGACACAATACCAGCAAACGTTCGTCAGCAAGTTCTATCCGGGAATCGGCCTCTCCGAGAACACAGTCAGCGCTTTCCTTCAGGGAATCGGCCGTGACGGAAACCGCCGGTTGGCGTTTTACCATAAGCGAGCGGCGTCTGTCGCTGCGGACCACCATGTGGCAATTGACGGAATGCTCAAGCAGGATAACAGCATTGTCAACGATCTGTCAGCTTTCTCCTACAAGGCAAGAACCAAGGGATGCCGGGAGGTATCAATTCTCTATGCATATGACATTGAGGAGATGGAACCGATCTGTGCGGAGGTATTCCCTGGGAACAGCATTGATGCGACATCCTACAAATCCTTTATTCGGGATAATGATATCCGGAAAGGAATCATTGTTGCAGACAAGGGTTTTCCGCCATCTCAGATCAGCGACGAACTTGCGGAACGTCCCGAGTTGCATTTCCTTACCCCTATCAAGAGAAACGACTCCCGAATCACGAATAACAACATGCTGGCCTTCGAAGGCGTTCTGTCCGGTATTGGAGACCATGTCCTGTGCAAGAAGAAAGAGATCAAGGGCGGTCGATTCCTCTATGCATACCGATCTGCGCATAAGTCAGCAATGGAAGAAGCATCTTTTCTTGCCCGGCGCGAGGACAAGAACGACTACAATCCGGCAATCTACGAGAAGAAACGAGAAGTATTCGGCGTCATCGTCTTCGAGTCGGATCAGGACCTCGATCCCAGGACCGCTTACCTCTGTTATGACGATCGGTGGCTGCTGGAACTGGTCTTCAATCGGTACAAGAACGATGAATGCCTGGACAGAACCAATGTGCAGGGTGACTTTTCCGTCATTGGAAGTGAGTTCATTAACTTCATTTCCACGGTCATTACCTGCCGCCTAATCCGGAAGGCCCGGGAAGCCGAGCTGCTCAAACTCATGTCTTACGGGGATCTCATGGATGATCTGAATTCTGCATGGCGGAAGGTGGATGCGCCGGAAGAACCGGCGACCAATGACAACGGCTGGGTCCACACTAACGTTGGTGTTTTCGAAGAACTGGAAGCACTGGGACTCTCCAAACCGATTCCGAAACCCGAACCGAAAAAGCGTGGTCGGAAAAAGAAGGAATCTGTAGTCAACAAACCGAAAAGACCCAGAGGAAGGCCAAGAAAGAACCCTGTAAACGCTATCGACAAGCTGCTATAGTACAGCGATTTGGGATTTCGTTAATTAACTGAGAACCTTATGGTATACTTGCTTTGGCAGGCTAAACATTATGATAGAATGCCTGTGTAGGAGGAACATTTAGATGGCAATCAAACCTATCCCGTTAATCATTTTATTGGTCGTGTGTTGTCTTGCTGTTTCAGCTTTGGCAACAACGAATAAAAATCTGGATTCTTCTGGATACCATGGTGATCAAATTGGGAATAATATTATTCAAGCTTCATCTGAAGATAGCGTTTATATAATTTGCGATAAGCTGTATTTACACCAAGAACCTGTTGAGAAATCCGCTTGTTTAAGGCTGTTGACTTACGGTGAGGAGGCTCAACTGATTTCTGCCTCTGATGGTTGGCTTCAAGTAAACTATGTGTTCATGAACGATAATGAAGTTCAATCCGTTTCCGGGTGGCTTGATTCAGATTACTGTGTATGTGCAGCTGCCTATTATATTGCAATGCATCCCACACAGATCCGGATAGCGCCTAAAGCAGATGCATCTCTCATTTGCTATATTGATACATATGATAGCTTAAGAGTTTTATACGAAATAAACGATTATTATTGTGTAAGCATCAATGGTGCTGTCGGTTTCGTTGAAAAAGAGAGCGGGCAGGAAGATTAACTTCCTGCCCACATCATCTTACTTTAGCACAGACTTTGCCTTGTTGTAATATCCAAGCCGCACAGTATAGCCGGAAGAACTGCCCTTGACTGTAGCTGTTACTTTTTTTACTGTAGCATCAGCTGACTTGTTATTATAACTATCGATAATTTGGTTCAGGCCCTTACTCTTGCACCAAAACCACGCCGCACTAATGAATGGGTAGTTATCGGCAACGTATTTTGTTGCGTATGCTGCGGGAGAGTAGATTTGAGAATCATTGATGAAATTCTTGAAGCTACTATAGTTATAATCGTGCGTTAGTTGCATAAACCCACCGCCACAATAAGGCGCATAGCTCGGACTGCCATTATACTGAGATTTGCTCCATCCTGCATGATAGGTATACTCAGTAAAGGTCTTTCCGAGATCCGTTTCTTTGCAACCCTGCGCAAGAAAATGCCGAATGTGAATTTTTTCAGTAAAATCGAATCGGCTATCATTGATTGCAGCATTTAGAAGGGCAATATTTGCAGGACGAAGAATAAGTTTACCAGTAAAGCCAATGCGTGCGAGCTTACCAGCAGTCAAACAACAAGTTCCTTTGCCTGAGAACCACCCTGTATCGGACACATTGTCTTCCAACAGCGCAAATGTAATCTGTCCAGCAAGCCCGTCAGCTGTAATTCCGTTGTTGGATTGATAAGTTTTGACTACGGACTTCAGAGAATCATCATAAGCGCCACTTGTTGCACAAGTATATCCCTTATTGTTTAACAAGGATCTTAACGTAGTGACAGCAGTTCCCGTATCGCCAACTTTCAGATAGCCATCGCCATTTCTAATCGTTGACAAACTTGGAGCTGTAGTTGTGCCTGTACCACCAGAGGAACCACTCCCCCAATTCTCATTCGTTATGAATTCGCTCATTACATAGCCAACATTATTGACATTTCCATCCCAGTATGTTTCATACCAGGTCGTATTATAAGCTTTGATCGGAATAGTAGCGTTGTTGTCAAAACGACCCCAATATTCATATCCTGCAATAGGCTGCTTGCGGCAAAACAACTTTCCGCCTGTAACTTGACCAGTTCCCCATTCGCTCATAATTGAAATCCTCCTGATTAAAATATTGATGTTTGTGCTTTATCGCTGGCCAGCTTCTGCACTTGATAGACAGAAAGGATAGAGAAACGCCTCGCAGGTTCATCGCCCGCGAGGCGTTCTCTATCCTTTCTTGTCGAGTGTATCATATCATAAAGGGCCTACTGGAATCCACTGGAATTCACTGGAATCTACTGGAATCAGCTACCCAATTTCGGGACGGCCACACAGCGGAGAGCCTTAGAGTGCACCTTGAACACATTGCTGACGGTACAGTGCATCTTGTCAGCGATCTCCTCCCAGCTGCGAAAGCAAATGTATCTGAGCTCCAGCAGTGTCTGGTATTCCGGATTTTCCACCGCGTAGATCGTGTGCATGATCTCCTGCTTCTTGTCTATCAGCTGATCGATGTCCGCATTGATCTCCGTCTGCATATCCACCATCTTGGCGATGGCATCCTCCATCGAATGAACGTTCCTTGTGTGGCTGACCACATCATCCTGCATGATGCTGGTGGTTTTGGTGGACATTTCCTTCAGCGTTGCCATCATATCCAGTTTGGAATTAATCCGCTGGTCAAGATGAAACGCCTGATTCAGATATTCCTTTGCGGTCATTTCACCGTCTCCTTTCTCAGTCTGTCTATCAAATAATCCGGATCTACCTGTGTCAGTACCCCATACCAGGAAGAATGGAAGAATTCTTCCAACTCCATAGCCTCTTTCATGGCGGCTTTGTCATCCGGGTGCTTCTTCAGCCTGCGAAGTGCGTCCCGGTAATCCTTTACTGCCTGCTCAATGATGCCATTGGCCAGTGCCTGGTATCCGTTCAAGGCATCACCGCCTTCGTTTTCTCTTCAAGGTAACCGTAAATGGCGATCAGGATGGTTGTAGCCAGCGGGTGATTACCCCATTTGGCGGCTATCGCGCCAATGTCCGCCGCAGCATCCATCCACCAATCCACAGCTGCATCAGTGCCGTTCGGTGGCGGCTGGCTGTGTGCTCCCAGATAGGTAGCGGCATCCAGCATGATTTTCAGTTCCGTATTTGTCATCGTGCGCCTCCCAGCTGTGCCTTTACCGCGTCGATGAGTGCAGACTGTGTTTTATCCTTCCGCTCCAGGGCCTGCATGATCTGTACGTCGATGGTGCCCTTTGTCATGATGTGGTGGATCACCACGGTGGAGGAAGTCTGCCCCTGCCGCCACAGCCGGGCATTGGTCTGCTGATACAGTTCCAGGCTCCATGTCAGGCCGAACCACACCAGAGTAGAGCCGCCTGCCTGCAGGTTCAGGCCGTGTCCGGCGGAGGCAGGATGGATGACCGCCAAGGGGATCCTTCCATTATTCCAGTCAGTGATGTCCTTGCTGGTGCAGATTTCTCTTGCCGCCGGGAACCGCTCCTGAATACGCTTCAGGTCATGCTTGAACCAGTAGGCCACCAGCAGCGGTTTGCCGTTCGCGCCTTCGATCAGATCCTCCAGTGCA
>OMYT01000068.1 GCA_900315315.1 uncultured Eubacteriales bacterium | reverse complement strand
GTTTTCACCTTCTTTGCTACTGGTTCGAAAACCAATTATCTGCACTCGCTATTCAGGCTGTTGCCTGAAAATAGGGGTGCTTACGGAGCACACTCTATATATCCCGTCTTTTTCATAATACAAATCCTTTCCTGCAGCAGAAGTCAAATTTTACGGGCATGTCTCACTGTCTTTCAAATATTCTATCAAACCCGCTGTCTTGTGTCCATCCGGTCAATCTCCGCCGCCAACCGGGTGCTCGTAATCCACATCCGGGAATGTTGGATCCCTGATCACTGAAAAACCGGAAGCGTAGGAAAATCAACGCTTCCGGGAGTCAAAGCTGCTAATTCTTTTACCGGCAGGCGATATAGACATCCATGCTTTCACCGTCTGTTTCAAAGCAAGGGATTACTTCATTTTCGACCTGTGCCAGCCCGTTCGTTCTCATATAAACCTGCAATGTGTGATATGCTCCCGGTATCGTTGCAAAAGGGTTGTCAAACGGTCTGTCAATATGAATCGCAGCATACTGATGTGCAGGCTGTCCTTTTATTTCGTATCCCTCAGGAGTAACATTCTCCGGCAGCATCAATGCCGCTGTATACCCATGCATGTTGAACACATTCACCTGTTCCTGCGACAGCCTCGGGAAATCCCATCCGATGACTCTCGGATTCGCAATCCCGTTCTCTTCAGCACATTTGTACATCCTGCCGATGGCATCCGCTTCCGGCTCACGGCTGATCACAGTATACTCAACATAGCGGAATCCTTCGACTTTCTCAGTGCGGAGATTGGAATACGCGCCGCTGCGCTTATCCATTTCTTCCCTGAAGAGATTATCCAGAGAGCAGTTAAAGATTTTGCAGATTTCAAGCGCTTTATCCATTTCCGGATTCGCTGCATCCATTTCCCACTTTGAAATGGTTTGCCGGCTTATGTTCAGCTTCTCTGCCAGCGTTTCCTGTGTCATATTTCCGCTCAGTTGCCTTAAATACTGAAGATTTTTGCCAAAGTTCATGTTCCTTCTCCTTTTAATCTGAATTTATTTCCCCTGACAGTTCTTTGCTCCGCGTCGCAAGGACAGATTAACAGAAAGCCGACAACTTTCCCACCAACTCGCAGGCGCTGTTTCAGCAAATCGCGCAACTGCAGGTTGCCCCTTAACCATAGACCGCGTCTCAGCGTCGATCATCTTCTTCCATATACCGGCGGTGTTGAAAACCGCTGAAAAATTCAACTGTCTTATTGCTGTTCTTAATCGTTTCCTTCATATTTATCTTCATCAGTCGTCTGTATGGTTTCTGCCTGGTCCAGTTCCCTGTAGACCGGTTTCCGCAGCCGGGTAAAGCTGATCAGCATCCCGGCAACCCCGATAATAAAGAACATCAGCCCGATACCGGCTCCTTTTCCTGCCCCAAAGAGTCTGGACAGTGCCTGCTGTGCCGGAGAATCTGTCATCATAAACGGTTCAAAAACCGTATCCGCCAGCAGACCGCCCAGCAGGAGAGCCGGCGGAATCGTGAAATTCTGGAGAGTGCTCTTTGCAGAGAACACCCGTCCCTGCATCTCCATGGGGACTTTCTCCCGCATTAAGGTATCCAGGTTCACATTCATGATGGCAGCCAGTAAATAGCTGCCAAATGCCGCCGCACACCATAACCAAGGCTGTCGGGTCAGGCTCTGGATAAAGTTTCCGGAAAAAACCAGACCCGTAGTTATAAAGATTAACGGGACCCGTTTCTTTACCGGTTTCATCAGGGTTGCCAGCAGGCTCCCGGACAGCACGCCCAAGGCCGTAAAGCTTTCCACCATACCCAGCACGGACTGGTTGTTGCCCGTCCGCCCCAGGATAAACGGAGAAAGCATTCCGTCGTTGCCCAATTTCGCCATGAAATTGATCACCGCCAGGAATAGTGTAATCCGCAGGATAGCCGTATGCTCCTTCAAATAACGGATTCCTGCAAGACAGGTTTCTGAGAAAGGTTCCTTTTCCGTTTTCTGCCGTTCCGTCTCCGGGATCCGGATCAGGAACAGCAGCACCAGGAAAGCAACAGCAAAAGTCGACAGATCAACAAGCAGAACCAGGTTCAGTCCGCCACTGGCCAGCAGCAGTGCTCCCAGCGCCGGGGCCAGAATGGATACCGCTGCCCCGCTGAACCCCTGCAGACCGCCGGCCCGGGAATAGTGCTCCTTCGGAACCAGCAGACTGACAGCGACAAAGGAGGCCGGTTCCTGGAGCGCGTTCATAAGGCTGAGCAGGAAGTTGATCACATACAGGTGCCAGATCTGCAGCACGTCAGCGGAATGCAACACAAACACAACCAGCGTTCCACAGGCTGCCAGCAGGTCCGCAATCAGCATGATCCGCTTTTTGTTCAGCCGGTCTACTACGCTTCCGGCTAGGAAGCGGAAGAAGATCGTCGGCAGAAAAGTGCACACCGTCAACAGGGTCACGCCGGACGCGGTTCCCTTCCGGCTGTATACCCAGATAATAATCGCATAATCCGTCATAGCCGTCCCAAGCTGGGATACGGTCTGCAATCCCCACAGCAAAAGAAAACTGTATAGTTGTTTATTTGAAAGTTTATTCATGGCTTTGCTCCTTACATGTGTTTATTTGCATGCAGCGCAAAGCCTGATCGGACGAAAAGGTCCCGATTGCTCCGTGCAGGTTTCGTCCTTTATCAGACCTTGCGCGGAGCAGAAACATCTGCGGCCAAAGATATCCCCCATCTGGTATGTTTCACTATCTTTTCCTCCGTTTGTTATTCAGTCGTCCAACTATCGAATACTCACGGGATACACTTTCGATTAATTCCTGGTATTGATTGATTTCCTCTTCGCTGAATCCTTCAATCTTTTCCCATGTATAGTCAGGCAGCCAGCAGACAGCTGAATGAAACCCGCCCGTTACGGGCTGTTCAATAACCACCTTCACTTTTTCCTTGCCATCAACCGTCAGCGGTTCAGAATGAACAATCTCAGTTTCATCTTCCAGCGTCATAAACGGATACAGCATTTTTCTCCCTCCGATGTCCTGTAAAGGCATTTTAAGCAAACCAATTTCTACTAAATTATATCAGATGGCAAACCTTGTGTCGACAATCAAACGTTCACTTGTCCAGAGTCATTGCAAATACAGCAATATGCAGGCCGAATAGCAGGTCAGTATTCCATCACGTCAATCTTTTTCTGCAGCACAGCCGCATAATCATGTCCGGTTTTCATCACATGTTCTGGATTCATCTGGTAATGAATGTTATAAAGAAGTCCCTCTTCGCCAGTCCTGTCCTCCAGATAATCCTTATCAATATGCACACCCAGCACTTCCAGGCAGATCATCACATGATCGTCTCCCGGTACGATCTCTTTTTCCCATACATATCGGCATTCCAGGTTCATAAAGCATTCTTTGACCATCGGAGCATTCACCTGGCTCGCTTTTTCCACTGTCAGCCCGGAAGTTTTAATCTCGTCTGCCTCAAACGCGTTGTTCCGGATGGTTGCCATGCAGGCGGCATGGTAATCTGCCGACATGAAATTGATCACAGCTTCCTGCTGTTCCCTTAAGGTCTGATAGAGATGTCCGCGTTTATTCACGCTGGCCAGGATTGCATAGAAACCCTTTCCGTGGTCAGCACTGGTGAAAGCAGCCCAGGACTGCATACAGGCGTTAGGCAGGCCGTTTGATTTATAAGTGGTTACCAGAAACAGCGGCGACGGCACCGTCGCCACGAACTCCTTCCATGAAAAGCCAAAGTTCCTGGAATAATCCGCATAGGTTCCCTTCAGGCTTTCCGGCATTTCAGAATAGGTGTGTTTCATCCGTCTGCTCCTTTCTTCTCACGGTTTTTCAGATCCGCCTGTACTGAACAGAGCAGCTATCCCTGTCCAGACCGCATTTTTGTATTATGAGTTATTTTCTGAGCTCTTTGACCATCATGATGCGTTTTCCCTGATCCTCATAATCCGAATATCCTCGTTTTCTGTACAGCTCATGCGCTCTATTGTTTGTCTTTTCCACATGAAGAACGATTGCAGGAATGCCTGTGGATTCAGCATAATCCTCTGCCAGGCTGATCAGTTTCGTGCCTATCCCCTGATTACGGCATTCTGCAGTCACAGACAAATCATCCAGATAGATATAACCCTCTTCCCTATACACTTCAACCGAGAGAAATGCCACAACTTCTTTCTCCAGTTCCGCAACATAGATAAGATCGTCGCCTGCAGAAAAAAACATATCGAGATACCCGTTTTCATACCCTTCAACATCCTGGGTATAATATATGGCCCTGAGCATTTCCTCGAACAATTCCGCAATCCTTTCGGAATCGGATATTGTTGCTTTTCGATATACAAAGTCCATAACGCATCCTTCTCCATACAGTTTCTGAACCCTTCCCCGCTGCCATTCTATCAGACCCCACAGGCTGTGTCCATCCGGCAAAATCCCTCCACCAACTGAGCGCTTGTGATCCACAGCGGGAACTTATGGCTCTCCCTTCAGAATAAACCGGGTTAAACGCGAAATTTAGTCATGGATATTTCAAAGTGGACATTTTTAAAGCGGAAAAAACCGGAAAATTACGGAAATCTACGGAAGTGGGTTTTTTGAGGCGGAAATCGGTGCCTCACCGCCCCGCTGCAACCCGGGAGGTTGCATACCGGAAAAAAGCGGAAAATCTGCCGGAAAAAGCAAAACCCGGAAGCGAAGGAAAATCAACGCTTCCGGGGAGTCGAAGTGGCGGGATTCGAAGAAGTCATTTCATTCTTTTCTATCCGTATTTAACCTGATTTAGGCTTATCTGGTCGAGGTTGGCAACCATTCTAACCCGTTTTAGCACGATTTAACCTGTTACAAAAAATTACAAACTGTAGCATTTGTGGCATTAACAGTACTGGGATCAAGGAGCACTTTTCGATCTTTGTTCACCTATCGTGCGCTTGTATTATACCATAAATACGCTGTTGTGTCCAATAAAAAAGTACTGTCGGACGCCGCCGCGTAACGATCAGGCTAATTGGACGGGAGACCTTTAGGATATTATCCTGATGGTCTCCTTTTCTCTTTGCTTTCCCAGGAAAAGACTGTCAGACCGTGTTTTTCGTCGCAGGATTATGTTATGATGTGCAGGATCATAAGAAAACCGGAGGGAAAACCGTGCAAGACAGGCTGATTCAGATCGCGCAGGAGGCAGGCGCGTTTTTCAGGCAGGATGAGCTGACGAACGTGGTTAGCAAGGAAGGTCACGCAAACTATGTGACAAACATTGATTGCAAGGCTCAGGCATACCTGGAGGAAAAGCTGTCCGTGCTACTACCAGGGTCAGCGTTTATCGGGGAGGAAAAGGAGAACCATGCCCTGACAGACGCGCCAACGTGGATCGTAGACCCGCTAGACGGTACCACCAACATGATCCATGATTACCGTCTTTCAGCGGTTTCCATTGCACTATGCAGGGACAAAAAGCCAATAATTGGCATAATCTGGCAACCCTTCACACGAGAATTGTTCTATGCAGAAGCCGGCAGAGGTGCTTTCCTCAACGGTCATCCGATCCATGTATCCCAAATTCCGTTCCGGAATGCCCTGGTAGCAGTCGGGACAGCACCGTACTATGAGGAGTTGGAGGAAACCAGCATGAAATTGGCCGGAAATTTCCTTCATAAATGCGCAGATATCCGCAGGAGTGGTTCCGCTGCGATGGACCTGGCTTACCTGGCTTGCGGTCGGCACGATATCTTCTTTGAACTGCGGCTGAAGCCGTGGGATTATGCCGCCGGTAGCCTGATTGTACAGGAGGCTGGAGGAAAAGTGCTAATGCCGTTAGCTGACGGAGGAATGGATTATGATCTCTCCACTGCCATCCTTGCAGCCAATCCTCTATGCATATCAGAAGCCCTGGCGATATTCCACAGGAATGTCTCATAAGTATTTCCACAAACTAGTTTTTAATAAATTAAAATTGGCAGATATTTAGAGATTTCTTGAGAATTTCAGAGAATCATGCTGATTTTCAATTGACGATTTGCGCTGTTTTTGGTACAATAATGATGCTGAAGAATCGTTGGAATAAAACCATTCTTTAGCAACAAAAAGTTTGTTCTCAACTACTTTGTTTCCGTACCTTGTCAGTTTCATAGATCCAGTGATAGTAACACTGACACGGATCTTTTTTCCTACGATTGCCGCTCATTTTTGAGCGGCTTTCGGCGTATTTTGGAGAAAAAATAATTTTCTAAAAAATTAAAATCAGTACGTACAAATGCATCTGATGATAATTTTTTATGATTAAAAAGAAGGAGGAATCGAGGATGGACTTCTCAACGCTTTTAACACGACTTGATTTTGTTGTTTACGGAGAAAACCGCTGGAGACTACAAGCCAGGGCAGGTATTCACGGAAACCCGGAGATCACCTATGATACACACGGACAAACAGTGTTGGAGGCCAGGCGAACAATCAGGAATATTGTGAATATATCAAGAATTCCCATTGATCTGTATGTTATACATGGGTTCAACCACGGGACAGCGATTAAAGACATGCTCGCGATGGAGGACTTTTCTGGAAGGATTGAAATGCGATACTGCCCCCAGAACAACCCTGGAGAAACGATATTGAGTATTGCTGCATAAGTTACGACAGGAGGATTATGTATGAGAAAAAAGATTGCTGCGCTAATCCTGATTATAGTCATGTTGCTCACCGTCTCGATGATCGCATCATCTGAGTATTCCAGTATCACGCTGGATGTGGAATATGACTACGAAGCAGCCGAGAAGCTGCTCGAAATGATGAACAGTTACCGCCGGTCCGGGGATGCTTGGGTGCTGGATTCAAATGGCAACCGAGTGGAACTTGGAACGCTGCCGGAAATGGTGCTGGACGAAACGCTGACGGATGCGGCTATGCAGCGTGCTTCCGAGCTGGTCGTCAATTTTTCCCACACCCGGCCGGACGGAAGTATGTGCTTTACCGTCAACGGTGCAGTCATGGGCGAAAACATTGGGATTTATTACACGACCCCTGAAGCGATGTACAAGGCATTCGCGGAAGAAAACGAAGGCTTCGACGGTCAGGGACACCGCAGGAATATGCTGAGTTCCAGGTTCGCCTATGTCGGAATCGGTGCCGTCCGGTACAACGGGAGATGGTACTGGAGCATGGATTTCTCTTATAGTGAGCCCAAAGCGGAAACCGTTCCGGAACGGCGAACCAATGATATGCCGGCACTGGTTCAGGTTGACCTTGAATCGGAAGAAGTGGAAATATATCTTTCGCCTTCTGTCAGCTACCTGAAGATAACGGAAGGCGAATCGGCGGAGTTGCCAGTTGTGACCCTCCTGCTAGGCAGGGCCCCGATCCGGGAACTGGATAATGTCCGCTGGACGTCGGAGGATCCCTCCGTTGCGGCCATTAATGGAAGCCATGTCACCGGCATGAAAGTTGGAAGAACTACCCTTCAATTCGAATCGGAAGGTAGTGTAAACAGCATTCCGATCTGGATTGATAAATCTGCTGCCACACCGAAGCCGACAGCCACGCCTTCCCCCAAACCAACTCCAACCCTGTCACCCGCGCCTGCCCCGACAGCCACTGCAACACCGACGCTGGAGCCGACTCCAGAGCCGACGCCCGAACCAACGCTGAAACCGGCGCCTGAACCCACGCCTGAACCCACGCCTGAACCCACAGCCGAACCGACTCCGGAACCCACGGCCGAACCAACTCCGCACCCCACGCCCGAACCGACTCCGGAACCCACGGCCGAACCAACTCCGCACCCCACGCCCGAACCAACTCCCGAACCGATGCCTAAACCAACAGCTGTATCATGCAAGCACGAAAGAACAAAAGTTACACTCGTAGGTGGAATGCCCCGTTGTACAGAAGCTACAAAAAAGAAGGTCTCTTGTGTCATCTGCGGTGAGGTTTTGGAGGAAACAATTACTGAACCTACAGGCCATGACTGGGAAATCATCTCTCAGACAGAGACGACGTGTACTGAGTCGGGTATAACGACGTACCAGTGCAGAATCTGCGGTTTAGCAAGCATGACAATCGATATATCGACAGGGCATCCGTCTATTACAGCGTATATTGATTCTGATGGAAATGTCACGAAATATTGTAGCGTCTGCGGTGAACAGATCGAATGAATTCAACCAAAGAAAGGAAAAATGCATTATGGATAATGAGATGTTTGATTTCAGAGACAATCCAACGGCTGAGCTCGCTTTCCTGCGGCTACTGCTTCATCAGAAAGGGCTATCGTATCAATCGGCTGAAAGAGCGCTTGAATACTATGAAATGGAACGACGGCTGACTGACGATCACGAACGCTGCCTTTTACTGGAATACGGATATACGAATATTGCAGAGGATATATACAGGAAAGTACCGATTGGCGATCAGTGGGGTGAACTTGAGCAAACTTTGTTTAGTCTGAAAGAGCTCGCCACGTCCAGATGCCGTTACCATATTCTGACTCAAGTGCTTAAACAACGGGCGTGCAATATTCCTGAAGACGAAGAAGAATATGATTACTAAAAAAGGAGGGTTGAGTAATGGCAACTATGCATGTAAGGATGCTAGGAATAATCGACAATGAACTGGAAATCGATCGCGCTGAAAACGGCGATATCATCAGCGGTTCATTTGTAATTCGTGTCATGGAGGGCACTGATAGAATTCCATTTACGGTTTATTCCGACAATGATCATTTGATCCATAGCATTGAACAAGATATTGTACATGGCAATGCTGTACTTGTATCCGGAATCATCGATATTAAGTTCCAAAACAATCCTCAGGGTTCGTCTCAAATTATTACATCGAACATGACCATTATTAGTGACGATATCCGTATTATGTATCGTCACAAAGATTGGGAATATGTAGTGAAGAATAAACCAATACAGTCCATAGCAAATGTTCAATCGGAATCTTTCCTCGAATTCAATTCGGATATTGAACTGCCGTTCTGACAACAGAATCGCTATACGATTTGGAGAAATGAATAATGAAGAAGTTCAGTTTTAAACCGGAAATCTGGAACTACCTGGAAGAAGAACTCTGGAATGAGTGTATCCTATACGAAGTGCTTCCGGGAAATCAGGTGAACGCATATTGCGATGATGAATTGTTCTATCAAATTCATCTGGCTGCATATGCAAAAAAACGCACGGAAGAAACAGGTCTCGTTTATCTGACCCGTCGGCAAATGAATATGCCTGGATTTTCACTTCGAAAAACGCTCGCTGAACACGGTCGTCGGGGATTCCTTATACTGGAAGAAATACCAGAAGATGACTGACATTAAGGTATGCCCTGATGACATGATGGATAAAGCCCATTATTACTGTCACATGGGTCGAAAAACGGATTTCTGACAGTGACAAAAAGTTTTTAGACCCTATTGGCAGTATCGTTTTTATTGTATCGCTTTTTAATGTCCGTAATTGGGAGGGATAACAGCATGGCTCGGATCGGTTATGTGCGAGTATCTACTGACGATCAGGAAACTGCGAGGCAAGATATGTTGATGATCGATCAAGGCATCTCTGAAGATGATATTTTCAGAGAAAAAATGTCCGGCAAAACAAAGGACAGACCTCAACTCCAGAAAATGCTGAGCTATATTAGGAAAGGAGATGTCGTTGTTGTTGAGTCAATTAGCAGGCTCGCACGAAATACGCGAGATCTTTTGGAGATTGTTGAACAAATAAAGAGCAAAGGTGCTGACTTCGTTTCTCTGAAAGAAACAATTGATACAAACACCCCTACAGGGCAGTTCATGTTGACTGTTTTTGGCGCTATCGCACAACTGGAACGCGATTACATTTGCCAAAGGCAAGAAGAAGGCATACGGATTAAGAAAGAGCAAGATCGATTGCTGAAAGAGAAAGGATTAAAAGCCCAAACTTATAGAGGCAGGGCGCCAATAAAAGTCGATAGAGAAAAGCTTTTGCGAGAGTATCGTTTGGTTCAGGACGGAAGGAGCTTGTGAAAAAAAGTCTGTAAATAGCTGAAAGGCAACGGCCTTCTATGATAAGATAAAAAATCATAGGAGGCCGATTTTATGGCGAACAAGAAA
>OMYT01000067.1 GCA_900315315.1 uncultured Eubacteriales bacterium | reverse complement strand
GGCGTTGAGATCTTCTAACCTTGCACTTATTATACCATGAACCACGCCCTACACGTTGAATTTGTTATGTTTTTGGTTTGTTGAGCAAACCCTAATATAGTGATTCTGTTCACGATTCTGACGGCGGCTTACGTGGCGATCAGTTATTTTGAATTCAAGGACTATACGGTACGCGACTGTGTGGACTACGCAAAGGGACTTTGCACTCTGATTGAGGACGAGCTGGACGCGGAACACATAGACGACTACATTGAAAAGGGATTTGACTATCCGGGATACACGGAAATCCGATCAAGGCTTTTCAAACTGCGGGACGCGTATCCGGACATCGTTTTCCTTTATGTATACCAGATCCGGGAGGACGGGTGCCACGTTGTGTTCGACCTGGACACGGATGACATACCCGCCTCGGAGCCGGGAGAAATTGTCGAGTTTGACGAGAGCTACCTGAAATATATTCCGGACATGCTGGCCGGGAAGGAAGTTCCGTCTATTATTTCACGGGATCAGTTCGGCTACCTGCTGACGATTTACATGCCGATGACGGACGCAGAGGGGAACTGCAAGTGCTATGTGGGCGTGGACTATTCGATGGATCTGCTGACGCAGTACGTTACGGACATCGTGAAGAAAATCGTGCTCATCTTCGTGGCCGTGATGGTTCTTCTTTCGACGGCGACAATTATTGTAGCGAACCGGGGGATCGTGAAACCGGTGAAACAGCTGGAGAACCGGGTCTTCCGGGATACGCTGACCGGACTTCTGAACCGGAACGCCTACTACGACTATAACAAAATCCTGGACGCACAGATCGCAGCCGGGGACGCGCAGTTTTCCATCATTATGGTGGACGTTAACAACCTGAAGAAAATGAACGACAACTACGGCCACGAGAAAGGGAACCAGTACCTGAAGAACTCGGCGGATGTGATCGCCTCCGTTTTCGGGAGGGAGGACCTTTACCGGATCGGCGGTGACGAGTTTGTGGTTGTGATGGAAGGAAAAGAACGGCAGGCCGAAAGCACGCATCTGCTTCAGGAATTCATGGCGAGGATACAGGATTATCACGAACGGAAGGGGCTGAAACCCTGGGAGCAGGTTTACGCCGCAGCGGGGATTGCCGACTACACAAGCGGAAAGGATACATGTACGGAAGACGTGCTGAAGCGGGCGGATATGGCCATGTATACGGAAAAGGTTGAGATGAAGGCGGCGAGGACGGAGTAAAACGGGAGGATGAAACATAATGCCCAATGATTATCTGTTGCTAAAGCAAAGAACGCTATATATGCAGCAACTTGCCGGACAAATGACGGAACTCGACAAACTGCATTATACAGTTTAGTATTTATTCCGTAACCGCCATGCCATAGGCAAACAGTCTCTTCAGATCTGTCCATGCCATGCTTCTTCGTTTTCCTCCCATGACCGCGGCTATCAACGTGGTACCATCCTGCTGATATGCGCCAACATAACAGAAACCCGCAGAAGAAGTATACCCGCTTTTCACTCCCGCGGCGTTTGGAATATAGTATTCCGATTCGGGATCAAAGATCTCCCATTTCAAAGTCAGAACCAGGGAATCACGTTTGTTCGTAGCAGGAAGGGTATATTTCAGACAAGTAACGATTTTTCTGAAGAGTTCCTGTGTCAAGCCATATCTTGCTGCCGTTACAAGATCCCTGACCGTGGTATAATGCCCTTCTGCAGAATAGCCGTGAGCATTGACAAAGTGGGAGTTTGTCATTCCGAGTTCCGCTGCTTTACGGTTCATTTGTTCCGCGAAAGCTTCCGTGCTCCCGGAGCAAAGCACAGCGACCGCATTCGCCGCATCGTTCCCTGAACGAATCATCATCCCATAGAGTAAGTCCTGCATAGTCATCATTTCACCCGGCTCAACCGGAACGAGTGTACTGTCTTCCGGGACATCCGTAGCTTCATCCGGAATAACGATTGTCTCTTCCGGATTGCACAGGGAAAGCGCCGTAATCAGTGTAACAATCTTCGTAGTGCTGGCCGGCTCCGCCTGCTCATCTGCTGCTTTTTCAAATAAGACATCGCCGGTTACAGCGTTAATCAGGCAGGCATGTTTCGCGTAAAGATATGTCTCCTTCAGCTTTTCCGGATGATCGTCGTCAAAATAGATCGGGGCTTCAATACCATAAACGCTCAGATCACTCATCAGTAAGGCGTATTCCTCTGTTGACAGCCTGCCATCCCTTTGAATGTCCGGAACCTGATCAGATAACATTTTTTCAAACGCAAGGACGGCTGTTTCTGTATTTGCTCCGTATTTCCCATCTGCGCTGTCTCGCAGCAGATTCAGATTAATGAGTTTCTCCTGTGCTCCCCGCACTCGGCTGCCCCAGCTGCCTTTAAGCAGCGTATGCAGCAGAGCACTGTTTTCTTCCTTCATAATCAGTGCGGCAGTAACGGCATCCGGCTGGCCGGTTGATGATACTTCGAAACCGGCATCTGACAGTAAAGTCTGTGCCAGCATCAGGGCTGACTTTGTCTTTGTTCCTAAAATCCCATCTGCTGTTCCTATCTCATATCCCAGGGAAAGTAAACGCTGCTGCAACGATGTCAGATCAACAACAGTATCAGCCTTGACAGGCACTAAGAAGAGAATCAGGCAAAGTACAAGCAATAATATGAAGCACCGTCTCACAGCAATCACCTCCCTGTTACTGAAATCAGGAACGTCTTTCAATTTTTTAGCAAGCTGACCAAGGACGACGTCTGATCATTCCATAAAATCCAGCTTTGGCGCATCCCCGGTTCTTTCAGGCTGATCCGCAAACCGATGGCCTTTGAAATAGTACTCCTCGTCCTGTTCATTGATCTCCCGGTAAACATGGCATGGATTTCCAAACGCCACTACATTCGCCGGGATATCCTTTGTGACCACACTGCCCGCGCCAATGACAGAATTATCCCCTATCGTCACCCCGGGAAGGATGATCACATTGGCTCCGATCCAGCATTTATTCCCAATCTTAATCGGGAATGAATACATTCCCTCCAGACGATGCGCCGGGGAAACCGGATGACCGGTTGTGCAGAGCGTGACGTTTGGACCGAACAGGCAATCACTGCCGATCTCAATCTTCCAGTCATCAATAAAAGTAGTCCCCGCATTGAAGTAGCAGCCATCCCCGATGGAGATATACTTGCCCACAGCCAGTTTCATGGGCGGCACGATCCAGACATTCACAATCATACAGCTCTTATAATATATCATATACTGCTGTGCTACGGATATTGGGAAATCATTGAGAATTGACTAACGTTATCAAATATGATAACATTAGACCAAGCGGGGAGGTGAGAGGATGGATATCAGAACAGAGCGGGAAAAGATCATATCGGCCCTGACGGCTGCGCGCATGGAAAAGGGTTTGTCCCAGGAAGCACTGGCCAGGATGATCGGAACGCAGCGTTCGAATATCTGCCGAATCGAAAGCGGCGCCGCAAACATTTCCCTGGATATGTTCCTGAAGATCAGCTCTGCGCTTGGGAAAGAAGTTGCTCTCTCGCTTTCTGAACCGGCAGCGGAAGAACCGCATCGGTATTCACTGCGTTTATATGATGAAGAACTCCTGACATTCTCCATGGAGGATGAAGGGCTTTCAGGTCTGAAGACCAGATTGCTCTCCGTTAATGAAAACTTTTCTCCGCTTTTTCCGCTTGATCTGGAACTTTCGGATGAAGGGATGCTTCGCTGGCTCCAGCGGCGTGTGATTCCGAAGAACCGAGCGTTTGTGGAAGAAATCCTGAAGTCATTGGGACTGAGTATCAACAATACCAAGGGGATCATCGATGTCTGCAAAGGCCTTTCCCTGAACGACAGCTATTGGATTGTGCCGGAAGGTTTCGCTGGGAAATTCAGTGCTTACAATCTGTATGAGAACCGCTTTTCCAGCGCGCTTTCACTGGTGGCCTATACCGGAATCGGAAACAGCAAGGCTGCGGTGACGACATCGCCGGAACTGACCACCCACGGAATGCTTCGCAAAGCCTGGCGCCTGATTGATGGAAAAGGGATCTGTCTGTATAAAGGCGGGACGGAAGGCACCGCCAACACAGGCAATGAACCTTACAGCGAGTATTATGCCTGCCAGATCGCTGAGCGTATGGGGCTGAATGCCGTACATTACGATCTGGAGAACTGGAAAGGGATGCTTGCTTCCACGTGCAAACTGTTTACGGATATCGATACATCCTTCATTCCGATTGGAAGAATTGTGAAAACCGGTGGGATTCAGGCATGCCTGGATTATTACCGTCAGATCAGCGAAAACGCCGAAGAGGAACTGCGGAGTATGCTGGTTTTTGACGCGGTTATCTATAATGAAGACAGGCATTTCGGAAATTTCGGCATCCTTCGGGACAACCACAGTGGGAGAATTCTCGGCGCCGCGCCGATATTTGACAACGGGTTGTCGCTCTTCAACTATGCTATGCCGGAGGATATCCGGAATCTTTCGGAGTATGCGAAGACACGCGCGAATCCTTATCATATCCCTTATGAAACAGTCTGCCGGGAAGTGATGGGTACAAAACAGCGTAACCAGCTGCGCCGCCTGATCGGCTTCCGGTTTCAGCGGCATCCGGAAATCAACCTCCCGGAGGAACGGCTGACAGCCATTGAGGACCAGATCAACCTGCGCGTCCGGGAGCTGCTCGCACTGCCAAGGAAATGATGCAACTGTTTAATGCTGAAAACGGGAAGGAAAGGCAGAAAACGATGCGGGTACTGAATTTCGGTTCACTGAACCTCGATTATGTCTATACTGTGGATCACTTTGTCATGCCCGGGGAGACGATCAGCTCCACCTCAAGAACGATCAAACACGGCGGGAAGGGACTGAATCAATCCGTGGCGCTGGCAAGGGCGGGAGCCGATGTGGCCCATGCGGGCTGCATCGGGGAAGGCGACGAAAGCATCCGCAATCAGTGTGACCAGACCGGGTGCCGCGGATTCCATTCCCTAGAGAAAAGAAATAAGTGCAGAGGAGGGTAAAGCATGAAATTTATCACGCCGCAGACGCCGATCAACTGCCCGAAGATGTGGAAGCGGTTTTCCGCTGCGCCGGGAGAACAGGCAGAACTGACCATTACCGGCCTGGGCCTGTATCGGGCATTCCTGAACGGGCACCGGATCGGCAGCGACTATCTGACACCGGGCTTCAATGATTATGATGCCTATCTGCGGACGCAGAGCTACGACATTTCCACCCTGCTGCAGGAAGAAAATCTGCTGGAGGTCTGGCTGGGCAACGGCTGGTACAAAGGCAGGCTGGGGTATGACGGCGGGAAGTCGAACCGCTGGGGCGATCTCTATCTGCTGGCCGCGCGGCTGGAAATGACCGGGAAAGACGGAAGCACAACCGTTCTGGAGACGGATGAAAGCTGGCTGGCTTCCCGCTCGCCAGTGCTGGACGGCGGGATCTATGAAGGGGAGATCCGGGATGATACGATGGATCCCGGCCCCGCGGTGCCCTGCCGGGTCGCGGAGACGCATTATCAGATTGAGCCGCAGTTCTCTCCATGCATCCGGGCCAAAACCGAACGGAAGGCGGAGCTGATCATTACCCCCGCAAAGGAACAGGTGCTGGATTTCGGACAGAACATGGCCGGAATTATTCGCTTTGTCAACCGACTGCCAAAGGGGAAAACCATACGGATCCAGACCGGTGAAGTGCTGCAGGGAGGCAATTTCTACCGGGATAACCTGCGTACGGCCAAATCGGAGTTTGTTTATACTTCAGACGGTGAAACGAAGGAAGTGGAGCCGTTTTTTACCTTCTTCGGTTTCCGGTACGCGAAGATCGAGGGCCCGGAAGCGGTAGATCCGGTTGATTTTACGGCAGTATGCCTCTCTTCCGATCTGAAGGAAACGCTGGAGGTCCGAACAGATCATGAAAAACTGAACAGGCTGATGATGAACAGCCTGTGGGGCCAGCGCAGCAACTTCCTGGATGTGCCGACGGACTGTCCCCAGCGGGATGAGCGCCTCGGATGGACCGCGGATACCCAGGTATTTGTGAACACGGCCTGTTACCAGATGGACTGCAAGGTGTTCTACAGCAAATTTATGCGGGATATGCGGGCAGACCAGACCATGTATTACGGAGGAGATATCCCCGCTTTCAGTCCTTCCATGAAGGGGGACACGCTCCACGGCGGGGCGGTATGGGCAGACGCCGCAACCATCATTCCCTGGAACGTCTACATGAACTACGGGGATCAGGCACTGCTTGAAGAGAACTATCCGATGATGCGGGATTATGTGGAATACCTCCGGGAAGAGGACCAGAAAGCAGGCGGCAGCCACCTGGTATTTCATTCCTTTACGTTCGGCGACTGGCTGGCTCAGGACGGAATGACCCCCCAGAGCTGCAAGGGCGGAACAGACGACGCCTATATCCAGGGCGTCTACTATATGAACAGCGTGGCGCTGACGGCAAAAGCAGCCCGGGTCATCGGCCGGACAGAGGACGCGGATATCTACGGAAAACTGGCGGAAGAGATCCGGGAGGCGCTGATGGCGGAGTACTTCTCGCCGAACGGAAACCTGACCGTCGATACACAGACGGGCTATGTGCTTGCACTGTATTACGGGCTGTGGCGGAACAAGGATAAGCTGATCGCAGGCTTTCGGCGCCGGCTGCAGCGCGATTTCTTCCGGATTACCTGCGGATTTACAGGCGCACCGCTGATGCTTCCTGTGCTGCTGGACAACGGGCTGGAGGACATTGCCTACCGGATGCTGCTAACGGAAGAATTCCCGGGATGGCTGTACACGGTCAAGCTGGGCGCGACCACCATCTGGGAAAGGTGGAACAGCCTGAACGAGGACGGCAGCATTTCCGGCACGGGTATGAACAGCCTGAACCACTACGCCTACGGATCGGTCTGCGAGGCGATCTACAGCCGGATTATCGGCCTGCGGAATGACGCTCCCGGATGGAAAAAAGCGCTTATTGCGCCGGTGATCCGCGGACGCCTGCACGAGACCTTCATCCGATATGAATCCCCGGCAGGGCCCTGGCAGCTATCCTGGAAGATTCAGGAAAACGGCAGGGTGAAACTGAACCTGTCTGTACCCGAGGGGGCGGAGGCACGGGTGCGCCTGCCGGATCATCCGGACCGGCTTGAGCAGCGGGTGACCGCCGGTTCATATGAATGGGAGTGGCAGCCCACAAGGGACTATCTGCATCCCTTCAGCCAGAACAGTCTGATGATGGATCTGATGGACAACGCGGATGCTGCAGCCGTACTGAAGCAGCGGGTTCCGGCGATGTATGAAGCCTGCAAGGGATATCAGAATGAGATGCGGGTGACCCAGCCGGCATGGGTTGCCGAGAGACTGCAGCTTGGGCCGAAGGCACTGGACGGACTGGATAAGGCACTTCGAACGGTACGGATCTGAGCAAGCGGATCGCGGAGAAACGGGCGGCCAAAGAGCAAAGGAGCTTGCCCGGCTGGTGGTTTGGAGCTTACATGGGATTATCTGAAGCAGGTGCAAATCCAATAGGATTTGTGATATACTGTTTACAAACAAATTTCAACACATGAAACGGAGGGGAAAACCATGGCAGTCAATCGTTTTGTTCTCAATGGAATGTCTTTCCATGGTCATGGCGCAATCAGTGAGATTCCGGGTATTGTGGCATCCAAAGGCTTCAAAAAAGCTTTTGTGGCATCTGATCCTGATCTCATCAAATTCGGCGTGACAAAGAAGGTGACGGATCTTCTTGATCAGAACGGAATTGCGTACGAACTGTATTCTGACATCAAACCGAATCCCACAATCGAAAACGTCCAGCACGGTGTGGACGCCTATCGCGATTCCGGCGCGGACTTCATGATCACGATCGGCGGCGGTTCCTCCATGGATACCGGCAAAGGTATCGGGATCATCGTAAACAATCCCGAGTACTATGATGTTCGCTCCCTGGAGGGCGTTGCGCCGACAAAGAACCGTACGGTTTTCACGATTGCCGTACCCACGACCGGCGGAACCGGCGCAGAATCCACGATCAACTATGTGATTACGGATGTGGAAAAGAAGCGGAAATTCGTCTGTGTGGATCCAAACGATATTCCCGATGTGGCCGTGGTGGATCCCGACATGATGTCTTCCATGCCCAAAGGGCTGACAGCTTCCACCGGTATGGATGCCCTGACGCATGCGATTGAAGGATATACGACAAAAGCGGCTTGGGCGTTAGCCGACTGCCTGGATCTGGAAGCGATTAAACTGATTGCGAAGAACCTTCGCAAGGCAGTGGAGAATGATCCTGAAGGACGCGAAGGCATGGCGCTTGCGCAGTATGTGACAGCCATGGCTTATTCCAACGTTGGCCTGGGCATTGCCCATTCCATGGCCCATACGCTTGGCGCGGTCTATGATACACCTCACGGAGTTGCCTGTGCGATGATGCTGCCGATCGTGATGGAATTCAATCAGGAATATACCGGCGAGAAGTTCAAAGCTATTGCCGAAGCCTTCGGGGTGGATACGGCAGGCATGGACCAGGCGACTTATCGGAAAGCGGCAATTGATGAGGTACGTCAGCTGTCTGTAGACGTCGGAATCCCGACAAAGCTGGAAAAACTGAAGGAAGAGGATTTGCCCTTCCTGTGCGAATCTGCTGCAGCTGATGCCTGTGCTCCCGGAAATCCGCGCCCGGCAACGCTTGCGGATTTCGAAGAAATGTTCCGCAAGCTGATGTAATAAAGAAGTCGGAATCGATAAAAATCATTCGATTCCGACTTCTATTTATATTATTTAAAAATTGGACACCGGCGAGGAGGTGGCCGCAATCAGTGACGCGGTGAAAGCATTGTATGTTAATCGGAATTCCGGACATTATCGGGTCAGATCTGCTGAAAGCATTGGCGGATACGGGACATGGTGATCTCATCGTCATAGCGGATCATTTCTATCCGCCGGTGACCAAAGCGCCGCAGGCCGTCAGTATCCAGGCAAAAGGCGTCGGGGCGGCGCAGATGCTGGACGCTGTGCTTCAGTTGGTTCCGCTGGATGTGGAGTATGAAGCAAAACCTATTTCCTATATTATTCCGGACGCAGATTCGGGAATCGTCATGGAAGATTCACCGGTCTGGCAGGATGTCCGGAAAGTGGTGAAAGATCACGGATATGACCCCGCCTGCATCGGAACCCTGGAGCGGATGAAGTTCTATGAAAAGGCCGGGAAGGCGTATGTGGTCATCTGTACCAGTGAAACGCAGCCCTATGGATGTATTATTCTGCAAAAAGGTGTAAAATAACAGAAACAGGTGAAATAACGGCGCCAGCCCTGACCGGTGCCGCTTTTGCACGGAGCCTGTGAACTGAGCGCAAAAAGGAGAGGCAGAAACGATGCGGGTACTGAATTTCGGTTCACTGAACCTCGATTATGTCTATACTGTGGATCACTTTGTCCTGCCCGGGGAGACAATCAGTTCCACCTCAAGAACGATCAAACACGGCGGAAAGGGACTGAATCAATCCGTCGCGCTGGCAAGGGCGGGAGCCGATGTGGCCCATGCGGGCTGCATCGGGGAAGGCGGCGAAAGCCTGAAGGAGATGCTGAAAGAAAACGGTGTGGATGTTTCCGCACTGATCCGGGTGGATGAAATGCAGGGACATACCGTGATCCAGGTGAATCCGGACGGGGAGAACTGCATTATCCTTTACGGCGGATCCAATCAGTGCATTACGGAAGAGCAGATCGGGAGAACCCTGCAGAAGTATTCCGCAGGGGACTGGCTGGTGCTGCAGAACGAGATCAATCTGCTGCCGGAGATCGTGGAGGAGGCGTCCAGACGCGGGATGCGTATCGTGCTGAATCCATCGCCCTATAACGAAAAACTGGAGAAGGTTGATTTTCATAAGCTGAGCTGGCTGCTGGTGAATGAAATCGAGGCGGAACAAATCACCGGTTCGGATGATCCGGACAAAGCCCGGCAGATTCTTCATGAACGATATCCGAAGCTTTCTGTCATGATTACACTCGGGAAGAAAGGCAGCGTCGCCTATGAAATGACAGAGAACGGAACAGAAAAGATCAGTCAGGAGGCAATGAAGGTCAAAACTGTTGATACAACAGCGGCCGGTGATACTTTTACCGGATACTTTGTTGCAGGATTAATGAAAGGAGACCCGCTGAAAACCTGCATGGAAGAGGCGACGAAAGCATCCGCAATCAGTGTGACCAGACCGGGTGCCGCGGATTCCATTCCCTGGCGCGGGGAAATAACAGATGAAACTGATCATTGCAAGCAATAACGACGGAAAAATCAAGGAGTACCGGGAAATTCTGGAGCCATTCGGTTTTCAGGTGCATTCGCAGGGTGAAGAAGGTATTCATATAGACGTGGAAGAAACCGGAACCACCTTTGAGGAAAATGCGATTCTTAAGGCACGGGCTGTGTATGAAAAAGCCCGGTGCTGTGTTATTTCAGATGACAGCGGGCTGGAAGTTGAAGCACTGAACGGGGAACCGGGACTCTACTCCGCCCGCTATAAGGGCCTGAAAACCGAACACGAGCGAAGAATGGCCGTTTTGGAAGGCCTGCGGGGATCAGAAAACCGCAATGCGCACTTTGTAACCTGTATCTGCTTCATTGATATAGCAGGAAATGAACACCTTTTTACGGGAATCTGGAAGGGTGTCATCGCTGAAAAAGAGATGGGTTCCAACGGCTTTGGTTATGACCCGATTTTCATCTCAGAGGACGGAAAAGGGCAAACCACTGCCAGCATGCCTATCGAATTTAAGGAATCATTCTCCCACAGAGCAAAGGCAACAAAGGCCCTGATTGCTTATTTAAGAGCCGACAGTTTGAGTTATAAAAAAAGCGTCCCTTCCGAAGAAGGGACGCAGGGATATACGATTGGTTCCGGCTGAGCTTTACTTGGCCAGCATCTTCTTGCCCTTGGACAGAGCCCGCAGATACAGGATGTAGGAATAGATGGTGGAACCGTTCTGGATATTGAAGATATTGATGATCAGCTTGAAGATGACGGTCAGGCAGAAGGAACCTTCAACCAGGGTGCGGGACTTCAGCGCCAGCGCCTTGGTCTCGGCATCCGGAATCTGATCCGCCAGGTTGGCGATACCGGTCAGGACATAGTAGGAAGCGAACATGCTGAAGATCGTGGTCAGCGTATCCATCCACTTGACCAGGCCTGCGTTGGTGCTCCAGATGGCGCTGACCGCGCTGGCGATGATGCCCAGTACGGTCACCAGCAGGGCGATCCGGAAGCCGGAGTCGTCTTTGCGGGCGATGATCAGACCGACCAGGTTCAGGATGAATGCAACCAGGGCGATCACGGCGGAAGCGATACCGAGGATCGAGACGGGCGTTCCGGCCGCTTCTTCGTTGAATACGATTGCATCATCCACAAGGATGCTGTTCCCAGCGATCACGAAAATCATGATAATCCCGATGACCGCGGCGAGCAGCATCAGAATCTCAGCCAGCCAGATCTTTTTGACTCCACTAAATGCGTTTGGAAACCTCATGTTTTTT
>OMYT01000176.1 GCA_900315315.1 uncultured Eubacteriales bacterium | reverse complement strand
CAAAAAACAATTGTTTTCAATACGCAATATCCGGATGATTATGCCCTGTTAGAGTGGGTAAAGGTACAGCCGGAAGGCGGGAATGCCTATATTAAGCGGCTTATCAGGGAAGATATAGAGAAAGTCTAATGGTAAGATGTCAAGGGGGTGCGAAAGATAAATTTGAGGGAAAAAGGGGAAAAAAAGTGCAAAACGCCAGCACCCAAACAAGCCCAGGCAAAATCGGCGAAATTGCCGGGCTTACTGACCGGTCGTTGCCCCCACCGGCGGGGTATATAGCCGGTTCTCCTTCAGCAGCTTGAAGATGAGCCGGACTAATTTACGGGCAGTTAAAGCGAGTGCGCGTTTATGCTGGAACTTGTTAACTTCTTTGAATTTACGGTTGTAGAAGTTGCGGTACTCGGAGTCGTATCTTCTCACAGAGTTAGCCGCTTCCAGCAGATAGTAACGAAGGTAACGATTGCCGGATTTAATCATGTGGGTAGCTTCGCCTTCGAACCTACCTGACTGGTGTTGGGACCAGGCCAGACCAGCGTACTTGGCGACAGCTGCCTGTGATTTAAAACGGTGAATATCACCGATTTCAGCAATGATACCTGCGGAGTAAACCTTCCCAATGCCGAGAATGGAAATCAGCGTATTGGGGATGATTTCGAACTGGCTTTCAATAGCTTTATTAAGTTGCTTGATTTGGGCTTCAAGCGCCCGCATACCGGCGATTGATACAGCCATGACCTGGTTGACCGAATCGTTAACCGTCTTGGGGAGACGGTAAGACGAGCGAGCAGCCTTCTGGACAGCCTTCGCAAAGGCTTCCGGATCTTCGAAACGACCTCTGCCAGAGTCACGCACAAAGTTAGTGAGATCGTCCAATGAAGCATTGGCGATATCATCAACGGTGTCGTAGTGCTCCATGAGATTGAGCATGGTTGTACTGGTATTAGGTAGCTTCGCATCCTGCGCAATGCCGCAGCACTTCAGGAAGAGATAGTTTGCAAAGCGCTGTTTCTCCCTGGTCAGGTTCTGAACGGCATAGAAACGGGCTCTGGTGAGTGTCTGCAGGGCTTTGTAGCGGTAATCGTCCATGTACACCTCCGCATTGATCCGGCCAAACCTGAGGTGGTCGGCAATGACGAAAGCGTCCACAGGGTCGTTCTTCGGGAGTTCCGGGTAGGATTCCTTGAATTTAGCAACCTGCTTGGGATTCAAGACATGGATCTTGCGGAAGAACGCACCCAGACCGCCGCTTTCACGCAGCGCATACACCAGTGTGTCGCCGTAAACGGATGTGGATTCCAGGCCAATGACCACCTCAGAGAGAGAACGTGATTTCATGGCAGAAATGATTCTCTCTATAAGCAGTTTAGCACCATTGCGGTCATTAAGCACGGAAAAGGAGGAAAGTTTTGAACCATCTGAGTTCATGAGAAAGGTCTCGTTATGGTCTTCACTCACATCGATGCCAACGTAGAGTGGATTCATGGTTGTCACCTCCTTTCGGGAAGAATTCAGAATCGGCAGGTTTTCAGGCACCCATGATCACCGGAGCATCAACAACCTCGCGTATCAGAATCTCAGTCAGGGCGGCCGATACGAAAGCTCACACTGCCAAATGAGCAGCCGTTACCTGACAAACAGCTAATGAGTATGAAGATAACTTCCGGGTCAGGGGGACAGACTTTCTTAAGAAGCAACCATGAAGGTCCTACAGGAGCAACAAGTCCTTAGCCCTGCCGTCCTACGGCAATTGTACCATGGATGACTGAAAACCTGCCGACACTGATGGGGGAAAATTTCGTCGGCCGCACCTTCTGGAGGCCCTTCCGCTACGCTCCAGGGCCTCCAGAAGGTGCCTGGCTGGTCTCCTGCTCCAGTTTCCTTACTAACCGGATCAATGCAATGATGACACTGGACTGATAGGAACAGCATCCAATCAGGTAATGAACTTGTTGATTGAGAGACTTTCCCTTCAGATGGGGTTCGCAACACTCATTGATCCGATCCCTGTTGATGATGTCCTTGCAGCTTGCGGGGATGACCATGTTCCTCCTCCTTCTCTGTAGATCCGGGAGTGGGGGCTAACCCTTTGGGTAAGATCTACAAATCTTATAATACGAGGAGGAAGGAAAATGAAGCAGTATTCCG
>OMYT01000065.1 GCA_900315315.1 uncultured Eubacteriales bacterium | reverse complement strand
ACGGCTATCAACCTGACCGTTTTTGATCTGCCCAGGCTTTCAGTAGATATCGATATGGACTTTGTTCCGAATTTACCGAGAGAAGACATGCTCCAGACCCGGGAGACCATTTCCGGGATTATAAAGGCATACATGGATTCGGAAGGATATGCTTTTTCGCCAGCATCGCGTATTCATCATAGTCTCGACGCGTTTCACTTTACATATACAAACGCCGCGGGAAATCAGGATATGATCAAAATCGAGTTAAACTATTCACTCAGGGCACATCTGTTTGAACCGATGACAAGAACGTTTGCAACAGATGCCTTTGGCACTGGTTCAACGGTCATAACAGTTCATCCAATGGAGATTTTCGCAGCAAAGGCAAACGCGCTTCTATCTCGAGCGGCAGCAAGGGATTTATATGATTTCAATCAGATGATTGACAGGAACATGTTTGCAGAACAAACCGATTTATTCCGGAAAAGTATCATTTTCTATGCTTCCATCTCTCAGGAGATCATAAGTCCATCTTTTGGAACGGATTCCATTGATAACCTAACATTTCAGAAGATCCGTCGCGATCTGTTCCCTGTTCTGAAACAGGAGGAACGCAGGCAAACTTTTGATCTGGAAGGCAGAAAAGAAGCCGCAAAAGAATTTATACATACGCTCATGATTCCTACTGAAGAAGAGATCGAATATATGAATCGATTCAGTCAGAAAGAGTACCGACCAGAACTGTTATTCGATGATCCGTCCATTATAGAGCGAATTATCGAGCATCCGATGGCATTGTGGAAATGCAAATCATAAAGCACAGCAAATTAAGATTGTGGTTCCCCCCAGGAGCGGACCATCTGCTATCCTGGGGGAACCAAACATTTTTTCGAACTTTTTCAAAATTCTTTGTAAGATTTCTGCGATTTGCGCATCTAATATATAAGGACATTATCAGGATCAGGAAGGCAGAACAATAGAAGCGACAATATCGAATCCGAAGAGGAAGGGATTAGTGCTTGGCGCACGTATCAGGATTCGTTACCTGCCTGAGAAACCGAACTCTGTCGTTTATATCGGATTGAAAAACGATGATTGACATATCAGGAAAGGCACTTTGAGATGACTGAATTATTCGATATTGTGGATGAGGCTGGTCAGCCAACGGGAAAAGTCATTAGCCGGGATGAGGCACATCAAAAAGGCACGCTTCATCGCACAGCTCATGTTTGGCTGGTAAAGGAAAAGCCGGAAGGATACGATATTCTTCTGCAAAAGCGCAGCGAGGAAAAAGATTCATTTCCCGGGATGTATGACACATCTTCTGCCGGCCATATCCCTGCCGGTGATGAACCGCTGCCATCAGCGCTGCGGGAGCTTAAAGAAGAACTGGGGTTAACTGCATCGCCGGAAGAACTGAAGTTTGCCGGGACCTTCCGTATCCAGTACGAGAAAGAATTTCATGGACGCTTGTTCCGGGACAACGAAGTGACACGGGTCTATGTGTACGATAAGCCGGTAAACATTCAAGATCTGACACTCCAGAAAAACGAAGTTTCCGAAGTGCGCTGGTTTGATCTGGATGAGGTATGGGACGAAATACATCGAAGCAGGGAAAGATTCTGCGTCCCGACTACGGGGCTCAAAGTGCTGAGAGAATACCTGAGGTGTGATGTGAAATGAACGCAAAACGCGGATATGTACCGGAGGATGCGAAAAACTTTTCTGCTTCGGCACTGGAATCAATGCGGACCGCTTCCCGTCACATCAATTATTTGATTAATCAAGGGTATTTCGGCTGTTGGAACTGGCGGCTTTTTTATTTGCCGAAATCCAGCAACATCTCGGAAACATTGGCAAATGAATCAGACAGAAATACTCTGAAGACCTTACAAGAATTCAACTGTTCTGTTGGTCTACCGCTTTTTTTTGATGCTTTCGAGCGGCCCTTCGGAAACCCTGTTGGAAAATCGCCATTTTCTTAGGAGCAATTCCATCAGATCTTTGCAAATCGAAAATGAAAAAGGACCAGACCGTCATCCGATTTTTGTGAATCAGATGTACAATCTGGTCAAGCCATTGGCACACCCGGCGGGATTCGAACCCATGGCCTGCCGCTTAGGAGAACAAAAAAGGCGATTTCCGCGGAACTCCTCCGAAGCCCGCGGAAATCCCGGAAGGCTTGATTTCTAAGGAATGCAGCCGATTGAAAATTCCGTGAAGCTCTCTCAAAATCCCTCGAAATCCGTCTAATATCGCTCCAAAATTAGAACGCGATTTGGCGGGTGGCGCGCCGCGTCACCGACCGCCTTTATTAGAATTTTTGGCTACAAAACAGGATTACAACCTGTTCTAATTCATCCTACCGCCAATCTTGGTGATAGGACGAAAATGAATGCTCTTTCTTTGAACACCCGTCCATATTGCAGGATTCATTCCAGGACAGTTTCACACAATGTGATCCATTAGCTCATTTTTCAGTCGGGTATAAAAGGGTGCAAGCTGACCAAACAGGATTGCGCCGCTATTCTTTTTCGGATCCAGGATCGTTAATCCGTCAACAGTAAAGCTCCCCCGCGGAGCGGGAGAGCGGGAAAACCATGATAAATCAACCAGGTACGCGGTATGCATTTACGCTGCTTTGAATCAATCAGCTCCTTAAAATCTTGACATCCTTCTCTTTCAGAGAGATCGTATCTCCAGCTGCATATTCTGTTCCATTCATGATATCTGTCACCGATCCCGGGGACGTGATCTGCTTTTCTTCATTTGAATGATTCAGCACGAACAGATATCTGCCTTTTTCACTGGAACGCTCCGTCACTTCCACATCCTCATCACATTCCAGAACCGGCTTGATTCCGTGTTCCGTGCAGATATTCCAAAGGTAATCCGAATAAAAATCATCATTGGACAGGGTACCAACATAGTAAGCGCAGCCCTTTCCATAAGTATTCTTCGTTAGCGCCGGGTACCCCGCGTAGTAGTCATCTTCAAAACTTGCCTGCGCTTTTGCACCTTCTGTATGTATCACATCGCACAGGATTCCGGCAGGATACTCTCTGTCTTTGTAAATAAAGTGATTCTGCTCATCCGGAGGAAGCGCATCAAGCTCTTCTACCCAAATGCCAAGGATATCCCTCAGCTTTCCGGGATATCCGCCCAGAACCACAAGATCATGATCTTCAACGTATCCGCTGAATGTTGTGGCCACAAAAACGCCGCCGGCCTTAACATACTCCCTGACTTTTGTGTCAAATCCGTTTTTGCACATGTAGATCATGGGGGCGATCACCATGCTGTACTTTGCCAGATCATCTGTGACGCCGACAAAATCAACGGAAATATGACGCCTCCACAACGCGTGATAATATGCTTTGATCTGCTCAACATAAGAGAGGCTTCTTGAAGGGCCGGCGGATAATTCCGTAGCCCACCAGTTATCCCAGTCAAATACAATGCAGACTTTGGCATTCGTTCTGGCCCCAAGTGTCGCGTCCCGCAGCGTTTCAAGTTCTTCTCCGAGTTCTGTGATCTCTCTGAAAACTCTGGTATCACTCGTTCCGACATGGTCAATGATCGCACCATGATACTTTTCGCACGCACCGATACTTCTTCTCATCTGGAAAAACATGACAGAATCCGCCCCATGAGCCACCGCCTGATAGCTCAATAGCCGCATCATCCCGGGCCTCTTCTGTTTACAGTAAAGGTGCCAATTGCTCACGCTTGCCGTCTGTTCCATCAGCGCAAAGGGCTTTCCCTGCTTCAAGCCTCTCATAAGATCATGGGATAAAGCTGGCTCGAAAGGCATAGCATTGTAGGCGGGATAATTGTCCCATGATATGAAATCCATATCTCGGGCCCATTTCTGGTAGTCCAGGCACCTGTACAGGCCCATCAGGTTTGTCGTGACCGGGATGTCGGGGGTGTACTTTCTGAGAATCTCTTTTTCAAGATTGAAGCATTCAAGGATGCTGTCGGAATTAAATCTCGCGTAATCCAGGGAAATCCCCTGAAAGTTCGTGCGCAGACCATCCCAGTCAAATTCCTCCGATCTGAGATCCGGAGTAACAATATCCTCAAAATCATACAGGGTATGACTCCAGAAGTTCATATTCCAGGCCTTGTTAACATTTTCGATCGTACCGTATTTTCGCTTCACCCACTCTCGAAATTTTCTCTCACAGTTTTCACAGTAGCACTCGCCGCCGAATTCATTGGAGATATGCCAGCAGACGATATTTTCATGATCCCTGTAGCGCGCCGCGAGCTTCTCGACCAACAGAGCGGCAAAGCGTCTGTAGCTTTCTGAATTTGGACAGGAATTATGCCTTGAGCCGAATTTTCTCCTCATTCCATTCTTTTCCGTCCGCAGGATATCCGGGTATTTTCTTGCCATCCACGCGGGATGCGCAGCCGTGGAAGTCGCAAGACATACCTTGAATCCATTTTTTCTGACAAGCTCCATGATCCTGTCCAGCATCGAAAAGTCATATACATCTTCCGAGGGCTGCAGCAGGGCCCAACTGAATACATTGAGTGTTACCACATCAATATGTGCCTCTTTCAATAAGCGCATATCCTGAGCCCATACTTCTTCGGGCCACTGCTCGGGGTTATAATCTCCGCCAAACAGTATTTTTGTAACCTTTTCCGATTCGATCATGATTCATGATTCCTCCCATAGCCGGATAATATCCGCTCCTTTGCGGACAAACGCGATATACTCGTCGATGGCTGCGGCCACAATGATCCATCTTCCACCTTCATAAACCTTTTTAAAGTACGTCACGCATATTCTAAGAGAAGGTGAATCGGTTAAATACCGCTATTTCGCCGGCCTCATTCGATTGGAGCTCAAAATAGACCGCATGCTTTCCTACAACCCCGGTCGTCAGAGAAGCGGTTTGTTCCTTTCCCTCGCCGGAAAAATCCAGTTGCGCAATCACGCGTCCCCTGTAGGAATCCAGCCGCACGTTCACTTTCAGCGGCTGATGCTGATCCAGCACAACGGTAACGGTGCGGTATGGATTGCTGCCAAATTGCAGATATCGGAAGCCTACGGTCGTGCCGGAGGTAATCCCCACGATGGGAGCGGAAACATCGGGGCGCTGTTCATAGCATGGCTTGATATAGGCACGCTGCCTGCTCCCGTGAATATGGCAGGCATACCCGGCAGAAATCCACTTGGATGCGTCCAGACCGTTGATGTGCGGGCCTTGAGACGTCATCTCCACGGGGCTGGAAGATACCGGCTCGCCATTCAGATATTGGATATCTCCGATATACAGAGCGCCGTCTCCGCCCAATGCCACGTCTATGGGCTCCAGCATCGCCTGCCTGGAAAACTCATTGACGCCAGTCTGACGATGATAGAATATATACCACTTCCCGTTAATTTCTGCGATAGAGCCGTGATTATTTCCCCACTGGTAGGTCATGGTGCCCACGCCATCCGCATCCCGAAGGATCTCGCCTCCGTTAAAGCTGATATCTCCACCGCCGATGAAGGGGCCGAAGGGAGAATCACTGAAACGATAGGAAAGAAAACCATTGTTTGACGAAAAAACGCCCAATTCGGGTACGGGTTTCTCGTAGCATTTAGAAAAAATATACACATACTTTCCCAATACTTTTCTGGGGCTGGACGCCTCAAAGAAACCATCGATCAAAGAAATATGCCCATCATCCTTTGGATTCCAAGGGCAGGTGGAATGTCCCATAGGATTGGATATGAGCGTATCTTCTTTGATAGTGGCCATATCGTCTTCCAATTCAGCGATATAGCAGGGAGAAGCGCAGCCGCCCCAATAGGCATAAACCCTGCCATCGTCATCCACCAATACACCGGGATCGAAGCCCAGCTTTGTTTCCACTGGATTTTCAAACGGTCCCCAAGGAGTCTTGGAAGAAGCCACGACGATCAGTTCGCCGCATTTTTCCGCGGCGTACAGATAATAGGTGTCGCCCTTTTTTACTACATCCGGCGCATAGAGAATAGAATCGTAATGGGTTTTATACGATATGCCGTGATACGTCCAATCTGTCAGATTCGTCACAGGTGCGGACCATACCACGTAGTCGCGTCCGCAATAGCGGGTCAGCTCTGTGTCATGGGAACCATACACATATACTCGCTTTTCTCCATTGTGCTCAAAAACCCTCGGTTCGCCATCCGGAACATGTTCCCACAATGGCATATAAGGATTTGCACCTTTGATATAATCTTTCATATCCTGTTTACATCCCTTTCCCTTATGGCTGATTATCATTTATATAAAACACTTTTACGCCATGCGTCGGCACTTGAGCCGATATGCTGTCCCGAAACTCAGTCGTTTCTCCGCTCCATAATTCGGCAGCCTTGTAAGCTTGTCCATAAAGTTCAAGTTCTTCGGGAAGAAAAGCAATCCGCCCGCTTTCTTCCCCTGTATTAAAGATTGCTGCATACATTCCATCTTCACAGTCGCCGGCAACCCAGACAATAAACTCGTTTCCGTCCAGGCATCTTCTGAAAACCTGGCGGGCGTTTCTGGAATTGCGATGCATTCGTAAAACACCCTCATTCGTGATCAGCTTCATGGTGAAACCGTCAAACTCCGTCATTTCCCCGCCAATCATCAGGGGCGAACGCATCATGCTCCAAAGCGTCATCATCGTAAGCTGTTCGTCGTGTGTAAACGCTGTGCGATTGCTCTTGTCCATATCCTGCCGGATCGGGCCGATGGGCAGCATATCCGCGTCCGGAAAATGTCCTGCCCCCGCATGGCTACTCCATTTTTCAGCCCGTTCAAACATGGCGTACAAAAGCTGCCATTCGTCCCAGAAATCATCCGTGATACGCCACATATTCGCAACCTGTTTATAAAGCTCCGCTTTTTCAAGGAGCGCAGGTCCAGGAGAAAGGGAGAGGATCATATCCCTTCCACAATGATTCACCGCTTCAGAAAGCACGCGCAGTTCTTCTTCCTCATGAGGAAGTTCCCTGCATATATCATCGCATTTGATAAAGTCAACGCCCCACTGTGCATACAGCTGGAAAATCGACGCGTAATAGGCCCGCCCCGCATCATTCGCTTTTACCCCGTACATATCTGGATTCCAGGCGCAAATGCTGTTGAACCGTGCCGCATCACGGGCAGTCTGATCCGTTCCGAATACCGGGAAGTTCCCATGGACGGCCTGGCGAGGGATTCCGCGCATGATGTGTATCCCAAATTTCAGCCCAAGGGAATGCACATATTCCGCAAGAGGAGCAAAGCCTCTTCCGCCGGCAGCCGAGGGAAAACGATTCGGAGCGGGAAGCAGTCTCCCGTATTCATCCATGCATAGATCAGCGAAGGGCCTGTATTCGTGGCTCGTTGCCCCTGGTTCATACCACTGTATATCAACAACCACATATTCCCACCCGTATTTTTTCAGATTGACCGCCATGAATTCAGCGTTTTGCCGCACCTCCTTTTCGGTCACTGCCGCGCCGTAGCAATCCCAGCTGTTCCATCCCATTGGAGAAATCTGTGGCCTTAACATCATCAAAACCCCTTTCTGAATACTCTTGTGGTTTTTATGTTTCCTGTTGCTTGAGACTTTTTTCTTTAATCCGAGATACTCTGATAATATTTACCCTAATCTGCCATGCTGTTCACCGCCTTCCATCGTCTTTTTTCTATGTGTAAAAACACTTACATTGATACTTTAATTGTTTCCTTTACCCAATGATATCCGCCTTCGTCAAGCACTTGAAATAAGCGATCTGCCAGAAGATATATGCTTTCTTTTTCAAAAAAGAACCATCCCCATCGTTCCATTCTTTCACAGTCCGAAGAGATTGGCGACGTTGTCCCAGAAGATGCGGCGGTACTCGTCTTCGTTCAGAGCCATTTCGAGCATGCAGTCGATCTCCGGCTGTGCGTTCCACATGGGATAATCGGTGCCGAACATCACCCTGTCCGCACCCCAGGTCCGGATCAATGCCTTGCTTCTCTCACTACCCAGCGCGTAGAAAGTGGAGGATGTGTCCATGGTGATATTGTCGAAGTCCGAAAGCATCCTGACGGCGTCATCCCATACGCTCCAGCCGCCGAAGTGCGCGCCGACGAACTTCAGCTTCGGAAATGTGCGCAGGACATTAACAATCCGGTTCGGATTGGAACAGTCAAAGCGATAGTCCCCGGTGTGTACCAGAATCGGAAGGCCTGCCGCCTCACAGAGCTCAAAGATGCGCATGGCTTTGTCCGAATCGGCTTCGAAACGCTGGAAATCCGGATGAAGCTTCACGCCTCTGAGGCCCAGGCTCACCAGCTCACTGAGGTCCTGTTCCGGGTGTTCCGAATCCGGATGCAGCGTGCCCAAACCGGTGAACGCCCCCTTCGACAGGGCAACTTCGGATGCGATAAAGCGGTTGATGCTGGAGATCTGATGCGGCGCGGTGGCAACCGAGTGGACCAGATAATGGGAGATCCCCGCCTCCCGGCCGATCCTGTAAAGCGTTCCCGTGGTGCCGTCGTAGGGCTGAAAGGGAAGGTGACCGTAAAACTGATCAATGCCCTCCACCGCCTTGTGCGCGATGGCGTCCGGGTAGATATGGCAGTGCGCGTCAAAGATCCTGCAGGGGATCTGTTTTTGTTCGGATTTCATAGGCGCAATGTCCTTCCAATGTGGATTTTGCAGATCCGGGAACAAAAAAGAACCGTCCCCATTGTTCCCAGGGTTATATCATTCGTCACGCAGTGAAAGATTCCTGTCAGCAGAATCTGCATAACAAAAAGCCTGCTGATCCGAGTGGATCAGCAGGCTCGCTGGAACGGTTGATTTCTTTCTGTTCAGCCTATGGACAATTCCGTTACTTCCAGTTTTGTTTATCATCGTCTGCCAGAAATAACTGTTGTTTTTCATCCATACTCTTCTTTGCCACTTATCCGAGCTCACCGATCGTCCATTAAATTTAAATTCAATCGCTCAAAGTATGATAAATGTTCGTTGAGAAAATGGTTGAATAAGGATTTTTTTAATAAGTCCTCTGATAAAGATCAGAAGAAGATTATTCTATCTGTAACTTGGGAAACGAATAAAAGAGCAATAAGTGATAAACTATCTCTGTTAACTGTCTCAGATGTTTGTAAATATTTTATAGGCACAGAAAGTAGGAAATGTGAATTAACAGCTTATGCTGGAAAAAAACTGAATGTATATTATGGAAAAGCACATTGGTGGTTACGTTCTTCAGCTGTGAATGTGGGTTTCAAAGGCAATATAGTTGCAAAGTATGCGTCGGCTTTTGGAACGATATTATATATTGAGCCAAATATCAAACTTGGTGTTCGTCCGGCAATGTGGATAAATATCAGTGCATACAAAGAGTATCTGGATCAGCAAGCGAAACAATAGATCAAATCTCTTACCTTTTGAGACGGACTGAGTAAGCGTATCAAAAACTTCACCGGGCAGGTATTGGAACTTTCCAGTATCTGTCCGGTGTTTTTGATACGGTGATTGTCAGAATTCCTGATTATGGTACATAAAGGGAGCAATATTCACATGTAGGATACCGTTGCGATATTGAATCGGATCATTGCGAGTAATCAGGTATTTCGGATAGTTGTCGCGGATACTTTCCAGAGGCCTGTACTCCCTGTCTTCGGTTTCAATGCTACCCATGATTGTCATGGCAACCTGGATATAAGAGTATTCCTGTAATCCTCTGTGCAGAATAAAATCACATTCAAACTTTCCGAATCGTCCAACACTGATATCATATCCCTTTGATTTTGTATAGAGATAAACAATGTTTTCCAATGCAGGGCCATAATTTATTCTTTTGTCTGTGTTCAGGGCATAATAGAATCCTGGATCTGCAAGATAATATTTCTGTTCTCCGGAAATTGATCTGCGTGATTTCAAATCAAATCGGCCGCATGGATACAGAATCTTTGCCTCGACCATCAGATTGATATACCGGTTCAGTGTTTCACGCTTTATTGGAGCGCCAATCTTTTTCAAGTCTTCTAATATGTTTGTCAAGCTCATGGTTGCGCCGAAATTATTGATAATATACCGTTGGACTGTATCAAATACAGAGGTTTTGCGTATTTTGGCACGCTTCTTAATATCCTTTTGAAATATCTCTTTAATGATCCCCTGGATATAAACCATTTTTTCATTTCCTTCATATTGAAGCGCCTTAGGAAATCCGCCTTCCGCAAGATATTGGTCGAACTCAGATGTAAGATCAGGAGAAACGGGTTTCCCCAGGAATTTCTTCATGCCAATATATTCTGGAAAACTCAGTGTAAATAATTCGAATTCGAGATAACGGCCGGTCAGTTTTGTAACCAATTCACCGCTAAGCAAATATGAATTTGAACCGGTAATGAATATCGAATAATCACCATCTTCCCGGTATCCGTTGATTACTTCTTCAAACCCATCAACATTCTGTATCTCATCAATCAGCAGGTATTTTAGTCCTTCAGAAGCAGATCTTTCGTCTATCAATTCTTCAAGCTGATCTGGTGTATTGATCTTCCGAAATCCGCGTTTGTCCAGGTTCAGATAAATGATGGATTGTTCTTTAACACCAGATTCCTTTAGTTCTTCAATAACTGTTTCCATTAAACAAGATTTTCCGCAGCGCCGGACTCCAGTAATAACCTTGATTATTTCGGTATCATGATAGAATCCTCTGATTTTTTTCAAGTAGTCTTCACGTCTGAACAGCTTCATGCTCTAATCCTCACAAAAATGGAATTCAATCTTATACCAATTATATATCCGAACAAGAAAAAGTCAAGTTAAAGGTGTAACTTTTTAAAGAAATATAAAAACAGACCTGTTAACAATGGTTTTACAGTGGCCATATAGCACAGAATTCAATATAGTTCACTTTATCATTTATTTGGAGGGAAAACTGTAAATGAGAGTTGCATACGAGCGTGTAAGTACAGCCGGCCAGTCCACACTGCGGCAGGATATGACGATGCAGGAACAGAAAATCGAAAAAGTGTTTACAGAGAAGATTTCCGGCAAAGACCGGAATAGACCAGAACTGCAGAAGATGTTGGAATTCGTTCGTGAAGGCGATACGGTCGTGATTGAATCCATCTCTAGACTGGCGAGAAGTACACGTGACTTTCTGAATATTTTGGATGAGCTGGAACGGAAGCATGTTGGACTGGTGAGCTTGAAGGAGCAGATTGATACGTCCACGCCAACAGGCAGATTCTTGGTGTCAATCTTTGCAGCGCTTGCCCAGTTGGAACGGGAACAGATTTTGACGAGACAGAAGGAAGGTATTGCCGCACAGAAAGCTGCTGGAACTTATACCGGCGGTCGCCCACGGATTAAAATTGATCAGCGATTGTTGAACATGGTAATGATAAAATGGAAATCTGGTGGGATTACAGCAGTTCAGGCAATGAAGGAATTATCGGTTACAAAAGCGACGTTCTACCGGCTTGTAAAGAACCAGAAGAAGTAGATAGGTAGCAAGGTGATTAGGTTCCCGAAAGTGGTGACGCGAGACTATTTTAGCAGGGCTTTGACTTCGGGTTGGCTTTTGTTTCCTGGAACTTGGTGGAAATGGGCTGGGATGGGTAATGAGATGATTTTGTGATGGGTAATGAGAAGATTTTGGTAATTTACAGCCAAGAGAGAAAATGATATAATAACATTTATAATGACGGATGTTTTGACTATGTAATCGAACGCTTGCTGCTTGGCCGGACAACAAGGAGGGTATAAAAGTGAACCAGACAAGGAAAGGAACCAGGATTTGGATTACCTTTGTGATTATTACGGTGATTATTGCGCTTGTTTGTGCAGCATCGGCAGAAAAATCCGACGGCATTGGTGCAACAAGCGGAACTTGTGGAACAAATCTAACCTGGTCATTAAGCGAAGACGGCGTTCTGACAATTTCAGGCACAGGGGCTATGAGCAACTATAATACGACGACAGGAACGCCGTGGGAAACACGTAAAGCGTCCATTACCTCATTGGTTGTAAATAGTGGGGTGACATCCATCGGAGAATATGCTTTCTATTCTTGTACTAACTTGGCAAGTATAAGTTTACCAACTGGACTGAAGACAATCAATCAAAGGGCATTCTACAATTGTGATTCACTGGTTTCAATTTCATTACCATCCGGTTTAACAACTATAGGAAATAGGAGCTTTAGCGATAGCAATAAGTTGAAGACTGTAAGTTTTCCAGCGACATTAACAACTATAGGAGAAGGAGCTTTTAGTTCGTGCAATGCGCTGACTGGTGTAGTTTTGCCAGATAGAATAAGTAATATTCAAAGCGCAGCATTTAGCGGGACAAATATAAGTTCAATTATACTACCAGAGTCGTTATCACAAATGGGCACTGAGGTGTTTTGGGGGTGTGCCAATCTGTCGAGGGTCACATGGTCCAGTTCCCTCGCAAATATTCCAGAGGACACATTTGGAACGGATACTTACAACAACTCAAATCGCTTGTCAGAAGTGACAATTCCCGAAGGAGTTACATCCATTGGAGGCGGCGCATTCTACCATTGTGTGCAATTAACAGATATATATTTACCTGTTTCTTTGGAGAATGTTAATTCCTCTGTATTTGCGTATTGCAGTAATTTGACAGATGTACACTATTCAGGAACAAAAGCACAAGCAGAAGCCTTACAGGTAGGCACGGGAAACAATTATTTCACTTCTGCAACTTGGCATTTCAATTCAAGTGGTCAGGGCGGTGAAAGTTCATCTCATTCTTTTGGGGATAATTTAGCATGGGAAGTGTCTTCAGCCGGAATGCTTACAATCTCTGGTACAGGGTCGATGAAAGATTTGAACGAAGATGCACCTTGGAATGAACAAATTTCAAGAATAACCACCATCACAGTGGGTGATGGCATCACATCTATTGGTAAAAATGTTTTTACTGGATGTGATCAGACACTGATTGTTAATCTGCCTTCCACTATAACGAACATTGGAGAAAACGCTTTCAGAGGGGATAGGCTTCCGAGCAGGATGACGATTTCTTCCCTTATCGAATCAATCGGTGCCGGGGCTTTCAGTTTTTGTACCGGCTTATGCGATCTCTTCTTCAGCCCGAGATCTTCGGACAACGAGCTGAAACTTGGTGAAAGTGTCTTCAGTTACTCCGATTTCGAGACGGTCATGATGGATGGAATAGTAGTAAGAAGCACAGCGCCGATCAATTCCATATATAAGCTCTCTTTGCCGGCTTATTCTTTCCAAGGTTGTAAGGAATTGATTTCCATCAGTCTCCCTTCGGTGGAAATGATCAGTCATGCTGCTTTCAAGGATTGTCGCAAGCTGGAGATACTCAGATTGCCAGCAACAGTTATTGCCCTCAACTACCAAATTGTCACTGGTTGCGATAATCTTCGTTATCTCTATATTCGTTATAAAGATGAACTCCTTAACATAGATAGCGAAGGTTATGGTATGGGTATTGACTACGATAGTGTGCTTGGC
>OMYT01000025.1 GCA_900315315.1 uncultured Eubacteriales bacterium | reverse complement strand
TCGCCGTTCTCGTCGATCAGGCGAACTTCTCTGTCGCGGATTTCCTCGTTGATCATCAGTTCGGTTGCGATGTCCATGCACCTCCTAATAAAATGAGCGGCGAGTCTGACCCGTCGCTCATGAACAATCTTTCGATGCCATTGAACCCGGCAGCGTGAGCCGCGAAGGTGAGGGGCGGGCAAGCCTCTGCTTCAAACAAATGGGATATTACCACACAGCCACCTGGCTGTCAAGCATGAATTTACAGCGAGTTTACCAGATCATACAGATTCCGGTTGAAATTCTTCTGAACCTTCAGTGCCTTTTCGATGGGCATGTACATGACCTGGCCCTTCTGCATGCCGATCACCTGGTTGCTGATGCCGTCGCGCAGCAGCCTCACGGCCAGATTTCCGGCTTCAAAAGCGAACGCGCTGTCGCGGGCGGTGGGTTCCGCGCCGCGCTGCACATAGCCGATCACGTTGGCCCGGGCTTCCACGTTGTTGCACATCCGCTTCATGACGGAGGCAAATCGCACGGCGCTCATCGGTTCTTCCGGATAGCACGGCTTGCCGTGGGAGGTCAGGAAGCCGTACAGGTCAAAGGGAGCCATAGATTCCCAGCATCCTTCGGCCACCACGATCGTGGCGCGGGTGTTCCCCCGGTCCAGCTGTTTGCGCAGCTGCAGGGCAACGCCTTCCACGGTCCACGGCACTTCGGGGCAGACCACGATTTCGCTGCCGGTGGAAACTGCCGCATTCAGCGCAATGTCGCCACAATGGCGGCCCATAACCTCAACCACCGCGGGTCGGTCATGACTGCGGGAGCAGGCGCGGATCTTCCGGATTGCCTCGACGCAGACGTTCACCGCCGTGTCGTAGCCAAGGGAGATTTCTGAATAAGGCAGGTCGTTGTCGATCGTTCCGGGAATGCCGATGCACGGGAAGCCCAGATTGCACAGCGCCTGCGCGCCCCGGAAGCTTCCGTCCCCGCCGATGACCACCAGACCGTCAATCTGCATATTTTTGAGGGTCTTGATGGCCTTCTCCTGGACTTTTTTCTCCTTGAACTCCAGGCAGCGGGCCGTGCGAAGATAGGTGCCCGGCTCGTCCGCGATATCAAGGACCAGTTCCATCGTCAATTCCTGAAGGTCGTCCTTGAGGTTGCTGCTTTTGCGAAGCAGGCCGTTGTAGCCGCGCTTCACGCCGATCAGCGGAATGCCGTACAGCGCCGCGCTGCGCGCAACGGACATCACGGCCGCATTCATGCCGGGGCTGTCTCCGCCGCTGGTAAGGACGCCGATTTTTCTCATACTCATCGTTTTTTGTCTCCTTCCGGATCTCGCTCGCCGCGAATAAAATCGGTAGACAGATAACTCTATTCAATATAACATATTTTACAGAACAAAAAAAGAGGAATCATCAAAAAATCAAGCGCTTCGTATGTAATGATTTCTTAACGTTTCCTTTACATTTTTGAGCAGATTTGATATGATTTGCGGGAATGAATGTAACATGTATGTCGTTCTGATGTTTGAAGATGATTATTTCAAATGTTCCATTCAGAATCCTTTTCCGGAAGGAGGTCCGAAGTTGAAACAGAAGATTATCGCGCTGCTTGCAGCCCTGCTGATCTGTCTGGCGCCGCTTGCGTCTTCCCTGGCCTATGAGTCGACGACGCTCAGCCACGGGATGCAGGGCGAGGAAGTGCAAAAGCTTCAGGAAGCCCTGATCACCTTGGGCTATCTGAAAGGGACGGCCGACGGGATCTACGGCAATAAAACGGAAAACGCCGTACGGAAATTCCAGCGGAAGAATAAGCTGAGCGCAGATGGGCTTGCCGGGGTCAAGACAAAAGAACTGATTTTCAGCAAAGCTTCCGGAAAGTCATCTTCCTCCGGATCCTCCGGAAACAGCTCCTCCGCACAGAACAGCGGCTCTTCTGCGCAGAATAACAATGAAAATGCTTCGAACAATAATGCTCCAAATAATAGTGCCGTATCAGATGGTTCCCTCTTCGGCGGCAATTATGCGACCTTGAAGAGCGGAAACAAAAACACCCGCGTCCGCACGCTGCAAACCGTGCTCATCGCCCTCAACTATCTCAGCGGCAGCGCTGACGGCAGTTACGGAAAGAAAACCAAGGCAGCAGTGATCGCTTTCCAGAAAGCAAACAACCTGAAAGCGGACGGCGCCGCAGGCAAAAAGACGCTGGCTGCACTGGAAAAAGCATATCAGGCCGGGGCCAAAGCATCCTCCCAAAAAGCTGCCGATCCGGCTCCGGCTTCGGAACCTGAAAAAACCGAATCCGAAACCGGTTCGATCAACCCGAAGATTTCCGGTCCGGGCTCGGGCTCGGTGCAGCTGCTCAGCTGGTACGACGTTGTCAAGCCGTCCATCAGCAACGGTCAGCGTCTCCTGATCTATGATCCGTCTTCCGGTCTTTCCTGGACGGTACGGGTCCTCGCCCGCGGCAGGCACTGTGATGCGGAACCGCTGACCGCCCAGGATACCCGGACCATGGTTCAGGCGTTCGGCGGAGTAAACACCTGGAACCAGAAGGGCGTCTATGTGCAGCTTCCGGACGGCCGCTGGAGCGTCGGTTCCACCCATGATATGCCCCATGACAACGGAACCATCAAGGACAATGATTTCAACGGACACCTTTGCGTCCACTTTCTCCGCACCATGGAAGAAGCGAAACAGAATGACCCGAATTACGGCGTAGCCAACCAGGAAACCATCCGCAAGCTCTGGAAAAACCTTACCGGTCAGGACGTTTCGGAATAAGTAACTGCCTGACGAACATCAGGGCTGTTTCATCTGATTCGCTCGTTCAGAAGAACGGTTGGTTGACTTACATGAATCAGCTGAATATAATACTGTCATACAGGCAATGGTGTCAGTGATACCATTGCCTGTTTTTTTGAACCAGGTGATTGTGATGAAGCCGGTCATTGGTGTAATGGAGGGAACATCATGGCAGCGTTCGATCGTATTCTTTCAGGCATTCCGGAAATGGATTCCGCCTTTGACAATATCCGTCTGGGGGATAACGTCGTCTGGCGTGTGTCAGATCTGTCCCAGTTCAGGCTGTTTATGGAACCCTATGTGGAGCAGGCAATCCGTGACCAGCGTAATATCATTTATTTCCGCTTTGCGGGGCATGAGCCGCTGATCACAGGGCATCCTGAGGTCAAAACAGTTCAGCTGCCCTTGTCTCACCGGTTCGAAACCTTTACCGTAGACATTCATAATATCATCGAACAGGAAGGAAAAGATGCCTTTTACATTTTCGACTGTCTTTCCGATCTGCAGGCTGCCTGGGCAACAGATCTGATGATGGGCAACTTTTTCAGGGTCACCTGCCCGTTCCTTTTCATTCTGGACACAGTTGCCTTCTTTCCGATCATCCGGGGAAAGCATTCCGTACAGGCTGTCAATAAAATCCTGAATACAACTCAGCTGTTCATCGATGTTTATGCGGACAGCAGGAACATCTATGTTCGGCCTGAAAAAGTCTGGAATCGTAATTCCGATACGATGTTTCTTCCTCATACCTTTGAGCCGGATACCGGGCATTTCCGTCCGATCCTGGATGGCGTGAAGTCCAGCCGCTTTTACCAGACGCTGGCCCAGGCACAGCGTTCGGCGGAAGAACAGTACGCCGACTCCTGGGATCGTTTTTTTAACAGGACCAAACTGCTTCATGAAAGCAGCACGGATATCTCGGAAGACTGCGGCAGAATGTGCAACATCATGATGACCCGGGATGAAAAAATGCGGGAAATGGTCAGGAAACACTTTACCCCTGAAGACTATTTTGCTGTCCGGGATCATATGATCGGTACCGGGATGATCGGCGGAAAGGCCTGCGGCATGTTGCTGGCTCGGGCCATTATCCGCAACCGGGAGCCGGATATCGGCGATGTGCTTGAGCCGCATGATTCATTCTATGTCGGGTCAGATGTCTATTATACCTTTATCGTGGATAATAACTTATGGGACTACCGGGTCAGGCAGCGGACGGATGACGGATATTTCACCCTGGCGGAAGAATTCGCGGATAAACTGATGAGCGGATCCTTCTCCGACAGCATGCGGGAGCAATTTGTCCGCATCATCGAGTATTACGGTCAGGACCCGTATATCGTCCGGTCCAGCAGCATTCTGGAGGACGGTTTCGGCAATGCTTTTGCCGGAAAATATGAATCTGTTTTCTGTATAAACAGAGGAGAACTGAAAGACCGCCTGGACGAATTCGAAAAGGCCGTCAAGACTGTTTATGCCAGTACCATGAATCTCTCCGCGCTGGACTACCGGAAACGGCGCGGGCTGGACAAACGGGATGAGCAGATGGCCTTGCTGATTCAGCGTGTTTCGGGTTCCTACTATGGTTCATACTATATGCCATGCGCGGCAGGCGTCGGGTATTCTTACAGTCCCTACCGGATCATGAGAGATACAGATCCGGCCGCGGGTATGCTTCGTCTGGTCATGGGACTTGGGACCTCGGCGGTTGACCGGACGGAGGGATCATATCCGCGGATTGTGAATCTGGATATGCCTGAAAAGACTTCTTATTCGTCTTCTGCTGACAAACATAAGTTTTCCCAGGGAAAAGCCGAAGTGATCAACATGGCTGACCGTGCACTGCAAAAACTGCCGTTTGAAAAGATTGCGCCGAATCTGCCGCAGTATCTGGATAGACTTTTGCTGGAACATGACTGGGATGCTGAGTACAGTCTCAGGGAATCCGGCAGGCCTCGGGATGTGAAATTCATTTCCTGCAAAGGACTGGTCGCAAATAAAGCATTGATGGAACAGATGCGCAGAATGCTTCGATGCATACAGGATGAATACGACTATCCGGTAGACACGGAATTCACGGTCAATATCTCGGAAAGCGGCGAATATTCCATTGACTTGCTTCAGTGCCGTCCGCTTCAAATCCAGAAAGGACAGACCGGAACCATCCTTCCGGAAAACATTGCAGAAGACAGCGTTTTTCTGGAAAGCAGAGGGGCGTCCATGGGGATGTCCAAAGCGTCAACCCTTGATCTGATTGTTTACGTTGATCCGGTCCGGTACTATAATATGCCATACAAGGAGAAGAATTCCGTAGCCAGACTGATCGGAACCGTTAACTGGCATTACAGGGATCTGCATCAGCATATGATGCTGATTGTTCCCGGTCGGGTCGGGACAACCTCCCCTGAACTGGGCGTCCCGACAGCGTTTTCGGATGTCAGTGCGTTTGAAATTATCTGTGAAACGGAAGAACGCAGTGCGGGCTACAACCCGGAACTGTCTTACGGAAGCCATATCTTCCAGGATTTAGTTGAGGCTGAGATCCTTTATACAGCTGTGTTTAACGATCAGAAAACGATTCATTTCGCACCGGAGAAGCTTTCGGATTGTCCGGACATCATCGAACAGTTTGAACATGGAAAAGAACTGTCCGGCATCGTTCATGTATATGATGTCCGCAGTAAAGCATGCGAAGTATATAACGATGTCGCTGATGAACATTTATTGATTACGATGAAATAACAGTGGTATATAAATAAACTTGAATTCCCTACCATAAGTTGTTACTACAGTTAATCACCGGATCAAACCTCTCAAAGTTCAATCAACTCCAATCCATATTTTTCAACGTGTTCAGGCATTTTTGCTTGAACTTTTCTTTACGGGATGATATAATGTAGATACAACATTTAATTGTTGTCACTACATTAAGGAGTGATCCCGGTGAAGAAGATCAACTACTATTTTTCCAGGGGTATAGAATACGGAAAGATTCCAGCTTCCTCCTATCGGGAAGGTGGTAAGGTCAGGAAGAAAAATGACGGGATTTATCTTGGAAAAGTCATCGACAAAGTAACTGGTACTTTCTTCAATGACGAACGCGGATTCTTTACCTATGATCCGAATACTGGTTTGTATGGCGTAGCAGATGAAAGATTCACCAGTGATCGGATCAAAGACCAGCGAAAAAGGGAACGCATTCTTCTGGACTTTGGCGATTCCTTCTTTCTGAGCGAAGTCATCAAACAGATGAAGTACGATACGGTGATCGAATCGATTCCGTATCGGAACACCGATACCATCTATGCGCTGTTGGCTTACTATGTGCTGCAGGATAAAGCCAATTGTCACGCACAAACCTGGTACGAAGGCAACTTTGTCCGAATGCTCTATCCGCGGGCGAATCTGGTTTCACAGCGGATTACCACATTCCTGGAATCAATCGGACGATATGATCGGGTTCTCAGATTCTTTGACGCACATGTCGGCTGGGTAAACCAGAACATTTCGTCCGATCCGGCAGTGCTCATTGACAGTACCGGATTGCCGAACAGCATTCATTTTCCGCTTACAGGGGTCAGCAATCACAATGGAAAAGTCAGCCGGGAGATCAGGATGGTTACCATGCTTCAGCGCGATTCGGGATATCCGTTTCTGTTTCGCCTGGTTCCCGGGAATGTAGTAGACATGTCTACCCTGACCAGGGCGGTCATGGAGCTTGGACAGCATGGAATTCCGACGGATTATGTGCTCATTGACGCAGGATACTTCTCAGATCCCAACATTGACCAGCTTTACGAAAGCAATATTGATTTCCTTTCGCGTCTGCCGGTCCGGAACAAAGCCATTTACTCCAAAGTTCTGCAGGAATGTCTTCCGAATTTGAAGCGGAAAGAGAACCTTGTCAACTACGACGGTCGGTATCTTTATATCGCCAGTACGGAAGTGAAGATTGGGACAAACAAGGATCATACAGCATATGCCTATCTCGGTTATGATGTGGATCGTGCCGGCGATGAAAGCCATAAAGCGGTTCTTAATGCCCGACAGAACAAGATAACGGAAGCAGAATTACAGAAAGCGCTGGAAGACGCGGGTCTCTTTGTTATCATCGCGTCGCTCCCCTTCAGGGATGAAGAAATTCTTCCGGCTTATTATGTCAGGCAACTGGTTGAACAATACTTTGATGTGGGTAAGAGTATTTCCCATCTTACGCCTTTGAGAGTTCATTCGGAAGAAGCGCTGTATGGTCACCTGATGCTGTCCATAATGGCAGCTACCATTAACCTTTATATCATGAAAGCAACCAGGCAGTTTTACGCCGACCGGGAAGAGATTTTTACAGCGCTGCATAACCAGAAGTGTATTGTCTACAACTCCCGGATTAATACCAATGAGGCAGTATCAATTGCTAACAGCTATTATGACAGACTCGGTGTCAAATGTCCCTTGTATCTCGATCGTTCAGGTGATAAACTCATTCCCAGATATTCTATCCCGGTCATGAATAACGGGGATGACGTGTAGTGACAACATATACCCGGGAATTCAAGATAAACTGTTCTATCAAAACATCCATCCGAAATGCTTGATGTCCTTCTGTTTTTCCATTATGATGAAATGGGAAACTTGGAAGGGGGAAAAAGCTGGTATGAAAAAGAAAGACTATTCTCTTGTCAATTGTCTGGCCACAACAATGATCGCATTCTTTATCACGGTTCCTGGCCATGAATTGCTCCACTTGCTCACATCTTTATGCTATGGATGCAAAATCCTCTGTTATTCTGCCGGAGCAGTGGATGCTGCAATGCCGGATATGAACGTCCTGTCCTCGTTTCATAAAATCATGGTCGCCGGCGGAAGCGCGTCGATTATCAACGCCATCATTGCGATTATTCTGGCCGTAATCCTGGTCAAAGCCAAACCCGGGCCGATGCTCCGCCTCTTTCTGACCCAGCTGATGGGCATGCAGGCGGTTCAGGGAATCGGGTATTTCCTGATCGGCGGTCTTTTCGGCGCAGGAGACTGGGGAAACGTGTATGCAGAGCTGACCGGAAATCCCGGCCTGGTATCCGCATTAAGAATCATCCTTTCGATCCTCGGCTGCGCGGGCATGCTGGGGCTGTTCTTCTTCATGAACTACCTTTCCTACTACTTCATTGAAGACAAGGATAATAACGCGGAACGGATGCATGTCGCCTTCGGGCTGCACCTGATGCCGCTGATTGTCGGATTCGTTGTCGGCATTATCTGCTCCTTTATGTCTCCTTTTGTACAATCCGGCCAGATGAGCATCGGGACCAGTATCCTGTTCAACAGTATGTGGATTCCGTTCTTCTGGGGTTTTATGTTCACCGGTCCCATGAAAGTCCTTCCGCCGAAAACAAGCCGCTTCCTGTATAAGCTTCCTGAAAAACCGAGCTGGATTCTGTTGTGCCTGGGTGTGGCTTTGGTCCTGGTCGATATCTTCATCTTCGGACCGGGAATATTTTTCAGCTGATCATCTGGCAGCCTTTTCTTCCGTTCCTGTGATCTTCCACAGAGCAGGTTCCCCCATACTCCATCAGTCCCGCATCAGGCTGGGGCGACATATCCGGAGCTTTCTTTGTCATCGTTTGGATCCGCGTCCAGCGGCGCCAGATCAATGATATAAGCGCCCTGTCGACGGATCTCCTCCAGTGTGGGCGGTGTCGGGTTCTTCTCTTCCGCTGCCGCCGGGGTGATGGAAAAAGCCATCAGCACCAACAGGCACAGCAGCGTGAAAATCATTGCTTTCTGAAATAAACTCTTCATCCTTACCCACCCTGGCGGATCCTGACACGTTTTCTGATCCGTTTCATCTTTTGCATGCAATATCTGGTATATATTTCCATCAGCATCCCGCAAAAAGAAGGCTGCACTGCAAAAAGGCATTAATATCACTGAATTTAACTGATTGTCAAGGATTCCCCCTTGACAATCTTCACAGATGCGGTATAATGTCCGGGTGTCAAGTCAAAGATCTTGACATCTGGAGGGCTCACGATGGATCGGGAAGACCTGAAGCGCAAGGTTGACCTTGCTTTCCTCTCCGCCTTTTACGGCGGGATGCTGACGGAAAAGCAGCGTCGCATCCTTTCGCTTCACTGTGAGGAAGATCTTTCCCTCGGGGAAATCGCCGAGGAAGTCGGCATCTCCCGGCAGGCCGTCCATGAAACCCTTTCCCGGGCTGCTTCCCGGCTGAATGAAATGGAATCCGCCCTCGGGGTGGCTGCCAGGTTCCGCCGGATGGAAGACGGGCTCGAGGAAGCGCTTTCTGCGCTGAAGAACAAAGAATATAACCGGGCCGAGCAGCTGCTGACGGAGCTGCGGGATCTGGATCAGGAGGAAAGCAATGGCATTTGAGGGCTTGAGCGAAAAGCTGCAGGGCGCGCTGAAAAAGATGACAGGGCGCGGCAAGCTGAATGAGCAGGCCGTGAAGGAAGGCATGCGTGAAGTGCGCATGGCCCTTCTGGAGGCCGACGTCAACTATGCCGTCGCCAAGGATTTCATTAAAAAGGTAACCGATCGCTGTGTCGGTCAGGATGTCCTCTCCTCCCTGACGCCGAGCCAGCAGGTCATCAAAATCGTCAATGAGGAAATGACAGAACTGATGGGCAGCACCAATGCCCGTCTGAACTGGTCCTCCTCCATCCCTTCGATCATCATGCTTTGCGGCCTGCAGGGCGCCGGTAAAACCACCATGTGCGGCAAGCTCGCCGGTTATCTGACAAAGCAGGGCAAAAAGCCCATGCTCGCCGCCTGCGATATCTACCGTCCTGCCGCAATCAAACAGTTGCAGGTCGTCGGCAGCCAGGTCAACGTGCCCGTCTTCGAAAAGGGTACGCAGGATCCGGTGAAGACCGCAAAGGAAGCCATTGAATACGCCCGGTATTACCAGAAGGACGTGCTGATCATCGATACCGCCGGCCGGCTGCACATCGATGAGGAACTGATGGACGAGCTGCTTCGCATCAAGGAAGCGGTCCATCCCTCCGAAATTCTCCTGACGGTCGACGCCATGACCGGTCAGGACGCGGTGAACGTTGCGAAAGCCTTCGATGAAAAGCTGGATGTGACCGGCGTCATCCTGACAAAGCTGGACGGCGATACCCGCGGCGGCGCAGCCCTGTCCATCAAGGCCGTCACCGGCAAGCCCATCAAGTTCAGCGGTACCGGTGAAAAGCTGACCGATATTGAGCCCTTCTATCCCGACCGGATGGCTTCCCGCATTCTCGGCATGGGCGATGTGCTGACCCTGATTGACAAGGCAGCCGAAGCATTTGATGAGAAGGATGCCGAAAAGTTCGCCCGCAAGGGTATGAGCAACAAGCTCACCCTGGAAGATTTCCTGGAGCAGATGCAGAGCATGAAAAAGATGGGCGGCATCAAGAGCATGCTGGGTATGCTCCCCGGTATGGGAAACAAGGACATCGAAGTGGATGACGATGCGCTGAAAAAGCCCGAAGCCATCATCCGATCCATGACCCCGAAGGAGCGCCGCGATCCCTCGATCCTGAACGCCAGCCGTCGCAAGCGCATCGCCGCCGGCTCCGGCACCACCGTGCAGGACGTTAACGCCCTCATCCGCCAGTTCGAGCAGACCCAGCAGATGATGAAGCAGTTCATGGGTGCCCGCGGCAAAAAGGCCCTGCGGAACCTGAAGCTTCCCGGAATGTAATGATTGGACTCATATACACGCTATATGATTTCCATATATAATCACTTTATTTACTTGAGGAGGAAATCCAAATGTTCTGAAGAGAATGGGTATGAAGAAAAAGCCTTTCTATCGCGTGGTTGTTGCTGATATCCGCAGCCCCCGTGACGGCCGCTTCATCGAGGAGATCGGTTATTATGATCCCATGACCAAGCCCGCCGAAATCAAGGTTGACAACGAGCGCGCCAAGTACTGGCTCGGCGTTGGCGCTCAGCCCACCGATACTGTCCGCATCCTGCTGAAGAAGACCGGAGCTATTGAAGAAAAGTAACACGTCGACAGAAAGGATGTACCCATGCAAGAACTACTAACCTTTGTGGCACAGTCGCTCGTGGAGCATCCGGATCAGGTCAGTGTGACCAGGACAGAAGGACCTGAAGCGATTATTCTTGAGCTCCATGTAGCTGAGGATGATATGGGAAAGGTCATCGGCAAGCAGGGCCGTATCGCCAAGGCGATCCGCGCCGTAATCAAAGCAGCAACGCTTAAGAACGACAAACCTGTCTTTGTCGAGATCCAGTAATACAGCCATGTCGAAGCGGGATCCGCACCTCGGATCCCGCTATGCTTTATTATCACGATAACTTCTTCAATATGAAGCCGAAGGGGGTTTGGGGGGCGATCGGAAAGCCCCCCAAGACACAAGCTATGAACGATTACCTGATGATCGGCACCGTCCTGAAGCCCCAGGGTGTCCGCGGCGAATGCAAAATCCGCTCCTGGGCCGCCGATATCAGCCTTTTTGATACCTGGTCTGAACTGTATGTGGGAACTCCGCACGGTTTTCAGCCCGTCAGCCTTCAGGTCATCCGGATTCAGGACGACTTTGTTTTTGCGCGCTTGAACGGTTCCGCTTCTGCCGACGACGCGGAGAAATACCGCGGAGTCGAACTGTATATCGATCGTGCCCATGCCGCTCCGGAGGAGGAAGGTTCCAACCTGATCGCCGATCTGTTGGGCTGCGTCGCCCGGGATGAGGATGGAAACGAGATCGGTGTACTGATCGATGTGCTGCAGTATGGTACCGTGGATACCTGGGTCTTTAAAACGAAAACCGGTTCCCTGATGGCGCCTGCCTTGCTGTCCGTCTTCCCGAAGGTGGATATTGTAAAAAGGGCCATTCAGGTTGCCCGGGAAAAACTGGAGGAGGTCGCTGTCCGCTCATGAGCGAATCCCGTCAATCTCCCCTGCGGATCAACATCCTGACGATCTTCCCGGAAATGTTTGCCGGCGTGTTCTCGTCGAGTATCCTCGGCCGGGCGCAGGAACAGGGCCTGCTGGAAATCCGGCTGACTGATATCCGCCCCTATTCCGACAGCAAGCATCATAATACGGACGACTACCCTTTCGGCGGCGGTGCCGGCATGGTCATGATGGCCCAGCCGATTATCTCCGCCATGAGGGAAGCTTCCGCCCGGTATCCGGACTCCCGCAGGATCTATCTCGGTCCCCGCGGGAAAAAACTGAGTACGCCCCTGGCCCGGGAACTTGCCCGGGAAAAGGAACTGATCCTGCTCTGCGGGCATTACGAAGGGATTGACCAGCGGGCACTGGATACCTGTGTTGATGAGGAAATCAGCATCGGTGACTATATTCTCACCGGCGGTGAAACCGCCGCCATCGTGCTGGTGGATTGCCTCTCCCGCTTTGTTCCCGGGGTTCTCGGTAGCGCCGACAGCCCGGAGGAGGAGTCTTTCTCTGACGGTCTGCTCGAGTATCCGCAGTATACCCGTCCCCGGGATCTGGACGGCATGACCGTTCCGGAAGTGCTCCTGAACGGGGACCACGCGAAGATCCGGGAATGGCGCCGGCGCCAGAGCCTTGCCGTCACCGCCCGTCTCCGGCCGGATCTGCTGGAAACGGCAGACCTCAGTGACGCCGACCGGAAAATGCTGAAAGAGATCGAAAAGGAGATGAGCGATTCATGTTCCTCCGGAAACTGACCGTCATCCTTGTCCCGCTGGGCATGCTTCTGCTGCTCTGTCTGCTGCTTCCCCTGTTCAACTCCCTGGGATCCTTCTTTGCCAGTCTGATCCTTGGAATCGGCCTGGGGGTTCTGCTGGCGCTGCTTCTGCCCCTTGCCGGCGCAACGCGCCTGCGTGAGCCTTTTGCCTGGCTGCTGATCTTCCCCGCCGTGCTGATTCTCCTAATCCTGCTTTATCAGTATCTGGCGATGAACGGCGTCGGGCAGGACTGGCTCCTACTGCGTCTCCTGGCTGTGAATGACGCGCGGGTGATCACGGTTGAAGCCGCTTTCGCCGCCTACATGCTGACCTTCTCCATCCGCACCGGCAGAGGAATCTGATGCTTTCTTTTTCGTTGGGATTATAGTAAAATAAACTGATTGATCCGTACATCGATATAGATCCAGGCACAGGAGGAAACAAAGCGATGAAAAAAATGACAGCGGTTATTCTTCTGACAGTATTGCTGGCAGCTCTCTGCCTGTCCTGCCCCGCATCTGCGGAAACCGTTGACAGTGCCGAATCCAAAGCCCTCGAATACCTTGCTCACGAGCTGGAAGCTTCCTCCGATCATCTGTTGAATACAGGCGAAGACGTGGATGATATCTACACGGAGCTGAACTGGACTTCTGTTGCCGATACGTATCCCACGCGCTTCGACCTGCGGGACCGCGGAACCGTTACGCCGGTCAGGTCGCAGAATCCCTGGGGCACCTGCTGGAGCTTCGCGACGGTCGCGGCAAGCGAAACCAGTATCCTGAATTCCCTCAGCCTGACCACGGATACTTATCGGGAGAAATACGGCGAGGATCTTGACCTGTCCGAGAAGCACCTTGCCTGGTTCACAACGAAAGCCCTGCCGGCTCTGTCAGATTATCCCGAAGGGGAATATCCGTACAATCCCGCCCAGGCCGGCGAAGGTCTTCATTTCCTGGAAGGAAAAGACACGGAGCCGCTCAATACCGGCGGGAATTATTTCCTTTCCTCCGCAAGTCTTGCCTCCGGCGTCGGTATCCTCAAGGAAAAGTACGCACCGTACACCAACGCCGCGGGAACCCTCGATAAAGACGGAGACTGGAGCCTTCCGGAAGAAGACCGTTATGCCGTCTCCTATGAGGTCAGGAATGTGAACATTCTTCCCTCTCCCGCCGCTCATGACGCTCAGGGCAATGAAATATACCGTCCTGCCGCCACGGAAGCCATTAAATCAGAACTGCTCGCCGGGCGGGCTGTCGGCATCAGCTTCTGTGCGGACCAGTCCATGCCGGAGCAACCCCCGGAAGAAAAGCGGGTCGCCTTAAAAGAAGCCTTGAAAGATGTAACCGTTATGTCGGAAGAAGAAAAAGATCGCTATATCGATATCCGTGCCGGCCTGGTTGATCCGGCGGATGTTTCCGAAGAGGAACTGCGTACTCTGATCCTTCAGCGGCTTCGTATGAACGATATGCCTGAAGACACCTATGACCTCACCTCCTTTTCCCATGATCAGCTGGCTGAAATACTCCTGTCCGTTTATTTCGGGAAAACCTATGAAGAGATTGCCAAAGCCGGTCAGAGAAATTCGTATATGACCTTTATCGGATCCGATCCGGTGATCTATGCGCAGTATACTTACGAGCCCAAGGAATCGAACCATGCCGTCACGGTCGTCGGCTGGGACGATACCTTCTCCGCTGAAAGCTGGCCGGAAGACCGCCGTCCTCCGGCGGACGGCGCCTGGATCGTCAAGAACAGCTGGGGGACCGACTGGGGAAACGAAGGCTACTTTATGCTCTCCTATTATGATAAATCCTTATGCGCCATCGGATCCTTTGAGTATGTTGTTTCGGAAGAAAACTTGAAAATGGACTATCTGAACATACTCGATTATGATCACATGCCCGCGGAGATCATCAGCTCAACCCTGTTTGACACCCCGGTCTATGCCGCGAACGTTTTTACGATTGAAGAAGACAGCGTTCTCGAATATGTTTCCGCCATGACCGGCGATCTGGATACGACCGTCACCGCCGCCGTTTACCTGATGAAGGAAGGCGCCGCCGGCCCTGCAGACGCGATCCTGCTGGATACGGTTTCGGAAACCTTCCGCTTTGCGGGATATCATCGTTTGCCGCTCAATAACAATCTTCTGCTTCCGGAAGGGACCCGGATCGGAATTGTGATTCTGGAAACTGTTCCTGTCGAAAACGGGCAAAAATATGCCTTGGTCAATACAAGCAGCCTGAATGAAAAAGGAGCCGAAACCTTCAATACGCTGAATGAGGAAAAAAGCCGCTCCGTCAGTCGCTATGCCAAAGGCATTGTAAACCCCGGAGAAAGCTATGTCAGTTTTGAGTCCGTAAAGTGGATAGACTGGGCGGATGCGGTCGCCCTGATCGGACAGACAGGCGCCAATGCCAACATGGCTTATGATAATCTCCCGATCAAGGCCTATATATATCCCTGGTCTCAGGTTCAGCTTGTTCATGATCTTTCCAAGCGGGTTCCTACGGTCGGCGGTGAAGCGGCCGTCTGTCCTGAAGACGGTTATACCCTGATAGATGTTGTCAAATAATTCTGTCTGAATGAGGTGTGAATGTATGCAGACCATTATGCTCGACGGTTCTCTTTACCCCACTGCCCGGGACCTTCATTTGGCCCTGAAGCAGATGCTCTCTCTGCCGGATTATTACGGCATGAATGCGGACGCGCTGAACGACTGCCTTTCGGAGCGCACTGACAAAGTGAACCTCTGGATCACTGATCCCGGCACCGGCGAAACTGCCGACGCCCTCCGCGCTGTCTGCGCAGTCATCGAGGACAACGGCGGTCAGATTAAAGAACTCAGCTAAGGAAGTGACCGAAGGGGGCTAAAGGGGGGGGCGAAACGCCCCCTTGGGAAGCCCCTCATTTGGAGGCAATGTAATGAAATTACATCTATTGGGCATCAACGGTCCCTTTCCGGAAAGCGGCGGCGCTACCTCCGGCTATCTGCTGGAAGCCGGCGAATCCCTCTTCCAGTTTGACCTGGGCAGCGGCGTCCTAGGCCGCCTGACCGCCCTGACAGCACCCGAATCCGTCACGGCGCTCTTCCTGTCCCACTGGCATTTTGACCATGCGGCGGACGTACCCGTCCTGATGTACCGTCTGGAAGCCATGAAGCAGGTCCTACCGGTCTATGCCCCGGAGGACGCGGATTCCTCCTTCTTCCGGCTGGTTTCTTCCTCCGCCTGCTTCGATCTGAAGACCCTGAAGTCGGGCGATCGCCTGTCGCTCGGCGGCGCGGAAATCACCGTGAACGCCGCCCGTCATCCGGTCCCCGCGATCGGTTTCCGGGTTTCCTGTGAAGGAAAGACCTTCGGCTATACCGGTGATACCAATACCCTCCCTTCCCTTGCGAAAGACTACCGCGGCTGCGATCTGCTCCTGGCGGACGGGCTGTTCCCGGCTTCTGTCTGGACGGAAGATAAACCGCACCTTTCCGCTGAACTGGCGGCCCGCCTTGCTGAGGATGCCGGTGCCGGGCAGCTGGTGATCACCCATCTGAATCCTGTTTTCCCTCCGGAAGCCCTTCTGAAGGAGGCGCGTTTCCTTCACCGTGATACCCGGATCGCCCGTGCCGGGGAGATACTGGAATGCTGACACTCAAGCAGCGCGGCTGGCTGCTTCCGCCTGCGGCGGTCGCCCTCCTTGCGGGCGTCTTCGTCGGAAGAGCCTCGTCGCAGCTGCTTTTTTCTGTTGCAGGCAGCATTCTCGCTTTCGCGGCAGTCCTGCTTCTGAAAGGGCGTCTGCGCTTTGTCGCCTGCATCGTGTTTGCCTTCGTTCTCGGTTCCCTGGCCGGTTTTCTCGGCTTTCATCCCTCGCTGCCCCCTGAGGGGGATTATCGTGTCGGCGGCGTAATCTCTGGAGAGATTACCGACGGCAGTTTCGGCCAGGTCCGCGTGCCGCTTTCCTCCGTCACGCTTAATGACCGGCCCGTCTCCGGCGGAGCTTACTGGACCTTCTACATCGATGAACACAAGGATGAAAAAAAACCTGATGATCTCCTTCCCGGCAAGTATGTTTCCTTTCAGGGATCACTGTACCACCCGGAAGGCGCGGTCAATCCGGACGGATACAACTTCCGGGAAGCCCTGCTCCGCAAGGGTATCACCTTCGGCGTATACGAAAATGATGAACTGATGATCCGGGATCCGGATTTCTTCTCCTATGCCGGGTTTATCGCTTCCCTGCGGCACAGGCTTTCCGAAGCGCTGATCAAAGGCCTCGGTGAGGAAACCGGCGGTTATGCCTCCGCCCTGCTGCTCGGAATGCAGTCGTTTATCCCCTCCGAGGATCACGAAGCCTTCGCGAATCTCGGTATTGCGCACATTCTGTCCGTCAGCGGTTTCCATGTCGGCGTGCTGATCGGCATACTGGCTCTGCTCTTTCGGTGGCTGAATCTCCGGCAGAAGGTCCGTCTGCTCATCTATGCCGTCATCCTGCTTTTCTACGCGACCCTCTGCGGCCTGAATCAGCCGGTAATCCGCGCCGCGCTCTGTACGCTTCTCTTTGTCGAGGGAAGAATCCTGAACCGACCCCGGTCCGGCATTCATCTGCTCAGTACGGTCATGATTGTGACGATTGTGTTCTCCCCCGCTCAGGTGACAGGCGCATCCTTTGCCCTGACCTATTCGGCTATGTTCGGCCTTCTCTGGTTCCTTCCCTGGGCGGAGCGCCTGAATCCTTTCCGAAACAGGGTCCCGGCCCGAATCTTTGAGTCCCTGGTCGTGACCTTCGGTGTGCAGCTTGCACTGCTCTTTCCGGAACTGTATTTTTACCAGCGGCTTCCGCTGCTCAGTTTTCTGATCAATTTACCGGCGATGGCTGTTTTCTCCGTTCTGATCTGGCTGTACTGGATCGCCCTGGTTCTCCTGCTGATCCCCGGCCTGACAGCGCTACTCTCCGTCCCTCTTTCATGGCTGACCGGAAACCTGCTGTCTGCCGTCCGCTGTCTCGGAAAGATCCCCGGCCTCACCCTCTGGCTGCCTTCTGCCAATGGGCTGACAGTGCTTGGTGTCATTCTTGCTTTGGCAGGTCTTTGTGCCATCGTCCGGCTTTCCGGAAAGGTCAGGGTCCCGCTCGTGCTGGCCGGCATCGCGGTCGTTGTCATCTCCTTGCTTCCATGGCCGCATATGGGTACAGATTACATCCAGTTCAGTGTCGGAAATGCCGATGCCGCCGTATTGCGGGATCAGGATCAGGTCGTGGTCATTGATACCGGCACCGATGACGGACAGATCAGCGGATACCTGCGCAGCCATCGGTTAACCCCGGATCTCGTAATCCTCACCCATCTGCATTCGGACCATGCCGGCGGCCTGAAAGCCCTGGCCCGCGACCGGATTCCCGTCCGGACACTCTGTCTGCCGGTCGGTGCGGAATCGCAGCAGATCGATGACGGGATCCTGGATCTGCTGAATCAGTATCGTGATGCCGGAACCGAAATCCGATATCTGTCCCGCGGGGATGTAATCCCCCTGCCTTCCGGCACCCTGACGGTTCTCTGGCCGGAAGACGGCCGTGTCCGTTCCGGGCAGGAAGCAAATCATTATTCCCTTGTTTCCCGCCTTACGCTGAAGGGCACCTCAATGCTGCTGACCGGGGATCTTTCCGGCGCCTATGAGATGTACGCGGCGGCTCCTGCCGGGATCCTGAAGGCATCTCATCACGGTTCAGCCTCGTCCACCTCGCCGGAGTTCCTTTCCGCGGTATCCCCGGATGTCATCCTGCTCAGCTGCAAGGCTGACGCCCGGACGGAAGCTTTTTTGGACCGCACCGGTTTCCCGGATGTCTGGTCCACTTCGGACTGCGGCGCCGTTACCGTCCGCTTTGAGGAAGGCGGCTATACTGTTGTTCCTTATCTTTCACCCGTTGTTTCAGGAGGGATCGAACATGGATCGTAAAGACTTTGAAAAAGCGCTTTCCGGCAGCACCCTGCCTTCCGTGCTGCTCTTCGAGGGAGAAGAGGAGCAGATGAAGCAGGATGCCCTTGCCGCGCTTCGGAAGACTCTCCTGCCCGCCGGGATGGAAGAGATGAATGAAATGGTCCTCGATAATCCGGAAACGGATCAGGTAATCGCCGCGGCGGAAACCCTTCCCTTCCTGGCAGACCGCCGTCTGGTAATCCTGCGGGATCATCCGGCTGTCACCGGCCGTGGCGAAGCGGATGACCGGCTTGCTGCTTATCTTCCTTCTGTTCCTTCTTCTACTTTGCTGCTCTTTTACTGCACCGGAAAACCCGACGCGCGGAAGAAACTGTATACCGCTGTTAAAAAGCTGGGCGGCATTGTAACCTTTGCGCGCCTCTCCGGTGGCGAACTGACGCGTTTTGTGACCGATGCGTTTCATGAAGCGGGAAAGGAATGTGACGCCCGCACCGCGGACTATCTGGTTTTCACCGTCGGCAGCGATGCCGCGAAACTGACCTCCGAAATCTCAAAGATTGCTTCATACGCCGGGGAACGCCCCTCCGTAACCGCCGACGATATCTCTGCGCTTGCGACGCCTTCCACGGAATGCACGGTTTTTCAGCTGGTGGATGCCGTTGTTACCGGGCAGAAGAAGCGTGCTTTGATTCTGATGAAAAACCAATTGCTCAGCGGAACGGAACCCGCTGCCATGCTGGCGCTGCTCCTGCGCCAATACCGCTTTTTGCAGCACATCAAGATCATGCAGTATGAAAAGAAAAGCCGGGATTTCATTCGTTCTGCCCTCGGCGTTCCTCCCTTTGCCCTGGATCAGTATATCCGTCAGGCGGCGGCCTATACCGGCGGCCAGGTCAAGCAGGCCGTCGCGCTCTGTTTTGATACGGAGTACGGTTTCAAATCCGGCCGTCTCAATGTAAACAGTGCCCTCGAAGCCCTGATCATAAAGCTTTTGAATCTTAGAGAAAAATAAAAAAAATATTGATATATTTGTGATAATATGTTAATATGTATACAATATATTGCGTTTAGATGCAGGAGGCGTTCAACATGAAGCGTATCGTAGGCCTTATCCTCGTATTCTGCCTCGTTTTCTCCCTCTTTGCGGAAGCTTTGGCCGCTCCCAAATGGGAAATCGTTCAGCAGACCAAGTGTGAAACCAACGAGAAAAAGAAAACTGTTTCTCTTTCCGTTAAGGTCAAGGGTAAAGGGATCAAATATCAGTGGGTTTTCGTGAATCCTGAAGATCCGGAAGATAAAGTCACCGGCAAGAACCTTTCCAAGGATAAGCGTTTCAAGGGGATCAAAGTCAAGGACTTTACCAAGAGCAAGATTGTTCTTTCCAAGGTTCCGGAAGCGCTCCATGGCTGGTATGCATACTGCCATTTGTACTCCAATGCATATAAACTGGATACCGATATGGTAGCTGTCCAGCTTCCGGGCATGGATCCGGCACCGGAACCTGAGAAGCCGGCTGCCGCTGAGGGTGAAGGCGAAGCCGGAGCCGAAGGTGAAACCGGAACGGAAGCCGGCACCGAAGGCGAAGCTGCCGCCACAAAGGAAGAATCCAAAGACAAAGACACCGCCAAGGATACCAAGAAGGCTGACGAGAATGCCGAAGAAGTCGGCGATGACGATGAGGGTATCGCCGCTGCAGAAGAGCCCAAGGAATTCACCGTGACCGCCAACGGCAAATACCTCTTCAAGGCCGATTCCATGGGGAATCCGGAAGGTGACGAAGGGGTTTCTTCCCTGACGTTCACCGGCACCGGCAATGTCGCCGTCAAATCCGATGACCCCATCAAGAGCTGGACCGTTAACGGTGTCCGGATCGAACCGGAAGAAGAGATGTCCACCTTCAAGCTCCTTAATCTTTCTGCTGACACCACGGTAAATGTGAAGACCGCCATCAAGACAGCTGCTTCCGCAAAAGTAGATGAAAGCACAACTTTTACCGTCACCTGTGATGGTTGCTCCTTCACTTACATGCCCAAGGGCCTGAAATCCGCCAAGGAAGGTGAAGTGCCCTCTGGTGCCGTGATCTATGTCTTCGCTGACAAGACCGAATCTGCCGCCAACGGTTATTCAGTGAACGGCGGAGAGCCCGAGAATCTCGGCGCGTCCTCCATGCAGCTGACCATCACTGGAGATACAAGCATCGCAGTAAAGTAAAAACTCAAAACGCTTAAAAGCGGGCGTCGCAATGACGTCCGCTTTCTTACATTTTATCCGAAGGTCCTTATTTTTTCCCTCCGATCAAATTTCCGAGGAAATTGCCGATTGTATCGCCGATTCCCTCGGCGCCTTTCTCAAGTCCGCCGCCGACAGTATCCAGCAGCATCAGGGAAGTATCGGCATACTCTCCCTGCAAAACCTTCAGGGAGATCTTCTTTTGATCTGCAGTTGCCTCACGATAAGCTTCGATCAGTTTCTTTTCCGCTGCGGTCACTTTCATGGAAGCATTTGCGGAAGCCGGAGCCGCTGTTTTCTTCGCAGTTGTTGCAGGCTTCTTGGCCGTAGTGATTTTTTTAGCTGCAGTCGTCTTCTTGGTGGCAGCAGTTGTTTTCTTCGTTGTCGTTGCCGGTTTCTTCGCCGGGGTTGTTGTTGTCTTTTTCACTGTTGCCGGCTTTTTTGCGGCTGTTGTTGTCTTCTTTGCGGCCGTTGCTGTCGTTTTCGCCGCTGTTGCTGCCGGCTTCTTCGCAGCCGTAGTCGCCTTTTTCACTGCGGTAGCTTTTGCGGCAGTCGTTGCAGCCTTCTTCACGGCAGTGGTTTTTGCGGCGGTTGTTGCAGCCTTCTTCACTGTGGTGGCTTTTGCGGCTGTCGTCGCCGCCTTTTTCACGGTCGTTTCCGTTTTCTTAGCGGCAGTGGCTTTCTTGGCGGCAGTTGTTGTTTTCTTTGCAGCGGGCATAATGTTGAACCTCCTCACTTTTTCCCGGATTTTGTTTGTATTGTAAACCTCCCGGGCAATTTGTTCAACCCCTCCTGTACATGTTTCGGCTTTTTTCATGCCTGCCTTGCCATTCATTGCTCTGAAGACTATAATAAGCGGTAAGAAAAAGCCCCCTTCAGGGCCGATCAAAGGAGGATAAATCATGGATATCCAAAAGATTATCAGCGATCTCGTCAGCAAGCTGACCGGTAACAACGATCTGATTGCGAAGTTTACTTCCAACCCGCTTGGCATCATTAAAGACCTGTTGGGCATCGATCTTGATCCTTCTCTGCTGGATGAAGTCGTTAAAGGCGTTTCATCCAAGCTGGATCTCGGAAACCTGGCCGGCGGTCTGGCCGGCAATGTCGGCAAGAACGCGGAAGGTCTCCTCGGCAAAGTCAAGGGGATTTTCGGTAAATAACCCCTGAGATATCGTGGACCGCAGGATTTGTTTTCCTGCGGTCCGCTTTGTTTTTCCGGGGTTATTTCTTTTTCTTCTTGCTGTCCTTGGAGGCTTTTCCTTCCGGCTTGGCTTCGGCTTCTTCGACCTTTTCGGGCTTCTGGCTGATGGGCTTCAGGTGCCAGATATTGTCGTTGTACTCGTGGATCGTCCGGTCGGAGGAGAAGATGCCGGACATGGCCGTATTGATAACCGCCATCTTCTGCCACTTCTCCTGATCTCTGTAGTCGTTGTTCAGCCGGCGCTGCGCCATGCTGTAGGAACCGAAATCCTTGAGCACGAAGTAAGTGTCGCCCATGCTTCCCCAGGAGCCGAGCAGCAGGCTGTGATACAGGTCCTGCAGTGCCGCAGGGTTGTCGGGCATCAGGGTACCGTCGATCATCTGGCTCATGGCCTGGCGGATCTCCTGGTTCGTCTCGAAGATGCTCATCGGGTTGTAGTTGTTCTCGCGGTACATGTCGCGCACAGTGTCGGCCCGCATACCGAAGATGTAGATGTTGTCCATGCCGACCTGTTCGCTGATTTCCACGTTCGCGCCGTCCATCGTGCCGATGGTCACCGCACCGTTCATCATGAACTTCATGTTGCCGGTGCCGCTGGCCTCCTTGCTGGCTGTGGAAAGCTGCTCGGAAACTTCCGCAGCAGGAATCAGGATTTCCGCGCTGCTCACGTCGTAGTTCTCCAGGAACACGACCTGCAGCATCTTGCTGGCCCGCGGATGCTTAGCGATCAGATCGCTCAGCGCGCAGATCATGCGGATAATCTGCTTCGCGCGATAATATCCGGGGCTGGCTTTCGCGCCGAAGATAAACACCCGCGGTTCCATCGTAAAGTTCTCGTCGTTCACGATGCGGTTGTACAGCACCAGGATGTGCAGCGCGTTCAGCATCTGCCGTTTATACTCATGCAGCCGCTTGGCCTGGACGTCGAAAATAAAGGAAGGATCGACGATCGCGTCCTGTCGGTCTTTCAGCATAACCGCCAGCCGTTCCTTATTGTGCCGCTTGATCCGGGCAAACTTTTCACGGAAGGCGGCATCGTCCGCGAATGGGCGCAGGTTGCTCAGCCGTTCCGGATCCTTGATCCAGTCCGTACCGATGGATTCGCAGATCAGGTCCGTCAGTTCCGGGTTGCAGCTCATCAGCCAGCGGCGGTGTGTAATGCCGTTGGTGATCGCGCTGAACTTCTCGGGCATGACCAGGTTATAGTCGTGGAAGGTTTCGGCCTTCAGGATCTCGCCGTGCAGCTGGCTCACGCCGTTCACGGAGAAACTCATCGCCACGCACATGTTCGCCATATGAACGTTGTCGTAGCTGACAATCGCCATGCGGGCAATGCGGTCCCAGTCGCCCGGGAAGAAGTTCCACAGCCGTTCGCACAGGCGGCGGTTCATCTCACAGATAATCTGGTAGCAGCGGGGCAGCAGTTGCTGCACCATGCCCACAGGCCATTTCTCAAGGGCTTCAGCCATGATGGTGTGGTTGGTATAGGCGATGGTTTTCTGGGTGATCGCGGAAGCCTCGTCCCATCCCAGGCCTTCTTCATCGATCAGCAGGCGCATCAGTTCCGGAACCGCCATGCCGGGATGTGTATCGTTGATATGGATCACAACCTTGTCCGGCAGTTTGCTCATGTCGTTGCCGAAACGGCGCTTGTAATCCTTCAGGATATACTGCAGGGAGGCGCTGGTGAAGAAGTAGTGCTGCTTCAGCCGCAGCATCTTTCCTTCGTAGTGCCTGTCTTCCGGATAGAGTACCTTGGAGATGGCTTCCGCCAGTTCAATCTCTTCGGATGCCTGCACATAACGGCCTTCGCCGAAGCTGTTCAGGTCAATCTTCTTGGGACTCCGGGCGCTCCACATACGCAGCGGGTTCACGATGGTGGCGTCATAGCCGACCACGGGCATGTCGTACGGCACCGCCTCAACCGTGTAGTAGTCCTGGGTAACGTACTTCTTCTTCCCGTTGAGTTCGATCTCTTCCACATGACCGCCGAAGTGTACCTCGCAGGTGTCTTCCATCATCGCGGTTTCCCACAGGTTGCCGTTGTCCAGCCAGTTATCCGGCAGTTCAACCTGCTGTCCGTCCACGATCTTCTGGCGGAACAGGCCGTATTCGTAGCGGATCGTACATCCCATTGCCGGGAGATCCAGGCAGCTCAGGCTGTCCATGAAGCAGGCCGCCAGACGGCCCAGGCCGCCGTTGCCCAGACCGGGTTCCGGCTCTTCTTTCAGTACATCCTTGATATCAATGCCCAGTTCCTGCAGTGCTTCGGTATATTCCTTGGTGGAAAGCAGGTTCAGCATGTTGCAGTACATGCTGCGCCCCATCAGAAATTCAACGCTCAGGTAATACAGGCTCTTGCCTTTTTGCTTTTTCCATGCTTCGCGGCTCTGCACCTGCTTCTGCATGATCTGGTCGCGCACGGTAGAAGCCACGGCGCGGTAGATCTGCCGCGGGGAAGCTTCCTCAATGGTCAGGCCGTTATACCGCTGGATTTTTCCGACGATTGTATTCTTGATGGATTCCTTGTCAAACTTGGTAGCCGGCATATTGTTCCTCCTTTGATCCTGGGTGTCCATTGCTTACATGAGACAATCACCAATTATTTATTATATCATTGATCCCGTTTCCCTGACAAGGCAGAGATCTGACTCTTTTCTGACCATCTTATCCATTATCTTTTCTTGATATCAGCAAATCAACCGAAGGGGGCTTGGGGGGCGATCGGAAAGCCCCCAAATTTTCCTGGTCGCGCCCGCAGGCGCGAAATATTCTATGTTCCAAACAACTCGGTTGCTTTTTCCTTATCCCTCTCAATCTGCTCCTTCAATTCTTCAATCGAATTGAACTTTATCTCCCCTCTTAGCCTGTCAATCACTGTAACCCTGACCTTCCGTCCGTAAAGTTCCGGCTCTCCTTCCAGCGCATGAGCTTCAACAGTCACCTTCCCTGAAGGCAGTGTCGGCTGAACCCCGATATTCACCACCCCGGTATAAACCCGTTCATCTGTCTCAATCAGGCAGGTATAAACTCCGTAAGCCGGAAGCACTTTGCGTGCCGGATAAGCAACATTTGCCGTCGGGAACCCGAGCAAATGCCCCTCATGCTTCCCTTCCACCACCGTTCCCGAGATAGCGTACGGTCCGCGCATGAGGCGGTCCGCCTCATCCATGTTCCCCGCCTGCAGTTCCTCCCGGATCAGGGTCGAGCTGATTGCCATCCCGTCCTCCCGGGTCACCGGCTGCTCGATCAGCACGTCGTAGCCGCGCTCTTTCCCGTCCCTGTAAAGCATTTCTGCGTTTCCGCCGGCCTTCCTTCCGAAGGTATAGTTCCATCCGGCCACCACCGCCCGGACGTCCATTGCCTCCCGCAGCCGGCAGAGAAAAGCCTCCGGTTCCATATCGGCCATGTCCCGGTCAAAGGTAACCAGCTGTACCTCATCCACGCCCAGCCGGCACATTTTGCTCATTTTCTCAGGCAGTGTCGTCAGAATTTTCGGTGCAAATTTCGGCGCAATCACTTCCAGCGGATGCCGGTCAAAAGTATAGACCCGCAGCGGAATGTCGTGTGCCCGCGCATATGCTTTGGCTGTCTTCAGCAGCGCCTGATGTCCCAGATGTACCCCGTCAAAGGTACCCAAAGCCACAACCCGTTCCCCGGCTTTTTTGGTCCCCCGTATTACTCGCATGCCTTGCTCTCCTCTGTCTCCTCCGGCGCGATCTGCGCCTTCCAGACCAGTTCATCTCCTTGTCGCACTGCCAGTCCCCAGAATTGATCATTCAGATAGACCCTTGTCACCTGGTCTTCCCCGATGTCGGGACTGTTCAGAGCGGTCAGCGGGATCTTCGCTCCGTTGATCACTCGTTTGCTCATCCGAGCCGGCATATCCGTACGCAGCAGATGACTCAGCGGCCAATCCGGAGGTAGCATCCGCTCCGTCAGTGTCCCTGTCTCCGCAAGTGTTCTTGCTTCATCCAGCGTAATGGCTTCATCTATCGTGAATACGCCGCTCCGGGTTCGAAGCAGGCTGCGCATATGCGCGGGACACCCGCATTTGTTTCCCAGATCCTCGCACAGCGTCCGGATATAGGTTCCCTTTCCGCAGCGCACCCGGATCTCAATCCCGTGTTCCGGCATATCCCGCAGTACTTCGATGCTTTCAATGTGTACCGTCCGCTCCGGTACTTCAACGGTTTCTCCCTTTCTGGCACGGGCGTACAGCGGCTTCCCGCCGACTTTGATCGCGCTGTACATGCTCGGGACCTGTCGGATATCCCCCGTCAGTTCCGCAGCAGCCCGGATCACGTTTTCCCGGTCCGGATAGTTGTCCCCGGTTTCAATCACTTCACCGGTCGCGTCCTGGGTATCCGTCCGGCTGCCGAAGGCGCAAACAGCCACATATTCCTTTTCCTTGTCCGTCAGATAATCAAAAAGCCGCGCGGCCTTCCCTGTCATGATCGGCAGGATACCTGCGGCCTCCGGGTCCAGCGTGCCGGCATGCCCGACGCGCTTTTCTCCCGTCAGTCTGCGCATCACCGCCACAACGGCTGCGCTGCTCATTCCCGTGGGTTTCAGAATATTAAAAAATCCGTTCATCGCTGTTCCGCACCTGCGTTAATTGTGTCATCCTGAGCTTGTTGAAGAATCTCCTTTCGTACGTCCAAATGAATCAGGAGTTCTTCCTTTTCAGTTTCAGGATCATGGCCTGCAGCACCTTTTCCACTGTTTCATCCAGCGGACCGTCCATCGAGATGCCGGCTGCCTGCGGATGTCCGCCGCCCCCGAACTGTTGAGCTATGTCGTTGATCGTGTCCGGTTCCTTCGCCCGCAGGCTGAACTTGATCTTTCCCTGGTCATCCTCCCGGGCCAGCAGGGCCATCCGGGTTCCGAAAGTATCCAGGCCGAAGTTCACAATGGTGTCCGCATGCTCGCTCAGCGCATAGCATTCCTCGAAATCCTTCCGGGTCAGTTTCATCACGGCAATCCGGCCGTTCTGATAATATTTCAGGCTGCACAGCGCCCGTCCCAGCAGCTTCACCTGCGGCATCGGGCGTCCCCTGAAAAGGATCCGGTTCAGTTCGGACAGCGGCAGCTCATACTGCATTAGCTCGCTCATGATTTCAAAGCATTCCGCGTTTGTGGAAGCAAAGGAGAAGTTGCCTGTATCCGTGCTGATGCCCGTATAAATGCATTCGGCAATCTCCTTTGTCATAGGGACGCCCAGCACCTTCAGCTGTTCATGGATCATAACCGCCGCGGCCGGTGCTTTTCCGTCCACGCTGTTCACTTCCATGAACAGCGGGTTGGTCGGATGGTGATCAATCTGTGCCGTGTGGGCACTGACAGCCTTCAGGCTGATGCAGGCGCCCATGCGGCCCTCGTCGCTGACGTCCACCGCCAGCAAAAGGTCAAACGGGCCTTCCTTCGGACCCGGAATACGGATTTCTTCCGATCCGGGCAGAAAAGCCAGCGTATCCGGCACTTTGCCGTCGCAGAACATGGAAACCTCTTTGCCGAGTGCCTGAAGCCCGAGCCACATCGCGGTCGCGCAGCCCAGTGTATCCCCGTCCGGGTTGATGTGGCTGCATACGGCAATGCGCTGGGCTTTTCGGATCGCTTCGGCAATCGCCTCAGGGTTCCTGCTCATCGCGGTCATCGGTGCGCTCCTCCGTTCCAAGGGTCTCCGCCAGCACTTTGGCAATATGGACACCGTATTCGATGTTCTTATCGCACACAAAGATCAGCTCCGGTGTATACCGGATGATCATCCGCTTGCCGAGAGAGCGGCGGATAAAGCCCTTGGCGTTCTTCAGCGCCGCCATCAGTGCATCCCGCTTGTCATCCTCAAGCACGCTGATGTAGATCTTTGCGTACCGCAGATCACCGGTCACTTCGGCGCGCGTCACGGAAAAGGTCCCGCTGATCCGCGGATCACTGAGTTCATCGCGGATAATAGCATCCACTTCCCGCCGAACCTCTTCCGAAATCCTGTCAATTCTCTGATAACTCATATTATCTCGGTATCTCTTCCATGATGTAGCACTCTACTACATCGCCCTCTTTAATATCATTATGTCCTTCCAGACTCATACCGCACTCATACCCGGCTGCCATTTCCTTCACGTCATCCTTCAGATGCCGCAGACTGCTCAGCTTGCCTTCAAACACAACCACGTTGTCACGCAGCAGCCGCACGTTCGCGTTGCGCTGCACCTTGCCGTCCGTGACATAGCAGCCGGCAATGATACCGGAACCGGTAATCTTGAACACATTCCGGACCTCTGCGTGGCCCAGCAGCACCTCGCGGTACTCCGGTTCCAGCATACCCTTCATAGCCAGTTCCATATCCTCGATAGCCTTATAGATAACGGTATAAAGCCGTACATCGACCTTGTTCTTTTCCGCGGCCTCCCGGGCGGAAGCGTCCGGCCGGATATTGAAGCCGATGATGATTGCATTGAACGCGGAAGCCAGGTTCACATCGTCCTTGGTGATGGCGCCGGCAGCGCTGTGCAGCACACGGATCTTGACTTCGTCGTTGCTGAGTTTCTCCATGGCCTGCTTGACCGCTTCCACGGAGCCCTGCACGTCCGCCTTGATGATCAGGTTCAATGTGGTCACCTTGCCCGCCTCAATGGAAGAGAACAGGTTCTCCATGCTCATCTTGGCCATCGTGGCTTCGCGGCTGGCCTTGATCTTCTCGCGGCGCTCGTCTGCCACCTGACGGCTCAGGTGATCGTCGCCCACGGCGATCATTTCATCGCCGGCGCTCGGCACATCGTCAAAACCCATGATCTCCACAGGCATGGATGGGCCGGCTTCGCTCACGCGTTCGCCCTTATCATTGATCAGTGCGCGCACCTTACCGGAAGCAAGGCCCGCAATGATGCTGTCACCCACATGCAGCGTACCGTTCTGCAGCAGTACGGTCGCCAGCGGACCCCGTGCTTTGTCCAGCTTCGCTTCGATGATGACGCCGCGGCCCAGGCGGTTCGGGTTTGCCTTCAGCTGCAGCATGTCCGCCTGCAGCAGGATCATTTCAAGCAGCTCGTTGACGCCCATACCGGTATGCGCGGAAACGGGCACGCAGATCGTCTCGCCGCCCCAGTCTTCGCACACCAGCCCGTACTGGGTCAGGTCCTGCTTGACCTTCTCGGGATTCGCGTCCGGCTTGTCCATCTTGTTGATCGCCACGATCACCGGCACTTCGGCCGCCTTGGCATGGTTGATGGATTCAACCGTCTGCGGCATGACGGAGTCGTCCGCCGCAACTACCAGTACAGCGATATCCGTTGCCTGCGTTCCGCGGGCGCGCATCGCCGTGAAGGCTTCGTGGCCGGGAGTATCGAGGAAGGTGATCTTCCGTCCGTCCACGTCCACCGTGTAGGCGCCGATATGCTGCGTGATGCCGCCGGCTTCGCCCGCGGTCACCCGGCTCTTCCGGATGTAGTCCAGCAGGCTCGTCTTGCCGTGGTCGACGTGACCCATGATGGTTACGACCGGAGGACGGGTCTCGAGGTTCTCTTCCTCGTCCTCAAAGTCCTCAGCCACCAAAGCAGCTTCTGCGCTCTGTTCCTGCTTCTTTTCGAGGGTAATCTCAAAATCGGAGCAGACCAACTGAGCGGTATCGAAGTCGATTTCGCTGTTGATCGTAGCCATGTTCCCCAGCAGGAACAGCTTCTTGATAATTTCACCCGCAGGCTTACCGATCTTTTCAGTCAGATCACGCACTGTGATCGTATCGCCAGCCATATAGGCTGTCTCTATCTTGATCGGCGCCATCATCTGCTGGGCGCTGGGTTTCTTGGAGCGCGCGCGCTTGCCGCCGCGGATCGGCTCGTCGTCATATCCGTTGAACCGGTTGTTCCGGTTTGCCTGCTGCTTCTTGTTGCGCGGCTGGTTCTCCGGATCATGCTGGCGGACATAGTTCTTCTTGTTCGGGTCGTAGTTGGAAACTCTTTCCTTCTCCATCGGCACGGCCAGTTCAGGCGCCTGCCGGCGTCCGCCCATGCCCTGGCGGGGTCCGCCCTGGGACCGGTTACCACCCTGTCCCTGCTGCCCTGCCGGGCGACCGTATCCGCCCTGCTGGCCCGCCGGACGTCCGTAAGGTCCGCCCTGACCCTGCTGTCCTGCCGGACGGCCATAGGGACCCTGACCGGCCGGACGACCGTAAGGTCCGCCCTGTCCCTGCTGTCCCGGCTGGCGGCCGTATGGGCCCTGACCGGCCGGACGGCCGTAAGATCCGCCCTGTCCCTGCTGTCCCTGCTGTCCCGGCTGACGGCCGTACAGGCTCCGGACAGGCTGACCGGGCTGTGCGGGCTTTGTTGCAGGTTTTGCCGCAGGCGTATCTCCCGGACGGCTGATGATCTGGCCGATCGCCGGTTTCTTCGGCTCTGCCGGTTTGGAAGGTTTCTTTTCCTCGGCGGGTTCAGCAGGCTTTTTCGCCGCGGGAGCTTTTTCCTTCTTCTCCTCGGCAGGCGCAGCTTCTGCGGTTTCGGCGGCTTCGGTTTCCTCAGCCTTCTTCCGCTTCTTTTCAGGCGCCTTCTCGACTTCCGCAGGCGCGGATGCTTCGGCGTTCTGGCGGTTCGCCTCTTCCAGCATCTGCTTTTCATCGTCATCCAGCATGGTGAATGCCTTCGTATGGGCAGACTGGACCTTCTGCTGCTCCTGCTGCCTGCGGCGCGCGGCCTCCTCTTCGCGCTGCTGATTCATCTCGGCGTCCAGCCGCTTCAGCGCGTCATACAGGAAATCCGCTTCCTTCCTGATCCTGGTTGCTTCGGCCAGGATCTCCGAGGATTCCTCCACCAGTACTTTTGTGGCATCTTTCAAGTTCATTGTCGCCATTCGACGTTTGTCCCCCCGCCTTTACGGCTTATAAAATCTGATTTATGATCTCCCGCCCTGTTACAGGCAGGCTTTCATCTGTTCGGCAAAGGCGCCTTTCCGCAGCGCCGCCACCTTATTGGTTCTTCCGGTCGCTTCCCCCATCAGTCCCTGAGGCAGGACGACCAGTGGAACGCTGGTCCGTTCACACAGTTCCTGATACTTTTTCCGGGTGTTCGCCCCGGTTTCCCCGTCCAGCAGGATCATCCCGCATTTCCCGGATTCGATCAGCCTGGTGCATGTGTCGTCCCCGAAGCAGGCTTCCCGGGCCCTGACGGCCAGCCCGAGCATTCCCTTTGCTCTCTGCTCGTTCACGTCCCGGGTTCTCCTTCAGCTTCAGGCAGTTTCATCTCTGACAGCCGGTTCATTTCCGCAATCAGCGCCTGGCTCACCTCTTCGGTCAGGCTTACCTGCAGCTGGCGTTCCAGCTGTTTCTGCTTGATCGCGCGTTTCAGGCATTCGGGATTCCGGCACACATAGGCCCCCCGTCCGGACTTCTTCCCGCCGGGATCGATCAATGTCTCTCCCTCCGGCGTCCGGACAATCCGGATCAGCTCCCGCTTCTCCTTCATCTCCCTGCACCCGACGCACATCCGCATTGGAATCTTCCTTGGCTTCAAAGTATTATCCTCTCTTTTTCTCAACCCAAACCCCTAACAAGACAATGGTCCAGGGGTTCCGCACGCCCGGAAAACGGGCCGGTGTGCCCGTTTTCAGTAAGGAACGGGCGGCAGCCCTGGGCACTCGGAAAGCCCTGGTCGCGCCCGCAGGCGCGAAATCCCTTCCCCGAAGGGGTCTTAGGGGGCGATCGGAAAGCCCCCTAATCACATAGTGTCGTCATCCCCGCTCAGGCTTGCATCAAAGTCCATCGTGAAGCTGTCATATGTCGGCGTCTCGACCTGCACATACTCGGTCATCTCGCCGTTCTCGTCCACCATGTCGTCCATCTCGGCCGCCTGGCTCTGGCTCTTAATGTCGATCTTCCAGCCGGTCAGCTTCGCGGCCAGTCTGGCGTTCTGCCCTTCCTTGCCGATGGCCAGGCTCAGCTGGTTATCAGGCACGATTACGCGGAAAGCTTTCTCATCCCGGGCCTGATATACGCTCAGCACGTGCGCTGGGTTCAGCGCGTTGGCTACGAACTCGGCCGGATTGCTGGACCACTTGATGATGTCGATCTTCTCGCCCTTCAGTTCGGTCACGACGCGGTCCACGCGGCCGCCCCGCTGTCCGACGCAGGCGCCGACGGGATCGATCATCACATCGGAGGAATGCACCGCGATCTTCGTGCGGCTGCCGGCTTCGCGGGCGATGTTCTTGATCGTCACGATGCCGCCGGCGATCTCCGGCACTTCCATCTCAAACAGGCGCTTGACCAGGTTCGGATGGATCCGGCTGACGTAAACCTGGGGTGTATAACCGGCATTCTGGCTGGTCTTGTGAACCTCCAGAATGTAGACCTTGATGTGGTCTTCATCGTGCAGCACTTCGCCGGGGATCATTTCGTCCCGGTCCAGCACGCCTTCGGTCCGGCCCAGGTCAACATACACAGCCTTGGGTTCAATCCGCTCGACGATACCGGTCATGATCTCGTTTTCCTTCTCGATGTACTCATCGTAGATCTTGCCGCGCTCCGCCTCACGAATGTGCTGGATAATGACCTGCTTTGCCGTCTGGGCTGCCACCCGCAGGAAACCGCTGGGGGTCACATCCACTTCGGCGATATCGCCCATCTGATAGTTGGGGTTGATCTTCTGGGCGTCCTTCAGGGAAATCTGGTTCGTCGGATCTTCGATATCCTCGTCTTCCAGAATCAGTTTCCGGGCATAAACGGAAATGGTGCCGTCCTGCCGGTTGACGGTCACGTCCAGATTGTTCGGCGCCATCTCGCCCTTGGGCAGATTCTTTTTGTAAGCGGCCTTGAGAGCCTCCTCAATGGTCTTGAACAGTGTCTCTTCGTTGATTTCCTTTTCTTTGGCCAGCATTTTGATGGCGTCGATTACTTCGGATTTCATGTTCGTTTTCCTTTCTCTTTTTGTCATCCCGAGCGCAGTCGAGGGATCTCCCCGCCGCAGCGTTTTTCATTTACTCTTCCCCTAAATCCACTTCTTCAATACCTTCCATATCCACCACCGGTTTCACCAGTGCGGCCGCCTTTCTGGCCACTTCCTTCCGGCCCTCCGCCGTGTCGATCAGGATCATTCCGTCCTGAAGCCCGGCAAGTACCCCGGTGATGATCTTCGTCCCGTCCATCGGCTTGAACAGTTTGATCTCGATCTCGCATCCGAGATTCCGTTCAAAGTCCCTGTCTTTCTTCAGGGGCCTGTCCAGCCCGGGCGAAGACACCTCCATGAAGTCATAGTCAACTGATTCCGCCCAGGGGCGAACTGTCTTGTGAAACGCCTCGCAGTCGTCCAGGGAAACGCCTTCCGGCTTGTCGATGTAGATCCGCAGATACTTGCCCGTAGGCTCTTGATCGATGCAGACATCCACCAACTCAAAGCCCATCTTTTCAGCCGCTTTCAGGCATTTTGCCTCAAGTCCGGCCAGCGATTCTGCTCTTGCCATCTTTCCCCTTTCCCAACGCTTTTCGGGCAATGAAAAAGAGCGGAAAACATAGCCTCCATCAGCCGACGTCCGACCGCTTCCGGGGATGGTATTCCCCCTTGCCGGTCCCGAAGGCCTTCAGGCTGTTTCCGTTCCTTACGTTAAACCCTTCTTTCAAGGCGTTGCGCCGCTTTAATCGTATGGCAAACCATACGTCCGGAAGTATAGCATACTTCCGGACGCTTGTAAATCCTTATTTTGCGGTTTTTTCAGCCCATTTCAGACATTTTTCGCGGTTCATTTCAGGCTGCACACTTTTGCTCACACATTGTTAACTTCTCCATGTTCATCATGTAATACCTGTACGTGCTGATGCTCAGCGCCATCGCCAGCAGCGGATAGAAGAAGTTGATCTCCACAAACCCGCCGAGTACATCCACAGTCATCAGTTCAATGATGAATACCAGGGTTGCCATCAGTCCGGCGATCAGGATCTTCTTTGCTCCACTGATACTTCCGTTCTTCAGGTCGAACCTGGCTGCGATCAGCAGTACTGCGCTTCCCAGCAGAATCAGCTGGATCAGCAGTTCGATAATGAACTCGTTCGTCGAATCGTTCATTTTCGCGTACACAATGTTCCTTAAGGCCATAAAGGCCAGCATTCCGGCAAATACCCACAGGGCAAAATAGATCATCATCTTGTGGAAAAAATCAAAGGTCTTTGCGCTCTTCCCGTTCATCGTCTTTCCCTCCGTGTTTTTTCTTCCCTGGTCACTCTGTATGACGCATGTTTGCGAAAAAAATACCATTCAGTTTGTCAACTTATCGCTGAACGTCATATAGTAGCGGTAGAAGTAGATACTCCAGAAGGCAGCCAGCAGCGGATACATGAACGAATGCTCTACCATGGAGCCGTATTCATAATCAATTCGCCAGTCCATGAAGAAGGCAACTGCCACCGCGAGGCCGGCGATCAGGAGTTCCTTTACGCCGAGGATCCTCATTTTCTTCAGGTCGAATCTGGCTTTGACCAGCAGAATCGCGGAAGCAAACAGGATAATAGAGGAGATGATTACCAGAGGATATCCCCCGATACCGTCCTGATATCCCCAGTCGAGATTCCTGGCCGCCGTCAGCACCAGCATAACCGGAATCACCCAAAGGAGTCCGTTAATTGTTATTTTGTGGAATCTTTCGAAAGTCTTTTCTTTCTTTGCATTCTTTGCTTCAATATTGCTCATAACTGTCATTGTCTTATCCTCCGGTCTCTTTCTGTGATCCGGTTTTGCTCCGGTCACTCTGTCAGACGCCGGCCGGGGAAAAAGGTTCCAAAGGAATTGAAAAAACATATGAGATTGATTTATGAAACGCATTGATAACATACAGCCCGGTATATCACCGGGCTGCGATTATCGGGGCTTTCAGTTGTTCAGAGTTTTTCAAACACCGGGATTTCGTCGATCGGTGCCTTAACGGTAATGGACTGTCCGCCTGCCAGGATTTCACCGCTGTTCACGTTCTTCCATTTGCCTTCCGGCAGGTAGACTTCCCTTTCATACTGGTTCAGGTACAGGATGGGAGCGACCAGATACTTTGTGCCGAACATATACTGGTCCTGCAGATCCCAGCACTTTTCATCCTGCGGGAACTCGAAGAACATGGTGCGGATCAGGGGTGCGCCGGTTTCATGCGCGTCTTTATACAGATCTTTGACATAGTCGTGCATGGCAATGCGGATGTCATAGTACTTCCGCATAATACGGTAGTTTTCTTCCCCGTAGCTCCAGAGCTCGTTCGGCTGGCCGGTGTGCAGGTATCCGCCGCCCCAGTCCCGGTCGTCCAGCGGCGGAATGTTGTAGGGGCCACGATCCCCGTGCATCCGCAGCACGGCGGAGTATACTGCGAACTGGTACCAGCGGATCAGGAGCTGCCGGAAGTCCGGATCATTTACATCGTCGGTCATGAAGCCGCCGATGTCCGTAGTCCACCAGGGAATGCCGGCAAGGCCGATGTTCAGGCCGGCCCGCAGCTGCTCCCGGAAGGCTTCGAAGGTGCTGGGAACATCACCGGACCAGATCACGTTACCGTATTTCTGGCTCCCGGCCCAGCCGCAGCGCAGCAGATTCACCGGGGTTTCCTTCTTTCCCTCGCTCATGGGTTCAAAGAAGGCCCGGGAGAACATCTGGGGATACAGGTTGCTGCAGGTCAGCGCGGAGCCCTCGCAGTAGCGGTAATTCTCGAAATCATAAACCCCATAGTCCGGTTCGGAGTTGTCCAGCCAGAAGCCGTCGATACCCAGGTCTGCGTAGTTGCGCTTGCAGACTTCCCAGATGTATTTGCGGGTTTCCGGATTGAAAGGATCGATCTCCACGCAGTCACCCTGATAGTCGTAGGTCTGGGCGGCTCCGCGCTCTGTGCGGATGAGAAGGCCGCGCTCCGTCATCGGGGCAAAGTTCTCGCTGCGGCGGTCCACGCTGGGCCAGACGGAAACAATCACCCGAATACCCATCGAATGGAGTTCATCGATCATGGCCTTCGGATCCGGCCAGTAGGTTTTGTCAAACTTCCAGTCACCCTGCACGGTCCAGTGGAAGAAGTCGATCACGATCTGATCGATTTTGATGCCTTCCTGCTGATACTGCCGGGCAACCGTCAGAACTTCGTCCTGGGTGCGGTAACGCAGCTTGCACTGCCACAGGCCCATCAGGCTCTCCGGGAACAAGGGTGCATGTCCGGTCACGGCAGTATACCTCGTGAGGATATCCTTCGGGTTGTCCCCCGCGGTGATCCAGTAGTCCATCTGCTTCGTTGCCCGTGCAATCCATTCCGTCTGGTTGGCGGCAAAGGTCACCCGGCCGACGGCCGGATTGTTCCACAGGAAGCCGTAACCCAGGGAGGAAATCATGAAGGGCACGGAAATCTGGCTGTTGCGTTGGGCCAGTTCCAGCATCGTACCCTTCAGGTTCAGGTACGGCTGCTGATACTGCCCCATCCCGTAGATCTTCTCGCCTTCATTGGCGTCAAAACGCACGGTCAGCTGATATTCCCCGGCGCCGATGATGCCCTTCCATTCCCGGTTGACGATTTTCAGGCAGCGGCTGGTCTGTGCCAGCGTGCCGCCGTAGAAACGGAAATACTCTCGCAGGATCAGGCTGCCGTCCCGGTAGAAGCTGATAACCCCGGCAAAGTTTACCGTCGCGCAGATCCGGCCGTTCACAATCTCCGCGCAGGGCGTCTTCGAAATCGTGCCATCGCCGACCCAATAGTCTTCCTCGCCGATCGTGACAGTGCATTTTGTCGTTTTCGGGGTTTCCGTCAGCGCCCAGTCATGGGAGGAAGTATTTTCATACATATAAGCACGAACCCGGAGGGCATCCGGCCCCCAGGGTTCGATCCGCAGCGTCTCGCCGTTGTGCCTGGCGATCAAGGCATTGTTTTCTTGTAAAAAGATCATAATTTTGGCTCCTTACCTTATAACTGTACAGTATCATAATTTAACTGCAGGCCGGAAAGCCCCCTTATCCATCTATGCGTTCAAGCACCATGGCTGTCCGGCAGGGGCTGTATACGTCAAATCCCAGTCCTTTGCCCTCCACATAGGCCGTATGGAAAACATAGTTATGGTCAATGAGACCCTGACCGCCGAAACGCGGTTCGTCCGTGCTCAGGATCACCTTGTAGGCGCCTTCTCCGGTGGTGTGCGCATGGAGGAAGAAAGCCTGCTCGGAATAGCTGTTATGGAAGTTGAAGACAAAGAGGAGCTTGCCGCGGCTGAAGGTGATGATCTTCCGGTCCGGATCGATCCACAGGCTCACGGCATAGGGATCATCCAGCAGGTGCCGGTCGCGGGCCAGGTTGATCATGGCCTTGTCAAAGTCGTTCAGCCATTCATACTTCAGCCTGCTGTCGTCAACCAGTTTCCACTGGCGGCGGCAGTATTTGTAGCTCCAGCCGTTGCCTTCCCGCGGGAAATCGATCCACTCCGGATGGCCGAACTCATTGCCCATGAAGTTCAGATAGCCGTTGCCGCCCAGGCTCATCGTATAGAGACGGATGATCTTGTGCAGTTCGATTGCCCGGTCCATGGTGAGGGAATGGTAATCCTTCATCATGCCGGTATACATCTCGGCGTCCGCCATGCGGAAGATGATCGTCTTGTCGCCCACCAGCGCCTGGTCGTGGCTCTCACAGTAGCCGATCACCTTCTCCTGCGGGCGGCGGGTGGTCATCTCATGCCAGAGGGCGTTCATGTTCCAGTCTTCGTCCCGGGTGTCCTTCAGCAGTTTGATCCAGTAGTCCGGCTCGCCCATCGCCAGGCGGTAGTCAAAGCCGATACCGCCCTGCTCGATCGGCAGGCACATACCGGGCATGCCGCTCATATCCTCGGAAACGGTCGTGGCGTTCGGGTTCACTTCATGAATCAGTTCATTGGCCAGCTGCAGATAGTTCAGGGCCTCCAGATCCGTATTCATGTTGAAGTACATGTCATAGTTGGTGAAGGCGCTGCCCAGGCCGTGATCGTGATAGATCATGCTGGTAACGCCGTCGAAGCGGAATCCGTCGAAGTGATATTCCGTTTGCCAGAACTTCAGGTTGCTCAGCAGGAAATGCAGCACCTCGGGCCGGCCATAATTGAACAGCTTGGTACCCCAGGCCGGGTGCCAGCCCTGGTCGCCGGGAAGGAAGTACTGGTCTTCCGTGCCGTCCTGCTGCTGCAGTCCCTCGCCCACGTTCGGGCAGGCATGGCTGTGGACCACGTCCAGCAGCACGCGGATATTCATGCGGTGGGCCTTGTTCACCAGGTATTTAAGGTCGTCCGGCGCGCCATACCAGTGTGCGGCGGCAAAGAAGTTCGTCACCTGATATCCGAAGGATCCGTAATACGGGTGCTCCTGAATGGCCATGAGCTGGATAGTATTGTATCCCAGTTCCTGAATCCGGGGCAGCACATTGTCCGCGAACTCCCGGTAGGAGCCGATGCCTTCCTTGTCCTGGCTCATGCCCACATGTGCCTCGTAAATCAGCGGGGCGCCGGGCATCTGCCGGATGAACGCCGCATCCGTCCACTCGAAAGGTTCTTCCGGATCCCAGACCTGCGTACAGAGGGTCTTGGTTTCCTCATCCATCGACATTTTGAGGCTGTATGCCGGGCAGCGGGCAAACCAGCCGTCCCCGCGGCGGATCCAGAGTTTGATGTTCTGGCCGTTTTTGAGGGCGTTCTTCCCTTTCAGGCTGATCTCCCAGACCCCGTTTTCGCCCCGCTCCAGCGGATGGCTTTCCTTGTCCCACTTGTTGAAATCGCCGAAGAGGCGCACTTCATCCGCACCGGGCAGCCATTCGCGGAAGACCCAGCCGTCTTTGGTCCGGTGGAAACCGAAATACAGGTGTCCGTTGGCAAAATCGGTCAGCGTACCGGCTTCGCCGACCAGCTGATACCGTTTCTCCTTAAAGCGGTTCATGCGCAGCTCGATATCGCCCGCATGGGGGGCCAGCCAGGGATCGATGTCCGTGATCTGATAAGGGGCATACAGTTTGCTGATATCCATGTGCAATCCCTCCGCGTTTTTAGTCTGTGTATTCTTCTCCCGGCTCTTCTTCCGCGTAATCTTCTTCTGCCGGTTCTTCCGGCTCTTCGGATTCTTCCGTTTCTTCTGTCTGTCCGGCATCTTCCGAAAGCTTTGCCTGTCCCGAGCCGACCTGGGTTCCGTTGGCATCGTAATAGCGGGTGTCTGTCAGTGCCTTTGTTTCATCGTAGAAATAGCGAACCTCTGAATAGCCGCTGGAAATCTCGGTCGCCAGGCCGTCCGTGCCCAGATAGGTCCGGGTAGCGGTTGCACCGTCCTCATCGAAGGTATCGGTGTATCCCGCGTATCCCTTGTTGCAGGTCGTAGGCTTGCGTTCCGTGTCCAGATAGGTCACGGTTTCAATCCGGCCGTCATGATCGTAGGTATAGCGGATTCCGCCGACGCCCAGCGCGTTCACGGTGGCCTTCCCGTTCTCATCCAGGAAGCGTTCCAGCGTCACCCGGCCGTCCTCGTCCTCTTTCTGCGCAACGGTAACCACGCCGCTCTTGTCCGCAACCTTGCTTCCGCTCATGTCATAGCGGGTAATCAGAATCTCGTCCCCGTCATATTCCCGTTCTTCCCAGGCATATCCGGCGCCGCGGTCCGTCAGGTTCTCATTGATATCCTGATATTCGATCTTTGTGATCCGGCCTTCCTCATCCCGCTCAAACTTGCAGCGGAACCACCCGTCCGGCCCGGTTGCCGGTTTTCCATCCGCATGGTCGTAGCGAATGCTCATCACCCGGGATTTCTTGTCCAGTTTCTGCTTCACAGAAGCATAGCCCTGCGCACAGTCGACCGGTTTTCCCTTGGTGTCCTGATACTCACGCAGCGTCATTGTCTTGTAGCTGTACTCGTTCACAACCTTTGCGTACCCCAGCGCGGGGACGACCACCAGCCGCTTGCCCGACCCGTAATAGGCCACCACGCGTTCTTCGCCGAAGCTGTGATAGGAAACGGTCATCAGGCCGTATCCCTGGTTGTTCAGCATCCGCTTGCCGTTCGGATCCAGATATTCCACCGCGGTCACGCGGCCCTTACCATCCACGGTGGTTTTCTTTCCGTAGGCGCCTTCGGCGGACTTGCAGGTTACGCCGTTTTCGTCAAAATACATTTCCGTGGTGTCATTGCCTTTGTAGGAGTACCTGATCTTGGCATAGCCCGCCGGACCGGGAACAATCTTTCCCTCATCGTTCTTCCATTCGATCTGGGTCACTTTGCCGTTTGCCTCGGTAATATCCTGCTTCACTTCAGCGCAGGCCGCGGAAAGCGCAAACACACAAAGGACCGCGATGATGATCCGGGCCGTTCGTTTCACCCTTATCAGTTTCGGCATTCTCAATTTCAATTCACCTGTCTCCAATCGGTATTCGTCCCATGCGGGGCCAAACTTCGTACATATCAGTATAACAAAAATACAGTCTGAAAACAACCGGAAAAATCCGGACGGAAATCGCATTTGGCAACCACTTTCCATCGTGCTATAATATCAGACGTATTGATTTTCGGGAAAGGTCTGAATTGACGATGAGAAAGTTTGGTATCATGGCTCTGCTCGCTCTGCTGCTGGTTGTCCTGCTTGGTCTGGGCGTTGCCGCGCAGGCTGAAACAAAAAAGTTCTCCGGTGCCTCCGAAGCGCTGAAATGGATCAAAAAGAATCAGCCGGAAGAGTTGACTGTGGAAGGCAAGTTTAAGCCGGCGGATCTGCTCAAGGTCAAAAAAGCCATGCCGGAAGGCTCCGAGTTCCATTTCAACGTGACCTGGGGCGATATTTCCTACAGCGATGAGTCTACGGAGATCATCCTCGGGAAGAAGGCCGTTACGGAAGCGCATATTGACGCGCTGCTCGAACTGTGCCCGAAGCTGAAGCTGCTTGACAATTCAAAAAACCGCTCGCCCTCCAACAAATACTTTATTTCCCTGATCGAGAAATATCCGGACATCAAATTCGAGTGGGTTGTCAGTTTCGGCCACGGCCATTACTGCCCCACCAACGCCACCACCTTCACCACCTGGCTCGAGCCTAACGAGCCCCGGAAACTGACCTCAAAGAAGCTGGAGCTGCTCAAGTACTGTCCGAACCTGAAGGCGCTGGATCTGGGGCATAACCTGCTGACCGATGTGGAGTTCCTCAAGTACGTTCCGGATCTGGAATTGCTGATCATCGGGGACAACAATGTAACGGATATCACCCCCATCGGCCAGCTGAAGCACCTGCAGTTTGCCGAGCTGTTCTCCAATCCCTTCACGGATATCTCGGCCCTGTCCAACTGCACGGAACTGCTGGACCTGAACATCACCAACTGCCAGGTGCTCGACTTCTCCCCGCTGGATAATGTGCAGACCCTTGAGCGGATGTGGGCAAACATGATCAAGCACCTGTCCGAGGAGGAAACGGAACGCTTTAAGAAGATCCATCCCAACTGCCTCTGCGATTTCATGCCTTCCCACGCCGCGACCGTGGACGGCTGGCGCAAACACATCCGCAACAAGCATTACATCTGGTGTTTCAAGAACAAACAGTGGATCCCCTTCGACCAGGAAATTCCCGGTGTCAAGCTGACCACAGACTAAATCAAACGGAGCAGCTCAAAAAAGCTGCTCCGTTTCTTTCAGCACATTCTCAGTGCCGGGAAGGACAGCGCCATCAGCAGATATTCATCGCTTACATCCTCATAGACCGTTGTCCTGAAATACGGTTTGACCTCATAATGCTTCTTGGGCACCCATTCTGCTTCCGTGATCCGTTCTGTCATCGCGGTCACCGGCGTCATCGGTTTACCGAAAAGATAGGAACCGTCGCGGATTTCCACCTGGATAGACCGGTCGTCCTTGGTTCTCACCTGATACAGTCCCGGCTGCCAGTAGATAATCCGGTAGATCTCTTCGCCCGTCTGGTTCTCCTTGACCCTGCGGCCGGTTCCCGGAATGATTTTCGTGTCAATATCGAAACGGCTGTACCATTTCAGTTCTCCGCTTTCGATCCGCACCGGCGCGGAAGGCGCAACAACGGAGTACACGGAACCAATCAGCTTCCGGTCCGTGTTGTAAAACTCATATCCCCATACCCCGGTAGCGGTCAGGTGATAGGTTATAATCTCCGTCATTGATATTCTCCCGATTAAATATGTTGGCCCCGCGGGCTTTCGGTCAGCCGCCTCTGGCCTGCGCCTTTTCCCAGACCGTATCCGTGAGGGCGAAGGCCAGACAGTTTTCCGGCCTGTTTTCCGGTGAAATCCATTCCATCACGGCTGATTCCGGAAGCAGCAGCGGCATCCGGTCATGCATCCAGAAAAGGTTGTCCGCCGGTGCGCGGGTCAGGATCACAAAGGACGGGATTCCGTCCTCCATGCGGTAGAGTCCCGCGAGAAAAGTCCTTTCCCCGGCAGCCGGAGTGATCCTGTATTTGTCGCCGGTTTTCGGCTTTCCATCAAAACCCATCCGGTGTTCCCATTCAAAATAAGCCGTCACGGGAACCACACATCTGCGGCTGCGCCAGGAATCCCGGAAAAGCGGTTTCTCCGCCGCGGTTTCCGACCGGGCGTTGATAATCAGCCGCGGCTTCCTTTCCCCGGAGGCCGGCAGAGTATATCCCCACTGCATCGGGAACACGGTCTGCTCCCCTGACCGGTTCGGCGCCAGCACGGGCACCACCGAGGTCGGGGCGACTTCCCCGCCGTACGCACCTTGCGCGTTCACGGGAAGCTTTCCGCGGAAGCGGCTCATCAGGGGTGAGGCAGCAATCCGCTCAGCCATTTGCCGGAAGTATTCGTCTTCCGGTTCGACATAAAAGCGACAGCACATTTGCTTTTCCCCCTGATCGTCTCTGTTCATGTTATTTTACCATTTCAGAATCCTTTCCGCAACAAACCTCCTGTTGTCTTTTCTCCCGCGATCGATTATGATGTCATAGGCATCCGAATTGGTTTTTATTCTGAATGATGCATTTGGAATTCTGAATTGCGAAATCTGAATTCCGAATGATAAACAGGCATTATGAGCAGACATGAAACAGATCTGTTCCCGGAAGAGGAACTGCGGGTTTACTCGCTCATTTCAAAAAGCAATGGCCTCAAAGCCCGGGAAATCGGGCAGCTGACCGGCATTGAAAAAAAGGAAATCAGCCGTCTGCTGGTTTCTTCCGCCCTGATGCGGGAGCTGTGCTATCAGGACAGCGGTTACCGCTGGCACGCCGTTGTCCGGCAGCAGGCGCCCCATGAAGGCCTGTACGAGTTTTCCGGCTGGTACAGCACGGTCGCGGAGTTCCTCGCGCAGGAGGAATCGGAATGGCTTTCCCGCCTGGAGGAAGGCTGCGCACGTATCGGCCGGAACCTGAACGATACCCGTGGGCTGATCCATTCCTTCACGGATTGCAGAAAGACGATGCTCCGCCTCTTTGAGGATCTGAAGGAAATGACCAGTCTGCCCTTCCCGGAGTGGGAGATCGTTTTCGAGCTTCGCATGAACCGGGCCAGATGGATCCGGATCTACGCGGATGTGCTGGTCATCACGCCGGAAAAGGTCTTCTCCCTGGAGTTCAAAATGAAGGATGCCGTCGATCCGGAGGAAGTACTGCAGGCAGCCAAGTATGCGCCCTACCTGGAGATCCTCTTCGGCCGGAATATGGATATCGTCCCCGCGCTGGTGCTGACGGGGGCGGCGGATCTGTTTGAATATGTGCCCATCGGCGGCACGGATTATGTCCTTCCGGTCTGTTCCGGCGATATGCTGTTCAATGTGCTGAATGAATATCTGGGGTTCCTTCAGTCCTGATATTGTCCCGGACGGCATCCCGGTATATAATACTCATACGAAATCAGAGTCGTCACATTCATCATAAGGGAGGTAATCGTCATGAGGTTCATCAAAATATTCCGTTCCTTTGCGGCGGTTCTGCTGGCTGCCGCGCTTTTGCTGGCGGGGACTGCCTTCGCGGAGTCCGCTGTGCCGGCCGTTGAAACAGATCTCGATGTCATCCAGAAATACGGCAACATCGTTCTGAAGGTCACCGCGAAAAGCCTGTTGGACCAAGGGTATGAATACGGAGATATGCTGAAAGTCACCATCATCGGGCAGGATCTGGAAATGCCGCTGTGCTCCAACTATCCCGATGTAGATAACGGGGCGCTGATCTGCCGCGTCGTCAATGACGGATCCAATGATGATAATTTGGTGATCCTCGCGATCTATATGGGCGACCTGGCCACTACGCTGGGGATTGCCGAGAAAGTCGCCACCAATGATGAACTGGGCTTCACCTGGAAGCCCAATTATGACCTGCCCATCCCGGTCACCATCGCCATGAAGGAAAAGGGTGGTTACGCGGAAGGTCTTATGATTCATCAGCTGGTTCGCACCAACAACCGTGAGGACTATGCAAACCTGACGGATGAAGAGTATGCCAATTTCCGGAACGTGAAAACCACCGGAATGGGTGCGTATGCCCTGTTCCGCACTTCCTCCCCCATTGATCCGGAGCTGAACCGCAACAAGGAAGCGGATGAGGCGCTGAACAACGCGGGCGTCCGCACCGTCATGAACCTGTCGGACAACGAGGCGAAGATGAAGTCTTATGACGGGTATCCCAACAGCTATTACAGCCAGCGGGATATCATTCCCCTCAACCTGGCCATGGATTTTTACTCTGATGAATTTTCCGCCGGACTGGCGAAGGGGATGGAATTCTTCGCTTCCCATGAAGGGCCCTACTTGGTTCATTGCATGGAAGGAAAAGACCGCGCAGGGATTGTCTCCGCGGTCCTGGAATGCCTGATGGGCGCCACGGCGGAAGAAGTCGCCGCGGATTATATGGTTACCTATTACAATTACTACGGAATTGAACCCGGCACGGACAAGTATGAAGCGATCCGGAAGGGAAACATCGATAAGAACCTTGCCCGTCTTTTCGGGGTTGATGATATTTACCAGTCCGGGCTGGATCTGTCCGCCTCCGCGGAAACATACCTTCGTTCCATCGGTCTTGACGACGATACAATCGCCAAACTGAAGGAAAACCTGGGCAAGTCCTACGCGGAATAAGTTTACTCGTTCAGCGCAGCAATGATGTTCGGCAGTTCCTGGTCCACCACATCGTTTTCCAGCTGGCAGGTGCCCGCGTTGTGGTGGCCGCCGCCGCCGTATTTCAGGCACAGCTCGCCGATATCCACGTTTGATCCCTTATTCACGATTGACTTCCCGATCATCACGGCGGTGTTCTGCTTCCGGAAACCCCAGGCCACATGCACGGAAATCTGGGTCTCGGGATACAGCGCGTAGATCATAAACCGGTTGCCCGCATGGATGATCTCTTCCTCTCTCAGATCCAGCACGACCACCTTGCCTTCGACCCGGGCGATCCGCTTCAGCTGCGCCTCAAACTGTTCCGCCTGTTCGAAATAGAGATCCACCCGTTCCTTGACGTCCGGCATCTCCAGGATCTCTTCGATAGGATGATCCATGCAGTAGTCGATCAGCTCCATCATCAGGTCATAGTTGGAAATCCGGAAATTGCGGAACCGGCCCAATCCCGTCCGGGGATCCATCAGATAGTGCAGCAGCACCCAACCGGTGGGGTGCAGGATTTCATCCATGGTGAAGTCGGCGCTGTCGCCCTTGTCCACCGCTTCCATCAGCTCGTCGCTGATGCGCGCGAAGGTTTTTTTGCCGCCGTAGTAGTCGTATACCACGCGGGCCGCACTGCGTGCCGTAGGATCGATGATCAGCTTTCCGCCCGTTTCGAGGGCCTTCAGCCGGTCCATTTCGGATTCATGATGGTCAAAAGCGAGTTCCACCCGCGGGTCATACGGCAGGTTAGTGGTGATATCGTTCTTGCTCAGTTCCACCTTCCCGTCCTGCACGTCCTTGGGATGGACGAACTTGATATCGTCGATCAGGTCCAGTTCCTTCAGCATCATGGCGCATGCTAGTCCGTCAAAATCGCTGCGCGTTACCAGTCTCATTTTTTCTCCCATGTTCATTTCCTCCTTGGCTGTATAGTGCACCAGTATATTGTTCTCTGTTGCAGAGATTATAACATATACGGGTTTTCTGTTCAACCGGGTTCGGCGTGGAAAAAGCGCCTGCGCTCTCTTTGGCCAAATTCTCTGTTGTGCTGATCATCTGATCGGTATACAATAAGCACCGGAAAAACGATGGATCATCCGCAGGAGGTACCGATCATGATCATTGACGAAAGAATCTTCAGCAGGCTCACCGACGAGCAGAAGAAGGCCGTCGAAGCCGCGCGTTCTCCCGAAGAACTCCTTGCCGTTGCGCAGAAAACAGGCTATCAGCTGTCCGAAGAGCAGCTGCAGGCCGTCTCCGGGGATTCCTGGTGTTCTGATCATTGTTCATCCTACTGCCCGGATTTTTGCGGAAAGGACAGTTCCTGCGTTGACAAATGCCAGTACGGCAGCTGCGATACGCTGTGCCTCAAGATCCAATCCTGACCGGCAACCACGGTTTCTGGTTTAATGCTGTACCTTTTGATCGTCATTTTTGCAGTGTTTCTCTGAAGCACTGCATTTTTTCTGTTGACAAAACCATGATTCTTGGTTTATGATTCAGTTAACCACAAACGCTGGCGCGGAAATGGAGAATAATGCTATGAGCAGGGCAAGTGCAGTCAATGACCTGACAAAAAAACGCAATCTGGAAGGCTACGGTTTAAAAATCAAAAAATACCGCAAGAATGCCGGCATGACGGCTGATGACCTGGCCCGCGCGCTGCAGGTTACGGTCAGTTCCGTCAGGAACTGGGAATGCGGTCTCTCCCGCCCTGACCCGGATTATCTTTGCAGGATGTTCACCGTCCTCAACGTCTCTCCCAATGAGTTCTTCGGGGTTGAAGGTGTCGGCGCGTCCCTCACGGGCCGGGAGGAGGAGGTGGTCAGCCTTTTCCGCTCCCTGGACAGCCGGGGCCGGGAGGAGTTTCTCGCCATCGGGAACAGTATGGTCTCCCAGTGCCACACCTGGAAGCTGAGGGAGGCCCGGGGCAGGATCGTTTCCCTTCCCTGCTACGGCAGTTTTGCCTCCGCCGGTCCCGGTGACGGGTGGGGTCAGCAGGAAGAAGCGGAGGAAGTCTTTCTGTATAACCTCGGGCCCGCCGCCGAGGCGGATGAGGTTATCCTCGTTTCCGGCCGCAGTATGGAGCCTGCGTATCATGACGGGGACCGGATCCTGATAAAGCATTGCAAAGAGGCCGGCCTGGGCGGCGTCTGTGTCTTCTCCCTGCGCGGTTCGGGTCTGGTCATCAAGGAGGCCGCTCCCGGCCGCCTGCACTCTCAGAACCCGGAATACGATGATATCATTCCCGATGAGGAGGACGGGGCCGAGCTGGTCGGCCGCGTTCTCGGTGTCATTGATTCGTCCATGATCCCGGCGGACGAAGAGATCAATCTGTACCGGGAAGCCGTCGCCGTGCTTGATCACTGAGGAACGGAGGATGCAGCCGTGGGTGCGTTTGTGGCAATCGATATGAAGAGCTTCTACGCTTCCGTGGAATGTGTTTACCGGGATCTGGATCCCCTGAAGGCGAACCTGATTGTGGCGGATGAGAGCCGGTCCGATCAGACGATCTGTCTCGCCGTTTCCCCTTCCCTGAAGGCAAAGGGCGTTCCTTCCCGTCCCCGTCTTTTTGAGGCAAAGCAGGCGGTCGCCGTCTGGGAAAAGCAAAACCGGCGGAAGCTCTCCTGGCTCATCGCCGTCCCCCGGATGGCGGAATACGAGCGGGTTTCCGCGCTGATCTATTCGGTCATCCTGAAATACGCCGCCCCGCAGGACGTTCATGTTTACAGCATTGATGAATCCTTCATTGACTGCGGGCCATATCTGCATCTTTACCGGGCGGAAGCGGAAAAGCAGGGGCTCGATCCGGCGCACGTGATGGCGATGGTGATTGTCAGGGATATTCTGCATACCACCGGCATCACCGCCACCGTCGGGATCGGTACAAATATGTATCTCGCCAAGGTCTGCATGGACACGGTTGCCAAAAAGATGCCCCCGGATCAGGACGGCGTACGGATTGCCGAGCTGAATGAGGACAGTTTCTGCTATCTTCTCTGGGATCACAGACCGTTGACCGATTTCTGGATGATCGGCCGCGGAAAAGCCCGGCGGCTTGAAAGAAACCGGCTTTTCACCATGGGAGACATTGCCCGGAAAAGCCAGTACGACGAGGAATGGTTTTATAAGGAATTCGGGATTGACGCCGAGATCCTGATCGATCATGCCTGGGGCCGCGAGCCGGTGACCATGCGGGACATCAAGTCCTACCATACGGACAGCCGCTCCCTCTCCAAAGGGCAGGTGCTTCCCGCTCCCTATGAGTTCGCGGAAACAAGAATCGTCTTCTCCGAGATGATCGATGTGCTCTGCGCCGACATGTTTGAAAAGAACCAGCTCTCCGCCGTCTTCACCTGGTGGGTCTGCTATGACTGGAAAAGCCTGGAGCATTGCCCCTCCTATACGGGGCCTCTCAGTCTGGACTGGTACGGCCGGCTTCATCCCCGCCACAGTCTCGGCACAGTCAGGATGCGGGAGCGGACGAACAGCCCGCAGCTGATCCGCTGCGCGCTGCTGGATTCCTTTGACCGGAAAACTGATCACCGCCTGCTTTTTCGCAGGCTGGGCCTCTGCGCCGCCGATGTCACTGCCGATGACGGAATCTGCCAGCTCGACCTGTTTACGGACTATGCCGCGCTGGAAAAAGAAAAAAAGATGCAGGGCGCCATGCTGAAGGTGCGCTCGAAATTCGGTGCAAACGCTCTCTTCACGGGAAAAAACCTCCTGAAGGGAGCCACAAATCTGGAACGAAACAGGCAGATCGGGGGCCACAGGGCCTGAGGCTGCCCCGGGAGGATGGATCATGATCGGCGATATGGCAATGCCTGCGGACTTCAGGTATAAGGACGTGTTCCTGAAAGGGCAGCCCGCCCACGAAACCTTTGACCCCTTCCGTCTCCGGCATCCTGCCATGGATCCCGGCCGCAGGGCCAAGATTTTCGCCCCCTTCGACGCGCTGACCGGTTTTGATGACGCTGTCGCTTCCAAAGAAGTGCTCTATGAGTTTAAACGGGAACCTGGCGATGAGGAGAAGGAGGAACTGGACCGCCGTCTCGGCATCCTGCGCCGCCTGACCCGGAACGGCAGGATTGCCCGTGAAAACGCCGTGCCGGTGGAGGTTACGTATTATGTCCCCTGCACGGACAGAGACAGCTTTTCCTACGGTTTCCGCGGCCGGCATCTGACCGTATCGGGCATCTGCCGGAAAGTCGGGCTTCGTTCCATCCTGGTTGATGATACGGCGGTTCCCCTGCAGGATATCGTCTGCCTGGAAAGCCCGCTCGAGACCGGCGGGCAGAACATCTTCGATTGCTGGGAGGTCGGTGCGTCATGATCCCGTCCGGTGCAAAAGAGCCGCTGACCGAAGCTGACAGGCGAAAAACACGCTGCTGCTTCACGGGGCACCGCCCGCAGAAACTTTCCAGGCCCGTTGACGATATTAAGGTGGATCTGGAGAATGAGATTCTTGCCGCCGTCAGGGACGGATATACCTGTTTTATCTCCGGCATGGCCTACGGTACTGATATCTGGGCCGGCACCATCGTTGTCCGGCTGAAAGACCGTTTTCCGGATCTGAAGCTGATTGCCGCCGTACCGTTCCCGGATTTTGCCGCTTTCTGGAGCGATGAATGGAAACACAGATACGATTTTCTGCTTTCCCGGGCCGATTATGTCAGGGTCATCTGCCCGGAATACTGTCCGGAGGCATACCGGCTCCGGAATCAGTGGATGGTGGACCACGCAAGCAGGATCATCGCGGTTTATGACGGAAAGCCCGGCGGCACATACAACACCATCCGGTATGCAAGGCAGGCCGGGATCACGGTAAAAACACTGGACGGGGTCTGATCCCCCGCCGCTGTTCAGTTTTCCGCAGTTGCCACCAGGTTCGTGTAAATGGCCCGGCCGAGCTGGAACGTCAGGAATTCGCCGATTTCGAACAGTCTGTCATCCGCTCCGCACACAATCATTCTTAAAGATACTTTCCGCAGAAAAGCGGATAGGAAAACCCTGGTACTGAACGGCCTTGTCCTTCATCAGGGTAAACAGCCTGTTGTTAATGATGCTGACATGAGATCCGCCGCCCTGGCGCAGAATTCTTCCGCGGGATAAACTGGTACAGGGTATCCTCAAGGCGCTTTTGGGAAACAAACTGAAGATTCCATGTAAACATCGGCGTATCTCCTCTGCAAAGGATTTCCGTCAGGATCTTCCGCTCAGCCCAGCTTGATTACGGCATAGATAATGATTCCGATCTGAATGACCATCATCAGCGGGAAGAAAAGCCTGAAATACCAGTGCTTCGTCTTGTGCCGGAAAACCAGCATGCCGGCCGTCCCGCCGATGCCGCCGAACAGCGCGGTCACAAGGAACAGCGTCGCTTCAGGCACCCGCCATTTCCCTTTGATCGCGCACTGTTTGTCATAGCGCATCAGGAAAAAAGCAACCAGGTTCATAATCACGGCGGCAGCCAGGATAGCAATCAGAATCGGATTCATGCGTTTCTCCTCCCTCAGTAGTTCTCGGCGTTCACTTCAAAATAGCTCTGCGGATGCGCGCACACCGGGCAGATTTCTGGCGCCTTCGTTCCCACGACGATATGGCCGCAGTTCCTGCATTCCCAGATCTTGACCTCACTCTTCTCAAACACCTGCGCCGTCTGCACATTCTTCAGCAGCGCCCGGTACCGTTCCTCATGGTGCTTCTCGATGGCCGCAACGCCTCTGAACTTCTCCGCCAGTTCCGGAAAGCCTTCTGCTTCCGCGGTCTTCGCGAATCCTTCATACATGTCCGTCCACTCGTAGTTCTCCCCGTCGGCCGCCGCGCTCAGGTTCTCCGCGGTCGTGCCGATACCTTCCAGTTCCTTGAACCAGAGTTTGGCATGTTCTTTCTCGTTTTCAGCTGTTTTCAGGAACAGGGCCGCAATCTGCTCAAACCCGTCCTTCTTGGCCTTGGAAGCGAAGTAGGTATACTTGTTCCGCGCCTGTGATTCTCCCGCAAAAGCCTCCATCAGATTCTTCTCGGTCTGTGTACCCGCATATTTGTTTGCCATGTCATCATGCCTCCTTGTCTTAATGTACTGCTTGTTCTGTTTATTATATACGAAAAACGGATATGCTTCAATAAAAAGCATATCCTGTACAATTTGAAAAATTAATCCGCCGGATGCTCATGATTCTGCCGTCCTGCACCATCATCTTCGCCATGGTGACGTCGCTGCCGAACCGTGACATGCCGCAGCTTCCCGGATTCAGCCACAACCTCCCGTCCTTCCATTCCTCGCTGTACCGGTGGGAATGGCCGTAAATCACAGCCTGTACACCTTCCAGGTCTCTCGGGATATCATACCGGTCATGGGTCATCAGGAAGGAAACACCTGCAATCTCAAAGCGAAGGATATGGGCCAGATCCCGCAGCCCATCCTGCCACAGGTCATTGTTGCCCCGCACGGCATAGACCGATCCGTACAGCCGCAGTTCATCCAGATCCGTTTCCCTGATAATGTCCCCTGCATGAATGATGTGCGTGCAGTCCTGCAGTTCCGCTACGACTTCCCTGCGCAGCATCCCATGGGTATCAGAGAGGATTGCAATATGAACGGGCGCTCCCATCTGCAATCACCTTCTCTTCATCATCCAGTCCCTGACGGCGTCCAGCACCTGATCCAGGTGATAGTCGTAGCAGTGCGTATCTCCGGGGATCTGTACCAGCTTGCAGTCCTGATATCTTTCCGCTGCCCGAATCCCGTATTCCACCGGCACCGCTTCATCCCGATCACCGTGAACAATGAGAACCGGTCCCGTATAGCGGTCAATGGCTTCCTCCACATGGATCATCTGCGCAACCCGTACATAGTTCCCGTTCAGGCCGCGTTCTCCCCATGCCGGGAGCATTTCCGGAATATGATTCGGATCGAAGATCTGTCCCAGCAGCATTCCCTTCCGGGCACCATCCGGAATCATCCAGGCCGGAGACAGCGGGATAATTCCTTTGATAACGTCGTGTTTCATAGCGCCTGCCAGCATAACCGTCATTCCGCCCTGTGAATGGCCGCACAGATAAAGATCTGTCACGAAATCAAGCCCCCGCGCGTAGTCGATTACGGTCAGCGCGTTCGTCAGCCATTTGAACAGTGTGTGATTTTCAAACTTCCCGTCGCTGTTCCCATGGCCGTACATGTCCACCCGCAGTGTGGCATAACCGATTTCGTTGAACGTCCTGGCTACGGCAGTGATATGCCGCTCCTCCATATGCCCGGTAAACCCGTGAATGACAATCACCAGCGGGCATTTGTCGGCGTGTTTCTCCGGCATATCCAGTTTCACGTTCAGTCTGATTCCGTCATCCATGATATACATACTCTGTTCCTCCGGTTTGTTTTCACGGTTCTTTTTCGTCATCCGGTTTTCCTGCTCAGCGGATACGCAGATATTCCGGGATCTCCATGTTCACTGTTTTCATGGCATCCTCCAGCCCGCTGATGATCTCATCCCGGCTGAAATCCGCCGCTGCCAGGAAAGCGTCGTCCTTGCTGTTCACATGATCGTAGAAGGCGATGATCAGCGCGGCTTTCTGCCGGTCGTCCCAGGTGACGGTGTTGATGATGTCAAACAGTTTCTCTTCCGCCGCATTAATCTGTCCCTGATCCACCATCTGCCGGAGATAGTCGTGATTCTCCCGGCAGAAAGCATCCATTTGCGCAATCAGTTCGCCATGTTCCAGCTCTTCCCCAAACAGCAGCCTTGCCAGCGCCCGGGCAATACCGTGGATCAGGCGCATAATGTAGTCCTTCTCGAAGTAATACATGGCTTGCTCCCTGTTGTTTCGTCCTCTTCCTGTCCTTCCCGACAGTATTATTATATAGATTGAAGCATATGCAGACAAGTAAAGAATGATGATCTTTACGCAGCATCGCCGTTTTTGCGGTTATCCCTCCGGCATTTCTGCGTAACGGCAGTCACCCATCTCACTCGTTATCTTAATGCTGTCTGCTTCAACATGACAGCTATAGCAGATAACGCTGACCCCTGCTTTTGCGGCCCGAATCAGCGCCCGCCCGAATTCCGGCTGCGTCGCATTGTTGGGATAGACCATATGAATACCGTTCATTTGGATAACAAAGCATATCGAGCAATGAAAACCATTCTTTGCTGCTTCCGCCAGTTCATTCAGATGCTTGACGCCTCTTTCTGTCGGAGCATCTGGGAAAAGGCCAATCCCGGTTCCCGGATCGACTGTAAGCGTGCATCCTTTCACTTCTCTCAGATATTTGCTTCCTTGTCTCTCCATATAGAAATCGAATCTTGAATCTCCGTAACTGTATTCCGGCTTTACAACATCGTAGAATCCACCATTCTCCAGAAACTGCTTCATCAGTACATTCGGTGCGAAACTGTCAATGTTTACCCATTTCAGTTTCGGTTTATAAACCGAAATCAGATCATATACTGTTTTCCGGTTCGGATCATCAGATATCTGAAGCGTTACTTTCGCATTGGGAACGAGCAGTTCCTTCAACCGTCCTGTGTTCTTGACATGGACATATTCCTGTTTCCCGTCAATGAGTACTTCCGCCACAAAACGATTGATCCGCCTGATAAAAATTCCGCCAACGGTGTTTTCATATTGAATGATCGACCTGTATTTCACAATTCATCACCTCCTCGGCAGTCTCTCCCTTTCAGGTGCACCCAATAGCTCTCTGGAAAAATCATAACCCGATCAGGCCGTCAGAGCAATAATATATTTCCCCGGTTCAATGAAAAAAACCTTTTTCAGCTATATCTGCATCATCTTTCGGCAAAAGCAGCATTTGTTTGTTGGTTTTGCCGAATTCCGCTCTGCCGTTTGAGTGGAACCGAATTTGAGTGGAACCGGTCGCTGACCTCTACATCCGCTCATTGTTGAACCGTTTGATCGCACCTTTGTACTGTGTAAGCATAAGCGCAACATCACTGTACGATTTTCCGCTCAATGTTTCCGCCTCTTCCTGCTCTGTTTCCGTCGAAACATCCACAAGATCCAGGTAAGCAGCATATTCTTCATCACCCATGATCTCCCGCAGGGGTTCCAGGATGCTGTTGATCTTTACGGCCTTGTAGCCATTCACCGGATCATCCGGCTTTCTTCTGCTCTGAAGCTGGAATTCATAATACATCTGGTCAAACAGTTCCCGCAGCATGATGAACCGCTTCCTGTCGCCCGAGTAATGCTTAGCAGCCGTCTTCTGTTCCTCGTTCATGTGCTCATCTCCTTCAAAGTATTGGTAATAGTTCTCATTGGGCAGCATCATTTCCGGCAGCGAAGGGATCCGGATCCCGATGATCTTTCTTTCAGGCACGTTGTATTTCCGGACCGGATCGTACTTCCTGCCGGTTTCATATTGAACATACTCGCTGCCCTTCTTGTTTTTGAAACAAATCTTTCCCGGAACGTCCGGAATCAGTACCGGTTCGTTTTCGTACATTGGATTCTTCCCCCTTAGCCGCGTCTGGCTTCCCAGTGGAATGTATTGAAAAACCTGCACATAGTCGCTGCCGAGTCCGGTGCGTCGTCATGCTCGGCAAATTCGGTATATTCCACGATCTGCCGGATATACGCCGGATCAGTTCCGGGAATAAACCTGATATTGGGCCAGCTTCGTCTCAGATGGGTCAGAATCTTGATCTTCTTATTCTGGGTCTCGTGATATGTTTCTGCAAAAACGCCTGCTTCAAACAATCTCTGCTTCAGAAATCCTCTGTCAGCGTTGCTCTCGCATACAGTTCGCCAGCATTTGAAATATTTTAGCTTCTCCACAATCTGCGGCAGCAATCTGTCGACGCCTTTATGCCACAGCTTTCCGTACAGGTAGATTATCCCTGTTTCCCTGTCCATCTTTCCGATCGTCAGCGCAGTATAATCCTGCCCCCCGAACGCTGCGTCAATGTGAGCGTCACCACCGTTTATAAGCCAGTAAGCATCCTCTTCCGGCATGTCGACAAACTGCGGCGGCTCCGTAAACACCAGTTCAGAGGCAGCAATCAGTTTCAGCTCATAGTTGGCAGCAAACAGCCTGGGATCCATGGATTTCCGGAGCTTTGCCAGTTCCGCCGGACTGATCAGTCCGGTGGTATAGCAGTCGTACTTGTGGATGTTGGGCATTTTCCGGAAAACATCCTTCTTATGCCACGGCGTTCCCAGATTGATGATCCGGCCTCCCCTGTTCCGGATGTTCTGAAGCTCATCGTACTGAAGCTTGGTATGATCCCGTTCTGCTGCGGACTGATAATCCTGAATGTTGCAGATATCATCGGTAATCACGTAATGAGCATGCTTTCCCGTGATCGAGCTTTTGATACCGAGTCCCAGCAACTGCGGAGCGCCCATCGCCGTCTTATACAGATTTGTGGAAACCTGATCCATGCTTTCACTCACAATCTCGATCGGCACGCTGTTCATCACGTTGCTGATATCGTTCATAATCTGGCTGCGGAGGATCTTGACGACCATCCGCAGCATTTCCGCCACATCGTTGTCCGCTTTCCGAAGGAAGATGATATTGTGCGTTGGATCAAGAACCATGATCAGCGCGATGCCGACTGCCAGGCTGGAAGATTTGTAGCTGCCCCGGTGGGCTTGCAGCGTATAGTCCGTCTTGCCGAAAACGATCTCCCGGATCCATTTCCCGTGCAGCCGCGTCATATCCTTGAAACCGACCCGGATCCCGATCTTTTCCGGATGCTTCAGCAGGTCCTTTACAGCGAGCTTCAGGGCCTCCTTCCGGCTCTTATTCCGGGATCTCGTCGTATTCGCTGCCTTCTTCTTCATCGTCGCAGTCCGCGTAGTCTTCCTCATTTTCATCCTCCTCCGGATCCTCATCTCCGTCGTCGCTTTCCGGAATGCTGTTGTCCTCGTCCATGGTTTCCTCACGGATCTCCTCAGCAATGGCAATCAGCCGGTTTTCGGAATCCTTCATGGAAACGCCCTCCGTCATCAGGTGGATCGTCGTGTCCGGTTTCCCCAGGGTTCTTTCCAATATAAAGCCGATGACCTGGGCTTTGGTCGGGGCGGGCGTGTTCGGATCTCTCAGCATTTCGCCCATGGCCTCGATGGCGTCCGGAGCCAGCTTCCGGATCTTGTTATTGAGTGCTTTGGTATCTTGTGCTCTCGGCATGGTTTTTAACTCCTTTCGGGGATCTCCCCCACATTTTGCAGCTTAATGATACCGCATGATATATGTATGTTAAAGTCCATTGAAGTCTGTTTTAGTCTACTACTCATCGTTTTCATCAATTTTAAATTTCATATATTGACGATATCATTCCTTTAGTGTATCATATACTATGCACTATCATCATCAAAGGAGGACTTAAGTCATGAAGGCTGACAGGGATCTCTGTATTAATAATCTGTACATTCTCGCAAAGAAAAAAGGCATCCGGATCTGTGATCTGGAAACCTCATGCGGCGTCAGCGTCGGTTATCTGGCCCGTCTCCGTAAGGATAAAAACAATTCCCTTCCCGGAGCGGACTTTCTGGTTCGTGCCGCATCCCTGTTGGAAACATCAGTGGATTCACTTTTGTTCTTTGACTATCATGCCGCGACGGATATTGAGATCTATCTTCATCTCTTTGTTTCCCGCCTGAGTCTGGATTCACTGTCGGAAAAAGTCGTCTGGAAACATGACCCGGAATGTCTTCCTTCCCCTGTAGAGGCGGATTCTGCCGCCGGTTTGTCGGATCACCCGCTGCTGTCATTCGATCCAAGGCTCATGGAACAGGGGATTTATAAGGAGATCTATCTCTCTCCTTTTCATCCCATGGCTTACGATCTTCAGCCCCGCGCCGCGTATCGCGCGCCCCTCTCAGAAGATACACTGGTGATGCTGATCAGGGTCTCTCCGCCCCAGGCTGATCAGCAGCCGGATTCAGAGGAGGAAATCGAATTGTTCCTTTATAACACAAGGGCCAAAGCGCTCTCTGCCCTCTGCAGCACAGATAATCGGCATGCCGGTGTCCTGGATCATGCGCTCTCAACGCTGTGCAGGATCGTTTCGGAGTCAGTCCAGCGGACAAAGCTGGATCAGTACGCCGTCAGCGCCATTGATGCCTATATGAATACCCGCCGGAAATAACGAGGAGGAATCATAATGACTGTAAAGGAATATCTTGATCAGCACAAACTGCTTTGTGACAGGATTCAGAAAGATGAGGAATCTCTCAATTTTCTGTGTCCGGTAGTCTCTGATCCGCACACGCCTCAACTGACTCCGGATCATGTGCAGTTCTCTCCCACAGGAGACGCGCCGTTTGTTGCGAATCTGGAATACATTGCCGGAGTAAAAGAAAAAATCGCTTCGGAAAAAGCGATTTTGCGCAGGCTCACGGATGAAATCCAGGTTATGTTCAGTGTTCTGGATCCGTATGCCTATATGCAGATGACCCAGCGTTATCTGTATCATATGTCCTGGGATGAGATTATCGGCAGCACAAAAAGCTGTCGGGCTTCCGTTTTCAATTGGCATAAAAAAGCCTTATCGTTGTGCACTCTGCCGGATAACCCGGTCAATATCTTTGAAGAACTTCCCTGGCTCAGAAAAGCCTCCTGATTTCAACCAGACTGTCGGCGATCAGTCCCGCCTTCCCCCTCATTTCATCGTTCGAAGGAAGCAGGTCCGGAACCATCACGGGAAACATGCCTGCAGCGGATGCTGCCAGGATCCCGTTATAGGAATCCTCGATCACACAGCAGTCCCCCGGCAAAACGTCCAGCTTCTCAGCGGCTTTCAGGAAAATATCCGGTGCGGGCTTGCTCCGTTCCACCTGATCCCCGCCGATAATTACATCGAAATATTCCAGCAGCCCCGCGTCCCGGATTTCCTCCCGAACTGTCTCTGTGCGGGTCGAGGAGGCACTCCCTGTCAGAAGTCCTTTCTGCTTCAGGCTTTCCAGCAGCTCAATCACTCCCGGCTTCAGCGGCAGCCTTCCGTGACTGTATTTCTCACGGAAATTCCGGCGCCGCTCTTCGCAGTATGCGTCATACGGGAAATCCGCGCCGTAATAATCCAGGAAAATCTGTCTGCAGGTACCCGCGTTCACCCCGATGCATTTTGCATACGGTTCTTCCAGGTTCGGGAACCCGTACTTTTCTGCGATCAGTTTCCACTCGTTGAACACAGCCCGTTCTGAGTCAAAAAACACGCCATCCAGATCGAAGATGAATGCGGTAATGTTTTGAGGCAGTCTGTTCATGATCTGTCTTTCCTTTTGTCTCTTCCACATCATTTATCATATGTCTTCCAATGTTCTGTAATTCGCCGCCGGGAATATGTTTCCCTTTGCCCGATTCTGAGCATAGAAAAATCCCGATCCCCTGTGAAGAGGACCGGGACGTTTGGTTTACCTATTCAGCTTAATCCGTATGTGGATTAGTTCTGAGCCTTACGACGGGCAACCAGGATCACAGCCGCGCCGATCACAAGCAGACCGCCGAGGATGTAGAAGATCGTGGTGCCGATGCCGCCGGTGCTGGGCAGGACAGTACCTGACTGGTTCAAAACAGTACCGGTAGCAACAGGCTGCTTGTTATTAGTGGTTGCAGTGGTCAGATCAACGACACCATTGGTCATGGAAGCTGCATCACTGCCAAAGGTAGCACTATAAGTAACCTGGTTATTAGCTTCACTTACAGAAATCGTAACTGTAATCGGATCAGGCAGCAGGTTGTAACCTTCAGGTGCTACAGTTTCAACCAGATAGTATGTTCCCTTATCGAGACCACGAATCTGCTGAGTCAAATGGCCTGTGGCATCTGTGGTGAACACATCGGCAGGAGATTCTTCAGTGTCAGCACCCCAAGTTACAACATTGTTCGTGGAATCCCACTTGTAGTACTCATTTGTGTTGCGGTAGAGTTTGAAGGAAGCAAGCGCCAGAGGCGTTTTACCACTGTTAATCTTGTTAACATCCAGATTGATGTCAATCACATAGACCTTATCATCCGGAGTATGTTCAGTTGTGTTATTATATGGATTGTTGGAATACTCAAGGTTAGCCGTGTTGTTTTCCTTGTCGTAAGTCAAAGCATCGCTATTAACAGTAGCCTTATAGGTAAGAACAATCGGAGTCCCTACATCATAGGTTCTCAGTGTTTCCAGAGATACTGTATATGAGAAACTCTGGCCATCTACAGTAGGAGTGATGGTAGTAGCATCATTGCTACCAAACTTGATTTTGTAAGAACCGGGAACAAATGTCAAGCCGGAACTCATGGTATCATGGAATGTATAGGTGTACCTATCGTATCCAGTCGTGTCCGGAACAACAGCATCCAGTTCAAATGATACAGTCGAACCAACCTTGGCAACAGCAGCAACACCAGCAGTATCCAGGACAGCACCATCAATAACAGTATCGCCTTCAGCAACACCTGTGATCTTCTTGTCCAAAGTAGGAGCATCAGCCTTGGGCTGGATAGACGGATCGGGATCTTCATTTGTCACGATAACAGCAGAAACAAGTGCGGTAGGATCAGCACCAGAAGTGGCATCTGCTCCGCCAGTGACAAGATAGTAACCCTTATCATCGGCATCCAAAGTGACTGTTTCCGCGCCTTCAGCAACAGTTCCTGATGCGTCAGCAGTCTTTGAGGCCAGATACTGCTGCATATCATTAGCAAATTGACGAACATCAAAGGAGTTTTTAGCTGCAACATTCACTTTGGTGGTATCGCCAGGAACAGCCGTAAAAGTGAAGTTATCCCACAGAACTTTAGCCATACCAGAAGTAGGCTTATTGTCAGCATCAGCTGCAGCCAATAAATTAGTACTGTAGAACTGACTGGTAGTGCTCATTGTGTAAGAATAAGCAGTACCAGTATGAGTAGAATCGAAAAGCTTATAGGCATTGTAGGTCTTCCCAGAAATGCTGATACGAGAATTTGTGTTCGTGATGGTGATATCTGCAAACGCAGCGCCAACCATCAGGACCATCGCCAAGGCAAGTACGAGAGCAATAATTTTTTTCATGTGTCCTTCTCCTTTTCATATATTTGGGTCGTTGGGTAAACTCTATCACTTGGGGACCGGACTTCGATGAAGTCCATAGGGTTTCCGGATCGGCTTTCTCAGCTTGTCGGTGGCCCTCCTTTCGATGTTCCCAAGTTCTTAAGCAAGACATCGTCCTGCGAGAACCGGTAGTACGGCTTCCAGCCGGGTTTCGTTTTTCGCTTCCGGGTGACAACCATACTCACCCTTATCACGTCGATGTAATTATATCGGCAATCTCCTTATTTGTCAACGTTTTGAGCCTTTATAACCGTTACATGACGGTTACTTTCAGTGACATTTGCCGACTTTTTTTTCGGATCAGTTCCTGGAAAAGTATAACCGGCTGCTGATATGCAACCGGTTTTGTGTAACTTTTCCCTTTTCCGTCCTTTTCCTGTCTTCCGGGAAAATATTTATATTTCAACGGTTCGGGGGATTTTGCTTCGGTTATATAACTCTTATGTAACCGGCCTTTTTGGTCGTTTGAAACCGATTTCGGAGGCAAAACTTTTTTTGTTAAAATTCTGTTAAATCTCGTTTTTTCAGAACCCGTACCAGGTCAGACTGTTGAAGGGGAAGATTCTTGCCAGAGGTTTCCCATAGATCTCGTCCTGGGCAATGCAGCCGAAGTTGGTAGCACGGCTGTCCAGCGCATAACCGCGGTTGTCTCCCAGTACGAAGATCTGGCCGGTAGGTACATGGAATGGATAGTCAATATCACTCTGGCCCAAGGTATGTTCAGAGATATAGCTGTTTTCCTCCAGGATTTCATCGTTCACCTTGACATACCCGTGCTCATCGATATCAACGACGTCCCCTTCCTTTGCAATGACCCTGCGCAGTAACAGTTTGTTGTTAAAGTAGAAGGCGCATATATCACCTTTTTCGGCTTTATTTGTTTTATACAGGAGAACAATATCGCCCGGCTGGAGTCCCGGTTCCATGTTATGGCCGTTGGTAATCTTCAGAACCGGCAGGAGAATAAAAGCAACGATGACGGCAATTGCAACCACCACCAGCAATGTTCCGAAAGTGCCTTTTAAGGACTGTCTGAATCTTCCTTTGCTCCGAACCTGACTCATTTCAGATTCGATTTCGTTTAACTCCGGAAGCGCCTGTGCGTCCTTTGGCTTTCTGGCCATGTGTCTCTCCTTGTGCTGTTACTTCTACTATAATATAGGTAGTTCTTTGGTGGTCTTACTTCTTGAGGTTGACTTGTTTTTCTTCTTCCTTTTCCGCTTCCAGTTTGGCTCGGCGCTCTTCCTCTTCCTGTGCGGCCAGGCGTTCGATCTCTTCGTCGGTAGGCATCTCGTTTAGGTCGATGTCGACGGAGGTCAGCTTCTGCATGAGGCGCAGCTGTTCCTCGATCTTCTTCATGCGGATCTGCAGATCCTTCGCAGCGCCCTGCATGCGCAGTTCTTCGATGCGGTTCTCATAGTCCCTGCGGGCATTGTCCAGCTGTTTTTCGGTCTGCATTTTGATCTCTACGACTTGCTTTTCCGCTGCTTCGCACCGTTCCTTCAGCTCAAGGTTTTCCTTGCGCATGGTGTAGATCAGTTCCAGCAGTTCAAAGCGCCCGTAGCTCTTCAGCATGTTTTTCGGCATGCGTTCATCCTCCGTCCGTATTTCCGGGGTTTAGTCGTCAAAGAACTCTTCACCGTCTTCAAGTTCCGGCTCTTCCGTTTCTTCCGGAGCCTTAAACTCCTGTCTGGCGTAGATAGACGGTACGATCGCGTCGCCCCAGGTGATGTAATACAGGATGTCGTAGTTGGTCAGGTCACTGGTATAGAAGTCAAAATATACGTTGGAGTACACCGGGATCAGCGGCAGCAGGTCGCTGAGCTGCTCCTGGAAGGTGATCCACTTCTTAACGAAGCTCAGCGCGTCGTCAGGCTCGGTTTCACACATCTTGTGGGCGTATTCCCGCATCTGGGTATGCGCCCAGGCCAGCGTATCCTCATAGGGGGCCTCGGGATTTCCTGCCAGGAAAAACAGCTGCGGGTCGAACTCGATGTTGAAGTCATCCCCGATATAGAACATATCAATCTCGTCGAGTTCCTTCTCGTTGTTGTAGGAATAAAGCAGGTCCTTCATGGTCATCGGGATCAGGGTCAGTTTGATGCCAGCTTCCTTCAGGTAGGGCACGAACAGCACTTCCATGGATTCGGCCATGAAGTTGGTCTCGGGGTACGCACAGGTCAGGTCCAGCTTCTCCAGCTTCCCGTTGATCATCTTGCAGCGAACCTCGTCCTTGCTCGGATCAAAGGGATCGCCGTTCTCGTTCAAGCGCCAGCCGTTGGCTTCCAGCAGCGTCACCGCTTCGTTCACGTTCAGGTCATAATGCTTCACATTGTCCAGCGACAGGGCTTTCCACTCTTCGATGGTCGCTTCGTACTCTGCGGTTTCCTGGGCTGTGGGGTTCTCCGGCAGATCCACCGGGAAATCCTCGGTCCCGTTCACCATGCCGTACATCCACTGGCCGATGCCGATCAGGCCGTCCATGGGCAGGCCGAAGGCAGCGGTATATTCCTCGGTCAGCTGGCTCTTGTCCATGCAGTAGGCGATCGCCTTGCGGACGTTCTGCTCCTGCAGAGCCGGCATATCCGGCGTGAACACGATGAAGGAAAGCCCGATGCGGGGATAGTTGCTGGCAGTGAACAGGCCGCCGCCGGTCAGCTGCATTCCCTTCTCGATCGTATCCCGGCGGACCACCTTGTTCAGCAGCTGGAATTCGTCCGCTTCCAGCTTTTCGATCATAGTCTCGTTGCGGGCCAGGGTAAAGCGGAGTTTCGGGATCGTGGGCTTGTAGCCCAGTTCGTTGCCCTTGTAATATTCGTTGATCTCAAAGGTGGCGTATTCGCCGTCCCATCCGGTCATCCGGTAGGGGCCGCTGCCCACTGTGGGATGGGACAGGTAACCGTTCTCCGGATCCATGACCGTGGATTCCAGCAGTTCCTTGGTGAAAATCGTTTCGGCGATGGTTTTGTCCGCGTTGCCGATATAGCAGCCGTCACCGTCGTCATATACCTTGCAGCCGGGAGCGATCTCCTGGATGGGATAAGGCAGGAAGCCGATCCGGTACAGCTCGAAGAAGTACGGCAGATACTCTGCCTTGACGTCAAACTCGATCATCCGCTCACCGAGTACTTTGACCCCTTCGAAATAGGGCCGCTCGCCGGACACATATTCTTCGTATCCTCTTAAATAGGAAAGATTCAGGGGTTCGCCGCCCAGTTCGGCGATCACCGGGTTCGCCTCAAACAGGACGGAAAACGCGTAATCCCACGCCGTGATCTTTGTGCCGTCGGAATAGTACAGGTCATCCTGAATCTCGAGCACATACCTGCGGGAGCCGTCATCGTCATTGACAACCACCACGGCGCCGCTGACGACGACCGGGTTCGCGTGGAAAATCCCCGTGTCATAGTTCCAGGTTGTCAGGTAGTAGGCATTGACCAGGGTGCGGACGTCGATATCGGTCGTGGAGTTGCCCCACCGGCCGGTAAAGAATTTGCCGTCCATGGGCGTGGGGTTTCCGACAACCAGTTCCTCATAGTTCCGGTCCGGATAGGGAATCTCGGTCGGAGTCGGCTCTGCTGTTTCGGCGGCCTCGGGTTCCTCCATGATTTCCTCTTCAGCCAGCGCCGGAAGCAGCCCCAGCAGCATCATCCCGGCCAGCAGCAGCGCGATCAGTCGTTTCATATCCCTTCATCCCCCGTCCGTCGTTCAGTCTCTCTTCCGCTTATTCGTAGCAGACTCCCACATGCATCTGGATATTGCCCAGGCCCAAAGCCGTCTCGTATTCGTCGATCGTCTCGAAATGCTCACGATTGCCTTTCTTGACGTTCTGCAGGACCTTTGTGGGCGGATTATAGCTGCCCTTCGCATTGGTGCGGATCTGGAGCGAACCGCGGGTATCCGGTACAGACAGCAGCATCGATTCGAGCTTCAGAAAATCCGGTCCTTTGCTCATCTCGATATAGTAGATGCCCCGGGGAAGATTCGAAAAGTCAGCTTTGCCGTTCACGTCGGTCTTCGCCTGCTGCGTGGGTTTAATGCCGCCATTGTGGATCCGGGCATTAATCTTTCGCATGGAATCCTTGAGCCAGCTCGCTCCGGTATCCTTCTTGTCAGTGGTGAAGACCTGTATGCCGTCATACGTCTTCTGCTCTTTCCAGTCGCCGTAGTTTCCCTCTGCGACCAGATACGCATTCAGGACAATCCCCTCGCGGTTATACGCGCTGCTGTCGCTCCCGATGACAATGCTCAGATAGCCGTCATTCTTTTTGTCCTCCGCCTGCGCTGTCACCATTGCTGTCAGCATGAACAGGGCGATCATCAGGCTCAGGGTTCTCAGAATCTGCTTTTTCATGGTTAACCTCCTGCTTTTCGGTCGTCAGGGTATCCAGTTTCGCCTTATTCTTTTTCTTCCGTCTGGCAGTCTGCCTGCCTTCGTCGGGAAGCATATAGGACCGTCTCTTGATCCGTTCGATAATAAACATCACCAGGAATCCCACCAGCAGTACCGGACTGCCCAGCAGCAGCACGTTCTTCCAGGTTTCCGGGTAGGTGGCCCGGTCCGTTCCGCTCAGCAGTTCCCGGGCTTCATCAATCGGGATCCTTGAGGATCGCACCACCAGCAGCTTCTGATCCCTCCAGGGGGTCAGCAGGGTCAGCTGTTCGGTAGCTGATCTCAGGGTCTGTGTCTGTTCCGTTTCAGGCGCCGGTTCCGGCGTGGGCGTCGGCGTGGGTGTTGGAGTCGGCTCCGGCGTTTCTTCCGCGGCTGTCTCCGTCTCCTGCGCCGCCTCTGTTTCGGCGGTCGCTTCAGGGTCCGGTGTCGCCGTCGGCTTCGGTGTATACCGGGGCTCCGGTGTCTGCGTCGGTTCGGGTTCCGGTTCCGGAGCCTGCACCGCGCTCAGGGAAAGATCCAGGTCTTTGACGCCGCCCGGCGTCAGCATCAGGATAGCATCTTTTTCCTCCAGGCCATCGCCGATTCGATAAACCATGGTCCGGTCCAGGACGTTCAGAATCAAAACGTCTCCGGGAGTCAGCCGGTCCAGGTCCTGGAGCATCCGCTCGTCCGTCAGCCCGATCTCCCCGAGGAAGCCCTCTGCTTTCAGTACTCCGGGGCCGGCAAGGATAATGCTGGTGCCCGTCTCATCTGACGGGAGGGAACTGGTTTCCAGATGAACCAGTTTCAGCGTGGCCGGTGTCTCCGCACAGTTGTGATAAACCGGGAGATAGATTCCGATCGCCGGAATCACCAGTTCTCCGATCACGCCGGAGTGAACATTCAGCCGGTTCTGATAATCCCGGGATGTCCGCGGCAGTCCTGCTGAAAACGGATCCGAGGCCTCGATGGTTTCCAGAGTCGCATTGTAGGCGTCCGCGTCCGCCAGCATATTGCTGATCTGCTCGGAGCTCATCGCGGCGGTTTTCTCCCGGTAGGCCTTCATGACCCTGCCGTCCTCCGCCTGTCCGATCTGATCGGAGATCGTCGGATAAAGCAGGTAACCCAGGCCGGCGGCAATCAGCAGGAAAACGAACAGGAAAGCGAAAAATTTTCTCATTCCGCAGCCTCCTGTCCCGTGCTCTCGACCGTAACCGTCTGACCGGTCAGATCACCGAAGCAGCGGATCGGCCAAAGCGCGAATTCTGCCCTGCCGAGAACTTCCGGCTGCGAAACGTTCCCGAAGTCCCGGTCGCGGCTGTCCTCCGAAAGGCTCAGCTGATCGCCCTGCACAAAATACTCCCCGTCCGTCACATTGACGCGGCGTGTTTCAACGGTAACATCCTCTTCCCGTCCCGAGGTAAAGGTCGTGTTCAGGCCTTTACTGTTAATTCTCATCGCCTGATAGGGACTGAGCACGATTCTGTCCCCGGGTCCGGCAATCACTCGTTTGATCTGAGTCAGGACCGGGTTGTTGACATTAAACGGGATCGGATCCTCCAGGACCGTCTGCCCGTAGGATGCATGGGTTTCCTTCAGCCAGTACTCTCCGTTCGGCATCCCGTCGGTATCCAGGTGCAGCATGCCGTCAGCGTCGCTTTCGAACTCATCTGCCGCAGTTTGATCGGTCACCCAGGATACTTTTCCTTCATTCCGGGTCAGATACTGCCGTGTGGATCCCAGATCCCGATAGATGATGTATTTGCAGTAGTCCCGCTTCTTCCCTTTCGGGCTGAGAATCTCCATCTCCGCGGGGACAGCCTTGGTCTTCTCAAACAGAAGGATATCGCCCGCCTCGTAGCTCTTGCCCTGTTCGGCTCTCCGGACCAGGACCAGGCTCCCGGCCGGCAGCGTGTCTCCCATCGCGGGGCCCTGTACGACGGACAGCATATAGAACCGGTTAAACAGGATAATGCCGGCCGATATGCTCAGCAAAAGCCAGATCACAAACCCCCAGATGAGCCGTTTCCGCTTCGCGGAACGTCTCACCCGCCGCATTTCCCGCAGCAGTTCCTCATCTTTGGGATGATAGATTTCCATCCGTACACTCCATGTTTCTTCTTCGTGCCGATCCGTCCGGATTGATACAAAATGCCAATTTGAGTATACAGCTTTTACGGTTACATTTCAAGCACATATCCGGAAACAGAGCCTTTGTTTCCGGATTTCTGCGCAAGTTTTTATGTACTTGTTTTTTCTGAAATCAACTGTCCTCTCTTTCAAGTAAAAAAAGGAAAAGGCCGGGATCGTGTATCCCAGCCTTCACTGTTTAGCCTCAATTAACCCGAGTCCGAAGGGGTGTGGGTGCGATCCCCACATCGCCATCCACATCAAAAAGCATTCTGCCCGAAGGGGTTTAAGGGGTTCGCCGCGCCCGGAAAACTGTCCAGTGGACAGTTTTCAGCAGAGAACGGGCGGCAGCCCAGGAAGATCGGAAAGCCCCCTTATCTGATTTCTGCTCCAAGCTTAAACTTGAGATTGCCGAGAATCTTCTTGATAAACCTGTCCACTTCTTCCGGCGACAGCGCCTTGTCCTCCGGCTCAAACCGGATCTTGAACGCCATGCTCTTGCGACCTTCACCGATCTGCTCGCCGCGGTAGATATCAAACAGTTCCACATCGCTGACCCGCGGGCAGGCCTTGGAAATCTCTTTCATCAGGTCTCCGCAGGGGGTTTCCTCCGCCACCGTCAGGGCCAGATCGCGGATCACCGGCGGGAAGGCCGACAGCGGCTGATAACGGAAACTGGCCGCCATATGGCTCATCATCAGCTGATAGTCAATCTCGCCCAGGAAGATCTTGTGGTTGGACTTGGCGTCCTTATGCAGTTTCAGTTCCCCGGTCACTTCGTTGGCCAGTTTGCCGAAACAGCCGATCCGTCCGCCTTCGCACAGGATATAGGCGGCAATCCCCGGATGCAGGTAAGGTACATCCTGAGCCCGTTCCATCTCAAAGGTCAGACCCAGCGCTTTCGCAAGCGCTTCTACGGTGCCCTTCACCGTGAAGAAATCCTCCTGATCACCGAAGGCGGCAAAGCCCAGGTGAGGACGCTCGTCCGGCATTTCCCCTTTTTCGCGGGGGATATAGACGTGGCTGAGTTCGAAAATCCGGCCTTCGTTGTTGCCTTTTTTGAGGTTCTCCACCACGATATTCATCAGGCTCGGGATCAGTAGCGGTCGCATAATGGCGAGGTTGACGGAAATCGGGTTCTTGATCCGCAGCACATTGCGCTCCGGTGCATCCGCAGGAATCCGCAGGAAGTCCAGATCGCTGTCCGCGTAGAATGACAGCGTGCAGACCTCATGATATCCCTGTCCGCACAGGATCCGGCAGACCCGCTCCCGGCGCTGCACTGCCGGGGTTCTCCCGCCGGTGGTGACCGTCGCGGCCTTCAGGAAAGTCGGGATCACATGGTCGTAGCCGTATTCACGGATCACTTCCTCCGCCAGGTCCGGCTCGCCGACTTCAATATCCTCTCGGTATCTCGGGGCGGTCACATCCAGGGTATCTCCGCTCCGTTTCACATCAAAGTTCAGGTTCTTCAGAATCCGGAGTACGTCTTTCGCGGGAACCGTAATACCGAGGATTGCGTTGATCCGCTTCAGGCTCGCAGTGAAATGCTTTCCTTCCCGCGGTGCGCCGGCGCTGCAGTCAAAGGCGCTGGAAGTGATCTCGCCGCAGCCCAGTTCCTGGATCAGGTGCAGGGCGCGGGCCATGCCCAATTCGGTGGTGTATTCGCTGATCCCTTTCTCGAAGCGGGCGGAAGAGTCGCTGCTCTGTCCCAGAGCCCGGGAGGTTTTCCGGACATTGTCCCGGGCAAACTTGGCCGCCTCAAACAGCAGCTGAGTCGTATGCTCGGTGATTTCGCTGTTCAGGCCGCCCATGATGCCTGCCAGGGCTACGGGGCGGTTGCCGTCGCAGATCACCAGGTTATCGGGGGTCAGGGTGAATTCCTTTTCGTCCAGCGTCTGGATCTTTTCCCCGTTCTTCGCCCGGCGCACGATGATCTTCCGCTCCTGAAGCTGATCCATGTCAAAGGCATGCATCGGCTGGCCGATCTCCAGCAGCACATAGTTGGTGATATCCACCACGTTGGAAATGCTGCGCAGGCCGCACAGGGCCAGATTCCGTTTCATCCACCGGGGGCTCTCGCCGACGGTGATGTTCCGCACCCCGTGTCCCAGATAGCGGGGGCACAGGTCCGGCGCTTCCACCGTAATGTCCAGATCCGGATACTTGTAATCGGAAACGGTATAGTCGGTCGCCGGCATCTTCAGCTTCTTGCCGAGGGCCGCCGCGACTTCCCGGGCAATACCCAGAATGCTCTGACAGTCCGGCCGGTTCGCAGTGATGGAGATGTCGAAAATCGCATCGTTCAGGCCGACCACATCCCGGATGTCATCCCCGGGTGCCGTATCCTTCGGCAGGTCCAGCAGACCGTATACCTCGGCGCCTGGATACAGGTCTTCGTTCAGGCCCAGTTCCTCCCCGGAGCACAGCATGCCGTCTGACGGGATGCCCTTCAGGGGTTTCGCCTTGATGGTGATGCCGCCGGGCAGTGTGGAATTATCCAGTGCTGCGGGCGTATGCATGCCTTCATAGACATTCGGTGCGCCGGTCACGATCTGGACCGGGTTCCCGTAAGATCCGCAATTAACCTGGCAGATCACCAGATGGGTTCCTTCCACCTTCTCACAGGAAAGAACCTCACCGACGACCACGCGGCTGACTTCCGCTCCCAGGTCGGTCAGTTCCTCCACTTCAAATCCGCAGCCGAACAGCTTTTCTTCCAGCTCCTCCGCCGTCAGATCGATATCCACATATTCCTTCAGCCAGCTGAATGGTACTTTCATCTTAATACTCCCCAATTATCTCATCATAGATTACTTCATCGCTGAAAAAGAATTCCGCCGAAAGGGGTTGGGCGATGTCGCGTGCGGTGCGCGAGCCGGCACACCGGCCGCGGTGCGCGTGCGATTCCTTGCGGAAAGCCCCCTAATCTCTCTTATTCCCTGAACTGCTTCAGGAACCTCAGGTCATTCTCAAACAGAAGCCCGATATTATTGATTCCGTACTTGAGCATCGTAATCCGCTCAATCCCGATGCCGAACGCGATTCCCGAATACACATTCGGGTCGATGCCGCAGTTCTCCAGCACATGCGGGTGCACGACACCGCCGCCGAGCACCTCGATCCAGCCGGTATGCTTGCACAGGCCGCAGCCCTTTCCGCCGCACTCGAAGCAGCTCACATCCACCTCGACGCTGGGTTCGGTAAACGGGAAATAGCTCGGGCGCAGCCGTGTCCGCACATCCGCGTCAAAGATCTGCTGTACAAGCTTGTCCAGCATGCCCTGCAGATCGCACAGCGTAATCCCCTTGTCCACCACCAGGCCTTCCATCTGATGGAACATGGGGGAATGGGTCGCGTCGCTGTCGGAACGGAACACCCGGCCGGGCACCAGCACCTTGATCGGCGGCTTTTTCATATCCATTACGCGGATCTGTCCGCCGCTGGTCTGGGTCCGGAGCAGCAGATCATTCTCCAGATAAAAAGTATCCTGCATATCGCGGGAAGGATGATCCTTCGGCACGTTCAGCCGGGTGAAGTTATGATCGTCGTCCTCGATTTCAGGACCTTCAAAGACCTCAAAGCCCATGCCCGCAAAGATGTTGATCATCTCGCTTGTCACCAGCGTCAGGGGGTGCAGACCTCCCAGCGGCATTCCCTTCCCGGGCAGGGTGATATCCACCGCTTCCCTGCGGTTGCGGGCTTCCAGTTCCAGCTGTTCCATCCGCTCGCTCATCGTCTGGTACTGGGATTCGACCTGAACCTTAAAGTCGTTGATGACCTTGCCCATCGCCGGCCGGTCTTCCTTGGCCACTGCGCCAAGGCCCTTCATCAGATCAGCTACCGAGCCCTTCTTGCCGAGAAAATCCTGCCAGAAAGCGGCCAGCTTCTCTTTGTTATCCACCTGGCCGAGCTGCTGTTCCATTCTTTCCCGGAGGGCTTTGATCTTGTCCTGCATGTCTTCCACTCCCATAGACTAAAAAATTAAGTCAACATAGCGATGAACGGTGTCGCTAAGCCACCGCTCACTGTAACTATAGAATTATGAATTATGATTCGGGAATTGTCAATTCCGATTTTTATTGTGCATTTTTAACCAGCTGTTTGATATCGTCCACAACCGCTTTGAAGTCCGGGTTCTGTGTCATATTTGCTTCCACGGATTTGCAGCTGTGAAGCACGGTCGTATGATCCCTTCCGCCAAAGACGATCCCGATCTGGGGCAGGCTCATGCCGGTCATTTCCCGCGTCAGGTACATCGCGATCGACCGCGGTACGGTAATCTCCCGTTTGCGGGTCGGTCCGGTCAGGTCGCTCATCGTCAGTCCGTAATAATCAGTCACCGTCTGCATGATCAGTTCGGCAGTAATCTGCTTGACTCTTCTCTGATCGAAAATATCCTTCAGTGCCTGTTCGCAAAGTTCTATGGAGATCGGTTCCCTGGTCAGGCTGGAATAAGCCACCAGTTTTGTCAGGCATCCTTCGAGTTCCCGGATATTGCTGTCGATCTTTCCCGCGATCAGCTGCAGCACGTCATCCGGTACACTGATATTCTCCTGCGTCGTCTTTTCCCGCAGAATAGCGACGCGGGTGTCCACATCCGGTCGCTGGATATCCGCAACCAAACCCCATTCAAACCGGCTGCACAGCCGCTCCTCAAGTCTTTGAATATCCTTCGGCGGCTTGTCGCTTGTCAGGATAATCTGCTTGTTATCGTTGTGCAGCTCGTTGAACGTATTGAAGAACTCCTGCTGGGTGCTTTCCCGCCCGGCGATGAACTGGATATCGTCCACCATCAGAATATCAACCTTGCGGATCCGCTCACGGAATTCGTAGGTCTTCTTCATCTGGATGGCACTGATCAGCTGATTGGTAAAGTTCTCGCTGGTCATGTAAAGAATTTCCTTTTTCGGGTCATTCTGATGGATAAAATGACCGATTGCCTGCATCAGATGTGTTTTCCCGAGACCCACGCCCCCATAGATAAAGAGCGGATTGTAGGCCTCCGCCGGGCTTTCGGCCACGGCAAGAGCCGCCGCATGGGCAAACCGGTTGCCGCTTCCGACCACGAAGCTTTCAAAGGTGTATTTGGGATTCAGATGGGGATCGTTGTCAGTCGGTCCTGTCCCATCATCCCCGTCTGCCAGCTTTTTCTGCATTTCCTCCCTGTTCAGCAGGGAGATCTTCATGGGAATGCCGGCTGTCTCGCTCAGGCGTTTTTCGATCAGGTCCGCGTATTTATTCTGGATCATGGAGATCATCCGGTCCATTTTCACCGTGATGAACAGCGTATCATTTTCCAGCGCGCCCGGGATCATGTTGCCGTCGATCCAGGTGCTGTATGATACATAGGGCATATCCTGCGACAGCAAAGCACAGGTTTTGTCCCAGAGTGACTCCATGTTCATTCAGTATATCTCCTTCAGAGGATGCTCTCTTATTCTTCCGCAAAAAAAACGCGCGGCTGTAAAGCCAGGCTGTGGATAACCGGGCTGTGGATAACTTTCTCACTTCAAACCGGCGCGACTATGATAGCAAAAAAATCCCGTAATTTCAAGGGTTTCCGCCCTGTGGATAATTTGATGAATTTGTAAGATTTTATTCATTTGTCACTTCAAGGTTTTGTGTCCCCTCATGATCCAACCACAAGATTTATGATTCCTTTCATCATTCCGTCCGGTTCTTTTGATGTTTTTCACTTTTTCCATTTTTTCTCCCCTGAAAAGTTAACAATTAATTCATAACCTTTCCGGATTTTACTCCCGTCTGCTGTCTTTCATCGCATGAAAACGCTTCTCCCGTCAGGTTCTTTGAAACCGTAACACTTTGTGATATAATGTTGCCGGTCTGATAAGGAATTTGAGCCCGATAACAAAAAAGCGCCTGATTCAGAAATGTGTGGTTGGAGGGATCCGGATGATCGAAGCCTGGCATGTCAGAGAGGCTCTGCGTTCCCGTTTCGGTTCTGCCCTGGTGGATCAGCCCGGGATCTGGGACAGGGCCGCATCCCTGCTGCAGCGCTACGCTCCCTATCGGGATACTTTTGAAGACCTGGCTGCCCGGCTGGAAGATGTAATCTTCAACACGGTTTATGAGCAGCTGGGTCCTTCCATGGGCGCGCGAATGGAAGATGGTTCCATCCGCAGGATCCGCTCTGCTGAGATGAAGGACGCGGCTGACGATGTCATGGGGGTCCTCTTTGAGAATCTCAAAGTATACTCTGTCAATTATGAAGCACTGCACGAATACTGTATGACGACGGGTTCTTTCTCCGCCATGAGGGTGCTTTACACCCGTTATAAGGAGTTTATGCCGCCCGAAGAGCGGAAGATCTTCGCCCGGGTAATCCGTGATGCCCGTCCCAGAGAGCAGTGGGAAGACTGGCTTGACCCCCAAGATAAGCCCTGACCTTTATTGAATTCTGAATTTTGAATTCTGAATTCCCCGAAAGGAGCCATGATAATATAATGAAGAAATTCCTCGCGTTGTTCCTGGTCCTGCTTCTCCTCTGCCCTCTGGCAGGCTGCGCAGAGACCGTGGTAACCAGCTTCTACCCCATCTGGCTGATGGCGCTGAACCTGACCGAAGGCATCGACGGAATCACCGTCGTCAATCTGGCGGAACCGGCCACCGGCTGCCTGCATGACTATACCCTGCAGAATTCCGATATGGTCGCCCTGTCCAAGGCAGATGTCCTGCTGATTAACGGAGCGGGAATGGAAACCTTCCTCCCGGTCGTAACCAGCGCTTATCCGGACCTGCCCCTCGTGGATGCTTCCAAAGGCATTCTCCTGCTGGAGTCGGATGATGACGGAGAAACCAATTCCCATATCTGGCTTGACCCTCAGCGGGCTGTCGGGATGGCCGCCAATCTGGCGGAAGGTCTGATTCAGTACCTGCCGGATTACAGTCAGCAGATTTCCGATAACCTCGCCGCCTACCGGGATCGTCTTCTTGCGGTGGATCAGACGATTCATGATGAACTGATGCAGGTCGATGATCTGCCCGAAGTCGTCATCTTCCATGAAGCTTTCCCCTACTTTGCGGATGCCTGTGACCTGCCGGTGCTTCTCGCGGTGGACAAGGAACCGGACGAAGACCTCTCCACCGCTCATCTGGCCGGAATCCTGGAAATCATTCAGCAGAATCCGGTTCCACCGCTGATCATTAAATCAAAGGAAACAGATCGTTCCGCTGAAGTCCTTGTCTCTGAAACCGGTGCCCCGGTCTGTGAGCTTGACCCGGTCACCACCGGCCCCGACAATCCTCCCCTCGACTATTATGAAACCGTCATGATCCAAAACCTCCGGACGCTTATATCTTCCATCAACAACTGATAAGCAGCCAAAGCCGAAGGGGTTTAAGGGGGCGACCGGAAAGCCCCCTTCTCAAAAGCATTCTACCGAAGGGGTTTGGGGGAGCGAAGTGCCAGGAGAAAGAGCCAGTGGCTCTTTCTCAACGAAGAACGGGCGGCAGCCCCGGGCATTCGGAAAGCCCCCAAAGAAAGGTAAACTATGTTCAGCGTGTCTCCTGAGATCTACAAGGTAATAACCCAGACCTCACGCTATCTTTTTGCCTTTTTCGCCCTGATGCTGCTGCTTTTTGCCTTGTCCTGGCTTTACGATGAGCGTCGGAAGCGCCGTGAACGTCTCCGTTACCTTCCGGAAGCCGGCAATATCGGTGAGATGGTCGTGATCGCCGGCAGTGAACAGCTTCCGGTCGACACCTGGTTTCCCATTCCGCGGGAAGGCATTCTCGGTTCCCTGCGTTCCTGCGACCTGGTGGTTCCCTGTCCCGGTGTCCATGCCAGGCATCTGGCTTTCTCCTGGCAGGACGGGACAGGCCTGATCATTAAACCGTTCCCCGGCTGCGAAACTTTTGTGGATGGTGTATCCCTGATCACCGCCGAAAAATCGGAAATGCCGGTCATGGTCCATGGTTCATGTCTACAGGTCGGCAGCGCCGTCCTTCGTCTCCAGCTCCTTTCGGCGCTGGAGCATACAAACCGTCCGTTCACAGTGACCGCACCGGAACCCTTTCTTCCTTTCACTGATCCCCCGGCTCAGGAATATAGGCCGGATCAGCCGAATCCGATGAATCAGCCGCTCATCGGCAATCCTGCAGACGGTTTATCTCAGCAGGAATCCCAAAGTGCTTTCGATTCTGTCGTCGTTTCAGTAATACCGGAAGAACACCTGCCGGTTCAGCAGACTGCGCCCCGGCGCAAGCGTGCTGACCGCTGGAAGGAGGACTTCAGCGAATGAGCAAAAAGTCTTCTCCCCGCTTCCGGTTCGTCTTTGCGGCAGCGCTGCTGGTATTGCTTGCCCTGCTGGTGCCTGCTCTCCGCGAAGGCGATCAGCGCCTTTATCTGCTGGCTGCCGGGGTCACCGGCGCCATGCTGCTTTGTATGATCATTCCTGCGCGTCTTTTCTCCCTGGATCGCCTGATCCTGTCCATCGCCCTCTATCTCGGTGCCGTCGGCATCATCTCGCTTGCCACGTCAAACCCGGATGCCGCTCTGATGCAGCTGCTTCGCTGCAGTGCCGGAGTAGTTGCGCTGATCATCGGCGCAATGGTCATCCGGATCATCTCTCCATCGATGCTGACTGCGGGAATCTCTTCTTTCCTGGGACTCCTGCTGCTGGCCGGCAGCCTGCTCGTACGGGATCTTCCTTTCCCGTTCACGGAGGCTGCCCTCATCCTGATGGTAATTTCCTTCTCTTCCCTGCTTTCCTGTTATGGCGGAGCGGCGGCACTGCTCCCCGGAATCATCGGAACCGTACTTCTTCTCCTGCAGGGAATGACAGTTGAGGCTTCCGTTCTTGCGCTGACCGTCCTGCTCCTGCTCTGGGCAGCTGACGGGAAGATCGGCCTGGTTCTTGCAGCGCTTGCGGTCTTCGCAGCTATATTCTTCGGTGCAGCATACTTTGGTTATCTGCCTGCTTTCATCCCGGGTGAAGAGCATGCGCTTTCTCTTTCGACTCTTGTCTCCTCCGGCTTGTTCGGTTCGGAGACCGTCACCGATCTTCAGAATTCTGCCCTGCCCGCTTCTTCGCTTGTCTATCTGCTTTCGGAGAATTACGGATTGGTTTTTACCGGGCTGACGCTGTTTCTGTATCTGCCGCTCATACTCCGCGGCACTTCCGTCGCCGGGTCTGCCAGAACCCGTTTCCATGCAGTGCTGGCGCTGGGCTGTGTGCTGATCTTCAGTCTCCGGATCCCGGCAGGTCTTCTCGCGGCCTTTGGCGTCCTGCCGCTGCCGCTCAATCCTCTGCCGCTGCTGACCGATTCCCTGCCGGATCTTGCTGCTCAGATGCTGACTCTGGGTCTGCTCTGCGGTATTTCATCCGTCAATGAGACCAACCTGGCCGAGGATGCTCACCTGGCCATGCTCGCCAAATAAATGAATTTCCCTCAATGTACTTATCGGATTTCACAATAATTCCGAATCCTGAATTCTTGATTCTGATTGACCTGACCGGAAGGAGTTCTCTCATGAAGCTGATGCGTTCCCGCTTCCGCCTGATTTCCCTGCTGCTGACCTGCGTCTTTCTTCTGACGGCGGTGATCTGCACCGTTTCCGCACTGAAGCAGGCGGGAATCACGCTGCCCTCCGCGCAGAAACTGATTTCTTCCTCTGTTTCTCCCTCTCCCGAAGGTTCCCCGGCGGAAGAAAAACCGAGTCCTGTGCCGACTGATTCCGCAACCGGTGGAATTCTTCCGGAAGAGACTGACATTCCGTCGGATTCGGAGTATAATATATACGGACTTTGACGATGAATAAGAAACGTCATCCCGGGTTAAACTGAGGGATCTTCTGTTTTTCCCGAGACGGACGGCATGAAAGGATTGAATGAATCATGAAACGGTTCCGCCGGATCACAGCCCTGCTTCTGGCGCTGGTGCTTCTTTGTTCTGCTGCTTCCGCGCTGGCTGCCAAGAAAAAGGCTAAAGCCACCGCCACCCCGCCTCCACTCGAGATTACTGCGGAACCGGTTGAACCGCCGGAACAGATTCAGCATCTGCTGGATATTGTTTACAATGAATGGGAAACCGTAAACGGAAAAGACCAGGGGAAAAAGAATAAATATACCACCTGGTACAATGATTATCCGTGGGGAAAAAACAGGTGGTGCGCCGGTTTTGTGACTTGGTGTATGCTCGAGGCCGGAATTCCGCAGGCCTTTGAGGATGAAGTCATGAAACTGGAAGAAGGAGTCGCTCCGGAACCGATTTACCATGTCAAAAGTTCAAAGCCGACGACCATGGTTCCCGGATATCTCCATATGCACCGGACAACTGATATCCCGCAAAAAGGTTTCATTGTCCAGTACGGGCAAAAGAATAACAGATACACGCACGTCGGTTTCGTATATGACGTCGTGCCGAATACTGACGGAACGTATCGGCTGACCTGCATCGAAGGGGCCACCATGAACACTGTCCGCATGTATGTTTATGATTATAATCCGGCAGCTGAGAAAAGAGAGAAGAATATCAGTCTTGTGCCTCAGGAGGAAAGAACGGAAACGGAATCAAAGACCTTTACCTATAAACGGCACGGAAACGATAAATCCTGGTATGTGAACACCTTCCTGATGCCCTGGGTCCCGGAGAACAGTAAGGAATAAATCCAAAGGGGGTCTGGGGGTTCGGCGCGCCCGGAAAACTGTCCAGTGGACAGTTTTCAGCAGAGAACGGGCGGCAGCCCTGGAAGATCGGAAGGCCCCCGGGAAAGGAGGATACCATGTGGTGGATTGCAGGCGTTTGCGCCATATGCCTGCTTCTCTGTCTTCCCTTCTTTCTCCATTATAAGAAAAACCTTCGTTTTAAACTGGCGGCAGCCTTCAAGGTCTGCGGCACGCTCTGCGCGGCTTCGTTTGCCTTGATTGCCGCCATCCGCCTGGATCCTCGCTGCTGGATCTGCTTCGCAGCGCTGATATTGCACGCAACAGCTGATTATTTTCTGGAATTCAGTCTCTATATCGGCGCCGGGTTCTTTCTGGCCGGCCATATCTGCTATATTGCTTTCTTTACATCCATCTTCCCGCCGACGGCGGTCCATCTCATCTGCGCGGTCTGCCTGCTGGCAACCATGGGATACATGTTCTTTTTCCGTTGGCGAAAACAGATCGGGAAACAGCTCCCCCTCTTTGCGGTTTACGGCGCCGTTCTTTCCCTGATGTGCGCCTGCGCCGTTGCGAGCCTGACCGGTTATACGCTTCAGGGCCAGCTCATCGCCATCGGCGGAGCGCTTTTCTTCCTGAGTGATACGATGATCTGCTGCCGGATTCTCTTCACTGCCGGCCGTACTATCGACTGGGCCATTATGATTACTTACTATGCCGCCCAACTACTATTTGGTATTTCATGCCTTTTGATTTAATAAATTTTTTTCCCTGTTTAGTAACCGAAGGCGTCCAGGGGGCAATTGGAAAGCCCCTTGTTTTTTCTTGCGGAAGCATACCAGATTGCAAAAAATCCACTCGCATTTTGCAAGTGGATTATTTGGAATCCGGCGGCGACCTACTCTGTTACCAGCCAAGTACCATCGGCACTGAAGGGCTTAACTTCTGTGTTCGGTATGGGAACAGGTGGGACCCCTTCGTCATTGCCACCGGAAATGGTGAGCATATTTGAATCGCCATTCATTCTGTACCATTGGACTTCCTTACCGGCAATTCCTCGTTCCTTTTTCGGAACGACCGGCCCCTTCCGTCTTCCTTTTCTTCCTCTTTCGGGGCCCTCGGGATGCATACGCACCCTGACAACTGCACAGCTTCTGAGATTCAGTTTTCTGACCATTCTGTTCAATTGATCTCACGGACCAATCTGAAATCAAGCCCTCGACCTATTAGTA
>OMYT01000001.1 GCA_900315315.1 uncultured Eubacteriales bacterium | reverse complement strand
GTTTACCGCCACAGCGGAATTCCGGGAGTGGATCAAAAAGGGGCGGAAACTTCCTCTGTGAGTACCCGGGAAGAGGGCTGCAGATGTTCCTGCTGACGGCGGATATGGAGTGGGTCTACACTCCCTGGAACTGACCGGTAAGGCAGAGAGACATTTTGAAAACCAATAAAACAGGTCAGGGCCTGCGCAAAAGCGCAGGCCCTCAGACTGTCGACAAAATCCGAGACCTTAATCCCGGACTTTGCCGACAGTCTGACAACAGGCTGAAAAGCCTGCTGTCTGCCTGATCCGGATGATATATGTTTTGCCGGTGAAATGTGATATAATTGATGAGAAATGATTTTGATTTGGTCAGGAGATGGACATTCGTGAAAAGGATACTGATTGTTGCCCTGGCCGCTGTGATGATGTGCTGTGTATCTGCCTTCGCCGATACACTGACCACCAATGGCGGTCAGGAGATTGATTACGATAGCCTGCCTTTCTGTACGAAGGATGAAAAGGCGCCTGTAGTATATTATATTTCTGAGATTTCTCCCCAAAGTCTTGTAAAGATTTATGAGGCGCTGGAATGGACGAATACCAGTCCGACAGCGGTCAAAATAGCATCAGGTGAGCCGCCGGCGAGCAATTACCTGAGGCCGGAACTGATTGAAGACTTGGTGAAGCTGGTGGACGGAACCATTGTCGAGTGCAATACGGCTTATGGCGGGCAGCGCGCGGCTACCGCAGAACACTATCAGGTTGCGGAGGATCACGGATACACCGACATTGCCGAGTTCCAGGTGCTGGACGAATACGGTTCCATGGAGATCCCCGTAACAGGCGGCGAACGACTGACAGGGAATCTGGTGGGCGCTCACTTTGCGGACTACGGTTCCTACATCGTCTTATCCCATTTCAAGGGACATGAGATGGCGGGATACGGCGGGGCGATCAAGAACGCTTCCATCGGTCTGGCATCCGCCATGGGAAAGGTGCGCATCCATTCCGGCGGGACCAGCGACACCCACTGGCATGATGAACTGCAGACGGAGTTTCTGGAATGTATGGCGGAAGCGGCCAAGAGCGTCAGGGATTACCTGGGAGATCGGGTTGTATTCATCAACGTCATGAACCGGATTTCCATTGACTGCGATTGTAACGGCAATCCCGCAGAACCGGATATCCATGATATCGGGATTCTCGCTTCCACAGATCCGGCAGCCGTTGACCAGGCCTGCCTTGATCTGGTCGGGAACGCGGAGGGAAATGAGAGACTGCTCAGACGTGTCGAAAACAGGATGGGACTGCATACGCTGGAGCATGCGGAAAAGATCGGGCTGGGAAGCCGATATTACAGACTGGTGAATCTGGATGACTAAATGGATCCAACGGGAGGCAGTTTATCTCTGGTATTATCTGGATATTCAGTTCCGGCAGATCGCGCCATACTGGGTCCTGGGCATTGTGCTGGGCAGCGCGGTATCCGTATTCGGGAAGAGATATATTCACGGTGCCTTCGCACGGATCGGACAAAAAAGAATGGGCTGGCTGGGAGTCATTCCGGCCAGCCTGCTTGGCATTGCTTCCCCGCTGTGCATGTACGGCACGATTCCCATTGCGGCGTCATTTTCTGAACAGGGAATTAAAGATGATTACCTGGCAGCTTTCATGATGAGCAGTATTCTGCTGAATCCCCAGCTGATCTTCTACAGCACAGCGCTGGGGCAGACGGCTGTGATCATCCGCTGTGTCAGCTGCTTTTTCTGCGGATGTGTGGCCGGATGGCTGATCCGGCTGTTCTATTGCAAAAAAGGGGTATCCTTTTTCAACTTCACCGGGTTTCATGAGGGAGAGGGCCGCGATACGGATCCCAATATGTTCATCCGGTTTTTGAAGAACATCGGCCGGAATATCAAAGCCACAGGTCCCATGTTTCTGCTCGGAATCCTGCTGACCGCACTGTATCAGATCCATGTACCTGCGGACTTCGTCAGCAATCTTTTCGGAAAGAATAACGGCTTTGGCGTACTGATGGCGGCAACCATCGGCGTTCCTTTGTATATGTGCGGAGGCGGAACAATTCCTTTGTTGCAGGAGTGGCTGTGGGAAGGAATGAGTATGGGCAGCGCGGCGGCATTTATGATTACAGGGCCTGCTACGAAGATCACCAATCTGGGCGCGATGAAAATCGTGCTCGGATGGAAACGCTTTCTTCTCTATTTTCTGTATGTTATTCTGTTTTCCTGGATTACCGGTATGGTCGTAAACCTGATTTGTTAATAAGAAGGGAATCGAAAAAATACTCATCGTTGACTCCTTTCATCATCTTTTTTTCATATCAGCTGGCATGACCTGTTACAAGCATCGCATTCTGCATCTGCAGCACCTCTCTTTCCGAGGGACTTGGGCCCCTCTGTCTTCTTATGGACAGCGGGAGAGACATTTTTCCGGTTTTGGAAGACGATATGCGAAAAAAAGTGTCATACCATTCAAAAATGCATGATGACGTCGGAAGGGGAAGACCTTCTGTTCCGTTTGATGTTTTTTGTCACGTTTGTGAACGCATTTCGTTTATAATATAATTGTGGGATTTTTCTCGCAATTTTGAGTGTTACGGTTGTCATGGGGAATGATATATGGTTAGTTTGGTTTATGATCATACCGGTTTGATCATCAGCTTGCTGGGAATAGTACTGGTCTTACGAAGCGACATTCTTGAGAAACAGTCGCGCCGGTTTTTTCTGTGGATCTTTATCATCCTGATCGCTTATGCTTTATCCGATGCAATCAGTTGGATAACATATGAAAAAGTCGGCCGGGAATGGATGCTTGCATCAAAAATATCATTGTTCCTGGCATCAGTTTTCTCCGGTGCTTTGATTCCGCTGCTGACCGGTTTCATGCTGTATTCCTCCGGTGAGGAAAAGGCGTTCAGGAATCGCATTTTTCAAATGATTCTTGCTGTTTTTGCCGTCTATCTCATCCTTCTGATCTATGCGCAGTTCTCAACAGCGATCTATTATTATGATGAAAGCAATACTTATCATCGGGGACCATGGTATCCTGTGTTGCTTGTTCTGCCGATCCTGATGTTAATCCTCAATATCTGGCTGCTGTGGAGCAAACGAAACAGGCTTTACAAAAAGAATAAAGCCGTATTTGCTTCCTGCATTCTGCTTCCCGTTATATCCATGATGATCCAGATGCTTTTTTACGGAGTCAACATCATTATTCTCGGTGTATCAATCTCAGCTTTCATTATGCTGACGAATGTGATCAATGAAAACAGAAAACAATATTATATGCAGCAGGAGGAAAACGTCAAACTGAAGACTGAGATCCTTCTCAACCAGATTCAGCCTCATTTCCTGTTCAATACGCTGGGGACGATCAGCCACCTGTGCACAGACGCGCCGGAGGCGAAAAAAGCAATCGGCCTTTTTTCCAGGTATCTTCGCGGCAATATCGATGTGCTGTCCAATGAAATGCTCATTCCGTTCGACAAAGAAATCGATCATGCGAGAATGTATCTGGAACTGGAGAAACTGCGCTTCGGAGACAGTCTGCAGGTTTCCTGGGATCTGCAGTGTACGGATTTCATGATTCCGTCCCTGACGCTGCAGCCACTGGTGGAAAACGCGGTACGATATGGTGTCAGAGGAAATGCGGACGGATGCGGAACCGTGCGGATTCAGTCAAGGGATCGTGGGGATCATTACGAAATCAGCGTATTCGACAGCGGTCCCGGGTTTTACCCGGATCACACGCAGTGGTCTGTCAAACGATCCCATATCGGTATTGATAACGTGAAGGAAAGACTACGGGTTGTCTGCAACGGAGAATTTCGAATTCAATTTATTCCCAGACTGGGAGCGACGGCTACCATTATACTGCCAAAGGAGAAGAAGGCATGAATATTTTCGCGATCGATGATGAAACTGCAATGCTTTCCGAACTTCATCAATCCATTCAGGAAGCGCGTCCGGAAGCAGAAATCCATGATTTCAGATTCGCTGCCGAAGCGCTGGAAGCAATCACAGAAAGCGGCATGATTCCTGATATCGTCTTTTCCGATATTGAGCTCCCGGGGATGAACGGGTTGGATCTGGCCGTCAGAATCAAGCAGTTTGCCCCTATGACAAAGATTATCTTTGTGACGGGTTATTCCCAATATGCGCTGGAGGCTTATCGGCAGCATATCAACGGCTATGTGCTGAAACCGATTGACGCGGAACAGATCAGACAGGAATTGGATTATCTGACGGAACCATATCGGCAGGATTCCGACAAAATACAGGTAAGATGCTTCGGCTATTTTGAAGTCTATTGGCACGGAAAGCCTGTTTCCTTCGGGCGCCAGAAGACAAAAGAATTACTTGCTTTTCTGATCGACCGAAACAGCATCTGCACCTCCGAAGAAATCTCTGACGCGCTCTGGGAGGACGAAACAGATATCAGAGCATGCAAAACAAGGCTCAGAAGTTTATTGCATGATTTGAAGGAGACGCTCTCGGGGATCGGAGTAAACAATGTCGTGATTCGCAGGAGAGACACCATCGGCATTGACCCCACTTTTCTTGATTGCGATTATTACCGTTTTCTGAAAGGCGATATTCAGGCCATTAACGCTTTTCGCGGCGAATACATGAAGCAGTACAGTTGGGCAGAATCCACGCTTGGAAACATTATGTCCAGAGGAAATATGAAATGGTCACGGTGATGAACGCTCTATGGCGTAAAATACAAATGCGCTTATTGCAGCTTCAGCAAATATCATGACAGCCGGAGCTGCGGTTTGCCGGATCTGTTGCGAAAGGATGAATTCCGGATGGTCTGCGACATCATTCATGATCCTGACTTTTTATGTCAGAAATCAACAGAAGCGACAGAAGCAGATCTGACGATTGCGAAAGACCTGCTGGATACGCTGAAAGCCAATTGGGATCATTGTCCTTTTTTGGCAGCCAATATGATAGGCAAAAGAAAACGAATGATTGCCTTTTGCAACGGTCCGCTTTTTGTCGTCATGCTGAATCCGGAGATCATCGGTCATACAGGAGAGTATGAATCTGAAGAAGAGTGCCCTTCGCTTGAAGGAAAAAGAAAAAGAAAACGATATTCTTCCATTGTTGTCACCTGGCAGGATACTGAAATGAAGCAGCGGACAGGAACGCTGGACGGTTTTGCAGCTCAACTTGTTCAGCATGCGATAGACCACTGCAATGGCATTCTGGTTTAAGAACAGTTTGCCGGATCAACGACCGATCAATACAGGAGTCATAACGAATGTTACAAAAAATCAGGAAAATTATGTTATTCAATGATTACTCACGTTCAGACCTGAAGGCTGTTCAGCCGCTGATCATGGAAGATAACCGGAGATTCTGCATGATCTGGGCTGCTGTCAATAATCTGTTCTGGATCTATTGTCTGATCATGACAGTCATTAATCCCAAATACCATATGTGCCGCGCAATTTACATCCTGGCCTTTGTCGTCTGTACAATATGCTTTTTCCTGTCAGTTTATGCTGCTCCGAAACATCCCGGGCTGATCAGGGCCATCGCGATTATTATGGATGAATCGCTTCTTCTGGCGGGCGTATTTATCGCGCGGTATCTGGCGCCCCAGACGATTATGGTATTCGCTTCAGTACTGATCGTTCCGGTGGTATTTATCACGGACACCTTTTCAACTTTTCTGATGCTGTTGATCAATATCATAGTGTTTACTCAGGTCGGGTCGCGTACGATGGAGTCTGAAACGTACAAATGGGTGTTGTCCAATCTCTGTATTTTTTCGGTTGTCGGGGTTTTGATCGGCCATTTTGTGAATAAAGCAAGATTTGAACGTTATATCTTTGCCGAATCCAAGGCGGAACTTGCTGAGATCGAAGCCAGATACGCCCATTATGATCAGCTGACAGAGCTTCAGAACATGCGTGCTTATGAAGAAACCATTGAACAGCTGGCTAAGCAATTGCCGGCCGGATGCTGCGTGGTCGCAGTTGATATCAACGGCCTGAAGGAAACCAACGATACTCTTGGCCATCATGCGGGCGACGAACTGATTATCGGCACTGCAAAATGTCTCTGCCGGAGCTTTACAGGAACAGACAGGATCTACAGAACAGGAGGGGATGAGTTTGCCGTAATCATCACGGACGAAGAATATGATGTTGACGCGGCTCTGAAGCGGCTGAAAAGATACTGCGCGGACTGGAAAGGCGAACTGATACACGGCTTCTCAATATCCGCAGGTGTTGCTTCGGCAAAGGAATTCGATAACATGGATGCCATCCTGAAAGTGGCGGATCAGAGAATGTATGAATCCAAAAGAGAATATTACGAGAATAGCGGTAAAGACAGACGAAGAAGATAATATGGGAGGATATTTAACTTAACCGAAAAGCATTTCCAACCATTGAAATCAGGATATCACCGAGTGACATCCGAATATCTTATTGGGGGGCATGAGAAGATGAAAAAGATTCCTTACCACAAACTGGTTCGTGACAAGATCCCGACCATCATCAAACAGGCAGGGAAGACCTACACTTGTCGCATCCTCACAGATGAAGAGTATCTAACATGCCTGGATGAAAAACTGAACGAAGAACTGGCGGAATACCAGGAGAGTAAATCTATGGAAGAACTAGCAGATCTCTTGGAAGTCATCCGCGCAATCACCATTGCACGCGGCAGTTCCCCGGAAGAAATCGAGAGCATCCGCAAAGCAAAAGCACTAAGCCGAGGAGGATTCGAAAAGCGGATCCTGCTTGAAACTGTTACGGAACATGAATAACATTGCAAATGGTGGAGAAATCGTATCATATCTGCCAAAGATTGCAACAAGTGGGGTAAAAGGGGAACGGCGTTTGCAGATTCCTTTCCTTTTTTCATCAGTCCAAAAGAAAGTTCCGAAAAGCTTGACCTTCTGAGACAACGAAAAGCTTGACTTTCTGAAACATTCCCTTGAAAAATGGCGTGAAAGTGTATTAAAATAAGATGTCCTGATAATAAATATAAATGAGGTGAAACCGCCAGCATGAAAAGAACGATTGCATTTATACTGACCATCGCGATGCTGCTGTGCAGCTTTGCGGCGCCGGCGGAAGGCGGAGTTGAGGCACCGTTTTCGCAGTGGAACGCGGACGCCCCGTCGCTGAAGGCGCTGATTGAATATGTGGAGGCGGTGACGGACGAAACGTCTCCGGATTACATCCCGCCGGTGGATCGTATCGCCACGTTCGATATGGACGGCACGCTGTCGGCCGAGCTGGCCCCGACCTATCTGGAAGTCATGCTGCTGACGGAACGCATTCTGAGGGATACCTCCTGGCAGCCGGATACAGAAATGCTGGCGTTCGGACGCATGACACGCGATCACGCCCTGGACAAGTCTTTTCCAGCGGATTACGATTATGAGTTCTCGTATCATCAGGCAAAGGCTTTCGCCGGAATGACGCTGACGGAGTATGCCGACTTCATAACGCGGTTTTTGGTTCGCGAGGCGGACGGCTTTGAAGGCATGACCTACGCAAACGCCTACTACCTGCCGATGGCGGAGGTTGTGGAGTACCTGCAGGACAACGGCTTCAAGTGCTACATCGTTACCGGTTCCGACCGCTTTATTGCCCGTACCTTTCTCGAGGGGATTCTGGATATTCCCTATGAGAACATCATCGGCTCCGACACCGCACTGGAAGCAAGAAACCAGGGCGATACGGACGGCATCGAGTATGTGTTTACCGGCGATGATGTGCTTGTGCGAACAGACAAGCTGCTCATCAAAGACCTGAAAACAAACAAGGTGCTGCAGATCGCGCAGGAGATCGGCAGACAGCCGGTGCTGTCCTTCGGCAACAGTTCCGGCGATGTAAGCATGAACAATTATGCACTCTACAACAATCGTTACAGGAGCGCCGTATTCCAGTTGATTGCCGACGACGATGTCCGGGACTATGGCAATCCGGAAAAAGGTCCGGCACTGCGTGAGAAATGGGAAAACATGGGATATAACGTGATTTCCATGCGGGATGACTGGAAGACCATTTACGGGGAAGACGTCACCAAAACCGGTGAATTCCACTGGCTGAAAGACTATGCGGATGATCCGGAAACCCTGAAAATGAACTGAAAAATGTGAGAATTCTGAAAGACAATCTGGCTTCTTTTCATCTGTACCACGCCGACTGCATCGGTGTGGAGAGCAACTGCCTGTATCCGCACGCGGTGGAAGTACCCGGCGGAAGCTGGTTCCGGGAGATCCTGTGAAGATCAAGTATCTGCCCGGGAAGGAAAACGAAGCGGTGATGGTGTAAGAAGGCTGCCCGGCTCACACCCCGCCGCCTCCGGGCGGCGTTTTTTATACTGCTTCCTGGAAGCCCGTAACAAACGCGTTCCAGTCCTTTTCCCACTTTGCAAGGAGCGCCTCGGTATCATCCTGCGGGAGGCCGCCATAAAGGATGGAGTTTCGGCACAGCTCCTTGATTTCGGCGATACCCAGGTTCCATGAAAGGATCACGGCATAGAAGTCGTCCGTCAGCGGTTCCCGCGCCAGGAACAAACCGTCGTCGGAGCAGATGACAACCGGGAGGCCGTTGATCATATAGGTCAGGCCGGGATGGAGGCGGAAATCGCTGATATATCCAAGGCGGTAATTGCTGATGGGGCAGATTTCCAGGGCGATGCCCTTCTCCCTGTATTTCTCCATCAGCTTCGGGAAACGGAAGAGGTTAAACCCGTGCCCGACGCGTGAAGATCCGTAGAGACAGGCGTCGATGACATTCTCGTTGTCCGGCCGAAGGCTCTCACCGGCATGAAGGAAAAGCTTCAGGCCGCTCTCTTTCACCTCTTCGGAAGTGAAGAAATCCTCATATACGCTCAGCGGCTTGCTGTCATCCTCTTCATTGACCAGATCCAACCCGATGATGAAGTCCTTCGGATGCTCCGGGTCGTATTCATCCCGGATGCTGCTGCTCACGCGAATAACGCTGCGGAGAATGCCGAGCGCGAAATCCCTGTCAAAGAAACCGTTTTTTCCGGAAACCCCGATCAGCCGGACGATAAGGTCCGGATACTCATCCTTTACGTGATAATAGGCGCTGCGGATCAGCCGGAGCCTTTCGGCGACAGCTTCATCATCACCAAACAGGATGATCCTCGGCTCAAGAAGGTATACCTTGTTTTCGCAGCAGCTCCGGAATCCCTCTTCATAGAGCGTTTGCAGGAGCTCCGGATCGTCGGCCAGGCCGTTAAGCCTGCTGAAGAGCAGCTCAAAGCTGGCCCAGCGGCCGTCAGGCACGTCCGCTTCCGATATGACGAGAATCTCCCGGAGTTCATCCTCGGAGAGCTTTCCCCCGGAGAGCGCTTCGTTCAGGAGCACAGCGTTTTCCGGCGCGCCCTTCACATACATCGTGCCGTATTCCGGCCCGCCCTCCAGGACGATTGAGACCTTCCCGTACTCCTTCAGTACCCGGATAAACCGCGATACCGGAATCACCTTATCATCATGGACGTGAAGATCCCCGCCCTTCGGGAGCTCCCGGCAGAAACGGTGAAGACCTTCATGGACCGGCGAATCGTCTCCCCAGTCAACCAAGGCGTAGGGGATGTTCTCCGGATAGAGCTGATCCGCTTCCTGCTTCATACGGATGAGCACGGCGTCAAGCTTCTTCTCGTCTTCCGAAAGCGTTACCTTCGTCTGGATCGTTTCCCGGAAATCTTCTCTGCTTTCCGGCGCGAACGGCTCAGCCGCCGCCAAACCGGCCAGAAGCATGGTGGTGATAAGTAAAAGGACTGCTGTCCTGATTTTTTTCATTGCGAAAACCTCCTGTCAAGCTGTCACCTGTCTGATGCCGCCTTCCTCGCGGAGTTCTTTTCGCCTAAGCACATACCACAGATCCGCAAATTATAAAAGGGAACAGGAGACGCTTCCCTGTCTCCTTCAAGCCAAAATGAGCGGTTCCGGTTTTATTTCGTCTTCGGATCAGACTGGATATAGTACAGATACGCAAAAAGGATTGTCAGGCCGAGGATCGGTACGGACAGGGAAATCAGGATCACGCTGAAATTGATAAACTCCCGCATCTTGATAATGAGGATCAGCTCGCCGGCAAGCTTCAGGATTACCGCGAAAGCAATGTACCCGACGGAGGCCTTTTTTTGATCCAGCTTGTTGGAGAACATGATGACGTTGGCAAACGCGATCAGATTGAAGATATTGATCATCATGGTCAGCTCTTTGCTCAGGCCGAACTGGTCTATCATCTGGCCGGACTGCAGAAGCTGAATGCCCAGCAGCGCGGCATAGGCATAAACAACCCCAAGAAAAGAACCTGCTCCTTCCATTCTGTTCGTGTAAAGGACATAACCCAGTATGGACAGATGTGCCAGAAGCTGAATCACGCTCTGGAGAACACCCATCACCGTCAGGGTGCCCTGGAATGTCCGGATCAGGTTCCACACGCTGATCGCTGTCCCGCAGACGGAAAACAGAACCAGGACAGCAAAAACCCATCTTTTGCCGGAAGAAACTACCTTGCTGTTCATGTCTTCTCATTCTCCTTTACATCTTTTTTGGCGACCGGCTGTTATCTGTCTCCCAGCTCCCGCATTCATATGTTCCGGTACATCTTCATATACTACGGAATGAACGGGATGTCAATCTTTGATTCAGCCCGCGATGCGAATAAAAACGCCGCCCGAAGGCAGCGGTGTAAGATCCGGGCGAAGGTCTGAAGCATCTTCGTGACATCCCAGGTTTTCCATTGTTTTTGAAGTAACCGGCGTTATATTGTTTCCGGAATCCTTATATCATATGGAGGCAATATAAATGAAACAGAAAACAGGAAAGAAGCTGTTAAGCGTTCTGCTCGCGCTGGCGATGGTCATCGGGCTGGTGCCGGGGATGAGTTTGCCGGCGTATGCGGATGATGACTACACCGTCACCGTGTATGCAAATAACGGAACTGACGAATCTTATTCCTTCAGCGTAGAGGATTTTCAGGAGGATTATGATACAGAGGATTTAGGGGATAATGTTATTTTCCTTCTCTCCCCGGATCTCTATGGCTTTACAATGCCTGATCAAAAAAATTCACCGGTTGCTGGAATAATTGCCCCGGTGTTTTCAAAATAGTGCTTGACTCTAACGACTGAGTTATGCGCCAACGTTTGGCGTTTAAAAAGTCTTACCACTTCAGATTACAGATAAAATTGCAATTCCTACCCACTCAAATGAACAGAGCGGGTTCTTTTTTTTGTGACAAAATTTACATTTCAACCGGAAAAACGGGTTCGGGGCTGTCCATAAGAAAGCGGAGAACGTTTTTTGCGTTTCTTACGACAAAGAAAGGAGCAGGCCCCATGAGGCAGGCAAAGATTCAAAAAGACCCGGGAAGAAAACGGAAGGAGGCGCTGCAATGAGACTTGTTTTTCAGACGGCCAATGTGACGGGCGATGCGAAAAACTGCATTTACCCGAACCGGAAAGAAGTCTGCAGCGCCGCAGAACTGCGGGAAGCGGTCAGGACGGACCATGTATGCGCTGAATACAAAGGCAACTATCGGAGCACAGAGAACTTCCGCCGGTCGAACGTCATTGTGATGGACTGCGACAACGACCATACGGAAAACGAAGCTGAGTGGATTACACCGGAAAAGCTTGACGAAATGATGCCGGACATGAGTTACGCCATTGCATTCAGCAGAAGCCATATGCAGAAAAAGAACGGAAAGGCACCCAGGCCGAAGTTTCATGTTTACTTTGAGATCGAGGAAACAAAGGACGCAGCATATTATGCTGCACTCAAAAACGCGATTTACCGCAAATACCCCTTTTTCGACGACAACGCCCTGGATGCCGCCCGGTTTATCTTCGGAGCGGACACCGGGGAAGCGATCTGGCACGAAGGCTGGCTGACCATCGACAGCGAGGTCGAAATCACAGCAGCGGACGGGGAAAGAGAACCGGAGCGGCAGGGAAACATCATTATTGAAGGAACACGGAACAAAACCATGTCACGGTTTGCGGGCAGGGTCATCACCCGCTACGGGGACACGGAGAAGGCAAGGGAAATCTTTGACGATGAAGCGGTGAAATGCGAACCACCGCTGGAGACTGAGGAACTGGACAGCATATGGGCCAGCGCCGTCCGCTGGTATGAAAACAAAATCAGCAGACAGGACGACTATATTCCGCCGGATGAATACAACACGGCAGAATTCCAAAGCCTGAAGCCGGGGGATTATTCCGATATCGGCGAAGCCAAGGTGCTCGCACGGGAATACGGCGATGAGCTGCGCTATACGGACAGCACCGATCTGCTCCGCTACAACGGGATATACTGGCAGGAATCCAGGCAGATGGCCGTGGGAGCGATGATGGAGTTTCTGGACCTGCAGCTGCAGGACGCAAAAGACCAGCTGGCCGCGGCAAAACAGGCGCTGATCGACAGCGGCGTGCCGCAGGAGGATATCATGGCGGGCGGGAAAACGCTCAGCAAAGCCGCTTCCGGAGCGGACCAGATCATCCTGCTGCTGGCCTATCTTCCCGCACAGCAGTAGTCAAAGAATTACCTTTAATTTCTCTGCTTGGATATGCGTTAGAACATGACGATGTTATACGAATGAGTAATAACGCAGAAGAAGAACTTCAAGAAAGAATGAATTAATGTGTTAAAGAATAAGCCAACCGTCCTCTGCGGACGGTTTTTCTTTTGGTTGAGTTGAAACTGTTGATATGCGTTCAAGAGTGCCAGCCCGGTTTCTAAATGTAAAAACAATGGTGGGAGTAGTGGTGGGAGTAGATTCCAATTTTTCGCAATTTATAACAATTAGTTATTATATATAACGGACATAAAAAAATCCAGGAAGCCTTGATTTATAAGGCTTCCGGTGAGTCTGGGTGAGAAGATTCGAACTTCCGGCCTCTTGAACCCCATTCAAGCACGCTACCAAACTGCGCCACACCCAGATACCGCATCGCTGCGAACATTGCTATTATAGTACGCAGGCGAAATGATGTCAAGAAGTTCTTTTTCTTGATTTTTACAGGCTGTATGGTATAATCTGTACAACATCCCCACTAAATACAGAAAGAGTGAAGAGACAACATGCAAACCAGACGCCTGACAAAAAAAGAAATGTGGATCTTTGCGATCGGACAGCTGGGATGGTCCATCCTCGGCGGAATTATCAATACCTGGCTGGTTACTTTCTATCTGCCGACCCAGGCCTCTGTGGAAAAAGGCGCCAAGTTCTATATTCCGACCGGGCTGGTGATATTCGGGGTCCTGACAGTGCTGGGCCTGATTTCCTTCATCTGCCGGATTTTTGACGCGGTGACGGATCCCTGGATCGCGTCCCTGTCCGACAGGAGCAAGAACCCGAAGGGCCGCCGGATTCCGTTTATGCAGAAAGCGGCCATTCCCTTTGCCCTGATGACGGTGCTGGTATTCTTCGCGCCGGTGGAAGCGATCAGCACGATCAACATTATATGGGTTCTTTTATTCCTGATCCTGTTCTACCTGTTCATGACGATGTACTGCACGCCGTATAACGCGCTGATTTCCGAATTCGGAAAGACACAGGAAGACCGGATGTATATCTCCACGGCGATCTCGCTGACCTTCTTCTTCGGGACGCTGATTGCCTATCTGCCGTTCGTATTCGCATCGTTCCTGCAGTCGGCGGTCAGCTATGCATGGAGCTACCGGATTCTGTTTATTGTTCTGGCGGCAGTAGCCCTGGTATGCATGCTGATCCCGTGCTTCAAGCTGAAGGAAAAGGACTTTGTTGACGCGAAGCCCAGCGAGAGCAACGCGATGGCCAGCCTGGCCAAAACCTTCCAGAACCGGAATTTCCGCCGTTTTGCCGCGTCCGACATCGCATACTGGATCGGACTGACGCTGTTCCAGACGGGCTTGCCGTTCTTTGTGAAAGTTTCCATGCAATTGGATGAGTTCTATACGACGGTGTTCCTCGGAGGCATGACGGTCCTTTCCGCATGCTTCTACCCCTTTGTATCGAAACTGGTGGCAAAACACGGGAAGAAGAAGCTGGTTATCATCGGCTTCATCGGCCTGGCAGTCGCCTATGTCATCACGGCACTGATCGGCATTATTCCAGGTCTGACCGGGATCATTCCGGGCGTGCTGATCGTTATTATTGCCGCTTTCCCGATGGCGCTGCTGGGGATTATTCCGCAGGCGATCGTCGCAGACGTGGCGGAGCAGGATGCGGTTCTGACCGGAGAGAAGCGGGAAGGCATGTTCTTCGCCGCGCGTACCTTTGCCATGAAGTTCGGCCAGTCCGTCGCGATGCTGGTGTTTACCTCCCTGGCCGTGATCGGCGCGGCACAGGATCTGACCAGCAACGATCTGACCGCTTCGCCGGTGGGGCTGCGGATTGTCGCGATCGTCGCGGTATGCTTCTGCGTGCTTGGCGCGGTGATCCTGTGCACCTATGATGAGAAGAAAGTGATGGGCGATATTACCGGAGAGAAAGAGTAAAACGTCACTGCTGCGGGAGCTTCAGCTTCAGATCCGCAATTTCCAAAGTCAGGGAATCAATGTCTTCCCTGGCTTTTTTTGCCTTTTCCTGCGCTTCCGAGAGGGAAAGCTTTGCTTCCTTCAGATCGTTCTCAAGCGCTTCTTTCTGATCCTGGAGCGCTTCTTTTTCAGCGGCTGTGGTTTCCCATGCATTGCGGCTTTCCGAGAGAAGAGTCTGCGTAGTACGGAGCTGAACGCCGAGATCCCGGTAATGGAGGAAAAGGACGAAGATCAAGGCCAGGGCCGCCAGAAGCGCAACGCAGCAAAAAAGTTTTACAGTCTTATTAATCATCGCCGGAATCCTCCTGACCGGAAGTCTGACCAAGCTGCTTTTCCAGTTCTTTTTTTTCTTTTTTGAGCTTTTTGCGTTCGGCTTTCAGCTCGGAAAATTCCTTTTCCGCAGCATCGGTCTGCGGCTGGATCAGATCCAGCTCGGCCTGAATTTCAGGAATTTCAGAAACGACTTTATCATACTCAAACTGCTGTTTCCGCTCACGTCCCTGACTGGTTTCAAGGGATTTCTGCAGATCCTCAAGCTGAAATGCGCGGCCCGAGACAGCGGGCACATACCAGACCAGAAAGAGGACGGCCGCCAGCATAATCAGGGAAAAAAGAAAAGGAAAAATTGTTTTTCTTTTCATTAAAAACAGCTCCTTTAGAGAAGATTTCGCTCCTGCGGGAGCAAGGAATCGCACGCGCACCGCGGCCGGTGTGCCGGCTAGCGCACCGCATGCGTCAGGACCAGGGCTTTCCGAAGCCCGGGGCTGCCGCCCGTTCTCTGCTGAAAACGAGCACACCGGCTCGTTTTCCGGGCGCGTCGAACCCCTGGACCTTCGGGCATATCCATTCAGGTTAATTGCTTGGAGTATCATATTGAGAAAAATATGACAGCACTTCGTGCCACCAGGGGAAGAAGACTTTATTGACGGAGCGGAAGATTTCATGCCTTGCGTCCTTCACAAAGACATGCTTTCCGGCCGGGACCCGGTCGATGAACGCTTTTTGCGGGCCGGGTTCGACGCTGTGGTCATGCTCGGCGGTGAAAAGCAGCACCGGACAGGCGATCTTTTCCGGGGCGCCCTCCGCCAGGATCTTTTTGGTCACGGCGAGGGATTCATGCGTCCAGCGGTAAGACGGGACGCTGTTGTGGAAAGCTTTGGTGGAGGTTTTCACAGAATCATACCAGGCGAAGCGCCGCGGATCCGTGGCACAGGAGGTTGCGAAATTCTCGGGCCCGGACCAGGGTTTCATAAAGAACGGATTTCTTTTACCCCTTCCGAAAGCGGAAGCGACGCCGCTGAGCGCATTGGCGACAGGGAACGGGACGCCGCGGGTCTGCGGGGCGATCATCGGTGCGCAGAGAACAGCGGCGGAAAAAACTTCAGGATACTTCTCCAGGAAGAGGGAGGCGACGGCGCCGCCCATGGAATGGGCAAAGACAAAGGACGGTCTGGGCATAGCCGGGAGAAAATGATCGCAGACGGCTTTCAGATCGTCGACATAATCCTCAAAGCGGTCTACATAAGTAACCGAAGGATCGGAAATGCCTTCCGCGCGCCAGGAACGGCCGTGGCCGCGCTGATCATAGGCGACGACGGAAAAACGATTGTGAAGGAGGGAAAAGATCAGCTCGGAATACTTGAAGGCATTTTCGGTAAAGCCGTGAACAAGGACGACGGTGGCAAGCGGATTTTCCGCACGGTAGGAGACGGCATAAAGCGGAATGTCACCTTTGCCCCGGACTGTTTCAACGGCTTCCCTTTTTTTCAGCCAGGGAAGAACGTCATGATCCATTACCTGGGAGTAGTCTTCGGCTTCAACCAGGAAATCTTTATTGAACAGAGTGCTCAAAAGATGATGCCTCCTTTCAAGGGTTCATTTCCGAGTGCCCCTTGACCCCTTCGGCCACCATGTGGGAGAAGAGATCATATTGACTTTGTTTTAAAGCGTTTATGGACGCGGTAGGGATTATACAGGGTCTGGGGCGTATTGACGTCAGCGGAGAGGGAACGGTTCCGCGTTACGTTCAGGACCAGGCCGATGCCGCCCATATTGGTCATCATGTTTGAACCGCCGTAGGAAAGGAAGGGAAGCGGGATACCGGTAATCGGCATCAGGCCGAGGGTCATGGCGATGTTTTCAAGCACATGGAAGAGCAGCATGCCCATGACCCCGATAATGACCAAGCGGCCGAACTTGTCCCGGGTGAACCAGGCGAGATAAAGCATCCGGAGCAGGATCAGGATATATCCGATGAGGACCGCAACGCAGCCGACGAAGCCCCAGGTTTCGCCGATGGTGGAATAAATGAAATCCGTCCAGTCCGCGGGAACGTAGTTAAGCTGGGAGATGGCGCCTGACTGGAACATACCGTTTCCATAGAGTCCGCCGGAACCGATCGTCATCTTGGACATGGTCTGCTGATAGGCGTCGGAAGAAGAATACAGCTCCGGGTTCAGCCATCCGGCGATCCGCGCGAGGCGGTAGTCCGTGGATCCGGTGGCGACCATGAAACCGTAAAGGGCGAGAACGCCGAGAATGGCAATGGTGGCCAGGATCCCGAGGGTTTTCAGGGAAACATTGCCGAAATACATCATGACGGCAAACATGAAGATAATCACCAGCAGGGACCCGGTTTCGCCCTGCAGAAGGATAACGGCACCGGGAACCATGACCAGCAGGAAGAGCCGGACAAAGGAACGCATGGTGCCCATCGGCGCCTCTTCCCTGGCCATATTCTTGGCGATGACCAGAATCAGAGCCAGTTTGGCGAATTCGGAAGGCTGAATGGTATATCCCCACAGGGTATCCAGCCAGGCCTTCACGCCCGTGGCGCGGTTAAAAACCGTGGTGACGGTAAGGAGAATGAAGGCAGCCCAGTAAAACAGCTCGGCGCGCCGGCGAAGCAGATCGTAAGGAAAGGCCATGATGACGCCGATAACCAGAGGAGCCACCAGCAGGAAAAGACACTGCCGGGTGGCATAGGAGGATTCGAAGATACGATTCAGGAAGGAAGCGTCCGGAGAGGAAGAAGGAGAATAAGTCGCCACACAGACAGCCACGATGCCGAAGAGCGACATGGCAAAGACCAGGGCGATCAGAACGCCGTCCACATGGGCGCGGGAACGCCGGTTTTCAATGATTGTCAAGCGGTATCACCTCCCTGGGTTTTCTGCGCAGGCGATTCAGCAAGGGATGATTTGTTTTTTTCAGGCCGATTGCCGGGAAAGGAACGTCCACGCCTGTCAGACGGTTCGCGATGCGCTGGACGGCGTTGCGGGCTTCGCACTGATAGGCATAGAGCAGGGAATGGTGCAGCATGGCGCGGCAGAAAGTTTTGTCCTCGGGAATCTCGCCGAGAAGCGTCAGATCCATGACTTCGGACACTGTGCGGGCGGACATCATTTCACCAGTATGAATGAGATCGGCATCCAGACGGTTGACGATGAGCCGGGGACGGGGAAGATTCTTTGAGTCTATGACCTGAAGCGCCCGTTCGGCGCTGCGGACGGCAACATCATCAGGGGTGACAACCAGGATCATTTCGTCCACACCGGCGTTCAGCACGTTGCGCAGGCCCCGTTCGATGCCGGCGGGGCAGTCGATCAGGATATAGTCAAAACGGTAGCGAAGGCCGAGGATGATCTTTCGAAGTTCCTTTGGCTCGAGGGCTTTGGCACGCCTGAACTGGGCGGCCGGAAGCAGGAACAGGTTCGGATACGCTTCACAGGGGAAGAGGGCCTGATCGAGATCGCAGATCCTTTCCGCCACGTCGATGATATCGTAAACAATATTGTTTTCAAGGGAAAGGAGCGCGTCAAGGGAACGCAGGCCGATGTCCGCGTCAAGAAGAACGACTTTTTTTCCGCGGGCGGAAAGCGCCGCGCCGAGATTGGCGGTAATCGTCGATTTTCCGACGCCGCCTTTGCCTGAAGCGATTGCGTAACAGTATGACATGGTGACCTCCTTTTGGGGGCTTTCCGCCCCTGGGCTTCCGCCCGTTCTCCACTGAAAACTGTCCACCGGACAGTTTTCCGGGCGTTTCGAACCCCCGAAACCCCTTCGGGCTAAAAGTTTCGCGCCTGCGGGCGCGAGGAATCGCACGCGCACCGCGGCCGGTGACTCAACACACAATGGGCCTTCATCCGCCACTGGCGGCGGCCCAATATGTGCAGCTCGCGCACCGCACGCGGCAGGACCAAGGCTTTCCGATCGCCTCTGGACTCTTCGGCCGGGATGCTTCAGAGATTAAGCAACTGAATAAAGCACAGGTTACATGATCAGGGCGCCAAGGTATTGCCAACGGGAAGGATCAGTTCGGCTTCACGGAGGGTCTTCTGTTCGAACCACCAGCCGATGAAATCACGGGGAGCTTTCGAAGCCTCAGAGCCTGAATAACCGTTCGGAATGAAGCAGGCCACGGCAATTTCCGGGTTTTCGTAAGGGGCAAAGCAGACGAACCAGGCGTTGTTTTCCAGGTCAATGGAGGTAACCTGCGCCGTTCCGGTTTTCGCGGCGATCTGCTCACGGTAGGGCCAGTTCCGGAAATACTTTTTCGCGGTACCGGATTCGTCAACCACGCCTTTCATCCCTTCCCGGATGTAAGGCAGATAATCATCCGAATAATCAAGGCGGTGGATCAGCGTCGGCTCGCGCTGGGAGAGGATTTCACCCTCGGGCGAGGTGATCGAGTCGATCAGGGAAACATTGTAGAGGTAACCGTTGTTGGCAACGGTGCAGACATAGCGCGCAACGGCGATGGGGGTCAGAACGGTGACGGACTGGCCGATACCGGTCAGGATCGTCTGGCCGCCGCCCCACTTGATATCGTTCATATAGTTGTAGGTATCGCCGATGACCGACTGGAGGTAGACCATTTCCTTGGTCATGTTGAGCTCTTCCATGAGGATGGTACGCATATGCTCCAGCCATTCGCTCTCGTTGTAATTGACGGCCATATCCATGAGGCGCTTGGCGCAGACGGAAAGACGCTCATCATCATACTCAATGTTGCGGGACTGGCCGCAGTTTTTCAGATGAGTTTTGATGGAGTTGAAAACGATGATGGGCAGGGAAGTGTCCTGATTGGCTTCGTTCACAGCCCTGGATGGATCGTAAAGCGTGTTCTGCGAACCGACGACGCTGCGGACTTCGCCGGGCAGGTCGATGCCGGTTTTGGACGTGAGGCCGAAGAGGGAAGCATACCGGTACAGCCGCTCTTCCCCGAGGCGGGAGGAAAGCTCATAGAAGAAATAATTGCAGGAGTTGGTCAGGCCTTCGACGATGGTCTGGTTTGAGTGCTGCCAGCGGTAGTTCTTGTTGATCCAGCACTTCGGCGCGGTGGAAAGGTCCTGGTTGTACTTGGTATAGTATCCCATGTCGGAAATGCGCTCGGTGAGTTTCAGCTCCCCGGTGGAAAGCGCGCCCATGCCGGTGACCATCTTAAAGATGGAGCCGGGGGTTCCGCGGGCGTGAATGCCGTAATTCAGGAGCAGGTTCCGGGCATCGCCCAGGATTGCCATGGCGCTCTTGCCGCCGGCGACCAGGGCGTTCAGGTCATAGGTCGGATAATTGGCCAGGGCAAGCACGCGGCACTGCATATCCAGCACGATGAGACAGCCGTGTTCGGCAAGCTCGAGGGGGTACTTGACCCAGTCCCGGTTATGGATATCGGTTTTGTTTGCTTCCAGCCAGGATTCTGTGGCAAGATTCTTTTCCTGCAGGTCTCGGGTGGAGTTCACATTGGCGGCGATACAGCGCTCCGCCTGCTGCTGATAGGAAGCGTTGAGCGTCAGCTTGACGTTGTTGCCGTCCTGCGGGGCGGTATAGGAGAGCTCCCGCACGACGCGGGACATCTGGTCGCGTTCCACGACGCGGGACCCCTTGCGGAGGGAGGAATTCTGGGTGAGCCAGTCTTCCATGGAGGATTCGATGCCGTCGCGGCCGATGGTATCGTTATAGGAATACCCTTTGGCCTGCAGGGTGAGCCACATGGCCCGGGTCGGGATAGCACCGGTATATCCGATGATCTGGGAAGCGAGGTTCGAACGGGGATAGACCCGCTTTGTGCCGATCTCGATGGACATGCCCGGAAGCATCATGGAACGGGTTTCAATTTCGATGACGGTTTCGTAACGGACGTCCTTGGCAATGACAATCGGTTGGGAGTTGAAGATGTTCATCTGCATTTCGGAGTAGATGGCCATGATCTTCAGCATATTCTCTTCAGAGATATCGTCCGTGATCTGATAGCGGCCCTTCAGGCGCTCGATACACTGCTCCGCGGTGCCGTAGCGGTTCAGGTTGGTCAGATAGTTATTGGAACGCCACTGCCTTTCACGGGTTTCCAGGACGGAGTCAGACACGCCGGAACCGAAATTGAAGCGCCATTCGCCGGTATCGGGATCCCTGTCGATGACAAAGTCAACGGCGATCTCTCCACCGTTTTTCTCAATAATATCAATGGTTTCCAGAATGGAGGCGGTATACTGCTGATACAGAGCCTTGGTATTATCCGTGGCGTCCTTCTGGAAGGTGACGTTATAAATCAGTTCGTCTTCAGCCATGATGACCGAATCAGACGTGGAGATGTTCCCGCGCTTGCCGCGCAGGGCGATGGTTTTGGTTCTGGTTTCATCCACTTTCTCGAGGAATTCCTCAGACTGTTTCAGCTGAAGATTCACGAGGCCCGAGGTCAGCCAGACGAAAATACCGAACAGAACGACCAGAAAGGCAATATAGCGCCAGAATTCCGGCGTTCTTTTTTTCTTTTCCATTCAGCGCATCTCCTTTCTGGCTTATTTGAAGGTGACCGGGGCGCTGCGAAGGACCAGCACATCGGACTTCGGGCCGAGAATCAGCCTGCGGATCGGGAAGAGGAGAAGCAGGCAAAGCAGGGAGGTCAGGACGACATTCAGGAAAGCCTTGGAAAAATGACCGAAGGTCAGGGGCGATCCGCCCAGATAGATATAAGTGACATTGACAATCTCAAAAACCAGAATGTTCAGCGCGGTACACAGGACGGTCCTGAGCCAGGGGGGCAGCTCCTTGCTTTTTTTGTTGACCGCGCGTTCATACTCGATGGTTTTCAGCGGCTTGTCCGCAAAGGCAAAGGAACAGAAAAGCGTGGTGACCGGATAAAGAATGAGATGGAGATACGGCACGGAGGGAAGCATGATCTCCATCAGGAGACCGTAGCACAGGCCGATCCAGAAAGCTCTGAGTTTTCCGTAGGCGACCGTTACAATACCGATGATGACATAAAGGAGGTTCGGGGTGACGCCGAAGATTTTGATATAGGGCATCACGCAGACCTGGCAGAGATAACCGAAGACAATCAGCAGCCCAAGGACGATATACCTGCGCAGGAAACTGGTCTGGTGTTTTCTCGAGCTCAGTTTTTCCATCGCCTAATCCTCCTCAAAAGTCATGTCGTTCGGGTCAGGCGTGAAATAGGGCGTTTCGGTCGGCGCGGCCGTCGGCGTCGGCGTGGGAGTCGGTTCGCCGTGGAGGACGATGGCCTGATATTCCAGCGGGGTTTCGTCCGGCGTCGGCGAGGGCGTAGGCCTCGGGGTCGGGGTCGGCGTCGGGGCCTCGGTCGGCTCGGGCGACGGGGTTTCCGTTGCCTTCGTATCCGGCTCAGCAGTAGTCTGCGACTCAAAGAGGGAGGAGGCGATCTCCGGAACGACAGGCGAAGGCCTGGCGCTTTCCAGCGGGACAAATTCCACATCCGTCCGTCCGTTTTCACGGCCGGAAACCGCTTCGGCCAGCGGCTTGTAACGGAGGACGATCACGTATTCCAGATGCTGGAAATCAACCTGCGGTTCAAGAACGATATACTGCTTATTGGCATCCATGCCGCGCGTACTTTCGCGGACGACGCCGATCGGGATGCCCTTGGGGAAAGACATGCCGACGCCGGAAGTGACGACCAGATCACCCGGACGGGGCAGATTATCGTCCGGAAGGTAATACATGCGGCACAGGGGAGTGCCGTCGACACCGAGGGTGCCGCGGACGGTTCCCTGATCGCGGGAGGACTGGATCAGGGCCGCGATGGAAGCATCGGAATCAATGACGGTGCGGACGGTGGCTTTATGGGCCTGGGTGTTTTCCGTATATCCGACAAGGGCGCCGGAGATGGTTACGGCCATATAGTCTTCCACACCGTCGTCCGTGCCCTTGTTGATCGTCAGGGTGGAGAAATAGTTGGAATCGGATTTGCCGATCACGGTGCAGACGATCGGCTTCATGTTGGCATTGGCCGCGATTTCATCAGAAAGATCTTCATACTGGGAGAGCGTGTTCTGGAGCTCATCGGCAAGCATCGCTTTGTAGACCAGCTGTTCGTTCTCCGCCCGGAGGGCATTGTATTCGCTTTCCAGATTGGCGCGAAGCTTCATGGAGCGGAAGTATCCCGTAAAGGTTTCGGCGAGGCCGGAGAAAAAACTCTGCACGGGGGTTACCACGTTTCCGATAACGTTTTCCGGGGTTCCAAGAAGCGGAGCGGACGGAATAATCCTGTGGAAAATATAGGCTCCGACGGTTCCGAGGAGGATGACGGTGATGAGAATGAGCACAACGCCGCGCAAGACGGGATGCCGTTTGCGGGGCCGACGGACGGATTCATCATAAATCGGCTGCAGGTTATCGTCCAGCATGATGCCGGAAGAATAGACTTTCCTGGAGGTATCGGGTTTGTTTTCCGAAGAAGGCGCTTCGGAATCCGATTCGTTTTCGCCGGCTTTTTCTTCATCATCCGCGGCGGGCTTGCCGGCATCGGAGGGTCCGGAACGGCGGCGGAGCTTGCGGACAGCTTCCTCGGGGGTATCGGATACGATGCTGTCGGTTTCCGGATGATCATCAGCGGAAGACTTATCCGGATCATTATAGATAAAATCATCCACAACAACGGGACGATTGTTGTCAACTTTGCGCTGAAGGCGTCTTCTGGCCATTACGGACTCACCTCCTTTCCATAACCGGGGGTCCGGTTTACTTCATATTCGGCCGGGATCGTTTATCCTGCGGCGTGACGAGCTGAATGTTTTCCGTGAGGTAACCGATGCCCAGGATGCAGCAGTCACCGGGTTCCCTTGCGAGCAGAACCGGAATGCCGAGACTTTCGGAAATATAGCGGTCCAGGGCGAAGAGCCTGGCGCCGTCGCCGGTCAGATGGATTCCGCTTTTCATGATATCGGCCGCCAGCTCGGGCGGGGTTCTTTCCAGAACCCACCGGATCGCCTTGACGATCGCGGCACAGGGACTTTTCACCGCTTCATAAGCCTGGCTTGCCGAGAAGGACACCGTGCCGGCGGAGGTGTTCAGCTGATTGACGCCGCGGACGAGAATGGTCCGGTCTTCATCAAGCGGCATCGCGGAAGCCAGATCCTTCTTAATGTTCTCCGCCGTCTGGGTGCCGACAAGAATGCTGCATTCCCGCCGCAGGTAATCGGCGATGGCGTCGTTGAATTTATTGCCGCCGACCTGGACGCTCTGGGATACCACCAGGCCGCCGAGGGAGATCACGGCGACATCCGTGGTGCCCGCGCCCACATCAACCACCAGGCTGCCGATGGGATCGTATACGGGCAAACCGGTTCCGATGGCGGCGGCAAAGGGCTTCTCGATAAGAAAAACATGCTTGGAACCGGCCATGCGTACCGCTTCAGTCAGTGCTTTCCGGTTCACATCATCCATACCGCAGGGGACCGAAACGATGATTTTCGGTTTCCCGAGATACGAAACGCCGACGGATTTCCGGATAAAATACTTGAACATCAGCTCCGCAATGTCAAAATCGGCGATCTGCCCGTTCCGGATCGGGGAGACGGCGATCAGCCTGTCCGGGGAGCGGCCGTAAAGGAAACGCGCCTCATCGCCCACCGCACGGACGGTATGGCTGTTTTCCCGGTCCAGAACGACAAGGGACGGCTCGGAAATGACAATGCCGCGCCCTCTGACGTAGACATTGATGTTTTCCGTTCCCAGGTCGATCCCGATATCAGGAGCCAGAATGGCCATAACAAAATCATCCTTTGATACAAAAATATTGACGTTGCGCGGCTGCAAGCGGATAACCGGCGCTGATCAGCAGCTTCCGCACCAGATACAGGGGAAGGCCGATGACGGAGGTGTCGCATCCGTCAAGGCGGGTGATCCAGAGGGAAGCCCTGCCCTGAAGGGCATAGCTTCCGGCTTTGTCAAGCGGCTCTCCCGAAGCGGCATAGGAGAGAATTTCTTCCTCCGGAACCTCGCAGAAGGTGACATCCGTCCGGTCTGACGAGGTGAAGACGCTGCCTGAAGGAGATATAACGGTCACACCGGTAAAAACCTGATGCGTGCGCCCGGAAAGCAGCCGAAGCATGCGGACGGCATCCTCCCGGCCGGACGGTTTTCCGAGGGAAACACCGTCCACGGAAACCAGCGTATCCGCGGCGAGAATGAACGCATCCGGAAAGGACGACGAGGTCGCGAGCGCTTTGCGGCGGGAAAGAGACTCCACCGCTTCAGCCGCCGGAAGATCGCAGGATTCGTCCACATCCGGAACAAAAGTTTCAAACGGGACCCCGAACCTGGTCAGAAGTTCCAGGCGGCGGGGAGACCTGGATGCAAGGATCAGCCGGCTCAAAATCAACCCTCCTCCCGTCTGTCCTGTAACCAATCAATTATATCATAATTATATTTGAAAGGAAAGTCGAATTGACAAATGCGGGGATCGGCCAATATAATAGTCTGAATATATATGTGTCGGAGGAATTCTCGGATGAAAAAGGCACTGATTTCAGTTACGGGCCTCGATACAACGGGGATCATCGCCCGGGTGGCAACAAAGCTGTACGAGATGAACATCAATATCCTGGACATTACGCAGACCATTTTGGGCGGATATTTCACGATGATGATGGTGGTTGACCTGGACGGGGCAGAAAGAAGCTTTGAAGAGATCAACAAAGAGCTGGAGCCGGTTCGGGACGAGCTGAAAATGAGCATTCATATGCAGCGAATGGATATATTCGACGCGATGCACCGGATCTGAAGGGGGAAGCCGTATGATTGAAACACGAGAAATCCTTCAGACGATGCACATGATTCAGCAGGAAAACTTCGATATCCGGACGATTACGCTGGGCATCAACCTGCTGGACTGTTCCGACCGGGACGCGGACAAATGCGCGGAGCGTGTTTATGAAAAGATCTGCAGGACAGCCGCGAATCTTGTCAGAACCGGCGAAGAGATCGAAACGGAACTCGGCATCCCGATTGTGAACAAGCGGATCAGCGTTACGCCGGTCAGCCTGATCTGCCAGGATGATCCCCGGCCGATCGCGCTGGCGCTGGACAGGGCCGCGGCCGAAGTCGGCGTGAATTTCCTGGGCGGATATTCCGCCCTGATGCACAAAGGCGCAACGCTTGCGGATGAAAGGCTGCTGGCCTCCATTCCGGAAGTGCTGAGCGAGACAAAACTGCTTTGCTCCAGCGTGAACGTCGCCTCCACACGGGCCGGGATCAACATGAACGCCGTAAAGGAAATGGGCGAGATTATCAAAAAAACAGCAGAGCTGACGGCGGAGCAGGACGGGCTGGGCTGCGCCAAGCTGGTCGTTTTCGCGAACGCGGTGGAAGACAATCCGTTCATGGCCGGCGCCTTCTGCGGGGTCGGGGAGCCGGAATGCGCCATCAACGTCGGCGTATCCGGACCGGGCGTCGTCAAGGTTGCGCTGGAACATGTAAAGGGAGCGCCGTTTGATATCGTTGCGGAAACGATCAAGCGGACGGCTTTCAAGATTACCCGCGTGGGCCAGCTGGTGGCCAAGGAAGCAAGCAAACGGCTGAACATTCCCTTTGGCATTGTGGATCTGAGCCTTGCGCCGACGCCGGCGAGGGGCGACTCCGTTGCCCATATCCTGACGGAAATGGGGCTGGAGAATGCCGGCGCGCCGGGAACGACGGCAGCGCTTGCGCTGCTGAACGACGCAGTCAAAAAAGGCGGTATCATGGCCAGCAACCATGTGGGCGGCCTGAGCGGCGCCTTTATCCCGGTCAGTGAGGATATCGGCATGATCGAAGCCGTCAGCGCCGGGGCACTCACCCTTGAAAAGCTTGAAGCGATGACATGCGTCTGCTCTGTCGGGCTGGACATGATCGCGATCCCAGGGGATACCTCTGCCGCAACCATCAGCGGGATTATCGCGGATGAAGCGGCAATCGGTATAATCAACAACAAGACGACGGCGGTCCGGGTGATTCCCGCAGTCGGAAAGAAAGCCGGGGATCTGGTGGAATTCGGCGGTCTGCTGGGCAGGGCGCCGGTGATGTCGGTGAATCGGCAGGACAACAGCGCGTTTATTGCCCGGGGCGGGAGAATCCCCGCGCCGGTGCATTCCATGAGGAATTAGCAGGGGGCTTTCCGACGCACCGGCTCGTTTTCCGGGCGTGCGAAACCCCTGGACCTTCGGCGAGAAATTGTTTGTGCAGAGGGAAACATGGGTAATTTTGTAGATCATGTGAAGATCACAGCAAAGGCGGGGAACGGCGGGAACGGATCCGCTTCCTTTCACCGGGAAAAGTTTGTGATCAACGGCGGCCCCGACGGCGGGGACGGCGGAAAGGGCGGGGATATCCTGCTCTTTGCGGATGTCAATATGCATACGCTGCTGGATTTCCGCTTCAGGAGCAAATATACCGCCCAGAACGGCGAGGACGGCAGGGCGAACCGGTGCACGGGAAAACGAGGGGAAGACCTGCTGATCAAGGTTCCGGTCGGGACGGTTGTATTTGACGATGAAACGGACCGCGTGATGGCGGACATGGATACCCCGGGCGAAACCAGATTGCTGCTGAAAGGCGGGAAAGGCGGCTGGGGGAACCAGCATTTTGCCACACCGACCCGGCAGGCGCCGAATTTTGCCAAGCCGGGGATGAAAACGGAAATCCGGACGCTTCGGCTCGAACTGAAGACGATTGCTGATGTGGGCCTGATCGGGTATCCGAACGTCGGGAAAAGCTCAATCCTCAGCGTGGTGACCAGCGCGCGGCCGAAAGTCGGGAATTATCACTTTACGACGCTGACCCCGAATCTCGGGATCGTCCGGCGCTTCGGAAAGGATATCGTGCTTGCCGATATTCCCGGACTGATCGAGGGGGCTGCGGAAGGCGCGGGCCTGGGGCATGATTTTCTGCGGCACGTGGAAAGAACAAGGCTGCTGCTGCACGTGGTGGATGTTTCCGGAAGCGAAGGCCGGGATCCGGTGGAAGACCTGAAACAGATCAATGCCGAACTGGAGAACTACGGCGATCTGGGCAGCCGGCCGCAGATTATTGTCTGCAACAAGACTGACCTGACCGGAGCAGAAGAAAACCTCGAACGCGTACGGGCATTTGCAGAGGAGCTCGGCTGCAAGGTTTATGCAGTGAGCGCCGCGACGCATGAAGGATTTGAAGAACTGATGGATGAGACGGCGAGGCAGCTGGAAGAACTCCCGCCTGTGCTGCACTATCAGGAGGAAGAAGAACCCGAGCCCGAAGAGGATCTGGACAGCTTTGAAGTCACTTACGAAGACGGCGTTTATATCGTGACCGGCAAAGGCATGGAGCGCCTGGTCGACAGTGTTAACTTCAACGATCAGGAAAGCCTGAGCTGGTTCCACCGGAGCCTGAAGCGGCTCGGCGTAATCGACAGGCTGAGGGAGGCCGGCGCCGAGGAAGGGTCAGCCGTGCAGATCGGAGAGATGGAATTTGACTTTGTTGAATGAGTGAAGGAGATATCAAATGACCGGAAAGCAGAGAGCGGGACTGAGAAAGATGGCCAACACCCTGGACACCATCATCTATATCGGCAAGGAAGGAATCACCGACGGGACAATCAAAGAGGTTTACGACGCACTGGAAGCCCGCGAACTGATCAAGGGATGCGTGCAGCAGGGGGCGCCGCTGACGGCGAAGGAAGCCCTGACCGAACTGTGTGAAAAAACCGGGGCAGAACCGATTCAGTTCATCGGGCGGAGATTCGTGATGTACAGGCCGAGCCGTGAAAATCCGCGGATCATCATTGAATAAAAGCGAGGAAGATTCAGGTATGAGCACACCGCATATCAGGGACTATCCCGGCGGACGCATCCATATGATCGGGATCGGCGGCAGCAGCATGAGCGGATTGGCCGAGATGCTGCTGGATCAGGGATATCGCGTGACAGGCAGCGACAGGGATGAAACCTATCTTGTTCATTTTGCGCGGGAAAAAGGAGCCGAGGTCATGATCGGCCACCGGGCTGAAAACGTACACGGCGCCGATCTGGTCGTTTATTCGGCGGCGATCAGCACTGAAAACCCGGAGAGGGTTGAAGCGGACAGGCTCGGAATTCCCTCGATCGAGCGCGCATATCTGCTCGGCCAGCTGATGGAGGGCTACGCGAAGGCCGTAGGCGTCTGCGGTGCTCACGGAAAGACAACGGTCACGTCGATGCTCAGCCAGATGATGCTGGAAAACGGGTTTGACCCCGGAATTCATATCGGCGGGCGGCTGGACGCCATCGGCGGAAGCACCCGGGTCGGCCACGGGGACCTGTTCATTGCCGAAGCCTGTGAGTATAACCGCAGTTTCCTGCATATGCCTCCGACGATTGCCGTTGTGCTGAACATCGACGCGGATCATCTGGACTGCTACAAAGACATTGACGAGATTGAAGAAACCTTCGGACAGTATCTGTCCATGCTGCCTGAAACCGGTATTGCCGTCGGGAACGGCGACGATCCGAGAATTATGCGCCTGTTCCGGAAACTCGGGTGCAAAGTGACGACTTTCGGATTCGGGAAAGAAAACGACTGGTATCCGGAGAACATTCGGGAAGACGACCGGGGATATGCTGCCTTTGACCTGATGTACAGAGGGAAAAAACGGGCGGAAGTCCGGATGGGCGTTCCGGGCAGTTTCAACGTGCTGAATGCGCTGGCGGCAATCGCGGCCGCGGCTGAAATCGGACTTGATCCCGCAAAAGCGGCTGAGACCGTGGAACGTTTTGTCGGCGCTCACCGCCGGTTTGAACTGACGGATGAGGATGAAGGAATCGAGTTTTTCCATGATTACGGCCATAATCCCGCAGAGATGCGGAATGCACTGTCCATTGCACGAAAACGGTGTAAGGGGCGGCTGTGGGCCGTGATGCAGCCCCATACGTTCAGCCGGGTGAGAACGCTTTTCGATCAGTATCTGACCTGTACGGAAGAAGCGGACTACACGCTGGTTACCGATATCTGCGCCGCGCGGGAGAAGGATCCGGGAGACCTGAACAGCGGCATGCTTGTCGAAGGCATGCGGAAGAACGGAATCAACGCGGTATGGACGCCTTCCTTCGACGACACGGAAGCATATCTCAAAGCCCATTGCCGGGCGGGTGACCTGGTGCTGACGATGGGATGCGGCGACATCAATCTGCTGAACGATCAGATTCACCGCCATATTCTGGAAAGGCGGAATACCCCGCATCCGAGAAACAGGCGGATTGTTGACGTTGCAAACATCGAACATAATATGAAGGCGATCTGCTCCGCACTGCCGGAGAACGTGAGGGCGATGGCGGTTGTGAAGGCGGACGGGTACGGGCACGGCGCTGTCCGGACGGCCCGGGCGGCGATAGCCGGCGGGGCTTCCATACTGGCGGTGGCGTCCGTGGAAGAAGGCGTGATCCTCCGGAACGAGGGGATCCGGGTTCCCGTGCTTGTGCTGGGCGCGGTGACCGGTTATGAGGTGAAAAAGGGCATCGAGCATGATCTGATCCAGACGGTATGCTCTCCGAGAATGGTCGAAATGTGCGAATCCGCGGCAGAAGAGCTGCAGAAACAGACCGAAGTCCATTTGAAAATCGACACCGGCATGGGCAGAATCGGCGTCAGAACGAAAGAAGAAAGGGACGAAGTGCTGAAGGCGCTCGGGAACTGTTCCCATGTGAGACTGAGCGGCGCATTTACCCATTTTTCCGACGCGGATGACGGTGAAGACGGCGAAAGATACACTCAACAGCAGTTTGAGCGGTTCCTGGAGATGACGGAGGGCCTGCCGAAAGGCGTGATCAGGCACTGCTGCAATTCAGCGGCGATTCACCGGCATCCGGAGATGTATCTGGATATGGTCCGGGCCGGCATCAGTCTGTACGGATATCCGCCGGTAAAGACCGGGCTGGACCTGAAACCCTGCATGAGATGGACGGCGGTGATCAGTTATATCAAGGATCTTCCCGCCGGTGAATATGTCAGCTACGGCAGAACCTGGCAGGCGGACCGGCCAAGACGGGTTGCGACGGTCACCTGCGGATACGGGGACGGATATCACCGGTGCGCATCCGGGAAGGCCATGGTGCTTATCCATGGCAAAAAAGCAAAGATCCTCGGGCGGATCTGCATGGATCAGATGATCGCGGATGTAACGGAGATTCCTGAAGCACGGGCCAGCGACGAAGTGATCCTGATCGGACGCGACGGAGAAGAACAGATTACAGCGGAAGATCTGGCAGAATGGAGCGGGACGATCTCCTACGAGATTCTGCTGAGCGTCGGATCAAGAGTTGAGCGCGAGATCATTGATTCCGGACAGGGAAGGAGCTGACGAACGGATGAACGGCAATAAAACAAAAATAAAAAACGTACAAAGCGTCAGAAAACCGTTTCTGACCGGAAACGCGGTGGATGAAAACACGCTGAAAAGCAGTTTGCTGTTTTTCGGCGGGCTCATTATCGTTTTCTTTGTCGGCTTTCTTTTATGCGCGATGACAAACAGCTCGGGCAATATCATGCGCCTGATTATTAACCCGGCGGTTATTATCCTGATCGTGACCGTTTTCTTCAACCGGGGCAGCTCACACGGCGCGGAAGCGGTTGCCCGGGGCGAAATACTGTGGCAGAAGAAGGAAAAAGGCCAGAGTTTCAGCGAATCGGAAAAGAAAGTCTGCTATCATCCGATGAAGGCCTTTGTGATCGGGATTGCCGGAACGATTCCCTTTATTGTGATTGCTGTGATCCTGGCGCTGAACACGAGAGTTCAGACAACAACGGCCGGCACTCTGCCCAGCTGGATGCAGGCCTATATGAGGCGGGATGAAGTGGCCGCTCCGCTGGTTTCCTATCTGGAACCCGGAGCAATGGGCCTGACGGATATCCTGCGGATTATTGTGAGATTTGCTGTGATGCCGTTTGTCAGCCTGGTCGGCGCGGATAATTATCAGGCGGTCTATTGGGTGGAGATGCTCAGTCCGCTGATTTTGCTGATTCCGGCATGCTCATACGGAATCGGCTATCTGTCAGGACCGGCGCTGAGGGCAAGGGTCCATACGGCTATTTCCGAAAGCAACCGGAAAAGAATTCGGAGGGAAAAGAAGGAACGGCGCCGCCGGGCGGGTTTCATCAGCGCAAAGCCGAAAGAACCGGAGAAACTGAATTAATGAGAATTATAGCCGGGGAAGCCAGAGGCAGGAGAATCGAAGCGCCGGAGGGGCGGAACACAAGGCCGACGCTGGACCGGGTTCGGGAAAACCTCTTCAATATGCTTCAGGGCGAGATCAGCGGCAGCCGGGTGCTGGATCTTTTTGCCGGAAGCGGTGCGCTGAGCTTTGAGGCGCTCAGCCGCGGGGCGGAATATGCCTGCCTTGTGGATCATGACCGAAAGGCGAGCGCAGTACAGATAAAGAATGCAGATACCCTCGGATACCGTGACAGAACGAGGATCATGACCTCCGACTGGCGCAGGGCGCTGAAAGAAATTGAAAGCACAGGAAAATGCTTTGATATGGTGTTTCTCGACCCGCCGTATGCCAAGCTGGACCTGACCGATGTGTTTAGCGGACTGATTCCGGTACTCGGAGAAGACGCAATCATCGTCCTGGAACATGAGGCGGGCAAGAACCCGGAAACCGGAGCGGGATATGAATGCGTCAAACAGCGGAACTGGGGGTTCTGCGGCGTTTCCATCTACCGCAGGAACGAAGCAAACGAAGAAAGGGATGCAAAATGAGTTCATGTGTTTTTCCGGGTTCCTTTGATCCGGTAACAGCCGGACATCTGGATATCATCCGCAGGTCGGCCGAACTGTTTGACACAGTGCATGTGACAGTCATGATCAACGTAAACAAACAGGGCGTGATTCCGGTGAAGGACAGGATTCGCCTGCTTGAGAAAGTTTGCCTGAGCTTTGAGAATGTGATTGTTGATCAGTGGGAGGGGCTTCTGGCCGATTACATGCAGGAACATCATGAAAGGATTCTGATCCGCGGCGTTCGCGGATGCTCCGAATTTGAGCATGAGTACAATGCTGCTTTACTGAATAAAAAGCTGAATGATCAGGTGGAAACGCTGCTGATGCCGGCAGAACCGGGGCTGTCGCTTGTGTCTTCGAGCGCGGTAAGGGAGATCGCAGCGTTTGACGGCGATATCAGCGGACTGGTTCCGGAGGTATGCCTGAAGGACATTCGGAAGCTTTTGTCGAAAAAGAATAAATAAAATGTGCAAGGAAGTGTGAATATGGCAGCGGATATCAACAGCGCGGCGGAATGCCTGAAAGCGGTCAACATTCTTTTTGAAGAACTGAAGAATGCCAAAAGAAGCCTGATCAACAGCGAGACTTGCACCGTGAACCGCAACCTGATGCAGGCGCAGCTTGAATATCTACGGGATAATCTGCCGGACACCGTGGAAAAGGCAGCGGAAATCGTGAAGGAAGAAGAAGCCATCCGCACGGAAACGGAACAGAAACGGGATGAGATGCTCCAAAGCGCCCAGGCTCAGGCACAGGGAATGGTCAATGATGCGACGCAGAAATCCCAGGCGATGATGAAACAGGCCAGCTATGAAGCGAATGCGCTGATGGAAAAGGCAAACCAGGAAGCCGTTGCCAGGGTTGATGCCGCAAAGAACGAAGCAAAGCGCCTGATTGAAGATGCAGAAAAGAAAGCAGCCCAGATGGTGGAAGAGGAGAGCATTGTCCGCCGGGCACGGGTGGAATGCGAAGAACTGCGCGAAAGCGCCAGGCAGGAAACGGCCGAGCTTCACAGGAATACGCTGGATTATATGGATTCACTTCTTGCGGAGACTGACAGGAAACTGAGCGAACTGATTAACAATATCAGGCTGGAGCGTAACGAGATCCGGAACCACAGATAGAAATATAGCAAAATGCACAAAAGGAAAGAGGAATTGTTGTACAAACGGACAATTCCTTTTTTTGTCGGAAACCTGTATAATGCAATATATCAGGGAAGAAGTTCCCAAACAAACACAGGAGGAAGAAAATATGGCAAGTGTATCCCTTCAGCACATCTACAAGGTTTACTCCGGAAACGTGACCGCTGTCAGCGACTTTACCCTCGACATTGAAGACAAAGAGTTTATCGTTCTGGTCGGGCCTTCCGGCTGCGGTAAGTCCACCACCCTGCGCATGGTCGCCGGCTTGGAAGAAATTTCCGATGGCGAGCTGTACATCGGCGACAAGCTGGTGAACGATGTCGCTCCCAAGGATCGCGATATCGCCATGGTGTTCCAGAACTACGCCCTGTATCCCCATATGACCGTGTTCGACAACATGGCTTTCGGCCTGAAGCTGCGCAAGACCCCCAAGGATGAGATTAAGCGCCGCGTGGAAGAAGCCGCCAAGATCCTTGACATTGCTCACCTGCTGAACCGGAAGCCGAAGGCTCTGTCCGGCGGTCAGCGTCAGCGTGTTGCACTCGGCCGTGCCATCGTCCGTGAGCCGAAGGTCTTCCTGTTTGACGAACCGCTGTCCAACCTGGATGCCAAGCTCCGTGTTGCCATGCGTACCGAAATTACCAAGCTGCATCAGAGACTGCAGACCACCTTCATCTACGTTACACACGACCAGACCGAAGCTATGACGATGGCCAGCCGTATCGTGGTTATGAAGGACGGCGTTGTGCAGCAGGTGGATACGCCTCAGAACCTGTACGACTATCCGGCGAATGAGTTCGTTGCCGGCTTCATCGGAAGCCCCCAGATGAACTTCTTCAACGTTCAGCTTGACCGTGAAGGCCAGGATGTTGTTGCCAAGTTCGGAGAAAACAAGATCATCGTACCCGAGAAGAAGATCGCCAAGTTTGTTGATGAGAGCTACATCGGTAAGGAAGTTATCATGGGCATCCGTCCCGAGAACATCCATGATGATGAGCAGAAGCTGGCTGAGTACGCTACCGCTACCTTTGATGTTGATGTTGAAGTGACAGAACTGATGGGTTCCGAGACCTATCTGTACCTGAGCACCACCGGCAAAGAAGGGAACATCATCGCCCGCGTTGACCCCCGTACCTCCAGCAAGGCCGGCCAGAAGATTAAGGTTGCGATGGACACCACGCATCTGCACTTCTTTGACAAGGAAACCGAGAAGACCATCCTGAACAGGTAAAAATGGATAGGGGGCTTTCCTGCCCTCCCAACAAAGGCGCCACTGGCGCCTTTGCCCCCTATGACCCCTTCGGCAACAATGTTTTTGATAATTGCCGAGAAGAAACAGGTCCGGAAAGCCGGGCCTGTTTTATTATATCGTTTTTTTTTGAAGCTCAGTCTTCAATGTCTTATTCTTTCGGGATATAGCGGCAGATTCGGACCCCTTTTAACTGTTTGAGCTGATCAATGGAAGTGACATTCTGATAGTGCCCGTCAGTAAAGCCGTTTCCGATTGAGATCAGGTTGTTGGATCCGCCGGAAACCTGCATAAAACGCACGTCATCGCCTTCGACTGCATAGACAACGGCACTGTGATTATACGTTTTTTTCTTATATTTATATTCAGTCCGGATAATATCTCCGGCACGCAGTTCCCCGGCATCGTCAAAGGAATACCAGAAGGTCCAGTTGCCCTGCGGATTGATTTCTCCCGAGAGAAGATAACCGATAAACTGGGCAAAGGCGAAACATTCAGCATAGCCGCCACGATCCGGAGCGGCGCTCCGGACATGATCAATCGGCCAGCGGCAGCCGTACCAGCCATTGAGCCAGCTGCGGCGGCCATGGGCTTCTGAGGTTGAGGTCCAGCCCGGACATTCGGGGTGTCCGTGAAAGGTCTGCGGAACTTCCGCTTCGGTCGTCCAGTACCATCCGTCGAAAAGTTCATATTCATCAATGATGGCATCGAGGTTTTCGGTGGTGAATTTCCCGCGGAAACGATCATCGCTGAAAAGGAAATCGGGTCCTGCGTACACAGACCTGAACGGAAGGCACAGCAAAAGAAAACACGCAACCCAATATCTGGCGTATCTCATCGGAATGCCTCCCTTCTGCCGCTTGCGGCGGATTAATAGAATTATACAGTCAAAAAAAATATGTTTCAAGCTTTGGACTTTATTCGCGTTTTGATTTATGAATTGATTGTGATATAATATCTGCAGTTTTGCAGGGAGGGGCTTATGGATAAACACTGTGCCGCAGTCGAACTGATTTCCTCGGAACAGATTCCGGAAGAGGTACGCCGCTCTTTTGAGCGCACTCCCGACGCGGTATGCCGGATGAACGGGAAAATCTACCTGATGATGGACAGGGACGTTCTGTGCTGTGAGGACACTGATGACGGCCGTCAGGTTATTTCCGCCGTGCGTCAGAAGATTCAAAGCGGCCCCGGCGGCGTAAATCCGAAAGATGCATGGTATCAGATCATCACGGTTGCAGAGCCTGACCGGATAGCTGCCCTTGCGAAGAAACACGGGATTGAGTTCAGAAAAAAACGGACGGCAGTCCTGTTCAGAGTGAAAAATCCGCCGGATCAGCCGTTGGACCGTATATTCGGTGAAATCGCACCGCTGGAAGAAGAAGACCGTATTGTGGCGGTAGACCGGGAAACGCTTGCCCTGATCAGGGAGTCGGCATTCCGAAGCGAGGAAGAAATCGCGGAATACACCGCCGCGGTCATTGATACAATGGTGAGCGAAGGATTTACGGACCTGCAGGCCGGAATCGGAACAGAAGCCGAAGATCTTGCCGGGCTGAATAAAAGCTTCGAAGAGGCCCGAAGCGCCCTGCGGATCGGTACGCGTTTTTATCCGAACGGGACGCTGTACCGCTACAGCTGTCAAAGGCTGGAGCGGATTATCGACTTGATTCCCGCAGAGCAACGAGAAAAGCTCATACAGGATTTTCATTCCGGAAACAGGGGGGAATCCCTGGATGAAGAGACAATGGAAACAATCCGTGTTTTTTTCCGCAATGACCTGAGTATTACCGCTGCAAGCAGGGAACTCTTTATCCACCGGAACACACTGATCTACCGCCTCGATAAGATCAGGCGTGATACGGGGCTTGATCTGCGGACTTTCGAGGATGCGGTCATCTTCCGGCTGATCTGCGGGATGACCGGTAATACCTGATCATATGATCGAACTAAAAGGAGAACCCGAGAATGAAAAAAAGTTTGATGCTGGCTTTTTCCCTGCTGCTGACCCTGCTGCTGCTGTGTTCCTGTACGTTCGTGCCCGCGTCGAAACTTGAAGCGCTTTTCGGTCCTTCGGAAGAGTCTGTCATCACAAGCGGGGATCTGACAGCTCCCGCTTCCGATGAAACAGGCGATACCGTGACGATCAGCAGGGAAGAATATGAAAAGTATCAGAAATTCGCGGAAGTTTATTCTCTGTTTGATGCCGCCAACATGAACTTCTACAAGGAAACAGACCCGGATAAAATGATTGAATATGCGGCACGGGGAGTCCTGATGGGCCTTGATGATCCCTATACATTCTATTATGATCCCGAAGAATTTGAGGAAATGTGGAAGGATGACGAAGGTAATTATGTCGGTATCGGCGTGCTGATCAGTTCCAATATGGAAACACAGGTATGCACAATCAGCCGCGTGTTTGCCGGAAGTCCGGCCGAGGAGGCAGGCGTACAGCGCGGAGATATCCTGTACAAGGTCGGAGATGATATGTTTGTAACAGCTTCCAACCTTCAGGAAGCCGTTGACATCATGAGAGGCGTTCCCGGAACAGATGTGGATGTTACCTTCCTGCGGGACGGGGAAGAAATTACGTTTACAATCACCAGAAAAGAGATCAATGTAAATCAGATTGAAAGCAAAATGCTTGACGATGAAGTCGGATACATTGCGATTTATGAATTTGCCGGCAATTGCCACAAAGAATTCGAAACCGCGCTGAACCAGCTGGTCGCCATGGGCGCCAAGGGTATCATTCTTGATCTGCGGGATAATCCGGGCGGATGGGTTGATCAGGCACAGTATATTGCCGATCTGTTCATGGATGAGGGAGAATTATGCTATCTGGTTTACCGGGACGGTGTTGAACATCATGAAGACTATCCGACCCGGAACGGCAAAGTGGATGTGGCACTGACGATCCTGATTAATGAAAACAGCGCCAGCTCTTCTGAAATTCTGACCGGAGCGCTTCGTGACTGTGCAGACGCATCCGTTGTCGGTGTTAAAAGCTTCGGCAAGGGGATTATTCAGGGTGTTTACCCCGTCGGAGACAAGGGAGCAGGCTTCCAGATGACGATTGCTCAGTATTTTACGCCCAACGGCGAGGCAGTTCATCAGGTGGGCATTACACCCGAATATATTGTGGAGCTCCCTGAAGGGGATAACGGTATGTATGATTTCGCTGACACGGAGAAGGATGTTCAGTTGAAAAAAGCATTTGAAGTCACGAAAGAAAAACTGCAGGAAAACACGGAAAAGTAAAGGAATATTGCATTATCGCCTGGTGTGAGATATAATACACAGGTATCAGATTCAGGAAGCTTCGGAGGTCAGGAATGTACAAACTGTTGCTTGTATCCGATCAGGAGGACGTGCTGAATGCGTTTGCCCAGGTCAGCAACTGGGAAATGAATGGTTTTAAGGCGCCGCATATCCGCCATGATTTCGAAGGAGCAGTTGACAGCCTCGCCAAGCATCATGCGGACGGGATCTGCATTGCGCTGAGCGATCCGGAAGAAGAGGAAAAACTCCTGGCTTATCTGCAGGAGTATTTCCCGGATGTTTCGATTTTTGAAGGCGGAAGGACGGAGGAGGAAGTTCTCCGCTACCTGAGTGAATTGAAAATCCTGCTGAATCGGCTGCATGCGGATTTTTACAATGAACGGTTCAATACAAGAGATGTGCTGCAGATCTGCAGGCATGAGTTCTTCCGTAAACTGCTGAACGGAAAGGTTCGGACCAGTGAAGATCTTCGCCGCAATATGCGTCTGCTGAGAAGCCGGATGGATGCCGACAGGCCATGTCTCCTGATTGAGATTGAGCAGACAGCACCTTATGACCAGCTTGAAGGACGCTGGCATTACGGGACGGACCGGCTTGAGATGGCGCTGCGGAATTCCTTTGCGGGTGACAGAAACGGGATTCATATCTTGCCTACAATCAATACCGACGGGCGGATTTTGGTGCTTGCCTGTCCGTTGCACGGGGTGGAAACACCGTTGACCGTAAATGCAATGACTGCTATGTTGACGGCATATGCCGCTGAAAGTATCGAGCACATGAAAGAATACTTCGGTGTGGAAATGCATATTATTGATATCCGCGTATTACAGGCACTGAATTCTCTGTGCTGTGATACGGATGAATAAAGAAAAACATAGAAAAGCGAGGGGAAAAAGATGGGTATTCTCGACAAGATCAAAGGCCAACTGATTGATGTTATTGAATGGACCGACAGTTCTTCCAAAACGATGGTTCATAAGTATGACATGAACGGAAAAGAGATCATGATGGGCGCGCAGCTGACTGTTCGTGAGAGCCAGGCTGCCATCTTTGTCAACGAAGGGGAGCTCGCGGATGTGTTCGGACCCGGACGGTATGAGCTTTCGACCAGCAACATGCCCATCCTGACCGCACTGAAGAGCTGGAAATACGGTTTCAACAGCCCCTTTAAGTCCGATGTTTACTTTGTGAATACCAAACAGTTTCTGGATATGAAGTGGGGAACCAGCAATCCTGTGATGATGCGGGATGCCGAGTTTGGAATGATCCGTCTCCGGGCATTCGGTATCTATAGCTTCAAGGTGGCTGATCCGGTTGCTTTCCTGAAGGAAGTCTTTGGTACAGCTGAACTGTTCACGGTTGACGGCGTGGAAGGACAGATCAAGCGGACGCTGGTCAGCGGACTGAGCGATGCGATTGCAGAGAGCAAGATCCCTGCGCTGGATCTTGCGGCGAATTACGATGAACTGGCCAGCTATGCATTGAAGGCTATCAATCCCAAGATTGCGCCCCTTGGCCTGACACTGTGCAGCTTTGTGATCGAGAACATTTCCCTTCCCGAGGAAGTCGAGAAGAGCATGGACAAGCGGACTTCCATGGGCGTGCTCGGGAATCTGGATCAGTATGCCAAGTATCAGGCGGCTGAAGCGATGCGGGATGCTGCCACCAACGGTAACGGTATGGCTGGCATGGGTGTCGGTATGGGTGCCGGGGCTGCCATGGGGCAGATGTTTGCCCAGAGCATGAATCCCGCTCAGCCGGCCGCTCCCGCTGCTCCTGCAGCCGGTGCTGTCTGCTCTGCCTGCGGTGCACAGATTCCGGCGGGGACGAAGTTCTGCCCGGAATGCGGCGCAAAACAGGCAGCCGGCGCTTTCTGCACGGCCTGCGGCGCGCAAATTCCGGCGGGGACAAAGTTCTGCCCGGAATGCGGCGCCAAACAGTAATCTGAACATATTGAAAAGAGCTGTCGGAAGGCAGCTCTTTTTCGATGGGGGCGGAATCACATTTCAGAATACAGAATGTCACGGTCGCGGGCATAGTTTTCCGCGTAGGAATCGGGATATACGAAGAGCATCAGATGCCGGCAGTTGATAAATGCGTCCGGCTCTATATCCATAACGTTTTCCGGGATCTGCAGGGTAAGCAGGTTTTCGCAGCTGTCAAAAGCCTCGCTTTTGATTTCCTCCAGCCCTTCAGGCAGCTTGACATGGTTCAGATTGTCGCACCGGGCAAAAGCCTGAAGCGGAATAATTTTGATTTTGCCGGAAAGGATGACTGAATCAAGCATTGTGCAGGATCCGAAAGCATGGGCTCCGAGCGTTTCAAAATTGTCCGGAAGCGTTATGCTTTCAAGGGATCGGCAGCCTTCAAAGGCGGATTCCCCGATATCAATCAGACCGTCCGGGAAAGTGATGGATGAAAGCGTACTGCAGCCGCTGAACGCGCAGGGAGAGATGATCCTGATCTTTTCCGGGAGCTGAATGGATTCCAGATTGCTGCAAGCATAGAAAACGGAATACTCGATCGCCACCAGGTTCTCTGAAAGAGTCACTTGCCTGAGAGATGAGCAACTGTGAAATGCGCTGCTTCCGAGACGGATGACTGAAGAAGGGATCACGATAGACTTCAACCCGCGGCAGCCGTAAAAAGCTTTGGGCTCGATCTGGGTTACGGAATCGGGAATGATGATCTCCTCCAGATGGTTCCGGTTTGCAAAAGCCTCCTCTGCAATGAACTCAACGCCTTCCGGAATTTCATAACGTTTTTCTTTTTTGCTGAAAGGATAATAAATCAGCCGTTTATCTTTTTTATTAAAGAGAACGCCGTCCTTTGAGCAAAAAACAGGATGATCCTCGGCAATGACAAAAGAAGAAAGCGCTGTACAGCCAGAGAAAACCTCACTGCCGAGATCTGAAAGGGTGTTGGGAAGATTCACTTCAGTCAGCGAATCACAGGATGCGAATGCATTGTCACCAAGAGATGTCAGTGAATCGGACAGTTTTACATTTGTAAGGCTCCTGCATTCGGAAAATGCTTCGGGGCCGATTGATTTAACAGAATCGGGGATTTCGATGGAGACCAGGGAAGAGCAGGACTGGAAGGTCGAATAATTGATCTTCCTCAGCCCGTCAGGAAGATGGATCGACTTCAGCGAAGAGCAACCGATAAATGCCCATTCACCGATGATCTTCACAGTATCGGGAATCTCGACGCTGATCAGGGATTCACACCAGGAAAACGCTGCTTCGCCGATCTGTGTTACGGAATCCGGAATGATTACTTTCCGGACAAAGGACCAGGAAAAAGCGTTGTCTGCGATGGAAGTAACAGGTTTGCCCTCAAAGGAAGAGGGAATAACAACCGTGCTTTCGGCTCCTTCATAGGTGTCAAGGCGATAGGTGCCGTCCCGACGGCGGCTGAATAAGAAATCGGACATCGCTGAGGTTTTCCTTTCAAAACAAAGAGCTTGTCATATGCCGGAGAAAGAACATCAGGACAGCATGGCTGCGCCGATGATACCGGCTTCGGACCCGAGCACAGCCAGTTTGATCTCCGGCAGAGGCTGGTCATCGAAAAGAACGTAACGGGGGAATTCACGGATCAGGGGACGAAGCAGGAAAGTACCTGCCTTGCTGACGCCGCCGCCGAGGACAATCACTTCCGGATCAATCAGGTTGACAACGCTGGCGACTGCCTGGGCCAGATAACCGATAAACCGGTGATAGACTTCCACGGCGACAGGATCTTCCTGACGGGCGGCGTCAAAGACGATCTTAGCGTTAATGTTTGACGGGTTATTATCCGCAAGTTTGAGCAACAGGGAGTCAGGATGCTGCTTGACAGCTTCACGCCCCATGCGGATGATTGCCGTTGCGGAGCAGTAACGCTCCAGACATCCGTGGTTGCCGCAGGAGCAGGGGACCCCATCCAGATCAAAGATTACATGGCCAAGTTCTCCCCCTATGCCGTGGCAGCCCTTCCAGATCTTCCCATCGATAATGATCCCGCTTCCGATGCCGGTACCGATCGTAATAAACACGCTGGAGGATGTTCCGGCGCTCACGCCGGCGACACTTTCAGCCAGTGCAGCGACATTGGCATCGTTATCCACAAACACAGGCTTGTTGTAGAAACGTTTGAAAACATCCCCGAAGGGAACGTGATGCCAGCCCATATTGGTACACTTGATAATCTCACCCGTACTCGAAGCGATTCCGGGGATGCCGACGCCGACAGATTCAATCTCTTCCGGTTTCAATCCAGCGGATGAAATGACGGACAAAACGCAGGAAGCAATCTGCTCAACCTGTTCATCAAAAGGGATGTCTGTTCTGGTCGGAATTGAAGCCTCGGAAATGATCTGAAGCTGCTTGTTGACCAGGCCGACCTGGATGCCGGTGCCCCCGACGTCAATACCGATTCTCATATTTTGGCCTCCCAGATATTATTTATAATCGTTTGAATCATCCTGAATCAATGCGGTCAGTTCACGTGCTGCGTTGTATCCCGCACGCTTCAGACTGAAATTACGCGCAGCGACCTCCACAATAATGGCCAGGTTCCTGCCGGGTTTGATCGGCATGGTCTGATGAGGAACATGGACGCCCATGATCTCGATCTGGTCATCCTGCAGTCCGATCCGGTCATATGCCTTATTTTCGTCCCATGTTTCCAGCTCAATGATCAGATCGATCGTTTTCGAAAAAGCTACCGCGCCGATTCCGTACATGGCTTTTACATCAATGACACCGATACCGCGGATCTCCATGAGATGCCGCACCTTTTCCGGACAGGTACCGATCAGCCGGTTGTCCGAGATCCTGCAGATATCAACGACATCATCAGCGACCAGCTGGTGCCCGCGCTTGACAAGCTCAAGGGCAGCCTCACTTTTGCCGACGCCGCTCTTGCCTGAAAGGAAAACGCCGATGCCGTATACGTCCAGAAGCACACCGTGCCTTGTTATATGCGGGGCGAGGGAACGGTTCAGGTAGTTGATCGCAAGGGCGACAAACTTGCTGGTTACCAGCGGGCTGGAATAAACGGGTACATTATGCGCCCGGGCAACAGAAAGCAGTTCGTCAGGAGGGATAAGATTTCTGCAGATCACGACACAGGGGATCGGATGGCTGAAATAGCGTTCGAGAATCTCTTTTCTGGATGATTCGTTCTGTTCCTCCAGATAAGCCATCTCGGCTTTCCCGATGACCTGGGGACGCTCAAAGGCAAAGAACTCATAGAAACCGCAGAACTGCATTCCGGGGCGGTTCAGGTCCGGCGTGCGGATATCCCACTCTGTTTTGGTAGAGGGGGACAGTGTTGTCAGCTTCAGCGCATGCTCAAAATCCCTGACGGAAATCAAAGGAACACCTCCGGATTAATCCTTGAATTCGGTACCGGCGGCTTTCTGTACCGGCAAGCAGGAAACAAACCGTTTCATATAAAGGTCAAATCCTTTTTCGTCTTCCGGATCGGGCTCCACCGTGCTTTGCTTCATTCCGTTGAAGACATGGTTGTCCAGATAATCTTCAAGCGATTCACCCTCTGCATGATACACCATATAATCGGCGAGCAGAGCAATACCCCAGGCGCCGCCTTCCCCGGCGGTTTCCATGACGGTGACCGGCGCATGGATTGCGGCGGCCAAGTCTCTCTGCGCGACTCCCTCTGTCTTAAACAGACCGCCATGGCCATAGACACGATCGATAGCGATGGCTTCGTGCTGAATGATTTCCATACCGTATTTGAGTGTTTCCATGGCGGCATAGATCTGGGACCGCATGAAATTGGCCAGGGTAAAACGGGCGTCGGGAGAACGGACAAACATGGGGCGGCCTTCGGAAACGCCGGTAACCGGTTCGCCGGCAAGATAATTGAAGGTAACGAGACCACCGCAATCCTTTTCCGCTTCCCTGGAAAGGAGGAACAGCTTTCTGAACACATCACTGACATCCGTATGCAGCCCCATCAGATCTGCAAATTCGCGGAAGATGGAAACCCAGGCGTTGATTTCGTTAGTGCAGCTGTTGCAATGAACCATGGCCACCGGCTTGCCGGCAGGCGTAGTGACAATATCGATTTCGGGATAAACATTAGCCAGCGGCTTTTCCAGAACGATCATGCTGAAAATGGAAGTACCGGCGCTGACGTTGCCGGTCCGCTCACGGACGCTGTTGGTGGCAGCCATACCGGTTCCGGCATCGCCTTCGGGAGGGCACAGCGGACAGCCCGGCTCAAGATCGCCGTCCGGATCAAGCAGTTTTGCGCCCTCCGCTGTAAGCGTGCCGGCGTTTTCGCCCGCACAGAGCACCTTTGGAAGAATGTCTCTCAGTTTCCACGGATACTGGCGGTCTGCAATCAGCTTGTCAAAAGACGCGATCATGTTAGCGTCAAAATCGCAGGTGTCGGGATAGATCGGCATCATACCGGAAGCATCCCCTACGCCGAGCACTTTTTCACCGGTAAGCAGATAATGAATCCAGCCGGCAAGCGTAGTCAGAAAATCGATATCCTTCACATGCTCCTCATTGTTCAGGATAGCCTGGTACAGATGGCTCAGGCTCCAGCGCTGGGGCATATTGAAATGGAAGACTTCCGTAAGCTTTCCGGCAGCTTCCCCCGTGATGGTGTTCCGCCAGGTCCGGAAGGGAACGAGCAGGTTCATCTCCTTGTCAAAAGGAAGATAACCGTGCATCATGGCGCTGATGCCAAGGCCGGCCAGCTTTTTCAGCGGAACGCCATAGCGATCCATGACATCCTTTTTCAGGTCGGCATAGCTGGACTTCAGGCCGTTCATGATGTTTTTTTCACTGTATGTCCAGATACCGTCAATATAATCGTTCTCCCACTCATGACTGCCGGAGGCGATCACATTATGATCTTTGTCGATCAGAATGCTCTTGATCCGTGTGGAACCGAATTCAATACCGAGGATAGTGTTTCCGTTAATAATCTGATCTTTGCTCATGACAATGTGATCCTCCCGTATATATTATGGAAATTTCTCAGATAATCGTACCACAAGGGCTTTTTTCTGTAAAGATGAAGATTCTTTGAAAGAATGCGGATATATTACGCTCCGATATGATCAGAACGGATAAAAAGGCATGTTCACTATGACCTGAATATGATAAAATACGGAAGACCGCTTTCGGACACCGGAAGAATGAGAGGCCGTCCTGAAATCTTTAATCTGATTCTCATGAAGTCTTTGCCTGTTTTTCAGAACAAACGGATCCGGATATGCTATCATGCACGTGTCGGGTGAGCCGACAGGAAAGGAGAGCCGGAAAATGGCAAGTTATACGATTGAAGACATCGAAATACTGCGAAAGAAAAGCGGTATGACTTATCAGGAGGCTGTAGCCCTTCTTGATTATCACGATGGCAATCTGGCCCGTGCATTGATCGATCTGGAAAAGAACGGAAGACTGAAGGAGGAACCGAAAATGGAAAACGCGAGCAGAGAATATACCGGACATAGTGAAACGAAGCAGAATGAAACCAAACAGAAGGCACTGAACATTCTTCAGAAGCTGTACATGAGCCGGGTCAAGGTTTCAAAGGGAAAGACAACGGTGCTGAACTTCTCCGTGCTGTTCGGAGCGCTGTGCCTGATCTTTGCGCCGCATATGACAATCTTCGGATTTATTCTTTCCCTGATTCTGGGGTATCAGTTCTCCTTCACCAAGCAGGATGAGGAATTTGCCTCAGAAAATCTGGAGAAAATGGTGAAGAACGCAGCCCAGAATGCGAAGAGTTCCGTTTCCAGTGCTGTGCAGTCCTTTACGGACGACAAAAAAGGGAATGTGGTAACCGAAACATTTGACAAAACAAAAGAAGCAGTGAAATCCACTGTGTCGGATGCCAAGGCAAAGGTAACGGAAAAGATGGATACGAAACCTGATGAAGATCCTGCCGAAGCCTTGAAAAGACAAACAAAAGAGATGGAAGAAACCATGGATTCCTTCTTTGAATCCAACCCGGCTGCAACAACCTATCACAGTGCTTATTCGGCAGCTGCTTCCGAAGTCCCGACGATCCAGATTCCCGTTCAGGCTGAGACCAAAGAGGGGAAAGTTGAGATTGATGACGATCAGGACGGTTTTTCCTCCGTCACGGTAGGCTAATTGATAACAAACAGCGGGAGATGCATCCGTATCTCCTGCGTTTGCACATAACCAGACAAAGGAGCTTACGGAATGGCCACGATACTGATTGTTGAAGATGAAAAGAAGATCGCGCGGTTTCTGGAACTGGAACTGAAACATGAAGGGTACGATGTTCTGACTTCCTTTGACGGCCGGAGCGGCCTGGAGACGGCAATGAACGAGGACCCTGATCTGCTGATCCTTGACCTGATGCTCCCGGAGCTGAGCGGAATTGAAGTATGCCGCCGGCTTCGTCATACCAGCGACGTTCCGATTATCATGCTGACAGCGAAAGACGACGTCAGCGACAAGGTGATGGGGCTGGATATGGGTGCGGACGATTACGTGACCAAACCGTTTGCTATTGAGGAATTGCTGGCGCGGATCCGGGTTGCGCTGAAAAAGACCCGGGCGCGGGATCAGGCTGCCCACGAAGCAAAGAGCGATCAGTGCCTTCAGGCCGGCTGTATTACGGTGGACACGGCTTCCTGGCAGGTGCATGTCAAAGGGGAGCCTGTGGCGCTGACACGCAAGGAATTTGACACCCTGAAATACCTGATGGAACATCAGGGGAAAGCGGTCACACGCGATCAGTTGATGAACGAAGTGTGGGGCTATGATTATATCGGTGATTCCAATATTGTAGACGTTTACATTCGTTATTTAAGGCATAAAATCGACGACCGGTATCACATCAAGACGATCCATACGATCCGGTCGGTCGGTTACCTGTTCAATTATGAAGAAGACGAAGAATAAAGAAAAAAAACAGAATCCCGAAACCAGGGACCTGGTGATCGCCAACCGGATGAGCGGCAGTATCCATGGCGGACTGAGCCGGATCAGGCTTTCGTTAACCTTCCGGATTGCGCTTCACTACTGTATACAGCTATTGAGAAGCTTTTTGCCGATTTGCCTGGTCCTGACGATTGTATTCTGCTTTGCAGTATCCGTTCCCGTTTCGAGAACGCTTCAGAACCTGCAGAAGGAGACCTGGGAAGAAGGTGAAACTGAAAAGGAAAGCGGCTATCTGACGGTTGTCCGGTCCGATATTGTCCCCGAGACGAAACTGTTTCCCAGGATCGGCCAGCAGCTATCAGTGATGTTCGGGAAGGTAATCCCGGAAAAGCTTTTCCGGTTTTATTATTCGGCGAAGAGCGGGGAAGAATGGCTGGTAACCCTTCAGCTTCCGGAAATCCTGATGTTCTGGAGCTTTATGATTTTCGGCGCCCTGCTGTGTGATGTGATCCGGATGATCTATTTCTTCCGGCATGAGAAACGACTCAACAAGCGGGTGCTCGCACCAATCCGGGATATTACCTCCATGGCGGAGACGCTTTCGGAAAGCAATCTTTCCAATCGGATCAATATTGCAGGGACCAAGAATGAACTGAAGGACCTGGCGACGGTTATCAACCGGATGCTTGATCGGATCGAACGGAGCTATAACAGTCAGAAACAGTTCGTTTCCGACGCGAGTCATGAGCTCAGGACGCCTATTGCTGTCATTCGCGGTTATACCGATATGCTCAAACGCTGGGGAAAAGATGATCCGGAAGTCCTTGATGAGGGAATCACAGCGATTTCCCAGGAAACAGACGGAATGAAGGACCTCGTCGAGAGTCTGCTCTTTCTGGCCAGGCATGACAAGAAAACCATGATGATGGAAGTGTCTGAATTCAGTGCAGATGAACTGGTTCAGGAAGTACTGAAAGAAGAAATCATGGTGCATGAAGAGCATCATTTCCATCTGGAAGAAGCTGACAATGTACAACTGAAAGCGGACAGGAACATGATTAAGCAGGTACTGCGGATTTTGTGCGACAATGCTGTCAAATATTCAGAAGCAGGTACGAATATCTTCCTGAGCTGTCATAAAGAAACGGACGGAACCTGCAGCTTGAATATCCGGGATGAAGGGCAGGGAATTCCGGCTGAAGATCTGCCGAAGATTTTTGACCGTTTTTACCGCAGCGACAAGGCTCGAAAATCAGAGACAGGCGGTCATGGCCTCGGGCTGAGTATTGCACGCATTATAGTTGTTGCACACAACGGAAAAATCCGGGTCCGGTCCAAACCCGGGGCGGGCACGTTATTCTCTGTTGTGCTTCCGATGGAATCTTAAATGATAGTGTACTGAAAGGTGTTATTTCACATAGCGGTTGACGGGTTTGGGAGGGCGCAGTTTGTGCGCTCTCCTGTTTTTACGGGCTCTTCTGATCAGGAAAATGACGACGCCGAGAACAACCAACGGTGCAAAAAGGGTAAGGGCAAATTCAAAATTGAAAGGCGGGAATGGATTGGGATCCGCATACGTTTCCGCCACGATCTCATCGAGGGACTTCGGGACATTGGTACGCTGTTCCACACTGCGGGCTGCGGTCAGCGCATAGACCACCGGATCACCTTTCTCCGGGAAATAGGTCATCGTTCCGATCTGTTCGCCTGCTTCAATCGGCGCCTGGAAGTCCCGGTCGTATTGAATGAAGACCAGATCAGTCAGGTTATCGGCCATTCGTTTGACATCAGCCTTGGTTGCAACGATTGTAGCGGAACCCTCCAACGGCTTGCACAGCAGCTTTACTTTTCCGCGGTTAGTGTCCGAAGTGGAGTAATTGCTGGTTTCGATTGTAATGGGGTTCATATTGTACAGATCCGCCACGGTAACGCTCTGATACTGGCTGAAGCCATAATTCATAAGCTTTACGGTATCGTTCCAGCGGTTGCGTTTACCGGTGAACATGACAACGGAAATCAGATCCACGCCGTCTTTGGAGGCTGCACCGCAGAAGCACCAGCCGGACTGTGAGTGGGAACCTGTTTTGATACCGGTGGCGTACTCATAGTAATACTTGTTGGGTTCTTCCTCGGATCCTGGGAGCATATAATCGGACTTGGTAGTGAGAGTCCTGGCCCGCTGCATGTTGGTGCGCGGAACCTGATAGGAGATAGTACGGGCAATCTCTCGGAAAGTTTCATTCTTCATGGCTTCCCGTGCGATGATCGCCATATCCCGGGCTGTGGAATAATGATTGTCATCATGATATCCGTGCGGATTCATAAAATGGGTATTCAGGCAGCCCAGGTTCAGAGCTGTTGTGTTCATCAGATCCACAAAACGGGGGATATCGCCGGAAACCACTTCGGCAATGACGTTCGCGCCGTCGTTGGCGGAAACAAGCATGGTCCCGTAGAGAACATCAATAAAACGTATTTCTTCTCCGGCCTTCAGATGCATGGTGGAAGAGTCTTCCGGGACAGCGGCGGCCGTTTCCGATACGATAACTGTTTCGTTGAGATCTTCCACAAACATGATGCCGAGCCAGACAGTCATGATCTTGGTCATGGAAGCCGGATAACGGATGGAGTCCGGATCTTTTTCAAAGATGACCTCTCCTTTGTCCTGGGTCATCAGAACGGCGGACGCGGCCCACAGCTGGTCAGGTTCCAGTTCATCGGGATGCTCGGGATCGTAAGGAGCGGCGTCGGGATTCGCAGTTGGTTCGGGGATGGGTTCGGCGGTTACAACCGGTTCAGAATTCTTTTTTGCGGCATAAGCCGGGAAAAAGGAGGCCAAAAAGAGAGTCAAAGCAAGGAAAAAAGCTGCTTTTTTCACTTTTTAAACCTCCTTTCTGTAAGATAAAAATTACACTGTCAGCCGAAAGAAATCTCGGCAGGGACAGCAAAAGGCGGAACGTTCAGCAGGCCGAAGTACTGAAGCGCCAGGAATGCCACTCCGATAACAGCCAGATAAAGTGCGAACCAGGCAAGCGGAACTCTCGCGATGATCCTGAGCATAAAACGGATGGCGAGATATCCGACGATGGCTGCCGCGATTACACCGATCAGGGTTGGAACCAGCTCAATCTGACTAATATATCCCTCCTTAATGGCATCCTTACCCTCCATGAGAAGGGAACCCAGAATCGCGGGAGCGCTCATCATAAAGGAGAACTTGGCTGCGAGCGGTTTCGAAAGCCCCGTGGCTGTTCCGCCCAGGATAGTGGAGCCGCTGCGGGAAATGCCGGGGATCATCCCGACGCCCTGGAACAGGCCCATCACAATGGCCTGCGGAAAACCGACTTTTTTCACTTTCGGCTTTTTCCGGGAAGCAAAAAAATCACAAAGCAGGAGAAACACTGCGGTAATCAGGAATGAAACGCCGAGGAACCATCCGCTGTCAAAGATAGCGAACCCCTCAAAACCGTTTACAACAATAAACTTTTTTGCAAGCAGATAAACGGCAAGCGTCGGAACGGAAGCAGCAATCAGCAGAATCAATGTCTTGTTCCGGATGGGATGAAGGATCATATCGATCCATTCCTTGCGGAAAACAATCAAAACCGGCAGGAGTGTGCCGACATGGAGGAGAATATCCAGCATTTTCATGGCCGGTGTATCCGTCTGAATGCCGAAAAAGATCCGGGCCAGTAAAAGATGACCGCTGGATGAAATCGGCAAAAACTCTCCGAGACCCTGGATTACACCCAGAATCAGACTATGAACGATGGACATAAGCATCCCTCCTGATTAATTTCAACATATTATTTTACCATAACAGGGAAGGTTTGGAAAGCGACCTGTTTATGAGGAAAGCTTGACTGATGCAGAAGTGATCTATATAATTTTAATTTGTATGTGAATACAGGAATCTGATGGTATGGAAGGGAGTACGGCGGACCATGAAACTCGGAGTTGTCGGTCTTCCGAATGTCGGAAAAAGCACTTTATTCAATGCAATTACCAATGCAGGCGCACAGGCGGAGAACTATCCTTTCTGCACGATTGAGCCGAACACCGGGATTGTACCGGTACCGGATTATCGGCTGGACGTGCTGGCCGATATGTATCATCCGAAAAAAGTGACGCCTGCAATTATTGAATTTGTGGATATCGCGGGTCTTGTCAGAGGCGCAAGCAGGGGCGAGGGGCTGGGAAACAAATTCCTATCCCACATCCGGGAAGTGGATGCCATTGTACACGTTGTGCGCTGCTTTGAGGATGACAATATCATCCATGTGGATGGATCGGTGGATCCCATGCGCGACATCGAGACCATCAATCTTGAGCTGATCTTTGCGGATATGGAAACGGTACAGAAACGCAAGGAAAAGGCCGAAAAGAGCTACCGGGGCGGGGATAAGAAAGCAGCTGAAGAGGCCGGACTGGCGGAACGTCTTTACACTCATCTGGAAAGCGGGAAGCCTGCCCGGACCCTGGAAGTGACAGATGATGAAAAGCAGATCCTGAACAGCTGGTTCCTGCTGACCACCAAACCCGTTATTTACGCCGCCAATATCGCGGAGGATGACCTGGGTAAAGACGAGGATGAGATTCCCTTTGTGAAGAAGGTCAAAGAAGCGGCCGCGGCGGAAAATGCGGAAGTGATTGTCATTTCCGCTGCGATTGAGCAGGATATTGCTTCCATGAGTGCCGAAGAGAAGAAAGAATTCCTGGAGGAACTGGGTATCGGGCAAAGCGGTCTGGACCGGCTGATTACAGCCAGTTATCGGCTGCTGGGACTGATTTCGTTCCTTACGTCCGGCGAGGATGAATGCCGCGCATGGACAATTGTGAAGGGGACGAAAGCGCCGCAGGCTGCTGGAAAGATCCATACGGACTTCGAGAAGGGCTTTATCCGCGCGGAAGTTGTCCCGTTTGAACAGCTGCAGGAGAACGGCAGCATGGCAGCCTGCAAGGAGAAAGGGCTTGTCCGCAGTGAAGGTAAGGATTATGTAATGAAGGACGGAGACATTACATTATTCCGGTTTAATGTATAAGAAAGAAGGACAGAACCGATGTCACGGATCGAATACTTTCGAAAAAGAGTCGTCAAAATGGATTATAAAGCGCTGTGGAAGACGACCGGGATCCTGAAAAAGCGGAGCGGCAAGAGCCGGATCTGGCTGGCGAAGGATATGCTGAAATGCGGCGTAAAGTACAATGCCGGCTATATGGACTACAAGATCGCGCAGATGTATAAGCTGAACGATGAGCAGCGCGAGACTGTGATCACCCGCGGGATTTCCAATGACATCGTGCGGCGGATGAATCCGAAGGAATACTGGCATACGTTTGACGATAAAGCGGAGTTCAACGAGTTTTTTAAGGAATGGATTCCGCGCAAGTGGATGCGGATCAATGAGGAAACGACCGCCGAAGAGCTTGAAGCTTTCTGCAGGCATCAGACACAGCTGATCTGGAAGCCGATTGAAGGCTCAAGCGGTGTCGGGATTCAGAAATACACAAAGGAAGACTGGAAAGACGGCAGCGAAACCTTCCTGAAAACGCTGAGGGAACATGGCAACGGTATTCTGGAAGAAATCGTGATTCAGCATCCGAAAATGGCGTCGCTCTGTCCTACATCGGTCAATACCTGCCGGATTGCGACGCTTCTGGGCGATAAACAGCAGGGAATTGTCTATGCCTTTCTGCGCATCGGAAACGGAAAGGTAATGGATAACGTGGACTGCGGCGGCATGGCCGCAAGGATCAACCTGGAAACGGGTAAGTTGCTGACTGTTGGTGCGGATAAGCAGGGAAACACCTTTATCAAACATCCGATAACCAATACGAGCATCATCGGCTTCCAGATTCCGTTCTGGGAGGAAGCCAAGCAGATGTGTCTGGACGCAGCACAGAAAATCCCGCAGATGCGATTCATCGCCTGGGATGTGGCAATTACGGAGAAAGGCCCGACCTTCATTGAAGGAAACAGCTTTCCGTCACATGCGGTTCCGCAGTTCGCAGCCCATTATCCGGACGGGATCGGAATCCTGCCGGAGTTTGAGAAGTTCATTGATCTGTAAAATTTTTGCTTGCATCAGTGGGACAATGATGATATACTGTTTTTTGTTATGCGGACGGTCCGCTGTCCGGAGCAGATGATTCATCCGTTCGGGTGAACCGCCGGGTCATGAACGTCTATGAGGGAAGGAGGCACAAACAATGAACGAACTGATCCGTTCCATCGAAGCAAAGCAGCTGCGCAGCGATGCTCCCCAGTTCAATGTGGGTGATACCGTGCGTGTATGGGTCAAGGTTGTTGAAGGCAACCGTGAACGTCTGCAGGCTTTTGAAGGTACCGTGATTGCCAAGCGTAACGGCGGCATTCGTGAAACCTTTACGGTTCGCCGCGTTTCCTATGGCATTGGTGTCGAACGTACTTTCCCGATCCATTCTCCCCGCGTTGACCATGTGGATCTGATCCGCCGTGGTAAGGTTCGCAGGGCGAAGCTGTACTACCTGCGTGAGCGTCAGGGCAAAGCGGCAAAGATCAAGGAAGTTAAGCGCGTCTGATTTGTGCTGAAGAGGAGCTGTTCGTATGACAGCTTCTTTTTTTGTGCGGACAAATAAAGGAAAAAAGGACTGAAATGTTTAATATTTATATTCAGAGAATGTATGCTTATGGGGGTTGAAAGCATGAGAAACAGAGAAGAAGCGATAGAGAAAGCAAAAGAACTGGTCAGCAGGATGACACTGGAGGAAAAAGCTTCCCAGCTGAAATATGACGCACCCGCGATCGACCGCCTCGGCATTCCCGCATACAACTGGTGGAATGAGGTGCTTCACGGTGTTGCGCGCGCCGGGACGGCCACCGTTTTTCCGCAGGCGATCGGGCTTGCGGCGATGTTTGATGAAGACATGCAGGAAGAAATTGCCGCTGTAATCGCTCAGGAAGCCAGGGCGAAGTATAACGGCCAGAGCCGTCATGGTGACCGGGATATCTATAAAGGCCTGACAGTCTGGAGTCCGAATATCAACATTTTCAGGGATCCGCGCTGGGGCAGGGGCCATGAAACCTACGGAGAGGATCCGTATCTGACCTCCAGGCTTGGTGTCCGTTTCATCAAAGGTCTCCAGGGGGACGGAAAATATCTTAAAGTTGCCGCCTGCAGCAAACATTTCGCTGTGCATTCCGGTCCGGAAGCTGTTCGCCATCATTTTGACGCGAAAGCAAATGCAAAGGATATGAATGAGACTTACCTGCCGGCATTTGAGGCAACGGTGAAAGAAGCTGAAGTCGAATCGGTCATGGGGGCGTATAACCGGGTAAACGGTGAACCGGCATGCGGCAGCGAGACCCTGCTGAAAAAGACCCTGCGGGAAAAATGGGGCTTCAAAGGGCATGTGGTCAGCGACTGCTGGGCTGTCCGTGATTTTCATGAGAATCACAAGGTTACGGCGACCGCACCGGAAAGCGCTGCGCTGGCCATCCGGAACGGGTGTGACCTGAACTGCGGAAACACTTACCTGCATATGCTGGAAGCTGTGCAGGAAGGACTGGTGACAGAAGAGCAGATCACAACGGCCTGCGAGCGGCTGTTTACGACCCGTTTCCTGCTGGGCCTTTTTGCTGACGATTGTGAATATGATCAGATTCCGGTTACGGATACAGATACGGATGAACATGCGGCGCTGGCGCTGAAAGCGGCAGAAAAGAGCATGGTGCTGCTGGAGAACGACGGAACGCTTCCGCTGGATCCGCACAGAACAAAGACGATTGCTGTGATCGGGCCGAACGCTGACAGCGTCATGGCTCTGGAAGGGAACTATAACGGGACAAGCAGCCGGTATGTCACATTCCTTGCCGGTTTGCGTGCGTATGCCGAAAAACACGGAATCCGGGTGCTTTACAGCCTCGGATGTCATCTGTTCAAGGACAGGACCTCCAATCTTGCGCTGGCTGACGACCGGCTGGCGGAAGCGGCCATGTATGCGGAAATTGCGGATGTCACGGTTGCCTGCGTGGGCCTGGATGCCGGCCTGGAAGGAGAGGAAGGAGACACGGGCAACGAATACTTCAGCGGGGATAAGAATGACCTGCTGATTCCCGAAAGCCAGCGGAAACTCCTGAAAACCCTCGAGAAGAGTGCTAAGAAACTGGTTACGGTTATCGCTGCCGGGTCGAGCCTGAATGTGGCGGAAGGAAATGCGAAGGTCTTTGCCTGGTATCCTGGGCAGGCCGGCGGAACGGCCCTGGCAGAGCTTCTGTTTGGTGAAGAAAATTTCAGCGGGCATCTGCCGCTGACCTTCTACAGGGATGTCAGTGACCTGCCGGATTTTGAGAATTACAACATGGCCAACAGGACCTATCGGTATTTTACAGGAAAACCGCTGTATCCCTTCGGATTTGGCTTGAGTTATACCGATTTCGCCGTGAAAGGCGCCAAGGAAAAAGACAATACGGTGACGATTGAAATAAGCAACACAGGCAACCGTGACGGTGAAACGGTTCTGCAGGTGTATACCGCGTGCGAAAGTCCGGACGCTCCCTTGCATCCGAGACTGTGCGGTTTCAGGAGGATCGCCCTGAAGAGCGGCGAGACAAAACTGTTCGATGTTCCGCTGGATCAATATACCGATACGGTGATTAACGAAATGGGCGAACGTTGTAAAGTCAAACACTACACGCTGTATGCGGGAATCTGCCAGCCGGATGAACTGAGCGTGAAACTGACTGGCGTACTGCCTGTTGAAATCAAAAAATAAACCGAAGTCGGTTTTTGGAGGCTAAATGTTTACCGGTTTTACAGATGAAACAGTCCGGTTTTTCCTGGATCTGAAGTTTCATAACAATACGGAATATTTTCATGCTAACCATGACCGGTATGTGGAAACGGTTCAGAAGCCTTTTTATGAATTCATCGAAGATCTTGGACCGGCGATGCAGCAGATTGATCCGTTGATGGAGATTCGGCCGCATAAATGCCTTTCCAGAATTCATCGGGATACAAGGTTTTCACGGGACAAAAGCCCATACAGGGACCATCACTGGCTGCTCTTCCGGCGACAGGCGGAACCGAGGGAAAAATCCGTGATGTACTGGTTTGAGTTCGGACCGGACAGACTCAGCTGGGGAATGGGCGTATGGGGTGAGAACAGAGAGCTGTTTGACCTCATGCGGAAAAAGATCCGGGCAAACCCAAACGGAATTCTGGCGCTTCTGGACGACATGAACCTCGGGAAAAGAAAACTTGCAGTCGGTGGTGCTTTCTACAAAAAAATTGAGATTCCTCCGGAAATACCGCTCCGGCTCAGGCAGATTTACAGCGCCAGGGAATTGTATATCAGCAAAATTGACCCTGTATACGAAAAAGCTTTTTCAGAAAAGGTTATAAAAGAAGTTCAAAAGGATTTCACGGCACTTGCACCGCTGTATCACCTTCTGCGGGGATACACAGATGAAATACAGCAAACAGGAAAGGGATGAGGAGAAATGGATTGGTTGATGTTAAAAAGCGGGTCGGATGTTCGCGGAACAGCTGTCGGGGAAGGTACTGTACTGACGGAAGACATTGCGAAAGCCTTGGGAACGGCATTTGTAAAAAAATTATGTGTCGACAAAGGTAAAAGAGCAGAGGATATTACAATTTCTCTCGGCCGTGACAGCCGTATTTCCGGACCTGCACTGCTGAAAGCGGCAGCGGAAGGAATTGCGACCGCAGGAGCAAAAGCGATCGATTTCGGTATGTGTACAACACCCGCCATGTTCATGAGCACGATCACTGAAGGTTTTTTGACAGACGGCGCAATCATGATTACGGCAAGTCATCATCCATGGAACAAGAACGGCCTGAAATTCTTTACGAACAAGGGCGGATTGGAAGGGAAAGAAGTAGCGGATCTTTTAACAAAAGCGCAGGCTATGCAGGCAGAAGACCCGCAGGAGAACGGAAGTATCAGGCAAACGCCGTTCCTGCCTGTATATATGAAACAATTGGCAGACAGGATTCGGAAGGGACTCGGGACAACAGATGAAAAACCTCTGAAAGGCTTGCAGGTTGCTGTGGATGCAGGAAACGGAGCCGGAGGATTTTATGCTGATCTGATGGAGTCCATGGGCGCTTCCACGAAAGGCAGCCAGTTTCTGAATCCGGATGGTTATTTTCCGAATCATATCCCGAATCCGGAGAATCAGGACGCCATGAAATCGATACAGAAAGCGGTTCTGGAATCAGGCGCCGATGTAGGTGTGATTTTTGATGCAGACTGCGACCGTGCCGCGATCGTGGATGGAGACGGCAAAGCAATCAACCGAAACCGCCTGATTGCTCTGATCAGTGCGATTCTGCTGGAAGAGGAGCCGGGGCAGACGATTGTTACAGACAGTGTTACTTCCGCAGGACTGGCAGAATTTATCAGTCATTGCGGCGGAAAGCACTATCGTTTCAAGCGGGGATACCGCAATGTGATTGATGAAGCAGTGCGGCTGAACAGGGAAGGCGAAAGGTGCCCGCTTGCGATCGAAACCAGCGGGCATGCAGCCCTGCGTGAAAACCATTTCCTGGATGACGGAATGTATCTGGTTACCGTGCTGATTATCCGCGCTATGCAGATGAAACAGCAGGGCAAACGACTGGGTAGTATGATCGAAGATCTGAATGAACCTGCTGAGAGTGCCGAAATCCGCCTGAATATTACGGAAAAGGAATTCAGGGCAGTTGGTGAGAAAACAATTGCACTGGTAACGGAGCATGCAACTGCGGATCCGGACTGGCATATCGCACCGGACAACCGGGAAGGAATCCGGATAAGCTTTGACATTGACGGAACGAAGGACGCCGGCTGGTTCCTTCTCCGTTTGAGTGTACATGATCCTGTTATGCCGCTGAACGCGGAAAGTGATATCAGGGGCGGCGTTCGGGAAATCCTGAAAAAACTCTATGACGTAATCAGGGAATGCTGTGGGATTGATCTGACTCCGCTGAAACAGGCGGCAGGCGAAGAATAACGGGAGAAGAAATCATGAGGGAGCCGAACGGAGAAAACAGGCACAGACATTCCGGACGAATGTCTGTCTGGGCTAAAATCTTCATGGTAATCGGAATCCTGACTGTCGTGTACCTGTTTATCACGGAAGTGTTGATGCGGATCCTGGCGATGCTTACGGTTAGATGAGGTTGAAGGATGAAGAAAACCGGCAAATGGTTTGCGTCGATTGTTTCAAAAGCGCTCATCGTGATTCTGGTGATCCTTCTGTTGCCCTTTGCCGGACAGCTTTTTCAGCTTATCCTGCCCGGTATTACAGGAGAAATCAGCACACAGAGCAGGATTCTTAAGCAGAAACTGGAATCAAGCCAGCGCCTTGAGGTGACGACCGTTGAAGAAGACGGGATTCTTGAAGCAAAAACGGATGTGATCATTCTCGGAACAGTCGGAAAAACAACCATCAGATATAAATATAAAGCCAGCCTCGGGATTGACCTGAATGAAGTTGTCCTGATGCCGGACAGTGACCGGATCCTTTTTTACCTGCCGGATCCGGTGATTCTGAACGACGGAATCGAAGCAATCGAAGTCAAAAGGCAGGACTTTTTCAGTCATGCGATTGACAAAAGCACAGAAACACTTCTGAACGAACAGAAGCAGAAATGCAGGGATCAATATCTGACAGATCCCAAACATGTGGAAAAGGTATGGGCAGATACACAGACAGCATTTGAAGAGACTCTCTGCAAATGGCTTGATTCCTATGGAGAGCGTCACTATGAGTTTGAATTTCACAGGAAGGAAGAAAACAAAATCGAACCGGACGGAAAAAAGGAAATGAATGAAAACGTTCTTACGATGGGTTCAAAAAGACTGTAACCGGCAGTGATATACGTGCTTTGAGAAATCCTGGATTGATGCCTGTATCCATTTCTAAAAAAACTCGTTTTGTTCGCCTTGACTCTTATTTGAGTTTTGCATATATTAATGAAGGAATTTTTTTTGATTGAAGGAAGCGATATGAGCGAAAGCCGGAAAAAAATCAACTGGTATCCCGGACATATGGCAAAAACCCGGCGGCAACTGCAGGACCAGATCAGGCGGATTGATCTGATCATGGAGATCTGTGACGCCAGACTTCCGTATTCCAGCCGCAATCCCGAACTGACTGCTTTGGCAGCCGGAAAGCGGCACATGCTTTTCCTGAATAAATGTGATCTTGCGGATCCGGCTGTTTCAGCAAAATGGATCAGCGCTTTTCGGGATGAAGGGATTGAAGCTTACCTGATGAACGCGGCCAGGCTGAAAAGCAAAGAGATCATCAGTCTGATTGACAAAGCGACCAAAGAAATTGTTGAAAAGGCGCTGGATAAAGGCGTCAGAAAGACTGTAAAAGCAATGATTGTCGGGATCCCGAACGTCGGGAAAAGCACACTGATCAATCACCTGTACGGAAGGAACGTCTCCCGGATTGGCGACAAGCCCGGTGTAACGAGAAGCAATCAATGGGTTAAAGTTTCCCCTTATCTTGAACTTTTGGACACGCCCGGTCTCCTGTGGCCGAGGCTTGAGGATCAGGATGCGGCCAGAAGGCTGTGCTACATCGGCTCCATCAAGGACGATGTGATTGACCTGTACGATCTTACTATCAGCCTGCTGGAGGATCTCTGCTTGATTATTCCGGACAGGGTAAAGGAACGCTTCCATATTCAGGATACGGACCTGAAAGGAATAGAACTGCTTGACGAAGTATGCAGGGGCCGCGGATGGCTGCTGAAAGGAAACCAGTATGATTATGACCGGTGCTGCTCTGTGGTAATGGACGAGTTCCGTGGCGGTAAGCTGGGGAGGATCACAATGGAATGTCCGGAGGGAATGAATGATTAACAGAGAAGAACGGGTTCGGGAATTGATGGAATTTGACAGGCGATATCGCTCCGGGTGCTGCGTAATTGCCGGAATGGATGAAGTCGGGCGTGGTCCGCTGGCAGGCAATGTAGTGACGGCTTGCGTTGTAATGCCGGAAGAACCCGCCATTCTTTGGGTCGATGATAGTAAGAAAATAAGCGAGACCCGCAGGGAAAAAGTGTTTGACGAGATTCTGAAGCACGCGCTGTATATCGGGATCGGTGAAGTAACACCGGAAGAAATCGATCGGATTAATATACTGGAGGCGACACGTAAAGCCATGAGAGAAGCAGCGGCACAGGTGCCGGCAGACGTGTTCCTGATCGATGCTGTTACAAAGCTCGGGCTGAACGGTCAGGAGATAGCGGTCATTAAGGGGGATGCCTCATCGTACAGCATTGCGGCGGCAAGCATCGTCGCAAAAGTCACGAGAGACCGCCAAATGATTGAAATGGACCGTTTGTATCCCGAATATGGGTTTGCACGAAATAAAGGATACGGGACGAAAGAACATATTGAAGCGCTGAAACGGATCGGCCCCTGCCCGATTCACAGAAGAAGCTTTATCGGTCATTTTATATGAAACAGACGTATGAAACAGGCATCAGCGGAGAACAGCAGGCTGCCGAATGGCTGATCAGGAAATACGGCATGAAAGTAATTGAGCAGAGATGCCGCACCAAGGCCGGAGAGATAGATCTGATTATGCTGGACGGGGAGACAGTTGTTTTTGTGGAAGTAAAGACAAGACTTCGCGCAGACGCAGGGATCGGGATTATGGCTGTAGACAAGAGGAAGCAGCGGCGGATTACGAATGCGTCGGTCCTGTACCTTTTAAGAAAAGGGTGGAAAAACCGGGCGGTCAGATATGATATTGTTGAAGTCAGGCCGGATGGAATACTATATGTACCGAACGCATTTCAGCCCGGGGGAGTTTTTTACAGATAATCGGGATAATTCCGATTACTGCCGGCTCCTGTTTCAGGCCGAGATAATAGGGTGAAAGGATTTATGATCATTGGAACGGTATAAAGAACTTAGACTGGGTCTGGCAATCCTGATCATTCTGATCATGATACCTTTTGCATTCGGTCTTGCCGAAAATCTTCTGGAAAACGGGGACTTTTCAGAACTTGACGGAGAAGGCTATCCCGATTACTGGTATACAGACGCCTATATTCTGGAACCGGGTTATACGGTTTTCAGCGTCGGAAAAGATACGAAAACAAATTCGGGAACAATTGAGATCAAAAATATCGGAAGCAATGACGCACGCTATGCCCAGATTGTCGAAGTTGAGCCGGATACGCTGTACCGGTTGAGCGGCGACATCATGGCGGAAGATGTTGAGGGTGGACATGGTGCGAATCTCAGCATTGAAGGGGTTTATGCTTTCAGTGATAAACTGTACGATACCGACGGCGAATGGATACACATTGATTATTACGGAGAGACCGGACCGGAACAGGACCTGATTACCGTGTTCGCCAGATTGGGCGGATACAGCGGGGAGAGTACCGGAAAGGCGAGCTTTAAGAATCTGAGTCTGGAAAAAGTCGACAGTATCCCCGGGGATCTGGTTGCCGATCTCTGGTTCAGGGAAGACAGTTATTCAGACGATTACGATGATGATAGCGAGGAAGAAGACGAAGAAACTGCACCGGCATGGCCGTGGCTGCTGATTATTACTGCTGCTTACATCGTTGCTGCAGCAGCAGCCATTCACTGGATACACGGAAATAACCGTCTTGAAGAACTGCTGAAGGACAGAAAACCGGCGAAATACGGAGTTGTGTTGATCCTGGTCCTTTCAATGGCACTTAGAATCCTGCTGAGCGCCAATATAATCGGATACATGGTAGATGTGAACTGCTTCCTGAGCTGGGGGCAGACGTTTGCAGCTGTTGGACCGGCCGGATTCTATGAAGCAACTAATTTCTGTGATTATCCGCCGCTTTATACTTATGTGCTTGGTTTTAACCATTTGATCTCACGGGCATTCGGATATGGGGAAGAAGCAACAAGGATCATATTCAGGTTGATTCCTTCGCTGTGCGACCTATGCGCTGGCTGGCTGCTGTACAGGATTCTGCTGAAACGGAAACAGTTCCGGAAGAATGACGCGCTGATTGTTCTGGCACTGATTGTATTCAACCCAGCAAATATCCTGAACAGTGCTGCATGGGGGCAGATGGACAGCGTGCTGTGCCTGCTGCTGATGTGTGTTGCGCTGCTGGCGATTGAAGGTAAGTGGATCCTGGCGCTTCCTCTGTACATGCTCAGTGTGTTGATTAAACCGCAGGCGTTGATGCTTGGCCCGTTGGGATTGACATATATCATCAAAACGCTGATTAAAGACAAAAACAGCCGGAAACCGATGCTGATCGGCACCGGTATCGGTATTGCGATGCTTGCTGCGGGCGTAATTCCGTTCAGCATTCATCAGAAATGGGACTGGCTGATCCAGTTGTATGCCAAAACCTTGGGGTCTTATCCCTATGCAACGGTCAATACGGCAAACTTCCATTATCTGCTGGGCGGCAACTGGGTGAAGGTGGATACTGCTGCACATATTTTGGCGCCGATCCTGCTCGGTGTATGCTGTGTAGGCTACGGCGGTTGGTGGTGGTACCGTACAAAGAATCTACAGCATAAGCTGGTTGAATGCATCGCTTCCATTGCATTTGCAATTGCTTTTATCATCTTTGCGGTATGCGGTGCAAGTTGGGCAATCGTCGGCGGGACAGCCATGGGCTTTACGTTCGTAATTGTTCTGAGCCAGGCGATTCGTGGAAAGAAAATAGAACTTCTAAGCTATTTAGGCGCTTTACTTTATATTCTGCTGTATGTTTTCGGCGTGAAGATGCACGAACGTTACCTGTTCCCTGCACTTTTGCTTTTGGCGGCTGCATGGATATTGCTGGGTGACAGAAGAATCATGTATGTTTTCACACTGTTTACGTCAACCCTGTTTATCAATGAAGGTATCGTGCTGGATAACAGCATCCGGCTGGGTTCTTCCATGGGGCATCTGAACCGGGACACCGTGTGGTTGGCGGATATTGTCAGCGTGATTAACATACTCGGCTCGATATATGCAGTATGGCTGAGTATTGAACTGCTGCTGGAAAGAAAACCGAAAGCAGGCGGCTTTCTGAGCCCTGTGTTTCCGGTGCGGCAGATCGCAGGCGCGGTCCGTTCTCCGGTGAAATGGAACCCTGACAGGAAATTGCATTGGACGAAGAAAGACACTCTGATTCTTTCCGTGATTACGATTGTATTCAGTACAGTAAGTCTGATGACGCTTGGAAGCACTAAAGCTCCGCAGACGGAATGGATCGCGAGCAGCGATGAGGAAGAGGTCATCTTTGACCTGGGAGAACACAAGGAACAGTTTTCCGTTCTATACTTCGGCCAGGTTAGCCGTAACGATTTTTCCTTTGCGGTCAGCGATGACGGAGAAAACTGGTCAGATGAATACTGGGCCCAGATGGAACAAGGTCAATGCTGGAAATGGAAATACCTGACTGAATCCATTGAAACAGGTCCCGGAAGAGCATATTTTAACTCAAACCTGGATCATATATACCGTCTGAACGGACGGTATGTACGGCTGTCTGCCCAAAGCCTGGGATTGACGCTGAACGAGGTTTTGTTCAGGGACGACGAAGGAAATTCAATACCGGTTTCTATTATCGGAAGAAAAGGAGCAATTGAAGATTCAGAACTGTTCTCCGACCCCGGTCGCCTGATTGATGAACAGGATACACTGGAAAAACTGCCGGTATATTTCGGTAATGAGGAAATGAAGAACGCGCCGGCACAGCCGAGTTGGTGGAACAGTACTTACTTTGATGAAATATATCACGCCAGAACTGCATTTGAATTCCTGAAAAGTAGTGTACCATACGAAACCAGCCATCCACCGCTCGGGAAAGTGCTGATGAGTGTGTGTGTGTCGATATTCGGAATGACCCCTTTCGGATGGCGGTTCGCCGGTGCGCTTGCCGGCATCCTGATGCTGCCCGGTATGTATCTGCTTGGCAAGCAGCTGACCAAAAAAACGAGCATTGCGATGTTTGCTTGTCTGTTTATGGCGTTGGATTGTATGCACCTGACGCAGACGCAGATTGCAACAATTGACAGTTTCCCGGTGCTGTTCATTATATTTGCATATTTTTTCATGCTTCGCTTTATGCAGACGGATATTCTGAAAGAACGAATGAAAGGAATAGTGCCGAATCTTGCCACAAGCGGTGTCTTTATGGGTTTGTCGATTGCAAGCAAATGGATTGGAATCTATGCGGGAGGCGGACTTGCCATTTTGTTCTTCTGGCACTGTTTCCGGGTATACAGGATGAGAAAGGAAGCGGAACAGGCTGCATCACAGGACGGAATCACGAATGCAGAGAAAGCCGAGACGGAAACCTGGCTGTCGGAGAGACCGGATAACGCCTCTGCAGTGAAACGGATCCTGGTGATTTGCGAGTGGTGCGTACTGTTCTTTGTTGTTATTCCCTTAGTCATATATTTGCTCAGCTATATTCCCTATATGGCATATAACAGCCGAAGAATCAAAACGATCAGTGATTACATCAATGAAGTATGGAAATCACAGATAGGAATGCTCAATTATCACAGTACAAAAAACCTGGGAATGGATCACCCGTTCTATTCACCATGGTGGGAATGGCCGGTAATTGGAAAACCCATGTATTATGCGGCGGAACAATATATACTGAAGGAATCACCGTTGCATTACAGTATTTTCTGCTTCGGGAATCCGGTGATCTGGTTCGGAGGGCTGGCCGCGCTTGTATATTGTGCTTTCCGGGCGTTGAGCAGCAGAAGGTACAGCCTATCCGGAGGAAACAGTATATGGCATCTGAAAGCATCAGGATATGATCCGCGCTATATGTTCATCTTTACCGGTATACTTGCACAGTATCTGCCGTGGGTGCTGGTTCCCAGGGGGACATATATTTATCACTATTTTGCGAGCCTTCCGTTCCTGATGATCGCCATGAGCCTGTGCTTTGATCAGGATGAAGGAGGCAAAGGAAGGATCGCGGTGAAGATCGGTATTGCGGTGGCGGCAATAGCGGCAGTGATGCTTATTATTCTGTTCCCGTACGCGAGCGGAATCAATTCGCCTGCTTCGTGGCTGGATATAGGAAAGAAAATATTAAGAATCTGGTATTGATACAAGCTTTTCCGGTTTAATATCTGAAACCTCTTGTTATTGGGATGACAGATAATATTGGATATGACAGGGTGTGAATTGTATGGACATGATTATGGCAAAGACGTTGACCTTCGGTGTGAGCGGGGTAAACGGGTACCCGGTTCATGTTGAAGTTTTCGGAATCAACGGTATTCCGGGCCTCGAGATTATCGGCCTTCCGGATGCTTCCGTACGTGAAAGCAGAGACCGCGTCAATGCCGCAATCATCAACAGCGGAAAACAGATGCCGGCGAGACGGATCACAATAAATCTTGCGCCCGCTGACATGAAGAAGGAAGGGCCTTCCTTCGATTTGCCGATAGCGGTCGGCGTGCTGATCGCTAACAGGGAAATCATCACGGATCCTGCAATTGAGACAGAAAAGATTGCCATGTTTGGCGAACTGAGCCTGGACGGCCGTGTTCAGCCGATTGCCGGTGCCTTGCCGATGGTGATCAGCGCAAAGGAAAACGGAATAAGGGATGTGATCCTGCCGGATAAAAATGCAAGAGAAGCCGCGTGCATAGAAGGCATGAATATTTTGCCGGTATCACATTTGAGCCAGGTGATTGCATTTCTGGAAGGCAGCGGAACAATCGAAAAGCAGAAACAGATTTCTTTTGACAGCCTGAAAAACGAGATCTTTGCCTCGCCTGATATGGCACAGATTAAAGGACAGGGAGGCGCAAAAAGGGCACTCGAGGTTGCTGCGGCAGGCGGGCACAACATGATCATGATCGGTGTACCTGGCAGTGGAAAAACCATGCTGGCTCGCTGCCTCCCCGGGATCCTTCCCCCGTTGAGTTTTGAAGAAGCACTTGAAACGACCAGGATTCACTCAATCAGCGGAAAACTTCCTCCCAATAGCGGCCTGATGGTTTTGCGGCCTTTCTGTGCTCCGCATCATAATGCATCGGTTGCTTCCCTGATCGGGGGAGGTCAGGATGCAAAGCCCGGCGAGGTATCGCTGGCGCATAATGGAGTATTGTTTCTTGATGAAATTCCTGAATTCACCAGGAATGCGCTTGAAGCTCTGAGACAGCCACTGGAAGACGGGATTGTGAACGTAGCAAGAGTAAAAAAGCAGGCGCAATATCAATCTTCGTTCATGCTGGTCGCCGCTATGAACCCATGTCCGTGCGGCTTTTACGGGAGTTCCAGAAAGGTTTGCAGATGTACGCCACAGGAAATACGGCGGTATCTGGATCGTATTTCTGGCCCTTTGCTTGACAGGATTGATCTGCAGATTGAGGTGGATGCCGTTCCCGTACAGGAAATCAACTCATCAGCTCCGGCTGAGCCATCTACAGCGGTTGCAAAACGAGTAAGTATGGCCAGGATGATCCAACAGGAAAGATATCGCGGAACAGGAAAGCACTGCAATGCCCAACTGAACAACGAAGAAGTGAAACAGTACTGTATGCCTGACGCAGAAGGCATACGGCTGCTGAATGTTGCGATGGAGACCATGAATTTGAGTATGCGAGGATATCAGCGGATTCTGAAGGTGGCCAGAACAATCGCGGATCTGGATCATACGGACCTGATCGGCTCCGCTCATATCGCCGAAGCCATTCAGTATCGCGAGCTTGACCAAAAATACTGGAGGTGAGCGCTTTGGCAACAGAACCTTCTGCCTTTGTCTATCATGCATGGCTTGCTTCTGCTGCTCTTCCGCCCGGGACCGTCAACGGGTTGCTGAAAAAATACGGAACTCCGGAAAACGTATGGAATGCTGTTATATCCGGGCCGAGCATAATAGATGGAATCCATGCGGCAGGACTGAAAACGCTGAAACAAAATATGACAGACGAATGGCTTGAAACTGTGGAGAGGCTGCTTTTCCAGCATCAGATCGGTGCGTTCACGATTACAGATCAGGACTATCCTTCGATGTTGCTGCAAATGGAAGAACCGCCCGCTATCCTGTTCTATCAAGGGAATCTGCAGTGCATGAGGCAGAAAAATCTCGCAATGGTCGGGAGTAGGGCTGCATCCTATGACGGACAGAAAGCCGCCGGAAAGATTGCCCGGAATTTAAGCAGGAAGGGCATAGGCATCATCAGCGGAATGGCCGGCGGAATCGATACTGCTTCGCATACCGGCTGCATCGAAGGCGGAAGCCGGACGATCGCGGTGACCGGATGCGGTTTGGATATCGTTTACCCGTCGGCTAATCTGCGGCTCCGGGACAGAATATTGGAAAACAGAGGATTGCTTCTGAGCGAATATGCGCCTGGAGAAAAGCCGGTTGGATGGCATTTTCCCTTCAGGAACCGGATTATTACCGGGTTGTCTCAGGCGCTGATTGTAATTGAGGCAAAGATCCGTAGCGGAACGATGACCTCAGTACAGCATGCGCTGAACCAGGGAAAAGATGTTTTTGTGTATCCCGGTGATCCGACATCGCCTTATTTTGAAGGAAATCATCGTCTGCTGCGGGAAGGTGCAGTATACTTTACAACGGCCGAGGATATCCTGGAAGATCTCGGCTGGCTTGACAATCCAGGAATCATAGGGCAAAATAGCGGTTGTTCAGGCAGAACGCAGACGTTTACCCCCGAAGAAGAGGCTGTGTTTTCCGCCTTAAAACCCGGCAGGCTTGGTTTTGAACAGATTGCCGACAGGAGCGAACTTTCACCGGCTGCGCTGATGAGTACGCTCACAATACTCCAGATCAAAGGGATGATTGAAGCATTGCCGGGAAAACAATACCAGTTGAAAGATTCAGACAGTCAGCATTATTCCGATCCGGAGGAATGACAGAATGGGTACCGCAAAACAGAAACTGATCATTGTTGAATCACCTGCAAAGGCAAAGACAATCGGCAAATATCTTGGAAAAGGATATAAGGTTGAGGCTTCTCAGGGCCATGTGTGTGACCTGCCGAAAAGCCAGCTTGGCGTTGATATTGACAATGATTTTGAATTGAAATATATCACGATTCGCGGACGCGGCGAGATCCTGAGTCGTATCCGTAAGGAAGCAAAAAACGCTTCCCAGATATACTTTGCAACAGACCCTGACCGGGAAGGTGAGGCAATCAGCTGGCACTTGTATCATGTATTGGGTGTGGATGAAAATGAACCCTGCCGGATTGAATTTAATGAGGTTACCAAAAAAGCCGTTCAGAACGCGATCAGACATCCGAGAAAGCTGGATATGGGCCGGATCGATGCACAGCAGGCCCGTCGTGCGCTTGACCGGCTGGTAGGCTATAAAATCAGTCCGTTGCTGTGGGTAAAGGTCAAAAAAGGACTTTCAGCAGGACGTGTGCAAAGTGTGGCAACCAGAATGGTGGTTGACCGCGAAAGGGAAATCGATAACTTTATCCCGGAAGAATATTGGGATGTGAACACTGACTGTTCGGTGAAGGGTGATAAAAAAACGGTCCGCTTCAATGCCAGACTTTCCGCCGTTGACGGAAAAAAAGCGCAGATCAGAAACGGCGAAGAAGCAGATAAAATTTGTAAAAAAATCGAAAAGACCGATTTCAAAATTACGGAAATCAGGAAAAAGGAGAAAAGACGCCAGCCCGCACCGCCGTTCACTACCTCCAGTCTGCAGCAGGAAGCCAGCCGTAAACTTGGTTTCACTACAGCAAGAACCATGCAGGTTGTTCAGCAACTTTATGAAGGAATCGATATTGCCGGTGAAGGTACCCAGGGTTTGGTGACATATATTCGTACGGACAGCGTCAGGATAAGCGATGATGCGCTGAATGCCCTTCGTGAGTTTATTCCGAAACATTATGGACCGTCATACCTGCCTGCTGAAAAAAACGAATTCAAAGGACGTAAAAACGCCCAGGATGCGCATGAAGCGATACGCCCGACAGATGTAAACAGACTGCCGGAGACAATTAAGCCTTCTCTCAGCCGGGAGCAGTATATGTTGTACAGGCTGATCTATAATCGGTTTGTTGCGAGCCAGATGGAATGTGCAGTATATGAAACGATGGCAGTGGACATCGCCGGTGAGAATATCACACTGCGTTTTTATGGGGAACATAAAACCTTTGCCGGATTTACGGTGCTTTATGAGGAAAGCACGGATGAGGCTTCTGACAGTGTGGAAATGAATCTTCCCGCACTGAAGGAAGGGCAGAAAATCAGCATAGAGAAAGTGAACGCAGATCAGCATTTTACACAGCCGCCGAGCCGTTATACTGAAGCAAGTCTTGTACGCACGCTGGAGGAAAACGGTATCGGCCGGCCTTCCACCTATGCGCCGACAATCACCACCATTATTTCAAGAGGGTATGTTTCCCGGGAAAAGAAGAGACTGTATCCTACTGAGTTGGGGATAATGGTCACAAACATGATGGAACAGTATTTCACACAGATTGTCGATACTGAATTTACAGCCATTATGGAAGAGAAGCTGGATGATGTGGAAGAAGGCGAGCAGAACTGGAAGCAGATCCTGCGCGAATTCTGGCCGGAATTTGAAAAAACGCTTGAAGTCGCTGAAAAAGAAATTGAAAAGGTTGAGGTCAGGGATGAAGTCAGCGATGTTCCGTGCGACAAATGCGGCGCAATGATGGTATACAAGATGGGAAAATACGGAAAATTCCTGGCTTGCCCGAATTTTCCGGATTGCCGCAATACAAAACCGATTCTGCAGTATATCGAAGCACCATGCCCCAAATGCGGAAAGCGTTTGCTGGTCAAAATGAGCAAAAAAAACAGAAGATTCTATGGCTGTGAAGGATATCCGGATTGTGATTTTATCAGCTGGGATAAACCCGCTGAAGAAAAATGCCCGAAATGCGGACAGTATATGATCGAAAAGCAGAACAACAAAGGGGAGAAGATCCACCTTTGTACAAATGAAAGCTGCCGTTTTAAAACCACTGTACAATCCCAAGAGGAAGAAACGGAATGACAATGCCGGCAGCAACAGTAATCGGAGGCGGGCTGGCCGGATGCGAAGCGGCATGGCAGCTTGCTGAAAGAGGAATACATGTTCGGCTGATTGAGATGAAACCGGTCAGAATGTCTCCGGCTCATCATTCGGAACTGTTGGCGGAGCTGGTATGCTCCAACAGTTTCAGGAGTGATCGGCTTACGAACGCGGTCGGGCTGCTTAAAGAAGAAATGCGTATCATGGGATCTTTGATCATGAAATGCGCCGATGCTTCACGCGTTCCGGCCGGCGGTGCACTAGCAGTTGACAGGCATGGTTTTGCCGGGCTTGTGACTGAATCAATCCGGAATCATCAGAACATTCAGTTAATTCATGAAGAGGCGGACGCTGTTCCGGAGGGTGCTGCGATTATTGCTACGGGTCCGCTGACCAGTGATTCGCTGGCCTGGGCAATCCGCGAAATACCGGGACTTTCCACGCTGAATTTTTTTGATGCGGCGGCTCCGATTGTGATAAAGGAATCACTGGATGAAAACAGGCTTTTCAGGCTGAGCCGGTATAACCGCGGCAGCGATTACTTAAATGCGCCGTTAAATGAGGAAGAATACGGTATGTTCATCCGGGAGTTGATGAACGCTGAAACAGCGCCGGTGCACGGATTTGAGGAAAACATGGTCTTTGAAGGCTGCATGCCGATCGAAAGCATGGCCAGAAGAGGGTTTATGGTACCGGCTTTCGGCCCGATGAAACCTGTAGGCCTGATTGATCCGAAAACCGGGAAAGAACCTTTTGCAGTTGTTCAGCTCAGGCAGGATAACGCAGCCGATACTTTATATAATCTTGTTGGATTCCAGACACGTCTGAAATTCGGTGAACAAAAAAGGGTATTCGGCTTGATTCCGGGGCTTGAAAAAGCAGAATTTGCAAGATATGGCGTGATGCACAGGAATACATTCCTGAAGAGCCCCGGGTTCCTGAACAGCCGGTTCGGCGTAATCGGAAGGGAAGGATTGTACTTCGCAGGTCAGATAACCGGTGTGGAAGGTTATGTAGAAAGTGCCGGAAGCGGCCTCGTTGCCGGGATTTCGTTGGCAGAAGAAATGAACGGAAAGGCTGTAACGGATTTTCCATCGTATACGGCTTTGGGATCACTGGGGAAACATGTTTCAACTCCGAACCAGGATTTTCAGCCGATGAACTGTACGTTTGGACTGATCGATCCGCTTCCGTATATACCCGGACAGAAGAGGATCCGGAAAAAGCAGGAAAAATATGAAGCGATTGCCGCAAGGGCGCTTGAATATGTAACCAGAATCAGCAAAGTATCCGGAGGTGTTTGAAAATGTCAGGTAATCTGAAAGGAACTACGATTTGCGCTGTACGCAGAAACGGGCAGATCGCTATTGCCGGAGACGGTCAGGTAACTATGGGAGAACATACGATCTTCAAGACCACTGCCAGAAAGGTGCGCAGATTATATAACGGTGAGGTGGTCGTAGGATTTGCGGGCAGCGTGGCAGATGCCTTTACGCTATGTGAAAAGTTTGAGGAAAAACTGCAGCAATGCGGCGGAAATCTGGAAAAGGCTGCAGTTGCGCTTGCCCAGAACTGGCGCGGGGACCAGATGATGAGACAGCTGGAATCTATGATGATCACGGCTGATAAAGAGCATTTGCTGATTCTCAGCGGAACAGGCGAAGTAATCGATCCGGACGAAGGGATCGCCGCAATCGGGTCCGGTGGTAATTATGCATTGGCTGCTGCAAGAGCACTTGTGCAGAACACTGACCTTGGCGCGGCTGAGATTGCCGAGAAAGCGCTGAGGATTGCAGCAAGTATCTGTGTATATACGAATGATCATATTACGGTTGAAACCGTCTGATCGGAAAGAGAGAACAGGATATTATGAATGAACAGCAATTGACACCAAGACAGATCGTTCACGAATTGGACCGGTTTATCGTCGGACAGGATGAAGCTAAGAAGGCCGTTGCTATCGCGCTGAGAAACCGTTATCGCCGAAGCCGGGTGGAAGAAACGCTGCGGGAGGAGATTATCCCCAAGAATATTCTGATGATTGGTCCGACCGGTGTCGGGAAAACCGAGATTGCGAGAAGACTGGCAAAACTCGTGAACGCTCCCTTTATCAAGGTTGAGGCAACAAAGTTCACAGAAGTCGGATATGTCGGGCGCGATGTGGAGAGTATCATCCGGGATCTGATGGAAAACGCTGTACGGATGGTCCGGAAAGAACATGAAGAGCGTGTGATGCCGAGGGCAAGGGTGTTGGCAGAAGAACGTCTGAGCGAACTGCTGGCACATCCTCAAAAGAAAAACACCGCTTCCAATCCGCTTGATTTTCTGCTTGGAAAACAAAAGGAAACTCAGCCAAACAGCGACGAGGTTACGGCTCTTGCACGGAAAAAAGACGAAATTCGTCAGCAGCTGATGCGCGGAGAAATCGAAGATGCTGAGCTGGAGCTGGAAGTGGAAGAAGAAGCGCCGACGCTGGAACTCGGCGGCAGCAGCATCAGCCTGGGTGATATGATGGGAAACATGATGCCCAAACGCACGCGCATGCGTCATGTAAAAGTTCATGAAGCGCGGAAGATCCTGACGGATCAGGAAGCTGCAAAATTGATTGACAATGATGCTGTGCAGGAAGAAGCGCTGACACGGACCGAACAGAACGGGATTGTTTTTATCGACGAAATCGACAAGATTGCTAGCGCAAACGGTGCGCATGGGCCTGATGTCAGCAGGGAAGGCGTTCAGCGGGATATTCTGCCGATTGTGGAGGGCTGTACAGTCAGCACTAAGTACGGTGCAGTTCGGACTGACTATATGTTGTTCATTGCTGCAGGAGCATTCCATGTGAGCAGAGTGACAGACCTGATTCCGGAATTGCAGGGTCGTTTTCCGGTGCATGTGAAGCTGAAAAGCCTGACCCGTGAAGATTTTAAACAGATTATGACGGTTCCGGAGAATGCGCTGACGAAACAGTATCAGGCACTGCTTGCTGTTGATAAGGTGATGATCAGCTTTGATGAAAGTGCTGTTTCTGCAATCGCGGAAGCTGCATACAATGCAAATGAAAACGCAGAAGACATCGGTGCGAGAAGGCTTCATGCGATCTTTGAGCAATTGCTGGAGGATGTTCTTTTCAACGCAGGGGACGAAAATATGCCGCCTTTTGAATTGAGGATTGACGAAACTTATGTGAATGAACACATGAAGGGTGAAAACAAACCGACAGATATCCGTAAATTCATCCTTTGAAAGCTAAACCCGCTGCCGCTGCTATGCAGTCAGCGGGTTTCGTGCTATAATCACTGAAAGATAACGGACGGGGAGGGAAAATGCTATGATCGGGACAATTGGTATGATCGGAACCGGCAATATGGGTTCAGCCATCTTACGCGGTATTGTGGAAGCGGATTACGTCAAAGCAGGGCAGATAGTGGCTTACGATACCAGTTCTCGCAGGATTCGTGAACTGGAAGAGGATATACCGGGGGTTATTTGTGCCAATGACTGTATTGAAGTAGCCGAACGGTCTGATCTGATTATTCTTGCTGTGAAACCGATTTATGTGCAGGATGTGCTTGATGAAATCAGGCACGTACTGGATGGTAAGGCGGTTCTCAGCATTGCTGCGGGATGGACGGTACGGATGCTTCAGAAAGCACTGGAAGGCACTACGGCAACGTATCTTCGCGTGATGCCGAACACGCCGGCGCTGGTTGGCGAAGGGATGACCGCTATTTGTGACGATACCACCTTTTCCAAAGAAGATTTTGATTATGCGAAAGGAATCTTTGATTCAGTCGGAAAAACCAGGATTCTCCCCGAAAGATTATTTGATGGAGTCGTTGCCGTAAGCGGGAGCAGTCCGGCATATGTTTACATGATGATTGAAGCGATGGCTGATGCGGCAGTGAAGGAAGGCCTTCCAAGAGTATATGCTTATGAAATGGCGGCTCAGAGTGTTCTCGGAAGTGCATTGATGGTGCTTTCCTCCGGAACCCATCCGGCCGCGCTGAAAGACGCGGTCTGTTCTCCCGGGGGTACGACGATTGAAGCCGTTGAAGAACTGGAAAGAAAAGGTTTTCGGGCAGCGATTATGGACGCTATGGAGGCGTGCGCGCGGAAAAGCCGCGATATGTCAAAAGAATAAGGAATGGTTTCAAAGATGGGTGAAAACAGAAAGAACGTAAATATCTATACAGATGGAGCATGCAGCGGTAACCCGGGCCCGGGTGGCTGGGCTGCGATTCTTGAATTTGGCCCGCACAGGAAAGAGCTCAGCGGATATATGGCCGGAACGACGAACAACCGGATGGAACTGTTTGCTGCGATCAGCGGTTTAGGGGCCTTGAAGGAGCCCTGCAATGTCAGGTTGTATTCTGACAGCAATTATTTGGTTCAGGCTTTTAATGACCACTGGATCGACAATTGGATGAAGAACGGATGGAAGACCAGCGGAGGAGGTAAAGTAGAGAATCAGGACCTGTGGTTCATCCTTTCAGCCCAGACAAAAAAACATCACGTTGAGTTTATTAAGGTCAAAGGACATTCTGATCATCCGGAAAACAACCGTTGCGATGAACTGGCTCGTGCAGCGATTGAAGAATATCGGAAAAGCTATGAACCAGAAGAAGCTGAGTGATAGATAATCTTGACAATTGCAGGCGGGGAATGATATTCTGTTATAGCATTTAACTATTCGCTAAACCATAGTTTTACGAATAGTTAAACATCAAATTGAAACATATTGAGGAAAAAGGATAAAGGCGGAGAAAATAGGTGGCAGAAAACAGAAATCAGTACAGAGAAGAGATTGACGCAAAAAGAATCCTGCAGATTCGTGAAATCGCAAAAGATCTCCCTCAGGCCTGTTCTGACTTCCTGAGGGCCATTGCAATATCGACCGGTACGTTTACACGGCTTGCCTATGCGATCGATCTCAGAACCTTTTTTCGGTTTTTGCACGATGAACGTATCAGTTTTTCAGACAAACCAGTGATTTTATTTGATGATCGTGATCTTGAAAAACTTACCCGCAACGATATGATCGCCTACACGGAATACTTGACATACTACCTGAAGAATGACGGTAATGATTCGGTACCTAACAAAGTTTTTGTGAACCATGAGTTGTCAATTAAACGGAAGTTGTGTGCAATCCGGTCGTTCTATGATTATCTTTTCAAAAACCAGCGGATTAATTCAAATGTTACGGAACTGGTTCCCCTCCCCAAAATTCATGAAAAGCCGATCATCAGGCTGAACCGCGATGAGATGGTTCGTATGCTTGAACAGGCACAGAACGGCGATCAACTGACAAAAGCACAGCAGAAATACCAGAAAATTACGGCAAAACGTGACTTTGCAATTCTTTCTCTCTTCCTGGGGACCGGTATCCGCGTAAGCGAATGTGTCGGAATCAATATAAACGATGTGGATCTTGAAAATAACGCCTTTATTGTAACCCGCAAGGGTGGTAACCAGGTTGTACTCTACTTCCCTCCGGAGGTGGCAGAAGCGCTTGCGGATTATATGGAGGAGCGGGCTGATACAGAGGCGCTCCCCGGGCATGAAAATGCTCTGTTTCTGAGCCTTCAGCGCCGCAGGATTACACAGAGAGCGGTACAGAATCTTGTAAAAAAATATGCATCTGTCGCAGCTCCGCTGAAAAGCAGGATCAGCCCGCACAAGCTTCGCAGTACATATGCGACAAATCTGTACAATGAGACGGGAGATATCTATCTGGTCGCCGACGTACTCGGACACACATCAGTTGATACTACACGGAAACATTATGCGGATATGACAGACGCACGCAGAAAAATGGCCGCCGAGCATGTTCATCTGCCAGGCGATCCGGAATTCAATTCTCCTGATCGTTGATCAGGGCGCGGATTTTCCGTGTAAGTTCTCTGAACTCGTTATTGGCATGACCCGAAATACGGCCGATATAGGTTGTAAGATCCAGAAGCGCATTTTTAAGTTCAAGATAATCACCGTTGGTTTGTTTTTTTACTGAGACTGCACCGTCACCGGATGGAGTTGTTTTCTTTTTCAGAACCGGATCGGTCAGGCGGATCCATTCTCCTGAAAGAAGATCAAACTCTGAGCCGGAATATGGAGCGAGAGACGGAATCGAAAACTGTTCTGTAATACTTTTTGAAAATGCTGTACAGGACTCATCATCACCATGGTTAACGAAGACATAGGAAGGCTTTTTTTCAAAGTTTGAGAGCCAACGGAGAAGACCGTCCCTGTCCGCATGGCCGGAGACACCGTCCAATACAGCAATCTCGGCGTTAACATCGATCTGCTCTCCGAAGATTTTGACGGATGGCGCTCCGTCATGAATGATTCTGCCAAGGGTTCCAACAGCTTGATAACCGACGAAAAGAATCATATTTCGCTCATCCCAAAGGTGGTGTTTCAGGTGATGCCTGATACGGCCGCCCTCGCACATACCGCCCGAAGCAATAATAACCTTGGGTGCAGGATCGGCATTAAGAGCTTTTGATTCTTCGGAAGAAACGGTAGTATTCAGGCCGTCAAACCAGATCGGGTTCTTTCCTTCTGACATGATGGCAAGCGTCTCCTCATCAAGGCAGATCGGATCGCACTGCAGGAAAACAGCGGTTGCCTCATTAGCAAGCGGACTGTCAACATAGACCTGAAAACCTTCCATATCATGCGGCAAAAGATGGTTTTGTTTGATTTCCCGGAAAAAATACAGGAGTTCCTGCGTTCTGCCGACAGCAAATGAAGGGATTATCACCGATCCTTTTCTTTCAAATGTTTTTTTGAGGACATCAATCAGAATGGGTATCGGCTCCTTCACTGTATCATGCAGACGCATTCCATAAGTGGACTCAATGAGTAAATAGTCTGCATCCGAAATAGCCTGAGGATCTTTGATAATCGGTTGATTTATATTGCCGACATCGCCGGAACAGACAAGTTTTACGGTTTCCCCTTGATCTTCCAGAAAAAACTCGATAAACGAAGAACCCAGAAGATGTCCGGCATCGGTAAAACGGATGGAAAGACCTTCGTCGATCATATATATTTCATTATATTCACAGGGGTTAAAGAAATTCATTGTGTTTGCTGCGTCTTCGGCGGTATAGAGCGGAATGACTTCCGGACCGCCGGTACGAAGGTTTTTCTTTGTTTCGGAAGCGGCGTCTGTTTCCTGGATATGGGCGCTGTCGGCAAGCATAATGGAACAGAGCGCCGTTGTTTCAGCAGTTGCATATATTCTGCCGCGAAACCCTTGCTTGTACAGCAATGGCAAAAGTCCGGAATGGTCAATATGGGCATGAGTCAGAAAAACATACTCAATGAGTGATGGACTGACGGGCAGATCAGCCATCTCAAAATCATTTTCCCCCTGCTCCATGCCGTAATCAACAAGGAAAAAACGGTTATTACTCCATTCCACAAGGGTATGGCTTCCGGTAACCTGATGAGCAGCGCCGAGAAAAGTAATCTTCATGACAGAGCATCCTTTCTGATTCAGATTTGCAAATAATCAGGAGAATATTTATAATATAATTGATCAGGGGTTCGGGTAGTCTTCCTTTTCGAGCATGATTCGGTCAATGGCAATCCCGCGGTACTCTGCATTGCCATTAACACATTTCATACAGTTATCGCAGATTTTTTCCGGATTGAGATCGCAGCGGTTGCATTCACCGCAGCCGATACATTCCCTTTCATATAGAACGCACTGACGATTGTTTCCCATTTTTTACTTCCTCCCCTTTTAAGATAATTATACAACCTGAGAGAAAGGACGGTCAAGGTTTGGAAAGGCTTGTGGTAAGAACCTTTGAGGAAGAAGAGTATCATACTTTTTTCAAGGGGTATATTCCGGATCCGATGATGGATGATCCCCCTTTTTTCTATAATCATGAACAGATTTCCCGCTCTTATCGCTACAATCACGGCGGTTTCAGGCCTGATTATGCACACTACGGTGCGTTTCTGAATCAGGAGCCAGTCGGCTCACTGCAATTAAAAAGAATCAACAGTGAGAATCGTTCATGTGAATTCGGAATCATCCTTCAGAACGACAGCGTCAAAAACAAAGGAATCGGGACAGAGGCTATCAGTAAATTGATGGAGATCGCCCGAGATGAGCATGGTATGGAAATAATAATCGGCGATACCATGGGGAAAAACAGGCGTATGATCCGCGTTTTTGAAAAGCTCGGATTTCAGCTTGTTGAAACCGTTCCGGACGCTTTTGAATGTTCGGATGGGAAAAGAGATGACAGGCTTGTATATTTTAAAAAGATCACGGAGGATGCAGAATAATGACAAAAGCCATCCTGAAACCCGGAAAAGAAAAACGCGTATATACTTTCCATCCATGGATTTTCAGAAGCGATATCGATCGGATTGAAGGAATCTGCAAACCTGGGGATATTGTTGATATCGTCTCTTCTAAAGGTCGGTTTCTTGCCAGAGGATTTTATAATCCGAACAGTCAGATTGCATTGCGAATCATGACCTATTCAGAAGAACCGGTTGACCGTGAGTTTATCTTCAGGCGTGTTCATGAAGCCGTCGAATACAGAAGAACATTCGCGGATCTTGAAAGCTGCAGGCTGATCTTTGCTGAAAGCGACAGGCTTCCGGCGCTGATTGTTGATGCTTTCGGGGATATACTGGTTTTACAGTGTCTGGCCTTAGGGATGGAAAGATTTAAACAGGATATTGTTGACGCGCTTGTATCTGAGATCAATCCGCGCGGTATATGGGAAAGAAACGATGTACCTGTCAGACAGCTTGAAGGGCTTGAAATGTGCACGGGACTGCTCTATGGTGAAGTACCGGACCGGGTTGAAATGACGGAAAACGGCGTGCATTTTCTTGTTGACGTTAAGGAAGGACAGAAAACAGGCTTTTTCCTTGATCAGAAAGAAAACAGGGCTGCAATTGCCCCTTTTGTCCGAGGGAAAAACGTATTGGATTGTTTTACGCATACCGGATCGTTCGCACTTCATGCCGGAAAATTCGGAGCGAAGAAAGTAATCGGCGTCGATATCAGCGAATATGCATGTAGTTTCGCAGCAGAGAACGCCAAACTGAACGGACTGGAGAACCGCGTAAACTTTGTGACGGCAAATGCATTTGATTTGCTTGCAGAAGAAAGTCGGGCAGGTAATAAGTATGATGTGATAATTCTTGATCCGCCCGCATTCACCAAAACACGCTCAACTGTGGATAGTGCAATAAGAGGATATAAAGAAATCAATCTTCGTGCCATGAAAATGATTGAATCGGGTGGATACCTGATCACCTGCTCATGCAGTCAGCATGTGCTGCCTGAAATATTTAAAGCCATGGTGATGGATGCAGCCCATGACGCTCATGTATTATTGCGGCAGGTTGAATTCAGGACACAAGGGAAAGATCATCCGATTCTTCCATATGCTCGCGAGACAGAATATCTGAAATGCGGCATCTATCAGGTTTTTAAGGGGAACTGATGTTCCAGTTTCAGCGGGATTCATATCCGAGGTTTTTCAGATCTGATGCATTATTGCGCCAATCCGGCCGAACCTTTACCCAAAGCTTCAGATTAACATGCGTATCAAGCAATCTTTCAATATCCTCACGTGCTTCCGAGCCGATAGTCTGCAGCATGGAACCGTGTTTACCGATAATAATGCCTTTATGTGCTTCTCTTTCACAGTAGATTGTGGCATTGATCTCCGTCAGTTTATTGCTCAAAGCTTCGATTTTTATCATTTCTACGCCGATTCCATGCGGAACTTCGTCGTGCAGGTGCCTGAGTGCTTTCTCGCGTATAATTTCGGAGCAAAGAATACGCTCAGGCTGGTCTGTAATCATATCATCCGGGAAATACTTTGGTCCTTGGGGCAAATGCTTTTGAAGACATTTTTCCAATTCATCCAGACCGCTTTTTGTTTTTGCACTGACTGGTACGATTTCATCATATCCGAAATCTGCTGTTCTCGCTGTAACAGCAAGAATGGTTTCCGGTGATACCAGGTCAATCTTATTCAGGGCCAGAATCACAGGCACCTTTTTCCCTTTCAGTTCAGAGATAATCCGAATATCACTGTCCGTGATCCGGGAAACATCCAGAATTGCCAATACACAGTCCATACCGTCCATTGCGTCACGAACGGAATGCATCATATACTCGCCGAGACGTGTCTTTGGATTATGAATGCCGGGTGTATCCAAAAAAACCATCTGATAAGTCTCACGGTTCAGGACCCCCATAATTCTGCTCCTTGTTGTTTGAGGCCGGTTTGATACAATAGCGATTTTTTCACCGATCATAGCATTCATTAATGAGGATTTGCCGACATTGGGGCGTCCGGCAATTGTGATAAATCCGGAATGGAACTGATTATCTTTCACACTCATGGTTTGTCTCCTATTAAAGATTTACATGCTGTCAGGACCGAAGCCTTCCGGTAAAAGATCACGTAATGGCTTTTCCTCTACATGGCCGTCCCAGGTGACTAGAACCCGGATGTCAGGTGCAAATTCATTCAGCACCTGTCTGCAGGCTCCGCATGGCCAGGGTTTTGTGTTCGCAGCGATGGCAATGATATCAAATCCGCGAGCTCCTTCACTGACTGCTTTAAACATAGCAGTCCGCTCAGCGCAGTTTGTAAGTCCGAAAGAAGCATTTTCAATATTGCAGCCGGTAAAAATTCTGCCGTCAATGCAATGCAGAGCCGCACCTACAGGATAGGATGAGTATGGTGAATAGCTTTTTTTCATAGCTTCCCGCGCAAGTGAAAGTAATGTGTTTTCGACAGAAGACGTATTGTCGGAATCACGGGTAATGGATAAAGCTGTAAGGATTTCCTCTTCCATTTTTCTCATATTCTCCTTATCTTCAGGATCGATATGATCGTAACCCATAAGATGACAGACACCATGGATCAACAGATAACAGGCCTCACGAAGCTCCGTGTGACCGTATTCGGCTGCTTGTTTTTTCACATGCGGAACCGAAATAATGATATCTCCGAGAAAGCAAGCTCCACTTTCATCATCATATTCCATTCGAAGCCTGTGCTCGCATTGTGAAGCGGTATGTCCGGGAGGATAGTCCACAGACGGAAAAGAAAGAACGTCAGTCGAAGAGGAAATACCGCGATATTTCTGATTGATATCCGTAATCATATCATCATCGCACAGGCATACATGAATAGCGCATTCCGAACGGATGCCTTCACATAGAACAGCTTTTTCGGCCGCAATGGACATCTGTTTACGGATATCATAATCAAGGAGATCTTCGTTGTCCCAGTCAATCTTCATTTTTCTGCTCCGGTGTTTCTTTTATACTGTTTTCTTCATCCTCAGATTCTGCAGAAACGGGTGCAGTTTCAGGCGGCGTAGCTTCAGGGTTATCATGCAGCGTTTTATTATGTTCTGTGGAAGAATACTGAATGGTTTCAGCTTTGCTGTTTTTATCTGAGGGAGCGGGATCGGCGGTTACGGCAGCAGCGTTTTGTTTATCCGAGATATACTGGGAAACCTTCGGGTATTCAATCCGTTCATGATATACGCCTTTGAGAATTCCGGAAAATGCTTCGCAGATTTGATCGATATCTCTCAGGGACAATTCACAATCCGATAACTGCCCGTCTTCCAGTTTGCCGCGGATTAAGCGTTCAATAAACTGGTCGATAGCTTTTGGTGTCGGATCTTTCATGGAACGTACAGCGGCCTCAATCGTATCGGCAAGCATAACGATGGAAGCTTCTTTTGTCTGAGGCTTGGGACCGGTGTATCGGAAGTCGTTGATGTCAACGTGTTGTCCCCCGGCAAGTTGAAGCGCTTTATGATAAAAGAACATAACCGGTGTCACCCCGTGATGCTGGAGGATTATATCCTGAACTTCAGGAGGAAGATGCTCTTTCTGGGCGAGAAGCACGCCGTCCCGGGTATGCGCGGTAAGAATCGCGGCGGAAACATATGGATCGGTATTTGCATGCGGATTGGTTCCGTGCTGATTCTCACTAAAGTAACCGGGTCTCTTCAGTTTGCCGATATCATGATAATAAGCGCCGGCCCTTGCAAGAAAAGAGTTGGCACCGATTTTGTCGGCAGCGGCTTCAGCAAGATTCGCAACAATAATAGAATGATGATAGGTACCAGGGGCCTCAATCATCAGGCGCTTCATAAGCGGGTGATTCGGATTTGTGATTTCAAGGAGCCTGCTTGGAGTAGCCAGATGGAAAATACCTTCAAAAGCCGGCTGAAGTGCAACAGCAAGCGCGCCGCTTAGTAATCCGCCGCCTATTGCCCATGAACCGGCCTGGATCATATCCAGTGTTTCGGCTGAAGTGAGAAGTTTGATGCCGATAATCATCAGAATGTTGAAGAATGCTGTGATCAATCCTGCTAAAAGCACACGTACACGCTGAGGGCGCCCTTTCAGGAACCAGATGGTGGCAACACTGGAAGACAGTGTATTAGCCATGATCAGCACAACATCATAAAATGAGGTCGAACTGCTGCAACTGGTCAGGCCGGCAAAAAGCAGTGCGAGTGGGATTGTCAGGCAAAGCCCCGCCCTGTATCCAAGCAGAACAGTGCCCAGGATCGCGCCCAGAGTAACGGGGAAAATATACAAACTGGGGAGCAGATTAGAGATCACTGCAAAAGAAACACAAAGAAGAAGAATCAACAGAATTACAAGAAGAGGTCTTGTCTGTGAAAGATATTGTTTCAGCAGCAGACGCAGCAGCATGATCATAGAAAACATTGCCAGGAGGATATTAATCAATGCACCGCCATATACAGAATAATCATAATGATCGTCATTCAGCAAACCGAGGCTCCGCATGATCTCAAGCTGGCTTTGACTGATCCTGTCACCTTCCCGGATAACGTTTTGTCCCTGCGAAATAATAACGGGTTCGACAGCTTCCCTGGCTTTTCTGATTGCTTCATCCGTTGCTTCCTGATCAATGATCATATTGGGCTTTATGCAGGTACGCAGTACAGCGGGAAGAATTGTTTGTGTAAGGGATACATCGACTTTATAACCCACGATCTGCTGAATAGTCATTATGGCCTGACTGACCTGACCTTCACGGATTGTTGAATTCATCGCATTTTCCACTGCCACGCTGACAATATTGACCATATCGTCAAATACGTTTGTATCGACACGAAGCAAGGTAGTGATCTGTGATCTGCTGAGGGAAAGGGTATTGACCAGGCTCAGGGCATAATCGATCTCTTCCTCTGAAAAAGACCGGTAATAGCTGTGAACGGAATCATCTTTCTTAAGTGTAACACCATATTGCTGGATCGTCCGGAGTTCATTGAACGTGTCTTCAAGGGATGAGAGTACTTCTTCTTTTACCCCCTGCTGAAAGCGGTATGTCGGTTCTACGGTCGCTTCGGCTGCTGCTCTCTTTTCTTCAGTAGTGACCTCATCAATAACTTCTTTGGTCGCATCAACCGTCACATGGGAGATCGATCCAACACTGAGATCATATTTTCGCGGTGCGCAGACAAGAAAGAACAGTATCACCAGAATCAGAAAGGTTCCGATGAGCAGAAGAATACATTTGCTGGATGAAGAATGAAGCCGAGTTTTTATACGATTTTTTTTGACTTCCCCACCGATCTGTTTATCCTCTGAAAGCTGAAACATCATGATTTGTCCTTTCCGGCTGACTGTCTGAGTTTATCAGCCGCATCGTAAGCTTCGACGATCTGCTGAACGAGTTCGTGACGTACAATATCCTTTCCGGACAATTCCACGATACCGATTCCCGGGATATTCCGAAGCAATCTTACCGCTTCAGCAAGTCCCGATGTTTTTCCGGAAGGCAGATCCGTCTGAGTGATATCGCCCGTGACAACGACACGGGAGCGAAAACCCATACGTGTAAGAAACATTTTCATTTGTTCGGATGTAGTGTTCTGTGCTTCATCGAGAATGATGAAGGCGTCTGACAGGGTGCGACCGCGCATATAAGCAAGCGGTGCGACTTCAACAATGCCGCGTTCAATCAGCTTCGTATATGAATCTGCTCCCATGAAATCATACATTGCGTCATACAAAGGTCGCAGATAGGGATCAACCTTCTGTGTCAGATCTCCCGGCAGGAAACCGAGCTTTTCTCCGGCTTCAACAGCAGGTCTTGTCAGAATGATGCGCTCAACTTCCTTGCTCTTCAACGCCATAACAGCCAAAGCCATTGCAAGATATGTCTTTCCGGTTCCGGCCGGACCAACGGCGAATGTTAATACATGATCACGAATTGTATCAACATAGAGCCGTTGACCGATAGTTTTGCAGGTGATTTCTTTTCCTCTGTGAGTAACGGCAATAACACGCCTGAGGTTTTCACTGGACAAGTCTTTGTTGCCTTCACGGAGCATCGAAATCGTATATCTGATTCTGACACGGTCGACAGATTCATTTCTTTTGATCAGATCAAGCAGATGCATAATCGTAAGGTGCGCGAGTTCGACATCTTTGTTTTCACCGGTAATAACAAGGTGGTTTCGTCGAAGGGCAACAGAAACATTGCATTCCTGTTCAATCAGAGCGATATTTCGGTCGTTCAGACCGAAAAGGGAAACATAAGCCTCCATAGAATCAGCTGATAATTCCAGATCAAGATCTTCCGTCAAAATTTCCTGCTTCCTTCCTTTCCGGGTACTGTATACTCCTCGTATTTTACTATAATTACCGTTGACACACAAGGATTAATATGATAATATCCACATAATTTCATACTGTGAAAGACGATGATGGTCGATAACCCTTTTACAGAAGCTGCAGAGAGCTGCCGGTTGCTGCAAGGTAGTGCGGAGTAAAAGGCTACTGCTTCCGGAGTTGATTCCATGAACGCGAAGAGTCAGTAATGGAATACGGGTGCCCCGTAACCGGCTGTGAACTTGTTTGAGTTCGAGAGAGACTTTGTGATCAGAGTAATTAGGGTGGTACCGCGGAAAGATTTCGTCCCTGAGGCTTCGGCTTCAGGGTTTTTAATTGAAGGAGGAAACAAACGCTATGGACCGGCAAAAAGAAATTATGATCTGCGATTGTACGCTGCTTGACGCAGCAAATCATATTGAGCTGAGCTTCAGAGAAAAAATAGAATTATGCAGGTTAATTGACAGGCTTGGTGTGTCAGCAATTGATTTATGTGAAATCAGACAAAAAAAGATTGACAGGCTATTAATTAAGTCCATTTGCTCGGCTGTTCAGCGGGCAGTTGTTGCTGTTCCTGTGAGTCTGACGGATGCGGATTCCGTACAACTGACTTGGGAAGCGTTGAAAGAAGCACAAAAGGCGCGTCTGCAGGTAGTAGCGCCGGTCAGTTCTGTTCAGATGGAATATATGCTTCATTTGAAAGCGGCAGGATTGACAGCCGCTGTGGAAAACCGTATAAGCGAGTGCAGAGCGTTGACGGATGATGTTGAGTTTATTGCCGCAGATGCGACAAGAAGCGATCCTGAATTTCTCCGTAAAATTATTTTGGTTGCTGTTAAAGCCGGTGCGAAAACGATTACGCTTTGTGATACTGCCGGTGTGCTTACACCGGATGAGGCAACCATATTCCTGACAGATTTATTTAAGGATGTACCAGAATTGAGAAGTCTGACAGTTGGATTTCATTGCTCTGGAGAGTTGAATCTTGCAGATGCATGCGCTTTTGCTGCTGTGTCAGTTGGCATCGGGATGCTGAAGACAACGGCATACCGGGGTAACGCTATATCGTTGGCTGATATTGTCAGGATCCTGAATATCAAAGGTGCGTTGGCAAAAGCAAAATGTACGGTTGAAAACGAACAAATCAACCGGATTACAAGTCAGGTTGATCAGATTTGCAGCGCTGAAAAGAACCGTTCTATTGTTTTTTCAGATTCACTTTCGGCCCATGATTCGGATATCGTTTTAAGTATTCATGATTCATTTGAAACTGTCATCATGGCGGCAGAAAAATTGGGATTTGACCTTGGGGCTGAAGATCAGCAGAAAGTCTGGAATGTTTTCATCCGTACGGTTGAAAAAAAGGAAACCATTTCATTGAAAGAACTTGATGCGATTATTGCGGCTGAAGCAATGCAGGTACCTCCCGCTTATCACAGCATTCAATATGTAATTAACACAGGCAATACGATCGGAGCCATGTCTCATATGAAACTGATGTATCACAATCAGGAAATTGTGGGTATTGCTTCTGGTGATGGTGCGATTGATGCTGCTTTCAATTCGATCGAAATGGCAACGGGTCGCCACTATGAATTGGATGATTTCCAGATTCAGTCCGTAACTGAAGGACGTGAAGCAATGGGTGAAACCATTGTAAAACTTCGCCACGAGGGGAAACTTTATTCCGGCAGAGGTATTTCAACGGACATTGTTGGTGCAGGCATTATGGCATATATTAATGCTGTTAACAAGATTGTATATGAGGAGGAAGAAGCATGAATCTCTCTTTTTCAACGCGAGGCTGGAACAGTCTAAGCTGGGAAGAACAGGTTCGGGATGCGGAAGAGATGGGCTTCCTCGGGATTGAACCATACAATATTCAGGATTATCCTTCCCTGTCAGGAAAAGGCGGTGCTTTTCATCCTTTCATGCAGAATGAAACGATGCGTGCACTCAGGAAATCCGGTCTGACCATTCCGTGTTTTGATACATATATTGATCTTTCCTTTGAGAATGAACCGTTGGACAAAGCACTTCTGGTCATAAAGACAGCTGCTGCCATGAAGGTCCCTTATGTTGCTTTTTGCTCGTTGAGAGACAGGGAAAACGTGGTTAGAAATAATCTGAACAGGCTTCTGGAAACAGCGGCTGAAGAGAATGTCTGCATCCTGATCAAAACCGTCGGGATTTATGCGGATACGAATCGCCTGAGAAAACTCATGGATGATTATGCATGCGACGAACTGGCTGCATTGTGGGATATGCATCACCCCGTAAGAGATTTTTCTGAGACGCCTGATCAGACGATCCGGAATCTCGGAGGTTATGTCCGGCATGTTCATCTGCGGGATTCCAATGATGATCTTTCTTACAATCTGATTGGTGAAGGAACGCTTCCTGTTCTCGAAATGATGAATGCACTTTCATCTATAGATTATAACGGTTATATCTCCCTGGAATGGAAACCGGAATGGATGCCGGATATTCCGGACAGAGAAATCATTTTTTCCCATTTTATCAACTATATGAACCGTTTTGAAAATCCCAGAGGTAAAAAGAAAAGTCTTTACTTCAATCATGATGGTACAGGAAAATATATATGGAAAAAAGATGAACTGATTGACATGACTTTTGGAAATGTTCTTGACAAACTTGTTGAAGAATTCCCTGATCAGTATGCATTCAAATACACAACTTTGGATTATACACGTACATATGAAGAATTCAGGGAAGATGTGGACCGCTTTGCAAGGGCTCTGATCTCGATGGGCGTCCGGGCCGGAAATAAGGTAGCAATATGGGCGACAAATGTTCCGGCGTGGTATATCACTTTCTGGGCTACCACAAAAATCGGAGCGGTTCTTGTTACAGTCAACACGGCATATAAAATCCATGAAGCGGAATATCTTCTGCGTCAGAGTGATACCCATACACTTGTTATGATCGAAAGTGCGCTTGACAGTAATTACCGTTCCATTATTAATGAACTGTGTCCGGAAATAGCTGCTTCCAGGGCAGGTGAACCGCTTCATTGCAAAAAACTGCCTTTTCTTCGTAATGTGATCACTGTCGGATATGTTCAGCAAGGCTGTCTGACATTTGAAGAAGCTATGAAACGCGCTGATTCCGTTTCTCGGGAAAAACTTGAGAGTATGGCACAGCATGTTCAGCCTGATGATGTCTGCAATATGCAGTATACTTCCGGCACGACAGGTTTCCCCAAAGGAGTTATGTTGACACATTACAACGTGATCAACGACGGAAAATGTATCGGTGACAGAATGGGACTTTCAACTGCAGATCGAATGATGATTCAGGTACCGATGTTCCATTGCTTCGGGATGGTTCTTTCAATGACAGCATCCATAACACACGGAACGACACTTTGTCCCCTTCCATACTTTTCTGCAAAAAACTCACTCGCATGTATCAACCAGGAAAGGATTACCTGTTTCAATGGTGTCCCGACAATGTTCATCGCCATGTTTAATCATGAAGATTACAGAAAAACAGATTTTTCTTACATGAGAACAGGGATCATGGCTGGTTCAGGATGTCCGCCGGAACTGATGAAGCGCGCAGCACAGCCTGATGAAATGAACATGCGGGGAATCGTAAGTGTATATGGTCAGACAGAATCATCTCCCGGAAGCACAATGTCTGCCTGGACAGATTCTCTTGAACTTAGAACGGAAACTGTGGGATATTCATTCCCGCATGTTCAAACAAAAATAATTGACCCGGAAACGGGTAAAGATCTTCCGGACGGCCAGGATGGTGAATTCTGCTCCCGTGGTTATAATATTATGAAAGGATATTATAAAATGCCGGACGCCACCAATTCAGCTATAGACGGAGATGGGTGGCTGCATTCAGGTGACCTTGCACGTAGAAATACTGACGGAACTTATCTGATCACAGGCAGACTGAAAGATATGATTATACGTGGAGGCGAAAATATCTATCCGAAGGAGATAGAAGAATTCATTTATACGCATCCGTCGGTTGCAGATGTTCAGGTAATCGGTGTGCCTGATGCCAAATACGGAGAAGCGGTTATGGCCTGTATTATCCTGAAGAAAGACATGCAGGCAACAAAAGAAGAGATGACCGAATATATCAAATCACATATGGCCCGGCATAAGGTACCGCAGTATATTGAATTTGTTGATTCATTCCCGATGAATGCTGCAGGAAAAATACTGAAATACCGTATGCGTGAAGAAGCTGCTCAGCGGCTTGGACTGATTGGTGCAGCCGGAATTGACACTGCGGGAGGTGTTAAACAGTAAGAAGATGACGCATTCCCGAAGGATCGGTCAGGATTTTTGCACAGCCTAAGACAACACAATCCTTAGCATCTTCGGCTACCCGGCATGGAATATTCAGAACAGATCCGATTGCTTCGGCAAGACCATACAATGCAGCACCGCCTCCTGTCAGCGTAACACCTCCGTCAAATATGTCGGATGCAAGCTGGGGGGGCGTTTTTTCGATTACAACCTGGACGGCTTCGATCAAGTCATTCACTTGGTCAAGAATCGCTTCATAAATCTCATCAGATTCAACGGACATAGTCTTCGGGAGACCGGAAATCAGATTTCTGCCTGTAATATCCATCTCAACCCGCGGATCACGACGGATTGCTCCGCCCAGCGTGATCTTGATCTGCTCGGCAGTCCGCTCTCCAATAAGCATATTATACTTTTTCCTAAGATAGCGGATAATTGCTTCATCAAAATGATCGCCGCCGATATGAACGGAACTGATCACGGAAATTGATCCGTTATATAGGACCGCGAGATCTGTACAGCCTGCGCTGATATCTACAACCATGCTTCCGTAAGGTCCGAGAAAATTAAGCTGCGCGCCGAGAGCTGCGGCAATATTTTTATCAAGCAGCTGCGTCCGCCGTACACCAGCATCGAACATTGCGCTTATAAGAGCCTTTTTTTCAATATCTTTAACTCCGGAAGGAACTGCCATTACAGCCCTTGGCCTAGAAATCAGACGTTTGCCGATAACAGAGGAAACAAAAAAACGAAGCATAGCACTCGCCAGATCAAAATCAAACATCTCACCTTGAGCCAGTGGACGAATCACATTGACATTGGCGGGGGTTCTGCCAATCATTCGGTATGCCTCCAGCCCGAACGCGATGATGCTTCTGGTTTCTCTGTCGATAGCGACAACTGCGGGCTCACGGAAAACAATTCCGCTTCCTTTCATGTAGATTACAACATTTGACGTGCCGAGATCGATTCCGATATCATTCGCTTGAGCCATGATGAAACCCTTTCATCCTATCCCTTTTCTACTTGGAAATCATAACATTATCATAGGTAAAATACAAGCATGTATCCATGTTTTCTTGACAACGGAGCATTCAGAAAGCATAATAAACTGGGATATTGTTGAGGAGGTGTTTACATTGGCTGTCAGGATCCTGTCTGTTACGTCCGGTTCCCCTGCCGATCTGGCCGGGATCAGGAAAGAAGAACGGATCCTTTCGATCAATGGTGAAGAAATTTACGACGAGATTGATTATCAGGCCTTGACAGCAAATGAAAATCTTTCGGTTTCGGTGGACAACGGAACAATGATACGTGAACTGCATATTATCAAGGAAGAATGGGAGCCGCTTGGTCTTTGCCTTGATGAAACACAGATTATGAAACCACGCCATTGTTGCAATCACTGCCTGTTCTGCTTTGTTGATCAGCTGCCGCAGGGAATGCGAAGCTCGCTCTATGTCAAGGATGATGATTGGCGACATAGTCTGATGATGGGTAATTATGTTACGCTGACCAACGTTACCGAGCAAGAGTTTCAGAGAATTCTCCGCAGAAAAGCATCCCCTCTTTATATTTCGGTTCATGCGACAGATCCTGAAGTCCGATGCAGGATGCTGAGAAACCCGAAAGCCGGAAATTTAATGGATAGGCTGAAGAAGCTGAAAGATAACGGCCTGGAGTTTCACTGTCAGATCGTGTTATGTCCCGATATCAATGATGGGGATATTCTCAGTCGATCCATTGATGACCTTGCCTCGCTTTGGCCTGCTGCAAGATCGCTTGCGATTGTTCCCGTAGGGTTGACAATGCATCGGGAAGGCTTGACGAAATTAAGACGTTTTAATGCTGTATCAGCCGCTTCAATGCTTGAAATGATTCATTCCTGTCAGGAACGTTTCCTGAAAGAACTGGGTACTAGATTCGTTTTTCCTTCCGATGAATTTTACTGTATCTGCCACCAGCCGCTTCCGGAAGCAAATGAATATGAAGATTATCCTCAGATTGAAAATGGGGTCGGGATGCTTCGTCTGCTGGATCAGGAATGCCGGGATGCTGCGGAAGATCTTATTCTTGAAAATATTTCAAAGAAGCCTTCCGGACGTAGAATTCTGATTCCAACCGGTGTTTCCGCCAGACCTTTCATCCTGAATCTCGTAAATCGTTATGCACCGGAAGGAACGGATATTCAGGTAATTGCAGTAAAAAACAATTTTTTCGGCGAGACAATCACCGTTACCGGATTGATAGTTGGCAGGGATCTGATCAGTGCGTTGCAAGGCATAAAATGCGACGAAATCCTGATCTGTGATACAATGCTTCGTGAGAATACCAACCGTTTTCTGGATGACATGACACTGGAGGAGGTTTGTAATGCACTCGGATGTCCTGTCAGAGTTATCCCAAACAATGGTGAATCCCTGATCCGAGCATTATGGAAACTGGAGGATGAAAATGGCTAAACCGTTTGTTGCTGTCGTGGGGCGTCCGAATGTAGGAAAATCTACCTTCTTTAACAAGATATCAGGAAAACGGATCAGCATTGTTGAAGATACACCCGGCGTTACAAGGGACAGAATCACGGCTGATGCTGAATGGCTTGGGCGTGAATTTACCCTGATCGACACCGGCGGAATCGATCCGAATAGTGATGACGAACTGCTGAGTCAAATGAGAGAACAAGCTGAAATTGCTATGGAACTGGCAGATGTTATTTGCTTTTTTACCGACGCAAGAGATGGTCTGACAGAAGACGACAAGGATGTCGCCAATTTACTTCGTAAAACAAAAAAACCTGTGCTGCTGGTTGTTAACAAAGTTGATTATATGGGATTGGATGACAGTCTATATGAATTTTACGAGCTTGGCCTTGGTGATCCGATTGGGATCAGTAGTGTAAATATGCTTGGATTTGGAGATCTTCTCGATAAAATTATCAGTTTGCTTCCTGATGAAAATGAGTCGGACAAACCTGTAATTCAGCCGATTCAGCTTGCGATTGTCGGCCGGCCGAATGTCGGAAAGAGCTCATTGACAAACAGGCTTCTTGGTGAAAAGCGGACAATGGTATCTGACATTGCCGGTACAACAAGAGATGCGATTGACTCTCTCTATACAGATTCAGACGGGAATGCTTACAATATCATTGATACAGCAGGGATCAGAAGAAAAAGAGCCATCGAAGAAGAATCTCTTGAAAGATACAGCGTACTGCGTTCAATCGCGGCGATTCGCCGCTGCGATGTTGCACTGTTGCTGATTGATGCAAATGACGGTGTGACCGAGCAGGATACGAAAATTGCCGGTTTGATCCATGATGAAGGAAAAGCGGCAATCGTGATTGTGAATAAGTGGGATATGCTTGAAAAAGAAACTGGTACCTACGAAAAATATAAAAAGAAAATCCTTGACGATCTGAAATTTATGACCTATGCACCGATTCTTTTCATTTCTGCAAAATCAGGTCAGCGAGTGGACAATGTACTTTCCAAGGTAAAAGAAGTATATGAAACCGCCGGAAAGAGGATCACAACAGGTATTCTGAACGATATCGTCAATGATGCAGTCACAGACCTGCAGCCTCCGATACAGGGTGGCAAACGGCTCAAAATTTATTATGTTACACAGGGCGGTATCAGACCCCCGTCATTTGTTCTTTTTGTCAATGAAGAAAAGCTTATGCAGTTTTCCTATCAGCGTTATCTGGAAAATTATTTCCGTAAATCATTTGATTTTACAGGGACACCGATTCGTTTTATTCTCCGTGAAAAGAAGAAGGAGGTCTGATTTGCATGAACAATATTCCTATGCTTGTTTTTTCCTGTATTATTTCGTATCTTTTGGGTTCTGTCTCTTCCGGAATTCTTGTGTCAAAGATCGCAAAAGGACCTGACCTGAGAACTGTTGGCAGTAAAAATACGGGAGCGAGCAATGTACAGCGCACAATGGGCTGGAAATACGGCCTGATCACTTTTTTTGCAGATGCACTTAAAGGAGTGTTCTCATGCCTGATCGCTGAATTGCTGACAGGCGACCATATGGCGGCACTTCCGGCCGGCTTATGTTGTGTCGTCGGACATAACTGGCCTGTTTTCTTTGGCTTTAAAGGCGGAAAAGGTGTGGCAACGACGGCGGGTGTCATGTTGTACTGCTTCCCGATTCCTGCTCTTTTTTGCATAGCCGGTACGGTCGCATTAATAGCTGCTTTTCGCTATATCTCACTTGGCAGCCTTTTCATGGTCGTTTCTTTTGCAATTGCTTCAGTCTTTTTCAGCAATGGAAATCTGTGGATCATCCTGTGGGCATGTATGCTTATGATTATGTGCTTTTTACGCCATCATGCCAATATCAGCAGATTACTGAATGGAACAGAAAATAAACTGGGAAGTCATTCCAAATAACCGGAGGAACTCATGAGCAATGAAATGAACAGGATCCGCAATTTTTGCATTGTGGCACATATCGATCACGGAAAAAGCACACTGGCGGACAGAATTCTGGAAAGAACAGGTGTTTTTGAACATCGGGAAATGGTAGACCAGATTCTGGACAGTATGGAGCTTGAACGTGAAAGAGGAATAACAATCAAAAGTAAAGCAGTTCATATGATCTATCGGGCTAAAGATGGAAACGATTATACATTGAATCTGATAGATACACCAGGTCATGTTGATTTTACATATGAAGTCAGCCGTGCGCTTGCAGCTTGTGAAGGTGCACTGCTGGTCGTTGATGCGACACAGGGAATTGAAGCACAGACACTTGCAAACGTTTATATGGCGCTTGAGCACAATCTCGAGACCATACCGGTTATCAACAAGATAGATCTTCCTTCTGCGCGTCCTGAAGAAGTGCGGAAGGAGATCGAAGATGTGATTGGACTGGATGCAAGCTTCGCACCCTGTATATCTGCAAAAACGGGCTTAAATGTCGATGACGTGCTTGAAGCGATTGTTCAGCATATTCCTGCTCCGGAAGGAGATCCCGAAGCGCCTCTGCAGGCGTTGATTTTTGATGCATTTTACGATAATTATCGGGGAGCTATCTGTTTCATTCGTGTCAAGGAAGGAACCATTCGTGCCGGCATGAAAATGAAACTGATGGCCACCGGAAGTGAATTTGATGTTGTTGAGGTCGGTATTTTTGATCCGGGATATAAACCCTGTAATGAATTAAAAGCAGGCGACGTAGGATACGTTTCTGCATCTATCAAGGACGTACGGGATACACGTGTCGGTGATACAATTACAAATGCTGAAAACCCGGCTTCAGAACCGCTGCCTGGATATCGTCATGTTACACCAATGGTTTACTGCGGGATTTATCCCGCTGATGGTGCTGATTATCCTGCACTGAAAGATGCTCTTGAAAAGCTGCGTATGAATGATGCTTCACTCTCTTTTGAACCCGAGACTTCGGTTGCTTTGGGATATGGATTCCGCTGCGGTTTTTTAGGGTTGCTTCATATGGATATCATGACAACCAGACTGGAGCGAGAATTTGATCTTAATTTGGTTACGACTGCGCCAAGCGTTATCTATAAAGTCCATAAAACAAACGGTACGGAGTTGATGATTGACAATCCTACTAATTTGCCCCCTGTCGGCGAGATCGCTTCAATGGAGGAACCTTTTGTTCACGCAACAATTTATTCACCGCAGGAATACGTGGGTACTCTGATGGAATTATGTCAGGATAAACGCGGAGTATTTATAGATATGCAGTATGAAGGAAATCGTGTGAAACTGAATTACGATATGCCACTGAACGAAATTATCTACGATTTCTTCGATCAAATAAAAAGCCGCAGCCGCGGTTATGCTTCCTTTGATTATGAACTTAAGGACTATCGTCCAAGCGATCTTGTGAAAATGGATATTCTTCTTAACGGCGATATATGCGATGCATTCTCTATTATTGTTCATCGTGAGAAAGCATATGCTCGTGGACGTGGTATTGCCGAAAAATTGAAAGATGTGATTCCTCGCCAGATGTTCGAAATCCCGATTCAGGCAGCAATCGGAGGAAAAGTGATCGCGCGGGAGACTGTAAAAGCAATGCGCAAGGATGTTCTTGCCAAATGTTACGGCGGTGATATTACAAGAAAGAAAAAACTGCTGGAAAAACAAAAGGAAGGGAAAAAGCGCATGCGCCAGTTTGGCACTGTTCAGGTTCCAAGCGAAGCTTTTCTGGCTGTGCTTAAAATGGATTCATGAGCATAAAAACGGCTTGCTTTACCGGTCATCGTCATTTATTACAGCATAAAGTGGATGAACTTTCACAATTGATTGATCAGGCGGTCGTTGAAGCATATAAGCATGGTTATCGGCAATTCCTTTGCGGCGGCGCACTCGGATTTGATACTTTGGCAGCGAGCCGGATATTGTTTTTTCGAAACAAATATCCTGACATGCGGCTTGTTCTGGTTATTCCCTGCGAAAACCAGGATTTACACTGGAACAAGGAGGACCAGATATTATATCGGAAAATCAGGGGGCAGGCTGATGATGTAATCGTATTATCTCCTGCATATTATCAGGGATGTATGCAGACTCGAAACAGATATATGATAGATCATTCTTCATTATGTATTTGCTATCTTTTTTCTCTTCGCGGAGGTACGGCTTATACCGTCAGATATGCTGTTTTTCGAAATATAGAAATAGTCAATCTTGCCATGGAGCATTCTCAGACTGAAATGACTTTGAGGGAAAATCAATGGAACTCTATGTTCATATCCCATTCTGCAAACAAAAATGCCGATATTGCGCATTTGTTTCTTTTGCAGGACAGGAATTTGAAAAAGAAAAATACGTCGAGCTCCTTTTGAAAGAAGCCGATAACAGGAAAAAAGAGTTTAAAGATGATATTCGGACGATATTCATCGGTGGAGGTACACCTTCCCTTCTGACACCTGAACAACTGACACATCTTACCGGCGGCCTGTTCAGCAGATTGCCGGCTGAGAAAGTGAAAGAATTCACGATTGAGGCAAATCCGGGAACCGTTACAAAACAATGGTTGTCAGCAGCGGTTAATTCCGGCATGAATCGTTTATCACTTGGAATGCAGGCATATCAACCTGAAATTCTTGGAATGCTCGGAAGAATTCACAAATATAATGATGTTGTTGCTTCTGTAAAACTTGCCCGTCAATTTGGTATAAAGAACATTAATATTGATCTGATTTTCGGTATTCCCGGACAGACCATGAATATGTGGAAAGAAACACTAAAAGCTGCAATGGAACTTGATCCGGTTCATATCAGCACATACGGCTTGATTCCCGAAGAAAATACACCGTTGAACAGAGACCTGAAATCCGGTGTTTTGATGCTTCCTGATCCGGATCTTGAAAGAGAGATGTACGATACAGCTATATCTGAATTAACAAGACATGGAATAATGCAGTATGAAGTGTCCAACTTTGCCAGACCCGGTTTTGAATGTCTTCATAACATCGGTTACTGGAAACAAGTTCCTTATGTAGGTTTCGGCATATCGGCGGCTTCTATGGAAATCATTCAATGCGGGAATGAAGGAATGATCTGCAGACGCTGTACAAATCCCAACGATTTTTCAGTCTATGAAAAAATGATAAACAGTAATGATAAGCCGGATGAAGAAACATTGGTTCTGCCTGCTGAATCCCGCTTTGAAACGCTGATGCTGGCATTAAGAATGAACGAAGGGGTTGACGAAACCGAATTTGTGAAACTTCATGGTATACAACTTGAAAACGTCTACGGTGAAAAGCTCAGAAATCTTGAATCGCAAGGATTTCTTATTCATTCTGGTCATGCCTGGAAATTGACACGCCGGGGCTTCGATATACAAAACAGCATTCTTGTTGAGCTGATGGATGACTGAAAAATCAATTCAGTGCCACAGAATGTCCGCTTTCGGCAAAATATGCTGAAGCTGACTTTTCAATAATTTCAAGAGCTTTTTTCAGGCTCGGATCCCTGTGCAAATCCTGAACGCATCTTGTAACCTCATCAAGAAGACGAATATCTCCATAGAGAAAAGCTGCGCCTGGTTCACCTGATTGCCTCGTTCCAATCAGATCACCCGGACCTCGGAGTTCAAGATCTTTTTGAGAAATAATGAAACCGTCATTTGTTGAGCACAACACCTTCAGTTTGTCTGAAGCATCAGAGAGCAGAAAGCACCAGCTTTCCAGATCGCCTCGACCTACTCTTCCGCGCAATTGATGCAGTTGGCTTAAGCCATATCTTTCAGCATTTTCTATAATCATAATTGTTGCATTGGGATTGTTTACACCGACTTCGATCACAGTGGTGGAAACCAGAACATCATATTTCCCGGCAGAGAAATCTTCAAGTGTTTTTTCTTTTTCATCCGGTCTCTGTGCTCCCCATGTGAGCCCGATTCGTAAATCTTTCAGCTCATTGTTTTTTAAATTCTCAAATAGAGATTTTGCACTATGAAGATCATTATCGGAATCTGATTCATCGACAAGCGGACAGACAATATAGGCCTGTTTTCCCTTTGATACTTGTTCGCGAACAAATAAATACATGTCTTGCCGTTTGTGTTCCGGAACAAGCCTGGTTTTTACCGGGATCCGACCGGCAGGAAGTTCATCAATTATGGATATATCAAGATCACCGTATAAAATCAGAGCAAGGGATCTGGGTATTGGAGTGGCTGACATGACCAATACATGGGGGGAACGTTGGTTATCTGTTCCTTTTTCCTGCAATAAACTTCTTTGATTTACTCCAAAGCGATGTTGTTCGTCAGTGATGGCCAAACCAAGACGTGAATAACTGACATCTTTGCTTATCAGTGCATGCGTGCCGAAAACAACCTGACAAGTATTGTTTGACAGTTCTTTTAGAATTTCCTTTCTTTCTTTTGTTTTTGTACTTCCGGTAAGTAATCTGCATCTGATACCGAGTGGTTCCAGAACCTTTCTGGCGTTTTCATAGTGCTGTCTGGCAAGAATTTCGGTTGGTGCCATCATAGCTGCCTGAAAACCTGATTGTACAGTCAGGAAAATGGCTCCAAAGGCAACCGCTGTCTTACCAGACCCCACATCTCCCTGCAAGAGTCTGCTCATCGCAGTATCTTTCTTTAGATCAGAAGCGATATCGCTCAGGACACGTCTTTGGGCATTTGTGGGAGAGAAGGCCAGTGAGTTCCAATACTCATCCATCAATTCATTGTGAAAGATAAATGGTACAGCTAAGTGCTTTCCTGATTTTGTTATACTTACATATATCAGATATAACAGAATCTGTTCAAAGGACAAGCGCCTTCTGGCTATTCTCAGGGCGTTCATGTCATCCGGGAAATGAGCTTGACTTATCGCATAATTCAATTCACACAATTGGTAGCGAACCCGGAAATCAGCCGGAAGTGTTTCAATGCAGCATTCATCTGTCATTGCCAGCGCAGAACGTATCAGTTTTCGGAATGATTTTGATGGAAAGCCTTTGATTGATCTGTAAACAGGGCAAAGATGCTCGTCATCTGAAACAATACGGGGATTCTGTAATGTTCTTCGGTTATTTTTGATTGATAAACGGCCGAAGAGACGAAGGTGGTCTCCTTCATGAATCTGGTTAACCATCCATGGTTTATTATACCAGCATACCGGCATCTTACCGAAATTGTCTGAGATTGTGGCTGTAACTTTTTTTATTCCATGAAACACAGAGAGCTTTGGAGGTGACGTCACTGTGCCGGAAACAAGGATATTGCCTTCCTGTCGTGTGTTGCAGGGAAAAAGCCTGGTATAATCATCATAACGGGCCGGAAGCATAAACAGCAAATCGCGCAATGAGAATATCCCCATTGCGCGTAATGACTCTGCTCGGACAGGACCGATTCCTTCAATCTGTGTCAAATCCATCCATTACTCCACAGAAATCAGATAATAATATAATGGTTGACCGCCGTTATGGCATTCAACATCACAGTAATCATACTGATTCTCAATTTCACTGGTGATAGATTGGGCATCGCTTTCCTGGATGTCGGCACCATAATAAATTGTGATGAGTTCGTCTTCATCGGTAATGATTTTTTTCATCATTTCGAGAACTACATCATGTACGGATTTCCCGGAGAATTCAATCTGGCCGTTATGCAAACCGATGATATCTCCCTGTTTGATAGCAATTCCGTTATATTCACTGTCACGGATGGCATATGTAACCATAGCGGTTTTAACATGTTGTGCCGCTTCATTCATCCGCTGCATATTGTCATCTGCATTCAGTTCGGATTGGAATGCAATTGCAGCGGCAATTCCCATTGCAACATTTTTAGTAGGGATTACACGTACTTCTTTCTTTGAAAGCTCAGCTGCCTGATTGGCAGCAAAGATTACATTGCCGTTATTGGGCAGAATAAATACACATTGAGCATTAACATGATTAATTGCATTTAACAGATCATCAACAGAAGGATTCATCGTTTGACCGCCTTCTACGATCTGATCAACATTCAAATCCTGGAAAAATTTGGAAAAACCGTTTCCGAGAGATACAGCAACAAATCCATATTGTTTTTCAGGCTCTGCTGGAATCTCTTCTTTCGATTCTTCGTCGACTGGCATCTCCTTTTTCTCCAGTTCCCTTTTCTTGGCAGCAAGATTGTCAATAACAATATTGTTAATCTCTGCCAGTTCAACGCCGTAATCAAGGGCAAAACCTGGATTATCCGTATGGAGATGAACTTTTGCTTCTGTCAGGTCGCCATTTACAGATACACAGTCTCCGATACGGTTCAGTCTTCGACGGAATGAATCCAGATCATGCTCATCACAGTCCTCCCGGAAATAATTCAATGTGAAAGAAACGCAGTATGTATAAGACAAATCTTTAGTGAGATCATGGCAATCATCTTCAACTGCCTGAACATCATCTTCTATGAAAGAATCGGTAGAATTAATATCTTCACCGCGAAGGACAGCAGCATATCCCTGATAAATCAGCATCAATCCACGCCCGCCGGAATCAACAACACCGGCTTGCTTCAACGCGGGAAGCATGTCGGGAGTTTTCTTCAGTATGGATTCGCCGCTTTTTAACATGACGTTGATCAGCTGATCGTAGTCATCGGGTGTTTTCTGCACTTGCTTCAGGGCATCCTCAGCAACCACGCGGGCAACAGTGAGAATGGTACCTTCTTTTGGCTTCATAACAGCTTTATAAGCCATTTCGGAGCCTTTCATCAACGCTTCGGCAAACTGAACGGGAGTGATTTTTTCAACTCCGTTTAACGCCTTTGCGAAACCGCGTAACAGCTGACTGGTAATTACTCCGGAATTGCCGCGAGCACCCTTCAATGCGCCTTTTGCCAAAGCATTAGCGGCCTCATCGGCTCTGAGGAACTCTTTACTGTTTATCTCCCTTGTTGCGGACTGCATAGTCAGAGACATGTTGGTTCCGGTATCTCCGTCGGGAACAGGAAAAACATTCAACGCATCAACTGCTTCCCTGTTTTTTTCAAGGATTGCTGTTCCGGCCATCACCATATCACGCAGTAAAAGACCGTCAATCGTTTTGAACTGTATCAAAGGAACTTCCTCCGTCATCATTTTGGATTTGATTAAGGATCAGATCCTGATCCCCTCGACTGAGATACTGACCTTGCGAACTTTGACACCGGTCGTGCTCTCGAGTTTGTAGCGCACGGTTTCGACGATTGTTTTACAGACTTCGGAAATAGAAATACCGTATTCAACAATAATATAAAGATCGACGTCAAGCATATCTCCGACATTTCTGATCTGAACGCCTTTTGTCAGATTTTCGCGGCCAAGCCACTCAACGATGCCGTCAGTCGCTTTTTTGGCAGACATAGCCACTATGCCATAACATTCAAGTGCAGCATATCCGACCACCTTTAGCATGACGTCTTCAGCAATATAAATTGTACCATATTCATTCTTGACTTTACATTCCATATAATCCCCTCCCGCATGATGCGCAGCGACATATACCGGATGTCCCTTGCAAAATTCTGAATAAAGGACATTTAATTATACATTATTATCTGTATTTTATCAAGCATCAGGCCCTTGACAATATGTTCGATATCGAACATAATATCTTTATGCCATGATGGGAAGAGTAAATGGATCAAGGCTTTCAGAGAGCATTTGGATGGTGTAAAAATGCAGCCTGCTCCGTTGAAATACCTCCCGGAGCAGTCACCTGAACATGTACTGCATCATTAGGGTTGACCCGGTTCGCCGGTTACAGCGTTATAGAGAGCATGATTTATTCTGCTGAATGGAAGTGGTACCGCGGTCTTCGCCTTCCGGCGAAACCGTATTTTTATTATTTTGATGGAGGAATGGCAATGAATATCTCGGACGTCAGATTTGCACATCGCTTTGATCAGGTAACCGGAAGTGCAATCCGCGAAATTTTCAAAGTGATTGCACAGCCGGGGATGATCTCTTTTGCCGGGGGGAATCCTTCTCCGGATGCTCTTCCTGATCGGACTGTTGCCGAATTAACAGAGTTCGTTATCAGAAATGATGGCAAGCGTATCCTTCAGTATGGCGCTACAGAAGGCTATGCGCCATTTGTGGAAAGTTTGAAAACATATGTTGAGGCTATGCTTGGTATCAGTATTCCCGCTGTTCTGCCGGTAACCGGGTCGACACAGGCGATGGATCTGCTCTGTAAAGCTCTGATTGATCCAGGCGACACTGTTCTGGTTGAAAACCCGTCATTTCTTGGAAATCTTCAATGTATGAAACTTTATCAGGCTAATCTGGTGACTGTACAGAGTGATGAAAATGGTCTGATAACCGAGGACCTTGAAGAGAAAATCAAACAATATCATCCTAAAATGCTATATACAATACCGACTTTTCAGAATCCTTCCGGAAAAACACTTCCGGATGATCGAAGGAGAAAGATTGCAAAACTTGCAAATCAGTACGGCGTAATTGTCGCGGAAGACGATCCTTATCGTGACCTCCGATATGAGGGTGAACCGCTTCGTTCAATAAAGTATTATGATGAAGGCGGCTGGGTTATGTTTCTCGGCAGCTTCAGCAAGATTATTTCTCCCGGACTTCGCGTCGGATATATTGCCGGCGATGCTTCTGTAATCCGCAAATGTACAATTGGAAAACAGTCAACAGATGTACATACCGCAAATCTGAACCAGGCGATCGTAGATCAGTTTATTCGCCGGAATCTTCTTCCTGACCATATTCAGGCGATTTGTAAGGGATACGGAGCAAAAATGCGTCAAATGCTGAAATGCCTCGAGTTGTTCCCGGATGATGTCGTATATACTCGTCCGCAGGGCGGATTGTTTATCTGGGCGGAAATGCCGGCCGGTATTGATGCAGTCCTTATGCTGCAAAAAGCTGTTGAACGAAAGGTTGCATATGTTCCTGGTACTTATTTTTGTTCAGACGGAGGACATACGAATACTTTACGCCTGAATTTTTCCAACAGCACGGAGGAACAGATCGAAACCGGAATGAGTATACTCAGAGAAATTGTGACCAATGAAATCAAATAAGGAGTGAATATGATGGAACACATTCTGGATATCTTAAAAGAAAGAGGATTCATTGCTCAAATGACTTTTGAGGATGAACTATATGAACAACTGAAGAATCCTACTACTTTTTATGTGGGATTTGATCCTACGGCTGACAGTCTTCATATTGGTCATTATATCCCGATCATGGCTATGGCTCATATGCAGCGAGCAGGTCATAAACCGATTGCATTGATGGGCGGCGGTACTGCAATGATTGGTGATCCTTCTGGTAAAACGGATATGCGTAAGATCATGACCGTTGAAACAATTGACCACAATGTTGAATGCATTAAGCGTCAGATGTCTCATTTCCTTGATTTTGATGATGGGAAAGCATTGATTGTGAATAACGGAGATTGGCTTCGCCCTTTAAATTTCATAGATTTTATGCGTGAGATCGGTTCGCTGTTTTCTGTCAATCGAATGCTTACAGCAGAGTGCTATAAAGCCAGGATGGCCACAGAAAATGGTCTCAGTTTTCTTGAGTTTACATATATGCTCATGCAAAGCTATGATTTTCTTGAATTGTTCCGTCGCTATGGATGCCGGCTTGAAATGGGCGGAAATGATCAATGGAGCAATATGCTCGGTGGTGCAGACCTTGTGCGTAAAAAAGAAAATGAAAAAGCTTTTGCGTGTACTTTCCAACTTCTTTTGACTCATGACGGCAGAAAGATGGGAAAAACCGAAGCAGGGGCGCTTTGGCTTGATCCGGAAAAAACAAGCCCATACCACTTCTATCAATACTGGAGAAATATAGACGATAAAGATGTTGAGAAATGTCTTGCATTGTTGACATTCCTTCCGATGGATGAAGTACATCGTCTGGGCGCACTGAAGGATGCGGAATTAAATGAGGCAAAAAAAGTACTTGCTTTTGAGGTAACCAAGCTTGTTCATGGTGAAGAAGAAGCAACTAAAGCAGCTGAAGCTTCTGCCTCTGTATTTGGAAGAGGCACTTCTGCTGAAAATATGCCAACAATTGAACTCTCTGTTACTGAACTTGAGCAGGACGCCAGAATATCGACAATGCTTGTCAGATCAGGCTTGTGTAAAAGCCAGAGCGATGCTAGAAAACAAATCGAGCAGAATGCCGTCTCTATTTACGACCAGAAGATTACGGATACCTCCGCTACTCTTTCAATTGATCAGTTGAAAGACAGCATACTTCTGAAAAAAGGAAAAAAAGGCTTCTGCAGGATCATTTTAAAATGATACAGTCATATATCACGATTGCCGGGCGTTCTTGTGAAGAGCTAGTCATCAACAAAAGCAGGTTTATCGGTTACGCGTCTCCATGTGAGACTGAAGATATGGCGATATCATTTTTGCAAGAGATCCGGGAAGAACATAAAAATGCCACACATCATTGTTATGCATACATTATTGGAGAAAATGCAAATGTTATGCGTTACAGTGACAATGGTGAACCCGCAGGTACAGCAGGCTTGCCGATTTTAGATGTGATGCGAAAAAAAAACATCGTGAACTGCAGCATTGTCGTTGTTCGATATTTCGGAGGAGTGCTTCTCGGAACAGGTGGGCTTGTCCGTGCGTATACACAGAGCAGTCAGGCTGCTGTTGAATCTGCCGGCATTTCACAAATGGAAATGACAACGAATACATACTGCGAACTCCCCTATTCCGGCTGGGATCGATTTCGATACTCATGTGAGCAACTTCCTGTACGGATAGAAGATGTTGTATACGGAAGCATGATATCTTTTCATCTGCTTATACGTTCTTCTGATCAGGAAAAGGTTATAAACAGTCTTTTGGATGTTACCGGAAGGAAGCTCAATATGATTTCTGAAGAAGAATCTTATCTTCCATGGAAGCTTTGATGAAAAAGAACGCGATGAAACAATTTCATCGTGTTCTTTTTCTTCTGGGGATATCTTGCTGTTATGCGATAGAAAGTGCCATTTCCATCATATTGCGGAAACCGACTTGCCTTTCTTCTCCTGAAAGTTCTTCACCGGTTACCAGGCTGTCAGAAATGGTACAAATAACCAGAGCGTTTTTCTTGGCTCTTGCAGCATTCAGATATAAAGCTGCAGCCTCCATTTCCACAGCCAGAATCCCGAGTTCCCATAGTTCCGGCTGTATGTTTTTCCCGGTATAGAAGATATCCGAAGAGAAGATTGGACCGCAGACAACATTACAATCAAGTTTCTTTCCAGCCTCAACTGCTTTTATCAGTAATTCATAGCTGCAGCAGGGCGCAAGGTTGCCTTTAAAGTCAAAGCTGTTTATATATCCGGAATCTGTATACGCACTCATCCCGATCACAATGTCCTTCAGTTTCAGTTCCGGAGAAATTGCTCCTGCAGAACCAATTCGTATGATGTTTTTTACATTATAAAAATGAAACAGTTCATAGGAATAGATTCCGATAGACGGACATCCCATTCCGCTGGCCATAACAGAAACGCTTTTTCCGTTCCAGTTTCCGGTATAACCTTGAACTCCACGAAGATTATTGACAAGTTCGGGATTCTCCAGGTAATTTTCTGCGATAAACTTTGCGCGCAGAGGATCTCCGGGCATAAGAACTGTTTCAGCAAATGCTCCGGCAGGTGCATTGATGTGAGGTGTTGGAATGGGTGAATGACTCATGTTTTTTCCTCCTTTAATAATTTTGTGTTTTTTGTATTCCAGTGAATATGGATTTGATCCATTAACCCCTTAAGTAACGGAATGTCAATCAGGATGATACTTCCGTAAGGAACAGAGAGCAATCTTTCGACAGAATTTCTGTATTGTTCTGTGATGTGAAGAAGTACGGACAAATCTGTTTCTTTTGATTCGGTTTCATTTTTGATAATTATATCACACATAGATACCCAAAGCTGATTTGTTAATGAAATAATAATGTCAGATAATACATCTGAATTTTCACAAATCATTTCATGGGCATTGATTCCTTCATCAATTGTATCTCTTATAACAGAATGGAAGATAATTCTCAGTGAATCACAATAAGATGATTTAAAGCTCTTTCCATCAGGTAAAATGAATATCGGTAAAAGCATCATGATAAAGGAAAGTTTTTCATCATGAAGTGGAATCATAGCTGTCAGAAGAATATCTAGTTTTTCCGTGGCACTTTGACTTTCTTCAGATTTTTTCAATATATTATCAAGACTTTGTTCTGCTCTTTTCAGACAAATTGTTTCAAGCAAGGCTTCTTTGCTGACAAAATGATGGTAAAAACTGCCTTTGCTTGTATGTAGTTGATTCAGAATATCCTGGATACTGGTTTGTTCATATCCATTACGGCAGAAAAGCGATTCTGCAGTTTGAATAATCTCCTGCTTTTTGATATCTCCTTTTTTCATTCCGCATCCTCCGCAATGTTTGTCTCTTCTTTTCGAAAACCGCCTGCAATAATACCGGATGCAAAAGCAAACATAAGGTTAAACCCCCCGCAGTCACCGTCAACATTCAGAATTTCACCGGCAGCAAATAAACCATTGATCTTTTTTGATTCAAGTGTTTGAGGATTGAATTCGTCACATCTGATCCCCCCTGCTGTTACCTGAGCATCCTCAAGACTTTTTGTATCAATAGCTTCAACTTTATAATGATATGCTGTGCTGATAATCTTTTGAAGATCTTCATCATTGAGTGAGTTCGCTGTTTCTCCCCGTAATGGAATACTGGCCTGCTTCAAAACAGCAAAAGCAAGTTTTGGAAGTAAAATACCTTCCAGAAGCATTATTGGTGACAGGCTGCCGAATCGATCTCTTCTGTCTGTGATTTCTCTAAAGGCTTTATTTTGTGTTTCGAAAATTGATGATAAAAAATCAAGTTCAAAATAGAGCTTGGTTTTATTGACAAAGCGGGAACATTGCATTACACAAATGCCGCTGAGACCATATTCTGTGAAAAGTACCTCTCCCTCTTCCTGATGGATTGTTTTAAATCCGTCTTTTAAAGATATTTTGCAATATATACGTATACCGGCTAGACCTGAAATGCTTTTAGGATCTGTAATGACGGGAACAAGCGATGGAAAAACAGGTTCTAGATGATGATGCAAGGATTGAAGATAATGATATCCATCTATAGAACCGCCCAGCTTTTTCTGAGCAGCTCCACCCGTACATATAATGAGTGCGTCTGAAACATATTCATCACCGGAATATGATTTGCAGCAAAAAAAATGCTCTGCTTTTGTTATTTCTGTAATATAAATTTTATACAACACATCTACATGATTCATTTTCAAAGCATTCTGCAGCGTGTTGAGTACTGAGACGGAACGCATCGTGACCGGATAGACTCGTCCTTCATTTTTTTCTTTTACCAACAGACCATATCTGTTGAAAAATGATATCAGGTCTTTGTAATTGCAATAGCGGACAACTTTATTTGCAAATATGGTATCACCGTAATATTTGGGAGGGTTTGTATTCATTAAATTACAGCGGCCATTTCCTGAAGCTGATATCTTTCTTCCGAGACGATCGCTTTTTTCCAGCAATAGTGTTTTTTTACCGTGTTCTGCTGATGAAATGGCCGCTGCCATGCCGGCAGCACCGCCACCAATGACAATTGTATCATAATACAATTTCAAACTTATACCTCCATTCGATCCAAAAAAACAGAACACGGTCTAATCCTTAATATGATAAACAGACTTCAATTCACTTGTCAAGAGCCCGTTTCCTTCATAAACAATCAGCGGAGGCATGGGATGAAGCGTCTGTTTTGCATCCTTTACTGATTCAATCAGAACAAGATTGGCTGGTTTATGCAAAGAAGGATAAACGAGACGAAATCTTTTTGGCTCAAGATGATATTTTTGAAGTTTTTTCATAACAAAAAGCATTTGAGGAGCCGGATATACAAGAAAAAACTTGCCTTTCCCTTTTAACAGATTGAATGCAGACTTGAACATAATATCAAGTGTATCGGTTTTCTGATTTCTGGCTGTTGCTTTATTGGCATTTGGACTGATAATCGCAGAAGCTGCCTGACTGTATGGTGGATTGCATATAATTGAGTCAATACTACAGGAATCCAGATATTTGAAAGCCTCAGAAACGTCATCGTTTATTATTTTGATTCGGTCTTCCAAATGATTCAATTTAACATTTCTCTGTGCCAGTTCAGCTGAATCGTCAATAATTTCAAAAGCATGAAAAAAATGTCCTTTTCCTCTTCCGATAAGGAGAAGTGGAAGTATCCCGTTTCCTGTACCGAAATCACAAGTAATATCTTTCGGATGTATGTTGGCAAAATCTGCAAGCAGTACCGAATCCATACCATATCGAAAAGCTTTTTTCTTTTGCATCAGCAAAAGACCGCCAAGCTGCAGATCTTCGATTGTTTCATCTTCCTGTAGATATATTGATTCTCGCAATGAATTCTTTCAAAATAAGGATGTGCCATAGACACATCCTTATTTTGCCTTTCTGCTGATAAGTTAAATGTCGACAACCACCGGATTCGGTTCTGTTTCTTTTTCTTCTTCCGGGGTTTTTGATGAAAAGAGTGATTCGTAAAGCTTAAGATATTCCTGAGCAGAACGATTCCAGCTGTAATCACCATGCATTCCTCTGTCCTGAAGATTTTGCCAAATGCTGCGTTGATTATGAAAATATTCGGTTGCCCTTTCAATTGTATGAAGCATATCATGTGCGTTATAGTTAAAGAATGTAAATCCGTTTCCGTCGCCGTTGAATTCATTGTAACTCAGCACTGTATCGCGAAGTCCTCCGGTTTCGCGAACAATCGGAATCGTACCGTATCTCATGGCAATCATTTGACTCAATCCGCAAGGTTCGAACTGACTGGGCATAAGGAATAAATCAGATCCGGCGTATATTTTATGTGCAATTGCATGATCCATGGTAAACCGAGCAGCAACTCTTCCTTTGTATTCGGATTCCGCCCAGCTGAAAAGATTAAAATATCTGCCTTCTCCCATTCCGAGTACTACCAGCTGAACATCCTGCCGCATAATATCTGCGATTACGTAGTCAACAAGATCAAGACCTTTTTGATTACTCAGACGGCCAACCATACCAATGAGCGGTGTATCTTCTTTAATATCAAGACCAAGTTCTTCCTGAAGAGCTCTTTTACATACTGCTTTTCCATCAAGATGTTCGAATGAATAATTCTGAGCAATTTTTTTATCAGTTTCAGGATTATACTCATTTATATCGATACCGTTTAAAACACCGAATAAATCTTTGCTTCTTGCACGAAGCAAGCCATCCAGCCTTTCACCATAATAGGCAGTCTGAATTTCTTCTGCATACGAAGGGCTTACGGTTGTTATCAGATCTGTGTAAACCAATGCTGCTTTCAAAAAATTAGCACATCCGAAGCATTCCAGTTTGTCTTCAGTCCAAAGGCTGTCTCCAAGACCCAGAATATCCTGAACCTCACGAATTCCAAAAATCCCCTGATACTGAAGATTGTGTATCGTAAAAACTGTTTTGATATTAGCATAGAAAGGCAAATGAGCGTATTGAATCTTCAGCAGTGCAGGGATCATACCGCTCTGCCAATCATGTGCATGAATCACATCCGGCTGGAAATCTATCAATGGAAGCATATTTAAAACGCCTCTGCAGAAGAATCCGAAGCGTTCATATTCATCTCCGCCCATACCGTATATATATGGGCGGCCGAAATAGTATTTATTGTCAATAAAATACCATTTTACACCGTCTTTTTCCAACATTTCAACACCACAGTATTGCCGTCTCCAGCCGAGTTGAACTTCAAAATCACATATGTGATTAAGTTTTTGTAAATATTCCTGCGGTATCGTATTGAATTCTGGTATAACGACACGAACATCATGGCCTTCTTTGGCAAGTACCGGAGCAAGCGCTCCGACGACATCGCCTAGACCTCCTGTTTTAACAAATGGAACGGATTCGCTGGCGGCAAAAAGAATCTTCATTTGTTTGCAGGCCTCCTCTGATTTTCAGATAACAACGTTTTTAGCAATTACAATCGGATATGCTTCCGGGCCAATAAGACGGGCATTCCGTTTGATCACTGCCTGTTTGTCCAGAATGCAGTTTTCGAGATAAGCGCCTTCCTGAACCTGTCCGTCCTGCATAATAATACAATTTTTTACATAGGCATTGGGAGAAATCTTTACGCCACGGAAAAGGACGCTGTTTTCTACTGTTCCTTCAATTTGGCAGCCATCAGCAAGCATTGAATTAATTGTCTTACAATGATCTCCGTAGTAGGTGGGCATTTCATCACGGACTTTCGTATAGACAGGTAAATCCTCTCTGAAAAGTCCTTTTCTTTTAATCGGATCCAGCACATCAAGATTGAACCTGAAATAGCTTTGAACAGAATCAATATTCCAGCACATTCCTTTATATTCGTATGCATTTACTTTTGCCTGTTTTTCTTGCACCAGGCGAAGAAGAAGATCCCTGTCAAGGCTGTGAAGACCATGAGCAACAGCTTTATCTACCATGTCACGAAGGAATTCACGTTTCATAACAAGCACTTGCATAAAAGTATTTTCATATGTCGGGTGCGTTGGTTGAACCTCCAGATCCAGAACATTTCCGACCTCGTCAACTGAAAGATATGTACCATACTCATCTCTTCTCAGAGATGGATCTTTTGTATATAAAAGAGTAATATCAGCTCCTGTACTTTGATAGAAGGATATCATTTCATCCAGATGAGCGTTGTATATGATACTACTGTTGCTGAGAACAATCAGTTCTTGTTTACTTCTGGATAAATAATCATTATTTGAACGAAGAGCATCAAGAAATCCGGGATATAAACCAACATTTTCTCTCGTCAGGAACGGCGGAAGAATATGCAGGCCATTAATCTTTCCGTGCAGATCCCATTCCTTTCCGGATCCGAGGTGATCCATCAGGCTGTGATAGTTTTTTTGCATGATAATGCCTATATTTCTGATTCCGGCATTCACCATACTGGAAACCAGAAAGTCGATCACGCGGAAACGACCGGCGACGGGAAGCGCTGCGATGGCTCTGACAATAGTCAGTTCACGAAGCAGGGCATCGTTTTCTCCGGTATAAATGATTCCCATTACGTCCTTCATATTATAAACTCATCCTTTCATATTCTTCTGGATTTTTTTAAAATTCCGTGTTCTCATCAACTTGTTGACCAGCACTGACAGAAGCTCCTGCAGGAACGTTGATGCCTTGTCCAACAACAGCAATATTCCCTTTTTCCTCGCCTACAATAGCACCTGCGCTGACAATTGCATTTTCTGCAACGATTGTTCTTCGTACAACTGCACCGCGACGAATGATGCTGCCGGGCATAATAACACTGTATTCAACATCTGCACCTTCTTCAATGATAACGCCTGCAAAAAGAATGGAATGATTGACTTTACCGTATACTTCACATCCTTCTGTAATCAGGGAGTCCGAAACAGTAGCCCCTTCAGCGATATAATGTGGTGCCATACCGGGATTTCTGGCGAAAATCCGCCACTTTTTATCGTGCATATCAATTGGCATTGGATTTTCTAGCAGATCCATATTTGCTTCCCATAAACTTTCGATTGTTCCGACATCTTTCCAGTAACCGACAAAATCATAAGCATACAGAATTTGTTTGTCTTTAAGCATGTTCGGTATAATGTTTTTACCGAAATCGTTTGAACTCTTCTTGTCGGCCTCGTCTTCTGTCAGATAATGACGAAGCTTTTCCCAAGTGAAAATATAAACTCCCATTGATGCCTTATTGCTTTTTGGATTTTTGGGTTTTTCTTCAAACTCAACGACTTTACCTTCTGAATCGGTATTCATGATGCCGAAGCGAGAAGCTTCATCCCATGGAACTTCCCGTACGGCAATTGTTGCGTCAGCACCATTGCGGATATGGAAATCCAGCATCGCATTATAATCCATCTTATAAATGTGGTCACCACTGAGGATCAATACATAATCGGGATTATACTGTTCAATAAATGCCATATTCTGGTATATGGCGTTCGCAGTTCCTTTATACCATTCAAGGCTGGTGGCTTTTTGATATGGGGGCAAAACAAAAACACCACCGTTTGAGATATCCAGATCCCAGGGAGCACCGCTGCCAATATATGCATTTAGTTCAAGAGGTTGATACTGGGTTAGAACGCCTACAGTGTCAATACCGCTGTTGGTACAGTTACTAAGCGGAAAATCGATAATCCGATATTTGCCGCCGAACGGAATTGCCGGCTTGGCTACATTTTTCGTCAGGATACCGAGCCGGCTTCCCTGCCCACCTGCCAAAAGCATTGCAATACATGTTTTTTTTCTTAACACGAATTTACACACTCCTTTTAATTTTGTCTCAATGCCAACAGATACATTATTTCGTAAGGTATAATGAACTGTTTTTAGTTTATTGTATTTTACCTTTTTCAGGTTGTATTCGTCAAGTATAATTCAATGAAATTGCATAAAAATCTGTATTTATCTCAACTTTTCTTGCTTCCGGGCAGTAAAAATAGTATTATTCAGTTTCGGGAGGAGTTGAGAACATTGAGAGATAGAATCTGAAAAAAATGATTGTTTCGGCATCTTCTCCAATTGGAAAATGTAAGTTCAAATGAAATTTATAAATCTGCGGAAGTAAATATGATTTTATATCGTTATAAATATGGAAAGGTGTGTATTGATTGAAAGAAATAGATGAACCGGTCAATTCAATGCCGCTGTCATTTGATGAGTTGTACAGACTATATGCAACTGATGTACTCCGTGTTTCATATTATTATCTGGGGAATCGGGAACAGGCTGAAGATGTGATGCAGGATGTTTTTGTTAAATTAATTACGAATCAACCGGAACTTGAGCAAGGTCGGGAAAAAGCCTGGTTATTCAAAGTAGCCTTAAACAGATGTCGAGACATCTGGCGTGGCTCGTGGTTTAAAAAAATTGTTCTTGGTCATCCTGCTTTTGAACTGTTTCCGGCTCCTGATGAAATCGGTACGACAGCTGATAAATACGCCCTTGCGGAAGCTGTAAACCATCTGCGTCCTGAATTCAAGGAAGTTGTTCTTCTGTTTTATTACCAGGGCTTCAGCGTAACGGAAATTTCCGGTATGCTCGGAATTGCAGAAGGTACTGTTTCTTCAAGACTGAGCCGTGCAAGAAATAAATTGCAGAAAGAACTGGAAGGAGATGAAAGTCGTTGATCAAGCTCGAAAACCTGCCTGAGGTTACCAATCGGGCTCTTGACGGTCTTAAAGCAAATGAATCTCTTAAATCAAAAATACTGAAAGCTGCTGTTCAGGAAGAAAAATCTAACTCTCATATACAATTACGTCGCTTGGTTCCGCTTCTTATTTCGTCTGTTGCGGTGATGATTTTTTGTGTTTTTCTCCTGAATGGGAAAAAACCGATACCTATGGAAGAACAACATTTAATTCATTCCTTTACTGCCGGAAACAGTGAAACTGTTCCTGTTTCATATACAGATATTGTTTCATTACCCGTCAAATCCATTGTTCGCTGCTCCGATGGCAAAAAAATCGAAAATGATCAGCTTGAACCATTAATTAATGCTATACGGTCTGATTCGTCTAATGTTTCTGATGATCATATTTCTATGAATGATAATTTAAATATCTATTGCTCAGATGGGATATGTTTCGTTGTTCCTGTACAACCTCCGTATATTGGATGGGCTGATGGTATACGAAGATGTGATTTGTTCTTTGAACTGTTTGAGAATACAAAAGACTAATCCATCGGTTTATATCCAGCCGTTTCTTCAAGATATTTTTCAAGTTTACGTTTGACCCTTTGCAGCGCATTATCGATGCTTTTGACATGCCTTCCCAATGCTTCAGCGATTTCCTGATAACTCTTTCCGTCAAGATATGCGGTTAGCACTTCTTGTTCAAGTCCTGAAAGAACTTCATTGATCTTTTGGTGAATTGTTCCGAGATTTTCCTGGTTAATAATCATTTCCTCGGGATTGCTTGTTGTACCTTCCATCAGGATATCAAGCAAAGTCCTGTCGCTTTCTTCGTCATATAAAGGTTTGTTAAGCGAGACATAACTGTTCAATGGGATATGCTTTTGTCTGGTTGCTGTCTTAATAGCAGTAATAATTTGTCTTGTAATACAAAGTTCGGCAAACGCACGGAAAGAACTTAACTTTTCCTGCTTAAAATCTCGGATGGCTTTATACAATCCAATCATTCCTTCCTGAACGATATCTTCATGATCGGCACCGATCAAAAAATAACTTCTTGCTTTTGATCTGACAAAATTTTTGTACTTATTCAGCAGAAATTCTTCTGCCATTGAGTCCCCGTTATGGCATAATTGCACTATTTCCTCGTCTGTTAATTCTTTATAACAGCTGGGAAAAGAATTTTCTTCCTGATCAAGAGGATCACATTCATATTCATATTTGTTGTTTTCTTCCTGCTGATCATTATACACGATGGTTTTCATCTCCGTATATCTGTTATTCCTAAAGAAGAAAAAAATTATTGCCTGCAGCTGAAAACCTGATACATCATAATACCGGCTGCGACAGAAGCATTAAGGCTCTCGATTTTTCCGACCATTGGTAAGGAAACAGAGTAATCGCATTTTTCACCAACAAGGCGACTGATTCCGTCTTCTTCTGATCCGATTACAAGGGCAACGCCTCCCCTGAAATCTGTTTTTCGATAATCAGTACCGTTCATTGTTACTGCATAAACCCAGATATTATGCTTTTTAAGGTTTTCAATGGTTCTGCTGAGGTTTGTTACTCTTGCAACTTTAATATATTCGATTGCTCCGGCAGAAGCTTTCACTGCAGCAGGTGATAATCCGACACTGTGATGCTGCGGTACAATGATTCCGTGAACACCGGCACATTCAGCTGTACGAATAATAGCTCCAAGATTATGAGGATCAGTAATACCGTCCAGAAGAATAAGAAAAGGTTCTTCTCCTTTTTCCTCTGCTGTTTGTATGATTTCTTCAACAGAAGAGTATTGATAGGCAGATGCAAATGCAATCAAACCTTGATGATGGGGTGTAATTTCATCAAGTCTGTTCTTTTCTACGATCTGAATCTGAACTTTTTGTTCCTTTGCTTTTTGAACGATCTCTTTGGCGGAACCGCTTAGTTCGCCTTTCTGAACGAGAAGTTTCTCAAGATCATGGTGATTCTTGAGCGCCTCTCTTATCGGATTTCTTCCGGTTAAAATATATTGATTCTGATCTGAATAAGGTTTAGATTTGTTTTCTGCAGCATTTCTGTTATTGTAAGACGAAATTTGATATTCATATTTCCTATAGTCGCTTTGCTCTTTATCTCTTTTTTGAACGGTGATATCCTGTCTTTTATGAAATGTCTTTGGAGAACTTTGGTCTGTACGGTTATTTGGCATTTCTTACTCCTCCGATATTGATTTCAAAAGTTGTTTTCTGGCTTCACGGATTTGTAAAGCTTTTCCGCAGCTCTTTTCTCCTTCCGGACAAGTACCTCGAATACATGCGGGACCTGCATTAATAAAAAGAGCCGGTGCTGTTTTAAGGCAAAGACGGAACATCTGTTCAGCCATTTCCCGGATCTCCCATTGTGCACGATTACACATTCTTAATGCAAAAAAATGCATAAGTTCACGTGTATTCATTGTGACCATAATACGTGTCTCACAGGCGTTTGGAAGGACAAATCGAGCATCCTCATTTGATTTTTCACCCTTGCCTCCAAGTGATTTCTGCCATTCTTTATACCAGGTTTCAATGGTTTCCATCTGATTTTTATATTTATCGACAGCATCATTCCCAAGTTCTTTTATACTTTCGGGAATAATATATCCGAAACCGTTTTCATATGATACATAACGCTGGCTTTGTACTGAAAAACTAGCAATCCTGTGTCGTGTCAGCTGAGCAAGTAAAACTCTGCTTACCCCTTCGATCCCAAAGGTGAAACTTGTGTGTTCTAAAACAGACTCGTGTCCCATGTTCATCAGTTTTTCAATAAACTCTGACTGATCTTTTTGAGAGATTTTTTCATTCAGATTCTCTATTGTGGATTTTGAATAACAAAGTTTAGCTGCTAATGCAACTGTTTCCTCTGGACAAAGAGTGTGACGGATCAGTATAACTTTTAGTTTCTTTTGCTCAGCCATGTTGATTCTCCTGTATATTTATGATTTCAATTATGGTACCGATTCGTTCATCCTGTCCGGTCAGGTAAAGATATCCGAATAAAGCTTCAAGACCGGTAGATGCTGCATAGTCTTCAGGTTGTTGGTTTTTCGGAACAGTATGTTTCGGATGGGCATTTCTACCTCTTCTGACAATTTCAGTTTCTTTTTCGGTTAAAAAACCTGATATGCAAGCCAATGTTTTGGCTTGGGCACACGCATTGACTCGTTTTATGCTTTCTGTATGTAAATGATGTACATTATACTTTTGCAAAACCAGGTTATAACGAACAATCAATTCCCATACCGAATCGCCGAGATATGCAAGTTGCAGTGCACTCATCTGGAAGGCTTCCTGTTCATCCATTTCTTTATTAAACCGCAGACTCAATCCCATGAATCCTCCAACTTGCTTTATTGTATATATTATAACATATTATCAATAAAAAAGCAGAGATGGTTTCAAAAATCTGATAAAAATTCTAAAAAATCAATGTAAAAACCACAAAAACGCTTCTTGACAATCGATTGAATATGAGTATAATAATTTCTTGTTGAGCACCATTAGCTCAGTTGGTAGAGCACCTGACTCTTAATCAGGGTGTCTAGGGTTCGAGTCCCTAATGGTGTACTTTTCCTGCAGTATATTTGTACTGCAGGATATTTATATGAAAAAAGCCATCTCATATATTAGAGACGGCTTTTTTTCAGTGAATGATCAGATCAGCCCTGCGCAGGTGCGCCGACTGGGCAAGTTTCAGCGCATGCACCGCATTCGATGCACGTCTCAGGATTAATCTCGTACTTCCCGTCACCTTCGCTGATTGCGGAAACGGGGCACTCGGCGGCGCAAGCGCCGCAGCTGATGCATTCATTGGAAATTTTGTAAGCCATAAAACATACCTCCAAATTTTTTTGCACGTAATATAATACGTGTTTATATTAACAATATAACATCGAATAAGTTCAAAAGCAAGCTTTCCTTATTCTTTGTCAATAGCAAGCATTGCGTTTTGCACAGCATCAGCCCAGGAAGAGGCACCTTCGTTTTTCTTCAAATCTATTTTTGGAGTTTCTTTATCTGCTTCGGGTTTTTCAGCAGGAAAAACATTTTTCGGTTCTGCTTCTGTCTTTATTGCTTCCGGATGAGTATTTCGATTCGGATTCTCGCGTTTTACCGGTTGACCAAGCTGTTGGTTTTTTCCGCGGTTTCGATTTCTGCCTTGATTTCGTTTCTCATCTTTCTCGTTTCCCGAATAGTTCTTCTCCTTCTTTTCTTCTTGTTGGAAAACCTGATGCTCAATGAGGTTCTTTTCAGAAACTTCAATACATTCTCTGTTTTCTGCAGTTAAATTCTCTGCCGGTCTTATGATACTTTCCAGTGGATATTCTTTGATTTCACTGGTGTCGCCGTTTGTCAGTCTGACAAAAACAGTTTCCTTGACAATATTCAATTCCGTTACAGGACCGTTTCCGTCAGGTGTATTGACTGTTTTTCCGACCTTTGGCATTTTTTTCCTTGTTTGCTCATAATGATCCTGTTCGTATTTGAGACAGCACATTAGGCGTCCGCAAACACCGCTGATCTTGGTCGGGTTAAGCGACAGATTCTGTTCCTTAGCCATCTTGATAGAAACAGGCTGGAATTGTGAAAGAAAAGATCCGCAACATATTGGTCTCCCGCAAGGTCCGAGTCCTCCGAGCATTTTAGCTTCGTCTCTAACTCCAATCTGTCTGAGTTCAATTCTCATCTTAAAAACAGAGGCAAGATCTTTGACGAGTGAACGAAAATCGACTCTTCCGTTTGCGGTAAAATAGAAAATAATTTTGCTTCCGTCAAAAGAGTATTCTACGGATACAAGCTTCATCTCTAGCTTGTGTTCCGCAATCTTTTTCTGACAGATTGCAAAAGCTTCTTTTTCCTTTATTCTGTTTTCTCTTCCATGTTGAATATCCTGCTCTGTAGCAGCACGTATTACTTTCTTTAAGGATTCTGCATCAGGGATTTCAGCCATTTCTCGTGGCGCTAATACAACTTCACCCAAATCAAGACCTCTGGCTGTATCGACAATCACAAAACTGCCGGCTTCTGCTTCTATACCGTTGGCGTCAAAATAGTACATCTTTCCGTTTTTCTGAAACTGAATACCAATGATCTTGCTCATTTATTGAACCTCTCCCATAAAACTTAAAAGTAATTGCTCAACAATTGCCTGGATACTTACATTAAACCCGCATTGTTTTCTGCTTTCGCTGACTCTGTTCAGAAGATAAATAAATCGTTCAATATCAGCTGTTGCTGCAAAAGATCTCCATTTCGATGAAAAATGCTGTAATTTGTTGTCTTTTCTTTTTGTAATACGATATTCTAACATGATCTGTATGTTTTCTTCAAGGATATTGAATAACAAATCTGCATCAGATTTGTTTTCTTTCCAATGAGAGGAAACAGACATAATATTGCTCCGTTCCTGTGTTCCAAAAAATGACGTGATGATTTCGTTTCTTAATTTCCAGTAGTTTTCATCGTCAGCAAGTTCTATAGCATATCCGATTGATCCGTTGCATGAATATGCTGCAAGTTGAGCTTTTTCATTATTGATCCCGTTTTCTGAAAGAATATGTATGATTGCCTGTTCTTCCCATGGTTTCATTTTCAAAAAACGACATCTGCTTTTGATTGTAACAAGAAGTTGTTCAGGATGATCCGAAGTAAGAACAAAATAGGTGTTTAATGGCGGCTCTTCCAGAATCTTAAGTAAAGAATTCTGTGCTTGAATAGTCATATCCTCAGCATTGAAGATTAAAACAACTCTGTTTCCTCCTTCAAACGGATAAGCACTGCTTAATCTGATCATCTCCCGGATATCGTCGATTGGAATCGAATTTTTGCTCTTTTTTGCATCAGCAGACAATGGAATTCCTTTTTCGATACAAATCATATCTGGGTGTTCGTTATCATAAACCCTGATGCAGTTGCTGCATGTTCCGCATGGTTGGTTGCCATCATCAGAACAAAGCAGAGTGGCAGCAATAAGCCTTGCCAAAGTTTTTTTTCCTGTGCCATTTTCTCCGGTAATCAGCAGAGCGTGAGACATTCTGTTATTACGGATCTGCGTCTGAAGATTTTGTATTTCTTCTCCCTGAGGCAAAAAATCATAAAATGTTGGATTTATCATTTGTTGATTATACCTTTATAAATTGGTCAACTGTCAGAATAAAAACAGTAGCCCCACCTACAGTCACCTCAATAGGATAAGTCGGGTATTCGCCATGTGAAATCCCCGTAATTGTTGTAGTGGCAGTAGAAATCTGTTTACGGCTTTTGCACACGGATTCTACAACATGTATTGCTTCCTCAACTCGGGAATCATCAACTCCAAGTAACAGAGTGGTGTTTCCAGCTTTGAGAAATCCGCCTGTTGTTGCAAGCTTTGTTACACCAAAGCCTTGTTGCATCATTTTTGATACGAGTTTTGAGGAATCTTCGTCTTGAACAATAGCAATAAGCAATTTCATTTAATTCCCGGATCCTCCTCTCATTTACCCGAAAATTATACGATACATTGTTTTGAAAAGCAAGTCACACAACAATATCGATGGCCTTTTGACAAATAACTGTTTCTTCTTTACAGGCACATATAAATCCTGTAAACTGTTTTAGGGAGGGTATTTATGGATCAAATATTTCACTGCTATGCAAGTGCTGCATTCGGAATGGAAAGCCTCGTTTCTTCTGAGCTAAAGCAGCTTGGCGCTTCCGGAGTAATTACTGAAAATGGCGGAGTTCAATTTAATGCCTGCGTTACAGAATTATATGAATATAATCTTCGCATGCATTTCAGTGACAGGATTTTTATTATTCTTTCTGACTCTGTCTGTACTTCTTTTGAGGATCTTTATCAAGCTGCTTTCAGAATTGACTGGTGTTTTTGCTTTACAGAAAAAGAAGCAATTAATGTCACTTGTAAATGCACAAGAAGCACCCTCATGAGTGTCAGAGACTGCCAGGCAGTCACAAAGAAAGCAATTATTGAGAAACTTAAAAATTCAACAAAACAAAAATTCTTCCCGGAATCAGGTACAGCTCTTTCAATTCATGTTACTATACGGAATAATCAAACTCGTATTATGCTGAATACATCGGGCGATGCATTATCCCGAAGGGGATATCGTACCTGGAATGGTGAAGCTCCCCTTCGTGAAACACTGGCCTCTGCGCTTGTGGAACTTTCCCCCTGGAAGCCTGGAATTCCGTTGCATGATCCATGCTGCGGTACTGGAACACTTCTGATCGAAGCATCTTTCTTCGCTTCCCATCGTTCTCCCGGACTTTACAGGCATTTTGCAATAGAAGATCTGCGGTTTTCTGACAGTGATAAAATACACAACATAAAACAAAAAGTTTTGTCAGAAGTCACACTGGAAAAAATAACCGAGATCAGTGGCTCTGATATTGCTCCTGAAGCGCTCGAACTGTCTCGCCGTCATATTGTTCAGGCTGGTTTAAATAAGAATGCTATACCGCTTGCTTGTGTACCTCTTCAGAACCTGCATCTTGAAGGTGTTGATGGTGTGTTTTTATGCAATCCGCCTTATGGGGAACGTTTGAGTGATCAAAACAGTTGTCGACGCCTTTATCGCAATCTCCATGAATTAAAAGACAGGCATCCGGGTTGGCGTCTTTGCGCTATCTCGTCTGATCCTGCATTTGAACGCAGTTATGGAAAAAAGGCTGATCGGAAAAGGCGATTGTATAACGGTCGGCTTGAATGTGTATTCTATTGTTTTGACTGATCTTCCTGATAGAAACAAATTTGACTGATCCCTTCTCCGGTTGAATCGCTGATAAATCGTTCTATAATTTGCTGCAAATCTGTTTCAGCCCCGAGTGGAGCCGGTTTCATGATAACTAAGGGTTTACTATCAAAATGATCCGGATCAAAAATAATTTCAGCTGTTAATGCATTGCTTTTTTGATTTTTCCCTGTTCTGTTTGCATTTGTTTTTCCTAATCCATAAAGAATCAAATTGTTCCCTTTCCATTCGCATCCTAGAAAAGAATTGTTTCCGTATCCGATCACAAGATCTGCTCCGGCTTTTACTCCTTTTCTGGCCATAGCTTCCTGAACAGCTGTATGTTTTTTTGTATTATGATCATTCCATAAGCATTTCAGAATAATTTTATCACATTTTTCTTTCTGTAATGCGCTTATCCTCGTAGAAATAACAGTGGGATCTTTGATAAAATCTTTCTCACTGCAGACAATAAACCCTAAAACATGCCCGTTGATTTCCTCTGTATAAATAGGTTCGCTTTCAAATATGTCTGTTTTTTCTACTCCAAACAAAAGACTGATGCAGTTTTCTGCTTCAGGTATGTGTGTCGTTACCATCGGTCTTTCATGAACAGGTCTTCTTTCTGCAGGATCATCCAAAATTATTACTCTCGTATGATATGGTACATGTGTCCAGATCCAATATGCATTGATACCGTTTTCTCCAGGTTCTGATTGAATTCTGACACAGGCATGAGACGCTTTTGCTCCAAGAAAGCTTCTGCCTGCTGAAAAATCCTTTTTTCCTTTTCCCCATTCATATGGAATCTGATGGAGAAGATTACCACCGTCATATTGGATCACATAATCATATTTTTTTCCATTCATTGAGAAATCCACCCTGTGAAAGCCGGTCAGAAAGCTTCCTGCTGCTGTTTCCTGTTCAGGATGTTTTTCTTCAGGGCGTCCTGTGGAAACATCTAGTGTATCAATCCGCTTCCCTTTATAATATATATCCATTTTCTGTTCCTGCTTATTGATCAAAATGCCATAATCCGGATTCGGTTCTGCGACTTTCAAAACGGAAACTGGAATCCACCCCTCAATATATTCAGCTTCTTCGTGATTCCAGGCTCCGATATAGGCCCACTCTTCTTCCAATTGCATTACCTTAAGTGCTTGTGTTTGTCCATGAAGGGTTCCCAGGATCGTGCTTTCTTTGCTTTTTTCAGAAAAAACTTTTTGATGTTTAAATGGATCGATATCGACTACAACAGAGGATTGCTGCATAATATGCCATATTTCATTTTCTGTCATTCCTTTTTCAGGCATGATCTCGCCGGTCAGGAACACTTCTTTTTTTTCAAAGGCGTTTTCCAGAACCGATAAAGAAAATTCAAAGGTTTCTTCCGGTTTGGTCTTTTCATATGAAATGACGTGATAATCTCCTTCAGCAAGATGGGTTTTTCCTGTAAGTTCACTGAATGATAATCTGCATATCTTCCCTCCCGTTGTATTAATGCTGAATAAATATTCATTGTTGTCCGATGCTTCGTTTTTAAAATAAAAAATGACAGTCCCTTTCTGAACGGTTCTGAATTCTACAAACCATTCATCAGGAGTTGCATATGAAACATGATCAGAAGAAGGAAGAAGATACTGGAGGCATTGCCCTGTATATTCGACAGGTGTATTGAAACTGATGCTGTACTCTTCTCCGGAATTGCCAATAAGTAAGGCGGAAATGACATAATCTTTGGCTGACAGTTTTTCGTGGTTATAAGCACATCCATCCCAGTGTATAGACGTTTCTCCTTTACTAACAACTTGTTCGATGGTTCGGTATACAGAAACATCATCATGGACGCTGATCTTCAATACGCCTTCTTCTGGGGCGCTTATAACAAATTCATTATCATTGAACGGGATCAGATTCCCGATTCGCTTAACAGAGAAATCATTTGCAGATGCCGGAATGAACAAAGAAAAACAAAAAATCCCAAGAAGAGGTACCGTTATGCATATTCTGAAAAACCGTCGCAATCCACTCCCTCCCTCCTGATGCTGTTCAGAAACGGCAATTTTTATTTTATCATATATTACTCAATGAACTTGGATTCTGCAAGTTTTCTAACTTGACAAAGTATCTTCATCGTTTTATAATCCCATTGCTTCCTTGCGGTCGTGGCGGAATAGGCATACGCGCACGTTTGAGGGGCGTGTCCAGCAATGGGTACGGGTTCAAGTCCCGTCGGCCGCACTGAAAGTCCTGTCCTATCATGGGTCAGGGCTTTTTTAACAGAAAGCCGGTCAGCGTGATTTGCTGCCGGCGTGTGGTGGAGATGAGGGGAGTTGAACCCCTGTCCGAAAATACTTCAGCAGGACTTTCTCCGAGCGCATTCCGCGATTTATTTTTCACTGATCAGCCGTCCGCGGAAAGACTGCTGACAGTGTAGCTTCATGATTACGGATTTCGCTGCAAAGCTTAGGCGAAACTCGTTCCCTGCATTAATGACGCCGGTAACCTGATCTGCAGGTGGTCAGGGCCGACGCGCGGCATTAAGCCGCGAAAGCGTAATTGGTATTGTCAGTTATTGTTTTTCCCCGTTGGTACGCAGTTCAGGGTCTGCGGCTCGCTTATCCTGCCTCCGTCATTCCCGTCGAAACCGGATCATCCCCTTACAGTCTGCCTGACAATATACACTTTACTTTTGTCTTTCGCGCAAGGCGCGGCGGATCTCCCGATCCGAGTCTCGTTTGGCAAGGCTGTCACGTTTATCATGCAGTTGCTTTCCCTTGCAAAGGCCGAGCTGTACTTTTACCCTTCCATCATGGAAATATAATTCAAGAGGGATCAATGTGTACCCTTGCCGCATCACAAGCCCGTCAAGCTTGCGGATTTCATTTTTATGAAGCAGCAGTTTTCGGGAACGCAGAGGGTCTCGGTTAAAAATATTTCCTTGTTCATAAGGGCTTACATGCATGCCCTCAATCCATACTTCAGATTTCCTGATCTGCGCCCAGCTCTCTTTCAGGTTAACCTTGCCGAGACGAATACTTTTGACTTCCGTTCCAAACAAGGCAATGCCGCATTCAAATTTTTCATCAACAAAATAATCGTGGTATGCCTTTCTGTTCTGCGCAATTACTTTGATTCCCTGTTGATGCGGCATCCTGACAACTCCTTCCGTAGAGATTATAGCACAAGGTATTTCTCTTTTCAATCTTAGTCTTGTCTGGTATAATGATTTGGGAGGGATTGACTTGAAAGACTTACATGAGATTGCCGGGCGTTCAAGACAGTCGTTTTATCAGATCTCGGTTTCCGATATAAATTCCAGGAATGCTGCACTTCTTCGTCTGGCTGAACTGCTTGTGCAAGAAAAAAGCTTGATTTTTGAGGAAAACCAAAAAGATTATGCTTTGGCAGAAACTGAACAACTTTCCTTGCCTCTTCTTCATCGGCTTACCTTTGGAGAAGAAAAGCTTCAGCAGGTTGTTCTCGGACTGAAAGCACTTGCTTCAATTGAAGATCCTCTGAATCACACCCTTGTCTCTACTGAAATAACGGAAGGATTAAATCTTTATAAAGTCACGTCTCCTATCGGAGTAATAGGTGTTATTTTTGAAAGCCGGCCGGATGCGCTCATTCAAATCGCTTCTCTCTGTATAAAAAGCGGGAATTCAGTGCTGCTTAAAGGTGGCAGAGAAGCACTGGGTACCAATCATGCTCTTGCTGCTCTTGTCCGTCAGGCTCTTTCTGATTCAGGACTTCCTGCCGATTCTGCGCAACTCCTTGAAACCCGCGAAGATGTTACAGAAATGTTAAAGGAAGATGCTTTGATTGATTTGATTATTCCTCGTGGAAGTAACAGTTTTGTACGATATATTATGGATCACAGCCGTATTCCTGTTTTGGGTCATTCGGACGGAATATGTCATGTCTTTATAGATGAATATGCTAATCCCGATATGGCACTGAAAGTGGCTGTCGACAGCAAAGTTCAAAATGTTTCCGTATGCAACGCGATGGAAACGCTTCTTGTTCATGAACATATGGCCCCCCTGTTTCTTCCCCGGTTTTTCACTGAGCTTAGCGACAGGAACGTTGAGGTTCGCGGAGATGCTGCTGCCTGCAGAATCATTCCATGCAAACCTGCTTCTGATATTGATTGGTCAACCGAGTACCTTGACTATATTCTCTCTGTCAAAGTTGTTTCATCGCTTCAGGAGGCTATCGATCATATTAATCGATACGGATCACATCATACAGACTGTATCGTCACAGATAATCAGCAGAATGCTTCCGTTTTTTTAAAAATGGTTGACAGTGCCGGTGTTTACTGGAATGTATCCACACGTTTCGCTGATGGCTTTGTGTATGGTCTTGGTGCTGAAGTAGGGATTGCCACCGGTAAACTTCATGCGCGTGGGCCGATGGGTCTGGAAGGTCTTACTACATATAAATATATGCTTCTGGGTTCCGGACAGACAATGGACGACATGAAAAAAGGGATTCGCTCCTATACTCATATCAGACTTGATGAAGACTGTCCCGTCTGATCGGAAAGGGTGAAAAACGTTGCGCCTTCAGAAATATCTTGCTTTATGTGGGGTAGCCTCCAGAAGAAACGCAGAAAAGCTTATCATTGATGGACATGTAACTGTAAACGGAATTCTTGTCACAACCATGGGTATTCAGGTAGATGAATCCGCTGATGTAGTTTGTGTAGACGGTCAGCAGGTTATCCCTGAATGTGAAAAGCATTATATTGTGTACAACAAGCCTGTCGGTGAAGTGACAACTGTCAGCGATCCTGAAGGTCGTGCAACGGTTATGGATAAGTTCAGAGATTATCCCGTGAGGCTCTTCCCTGTTGGCCGTCTGGATTATGACAGTGAAGGAATCCTGCTTTTATCCAATGATGGCGATATGATGAATCGGGTTCTGCACCCCAGCTTTGAAATCAAAAAAGCTTATCTTGTCAGAGTTTCCAATCAGGTTTCAGATGATGAGATCGTCAGACTCCGAAAGGGTGTAATGATTGACGGAAGGATGACTTCTCCGGCTGAAGTCCGATTAATTCGCAGAGAAACGTTTTCAACAGACTTGCTGATCACAATTCACGAAGGCAGGAATCGTCAGGTTCGGAAAATGATCGATGCAATCGGTCACCAGGTTGTCCAACTTAAAAGAGTTCAGTTTGGTCCGATTTTGCTTGGAGATCTTCCTGCAGGTATGTGGAGAAAGCTGACCGATGAAGAAGTCAGAAAACTGACTTCATATAATTGAAAGCTTGACAAAATGTAAAAAGCCTATATAATTTTTTCTTGTGAGCATTCACTGATGTGGAGAGTTGGCTGAGTGGTCTAAGGCGCACGACTGGAAATCGTGTGTGGGGTGATACCTCACCTAGGGTTCAAATCCCTAACTCTCCGCCAAAAGCACAGCTTCGGCTGTGCTTTTCCTTTTGACTGAAAAGTGATATAATATTATGATTTCTATTTTCGGAGGCTTATTCATGAGAATCATTGTTATCGGTGCAGGAAAAGTCGGTTTTACGATTGCCGAACATCTGATCGCTGAAGAACATGATGTCGTCATCATCGATAGAAATGAAGAAGTTGTTGAACGATGCACCAGTTCTCTTGATGCACTATGTATAAAGGGAAATGGCGCCAATGCAAAAACGCTTCTTGAAGCTGGAGTTGATAAAGCCAATATAGTGATTGCTTCCACGGAAAATGACGAAAGTAACATGCTTTCCTGTCTTATTTCCAAGCGTCTTGGTGCTCAATATACAATTGCAAGGATAAGGGATCCTGAGTTTAATGAAAGTCAGACATTTTTACAGAACGAGCTCGGAATTGACGTTGCTATTAATCCGGAACGTGCTACTGCTCTGGAAATCAGCCGTCTTCTTCGTTATCCCTTTGCCGGCAGTATAGAATCTTTTGCAAAAGGTTTGGTTGAAATGGTTGAGTTTCGTGCGATTGAAGGCGATTGTTTCATTGGTATAGAAATGAAAGACCTTTCGAATAAAGTACCAAAGCTTCCACGGATCCTTTATGCCATGGTTGAACGCAACAATACAGTGATGATCCCCGGCGGTGATTTTAAAATACTTCCGGGTGATAAAGTTTTTGTTTCCGGCGATATGCTCACAATTACTGAGTATTTTCGTTTTCTTGGCAGAAACAAACAAAAAATACGCAGCGTCATGTTGCTTGGCGGAGGAAGGATATCTTATTATCTGTCAAGATTGATCGTTCCGATGGGAATACATGTCACACTTTTTGAAATCAAGCCGGAAAAAGCACGTTCTCTAAGTGAACTCCTTCCCAAAATAGATGTGATCGTTGGTGACGGAACTGATCAGGATCTTCTTGAAGAGCAAGGGCTTTCTCAAATGGATGCATTTGTTGCGTTAAGCAATCGTGATGAAGAAAATCTTATGAGTGGACTGCATGCTTCCAGATGCGGTGTGCCAAAAGTCATAGCAAAAAACAGTCGTATGGCTTACCGTGACATTCTGAATGATCTTGGGTTGGATTCTGTGATCAGTCCTCAGTTCATCACCAGTTCGACTATCCTTCGTTACGTTCGTGCGCGTGAAAACAGTAAAGGAACAAAAATCCAAAGGTTATATCGCTTAGTGGGCGGTAAAGCTGAAGCCATCGAATTTATAGCCCGTAATGGTGATTCGTATATCGGCATCCCACTCAAGAAACTGAAAACACGTACTGGTACACTTGTTTCTGTTATTGTCAGACAGGGGAAGATCATTGTTCCTTTCGGAAATGACCATATTGAGGAAAAAGATCATGTGGTTGTCATTTCAGTCATTTCCGGCATATCCGATTTAAACGAGGTGCTCTATCAATGAATCGGAAACTGATTGTCCGTATGCTTGGAGCTTTATTGCTGATCGAATCTGCAGCAATGATTCCTGCCTTGATCATATCGTTTATTTTTCGGGACGGAGATTCAAAGGCGCTTTGTTACAGTATTTTGCTGATTGCATCTCTCGGATCAATACTGTGCTTCCTTCCGAAAGCCGCACCAAATTCTCATCTTCGTCTGAAAGAAGGCTATATCATCACTGCCCTTGGGTGGATTCTGCTCGGAGTGTGTGGTTCACTTCCCTTTCTTTTTTCGGGTGTATTCACTCGTTTTGAAGATGCTTTTTTTGAAACCGTTTCAGGTTTAACTACCACAGGGGCTTCCGTGACTACAAATTTTGAGGACTTTCCCCGGGGTATCATGTTCTGGCGTGCTACAACGCACTGGATTGGCGGAATGGGAGTCTTGGTACTGACGCTTGCATTGTTGCCGAAACTCACCGGAAGAACATCTCATTTGGTCCGTGCAGAAAGTCCCGGTCCGTCTCTGAGTAAACTGGTCCCTAAAACAGGCACCACAGCTAAAATTCTCTATAAGATCTATATCCTCTTAACGCTGCTGGAGTTTGTTTGTCTTTTACTTTGTGGGCTGAATCCATATGATGCTGCTGTTCATGCTTTTGCCACTGCGGGTACAGGCGGTTTCAGCAACTACGGAAAAAGCATTGCTGCCTTCCAAAGCGTTCCGGTTGATATTGTAATTACCATCTTCATGTTTATGTTCGGTGTAAATTTTGCTCTGTATTATAAATTCCTGATTGGTGAGCGTTTCAAAGCTTTCTGGAAGGATGAAGAGTTTCGTTGGTATTTTGTGATCGGCATATCATTCATGCTGCTTATTTCTTTGATCAACCTTCCATATTATAATGGAGATTTCTGGACTTCTCTTCGTTACGGAACTTTCCAGATCAGTTCTGTCATGTCAACAACCGGTTTTGTCACTGCAGATTTTAATCAATGGCCTGCCGCTTCTCATGTGATTATTATCCTGGCGATGCTGATCGGTTCTTGTGCTGGATCCACTGCCGGGGGAATTAAAGTTGTTCGGATCAATATGCTCTGCAAACTTTCCAGAAGAAATATCCGTGCCACAGGACAGCCCAAAAAGATGGAGGTGGTACGGATTGATGGTAAAGCAGTTGATGAGCATATTCTCTCCCAGGTTGCACAGTTTGCTTTTATGTATATCGCTTTAGTGCTGATCGGCGGCTTCATTCTTTCTCTTTTCAGTCATTATGATCTGCTAACTAATCTGAGCGCTTCCCTGACCTGTGTCAGCAATGTCGGTCCGGGTCTCGGTGCTGTCGGTCCTGTGGAGAATTTTGCCGGTTATGGAATTGTCGGAAAAATTACTTTATCGTTCCTGATGCTGTTCGGCCGCCTCGAATTACTTCCGATGTTCATTCTTTTTACTCGTTCTGCCTGGCAGAAGCATTAATCCTATATTTATAATTTCCTGTATAGAAAGGATATAGTATGACGGATAGACAGCGAAGCCTGATTGGCGGTATTTCAGTTTTAGGAATAGCCGGCTTGATTTGCAAATTGGTCGGCGTGCTTTACCGTATACCGCTCGCAAATATGATCGGAGGCCAGGGGCTTGGATTGTATCAACAGGTTATGCCTGCGTATAATCTTCTTCTTGCTGTGACTTCCGCCGGTATTCCTGTAGCAATCTCCAGAATGGTTTCTCATTATATTACGTTGGGTGAACATGGTAATGCACGTCGGGTATTTCATACAGCGTTGAAATTACTCACTGTCCTTGGTATTGTCACAACCGTACTGCTTCTTTCTCTTTCCAAAGTAATCGCGAAACAAGTCGGAACGCCGGAAGGTTATCTCAGTTATATGTGCATTGCTCCTTCCCTTTTCTTTGTTTGTGTCATGAGCGCATATAGAGGATATATGCAGGGAATGCGTCGAATGATGCCAACAGCAATCAGTCAACTGATTGAGCAGGTTGGAAAAGTTGCTGTTGCGCTGCCTTTTGCCTCGATCGGGTTTGCCCGCGGCGGATGGACCATGGGCAGCGCCGGTGCATTGCTTGGCACATCGCTTGCTGAATGCGTTGCTATGCTGTATATGATTATCCAGTGCAGATTTGTCAAGCCTCAGCCTGCGTCTCTGAATGAAAAAGCTGTTTCCGGACGTTCTCTCGCAAAGCGGATTGTCATGATTTCAATTCCCATCACGTTGGGAGCCTGTATTGTTCCGCTTGCTTCCACCATTGACTCCGCCATGCTGAAAAACCTTATGATAGGAGCTGGAATTCCCGCTGATGATGCAACCATTCGTTATGGAATCTATAGCGGCATGGTCATTACGATGATTAATGTTCCGACAGCCCTTGCGATGGCTATGTCAACAAATCTTGTTCCATCTATCGCCTCCGGTATGGCACGCAAGGATATGGTTTATGTTGCAAAAGAAGCAGGTACTGGCTTGCGCATTGCGTCAGTCATCGGGTTCCCCTGCTCGATCGGCATGAGTCTCCTGAGCAAACCGATCATATTCCTCTGTTATGGCGACAGTCCGAAATATACCTTTGATCAACTGATACTTGGCGGAAATCTCCTTGAATTCTCAGCAATGACGATCATTCTTTTCACCATGGTCCAGGCAACATCCGGAATCTTGCAGGGCGCAGGAAAACAAAAGATTCCGATGATTACACTTGCGGCTGGTGTTGTTTGTAAGATTGCCTTAAATACTTTGCTTGTCAGGCAGACGGATATCAATATACACGGTGCTCCCATTGCTTCTCTGACCTGCTATACCGTTTCCATGATCCCGAATCTTTATTATTCCTGTAAGTATTCCGGATATCATTTTTCTGTTGGTGATGTAATCCTTCGTCCGCTTGGGGCTTCCGCTCTGATGGGTGCAGCCGTATGGACTGTTTATATGTTTGTCTTCGGTGGCGAGCGTTGTCTTCATAACTCCGGTATGCTTTCAAGGCTGGTTCCGGTTGCTGTTACAATGATTGTGGGCATCATGGTTTATATCGCCGCCGCCTTCCTGGTCAGGGCCATACGGATTGATGACCTTCCTGCACGTTTCCGCAGAAAGAAAGCCTGACATTGCAAATCGCTTTGAAAGACTAAGAGGATAGAATATGAGTCCATCAATTGTTATTGTCAATATCGCTTCCGGGGATCCGGAAATACTGAACGCAAAAACTGTACATTCGATAAAAGAAGGCGGCCGTCTGATTCTTCGTACATCCCGCACGCCGCTTGTTTCCTGGCTTGAGCAGGAAAAGATTGCTTATTCATCACTCGATGATCTTTACGATAAGGTTGAAGATTTTGATGAGTTGTCGTCTACAATCGTTGATTATCTGTGGTCTGCGGCAGATCTTTCGCCGGTTGTCTATGCGGTAGCCGATTGCATGACTGACAGTACTGTCAGTTCTCTCTTTCATTCCAGGCCGGCTGATGGTCAGCTCACTGTAGTTCCTGGTGTTGGCTTGTCTGATCTGTTTCAATCTGCAGTTCGTTCTGTTTTATCAGAATCTGATCTTCGAACAGTTTCTGCCACTGCTTTTCTTTCCAGACCATATGAGCCGAATTCTTCTGTTCTGATTACCGAACTGGATAATCCGATCCTTGCCGGTGAGGTGAAACTTCGTCTTTCCACCTGTCTGGATGATGAAAGCAAAGTGGTTTATCTCCATCATCAGAATCCGCCTGAAATGATTCAGTTGTATGAACTTGATCGACAGGCGCATATTGATCATTTGTCTGCCGTTCTGATTCCGGGATCTGCATATCTGAATCGTAATCATTTTGTTTTTCATGATCTTATAAGTATTATGGACAGGCTCCGTGCGCCGGACGGCTGCCCGTGGGACAAAGCCCAGACACATTTTTCCCTTCGACCCTATATGATAGAAGAAGCATGGGAATGTGTCGCCGCCATCGAACAGAATGATCCTGATCATCTCGCTGATGAACTGGGAGATCTTCTTTTCCAGATTGTTTTTCATTCTTCAATCGGTTCGGACTTTGATGAATTCACCATGACAGATGTAATCAACTCAATTTGCCGAAAAATGATCCATCGCCATCCGCACGTCTTTGTCGATAACGCTTCCTCCCCAGCTGCTGCTCCTTCGGTTGAGGAATGGGAAAAACTGAAACGCTCCGAAACCGGCAGTAAATCGGTTCAGGAAAGCCTCGATGATGTTTCTCCGGCGGTTCCTGCTCTGATATATGCTGCAAAAATCTTTAAAAAAACTTCTATACTCTCACCATCTGGCCGTAGTTCTGCGGAAATCCTTTCTGATATTCGTCAGCTGAATAAAAGCCTTGATGACCCCTCTACCCTTACAAATGAAATCTTTATGGGAAGCGCGCTGCTTCTTTATGCGGAACTTTGCTTCTCTCTGAATCTTGATGGTGAGATTCTTCTGCATAATGCCGTAACAAGCTATAAAAAACGAATTCAACTTTCGGAAAACGTAAAAAACAATTCGGTTTCTGTTGATTGATATTATGGAATACTTGACTTTCCAACAACAACGTGTATACTAAAATCATGTTAAAGGCGAAAGTGAATAAGTTTCTGTCTTTGACATATATTTTGTTTTTGTACTAATAGTAAGGAGGAATTGTCTGTGAACAAGAGTGAACTGGTTGCTGCATTGTCTGTCAAGACCAAATTGTCCAAAAAAGATGCTGAGAAAGTTCTGGATACATTTGTTTCTTCTGTGTCCGGCGCTCTTTCCAAAGGTGAGAAGGTTCAAATCATTGGCTTCGGTACCTTTGATGTAAAAAATCGCCCTGCGCGTACTGCGCGTAACCCTCGTACCGGTGCTGAGATTGAGATCAAAGCTTCCAAATCCCCATCTTTCAAAGCAGGTAAAGCGCTGAAGGATAAAGTGAATACTCCGGTCAAGAAAAAGGGCAAGAAATAATCATCTGATTATGCCCGCAGGAACTTTGTTTCCTGCGGGTTTTATTTGTGAGGGATTTATGCGAATCGATAAATTTTTAAAAGTTTCAAGGATTATCAAAAGGCGCACTGTAGCAAATGAGGCCTGTTCAAGCGGCCGTGTTTCAGTTAACGAAAAAATGTCGAAACCCTCTTCGGAAGTTAAACCGGGTGACATCATCAGTATTCGCTTCGGTGAGCATATCGGTCATTATGAAGTCCTTGCAGTCAAAGACACTGTCAGTAAAGATCTGGCATCAGATATGTACAGAATCCTAGATGAAGATTCATATCTGGAAGCCGTACGGGAGAAATCATGAAAGTTTTTACTGTAATGCTGGCCGGCGGATCCGGAACCAGAATGAACTCTTCCATCAATAAAACGCTTATACCGCTTTGTGGTAAAACGGTAATCTGCAGAAGCGTCGAGGCTTTTTCAGGGCTTACGGATGAAATGGTTGTCGTTTGTCATCCGGATGTAATGCATGACCTGATTCATGAAATTGAAGGGTTGTCACTTCCTTTCCATGTTCGCTATATAACAGGCGGAGATACTCGCCAGCAATCTGTTCAGAATGGTCTTCTTGCTTTTGAGTTCAAGCCGGATGACATCGTTCTCATTCATGACGCAGCTCGTTGCCTCGTGTCTCCCGAGATTATTATGAATGTGATCAACGGTATAAAAAACTTTGGTTCTGCAGTACCGGGTATTCCGGTTACAAGTACTTATAAACTCAGTAATGAACAGCGCTTTGTAACGGGCACGCTCGACAGAGCAACTCTTTTTGAGATCCAGACTCCTCAGGGATTTATTGCAGCGGATTTGCTCAATGTTTCATTGCAAGCATCAAAAGACAACTTTTCGGGAACAGATGATGCCAGTCTGATGGAATATTATGGTCATCCCGTTCGGATTGTTCCCGGTTCAGGAAATAATCTGAAGTTGACCACGCAGGACGATCTGATCACAGCAAGTATGATCCTGAAAGGAGACTGTAAATCCATGAGAGTTGGTATGGGCTACGATGTACATCGACTGGTGGAAGGGCGAAAACTGATTCTTTGCGGTGTTGAGATTCCATGGTCTCACGGGCTTTTGGGCCACAGCGATGCCGATGTAGCACTTCATGCCCTGATGGATGCAATGCTTGGGGCCGGCGGTTTGGGAGATATCGGCCGGCATTTCCCGGATACGGACGATCGCTTCAAAGACATCTCCTCTCTTCTCCTGTTGAAAGAAACAAACCGGCTCATCAATGCCGCCGGATTCGCTGTTCACAATACAGATATCACCATTGTCGCCCAGAAACCGAAGTTATTGCCTTTTATCCCGCAGATGGTCCATTCTGTTGCCGAAGCACTTGTTATAAACGAAAGCGCTGTGAATGTGAAAGCAACAACAACCGAAAAACTTGGATTTGAAGGACGGGAAGAAGGCATTTCCGCATACGCGGTTTGTTTGTTGAAATAAAACGTTAACGCGTCATCAATTGGAACAGGATTGGCATTAATACATCAGTTATTCCCTCTTCACGCTCTCCGATATTCATCTCAATATTGATCTTTTCTTCTTCTGCCGGTCTGTTCCCGGTGATTACGGCGGTTTCAGGAAGCAGTACGGAATGGATTTCCCCCATAAATTCAAAGGCTTTGTCACCCTGATCGGTTATTCTGATCTCAGCAAACTGCACGCAATCCTGTTCACTGACCATTCTGAACGTCGGAACTGTTGTTCTGTACAGGCTGAATATATAATCGATTTCGGTACCGCTTATTTTGCAGCTGATTTCATCGTAATATACCGCGCTGCCGGTTCCTTGTCCGATGACAATCCGATATGTATCTTTCTCTGACAAATCTGCTGAAACAATCAGTATAGTCTCCTGTTTCCCGCCGATATTGACCGTCACATAACGTCCCTGATCAAAAGAGCTGATACTGATTTTTTTTTCATTTTCGTATATCTGTCTGATAAAGAATTGCATGATTCGCTCAAGACTGTTTTTTGCCTCAGCATCTATTCCCTGAAGTCGACCGATCAGATCCGTGATCAGCAATTGAATATCATCTTTATTAAAATCAATGGTTTTCTTTTCATATGCCTGTTCAAATACATCGCCGGAAAAGAAGCCCTTCTGAATTTTCCCTTTGATCTCATTGTTTTGTTCACTGATTGCTTTTGCGAAGTTGTCAATCACCATCGGTATCATATTCGGTCTGATCAGATTGAACAGATCCCGTGACTCAATACCCTCAGGAAGACTGATCAAAAAAGGTTGATCCGGAATCATGGAAGTTGTCAGATGTATCTCGCCATGCTCATCAGACAGGGTAAAACCGATTCGGTTTTGAGCTGTCTCGGCCTGCGCGAGCGAAACGGGTAATAGACTGAAAATGATCAGGATAGAAATGATTTTTCGGATCTTCATTCGGCGCCATCTCCGGTTTCAGGATCTTCCGGCAGGGGCGCTGCTTCTGCCGTGTCGGAAACATCGCTGTCGTTTTCTGCGTTTGTTTCTGTCTTTTCCCCTGTCTCTTCCTGCGCTTCAGGTTGATTTTCCGTTGTTGTTTCCGTTTCATCCGGCTCGTCATCATGATGAATGATAGAAGCAGCATTGCTGATCCAGTCAATCAGGTAGTTTTCTGTGATTTCTGGATGATCAGGACCGATTTGGGTCGGATCCGTCACTTCAAATGGCATAAACAGCCAGGGAGCTGCAGTTTTGACTTTTCCGTCGATCGTCAGGGAAGAGCCGTTTTGCTTGTAATTAAACTTTATTTCCAGGGTTGTCGCACTGTTTTGTGAATATTTGCTGTGATAGTGCAGGTCCAGTGATGCTTCAACGTCGTGCCATTCGGCTAATTCCTCGCCTTTAAAAGCCTCCGGCAGCCAGGTGATATCCTGGCAAATTGCTGCGGAATAATGCTCCTCCTGGTGACTTTTATCTTCTTCATCGTTGTATTGACTGAAAGTCTTTTTGATGTCGGCGCGGATAGAAAAATTCTTGTTCTCTTTCGGGTTTGTGTTGTCGATGCTCGAAACCCAGATGGATTTTTCGTATTCCTGTTCATTCAACAGATCAATGGAAGGAAGACCGATCACAAAAGCTTTCTCTTTTCCCTCAAATTGATAGATTGAATATCCATTGCTGCTTTCGATTATAAGTTTATCATATCCGGTAATATTCGGGTCAAGCGGAAGAACCAGTTTAGAATTGATCAGATCGCCGAGTGCTGATACGCGTTTGCTGAGTTTGATATCGCTATGTATATCGAGCGAATTGACTGCTTCTTCATAGAAATAACCCAGAGCAGCGTTCATATATAGTTCTTTCTGTTCTGCTGTCATGATGGTATCCATCAGTGCTTGCAGTTCTGCATCTGCCGCAAACTCCGCAAACATGGCTATCAGTTTGTTTTTCATCTCATCAATCGGAATCACATAGGAAAAATCAAAAGCCGAACTTCCATTTTCCTGCTTCACGACATCAGCCTGTGCCGTAAAATCATGCAGCCACATTTCCAGTTCGTTCTGATATTTGTTGATTTCGGTTTTCCATTGTTTTTCCTTTACATCCTCAGGCAGGGCGAGGTAGTTCATGAATGCGGAAGAAATGGTCGGATTCTCTCCCTGTTGTGAAAACAACGCATCAAGGAAAATGGAAAAACCGGAAAGCTCGAGGATCTTTCCCTGAACAATATCACTTCTGAGGTAATATTGTCCGTCTTTTTTGTATAACTCTGCGATAATAGTCTGACTTCCGTTGTTTTCCTGAAAAAGATAATAGTGCAAATCGTGCCCAGAAGACATGCCGCGCAGGTCGTACGTAGCGTCACAAAAGGCATTCAGGAAAGGAGTCTTGGAAAGCTCTCCGTCTGCCGTCACGGTAAAGGATCCCTTCAGTCCGCTTCCGATGGCAAGCTGATTCTGCATTTTCTCAGGAAGCGTATAGGTCGCAGCATTTGCAACCCCGGACAAAAGCATCATGATTCCTGCGATGATACAAATAATCCTTTTCTTCATGGCTGTCTCCCCTATTCTGTTAATGAACTAACTCAAGCCACATCGATGCCGGGATTTCGTTACTGAAATATGTAAGATCTTCTTCCGGCAACTCGAACAGTTTCTGAATAATGATGCCTGCAATGGTATCTTCCGGTTCATTTTTCGGATCAATTTCATTGTTTCGCGCCGTTTCAGCCTTCGTTAATCCTGCCTCCGGCCATTTCACGGCCTCACCCTTCTGAAGCAGTGAATGAATCAGAATCCTGTTCTTTTCTATTTTACCTGAATAATCAGCAATTTCAATAGTTCCTTTGTATTCTCCCGCTTTTTCTTCTCTGACCTCCATGTACACCTTGGTTTTCGGGTTTTTTCCGTCCCGCTTGATATTATACTCCATATTTCCACTGATCACTGAGTCGGCATCTGTCAGTTGTGCGGAAAAATGAGTCTGCTTTTTGTCTTCTTTTCCGGCTCTGTGGTCAATTTGAATATCCCACATGTATTTGCCCAAAGCGCTGTCTGATGAGTCAATCTCCCTTTCCAATGCGATATTGTCTTTGTCCGCTCCTTTGATAGCCGGTGTTTTCAGGGAGATACTGTCTTTCTGATGTTCATCTTCGCGCAGAACTTTCCAGACCAGCGATACCTTTCGAAGCGTTTCTTCTGATTCTCCAACTGTTCCGTCATAGTTGATGCGGACAAGCTTTCCCTCCGCGTCATAAAGCAGGCTGATTTTCTGGGCTCCGGAAAATATCAGTCCGCTGATAATTTCTCGGCATTCTTCCGATTTGGTAAGATCACTTAGCACTTTGGGGAAGTTTTCTTTCACATAATCTGCCGGGAAAGTAATCGTCATTCTTTGTACAGCCTTTCCGAAACCGGATAGGCGCAGTTCGGTTCCTTCATTTCTGGTTCGTTCCGCAAAAGCTTCCGGTGCCGCGGCAAACAACATATAGAAATCATTTATATACCCGTTTGCTTTGACCAGAAACTGTTCCAGAAATAAAACGAAGTCATCACTGTCGGTTTCTTCTCCATTCGTTTTTTCTTGATAAATAACTGCCGGTTCAAAGGAGTAGATCCGTTCTGCATCATCGTTTTGCAGATAAGAAAAAACTTCGTCATTGTCGATCAGAATTTTGGTCTTGCTGCAGTTTCTGTCTATGTTCAGGTCGATCCCCGCATGCCGGATCAATCGGTTCAGTTGCTCCGTCCTGTTTTCATCAAATTGTGATAGTTTTTTGAATTCCGGCTCTGAAAGAACGATTCTCAGTGGTTCATTTGTTTCTCCTGTCAGCAGGGTCACAGGTATCGGAATCGCAGCTGATGCTGCAGACGGAAGGAGCAGCATCATGATCAGGATCAATACGATCGTCTTCCGTTCAGTTGTTCTGCTCATGGGCTCTCCTCCGTTCATCGCTGCTGCCTTCAGCTTTCTCAAAGAACGACCGGATCAGGTCAAAGGCTTCTTCTGGCTTTTCAGCGTGGTTTATTTTTGCCCTGAAAGTTGCCGCACCGTTGAGTCCTTTAATATACCAGCCGATATGCTTTCGCATTTCGTTCACCGCAATCCGTTCCGGCTTAAAAGCGAGCATTGTCTGATAATGCCGTAAAATCATATGATATCTTTCATCTGCTGTTACAGGCCCGACTGTCACGCCGTTCATCATCGCCTTGATTTCTCTGAAAATCCAGGGGTTCCCCATGGCGCCCCTTCCGATCATCACCCCGTCGGTTTCACTTTTTTGCTGAAACCGTATTGCCTCCTCTGCCGTAAAAATATCACCGTTTCCATATACGGGAATCTTAACCGCCTTTTTTATCTCGGCAATCATATTCCAGTCTGCCTCTCCGCTGTATTGCTGCTCCCTCGTTCTTCCGTGTACGGTGACAGAGGCAATCCCGTTGTCTTCAGCCATTCGCGCCAGTTCAATCGCATTGATATGGTATTTGTCATACCCGAGTCGCATCTTTACAGTTACGGGAACGTTGGATGCAGCCACGGTTTTGCGCATCATCTCGCTCGCTTTTTCAGGTGTCCGCATCAGCCCGCAGCCTTCTCCCGATGGAGCGATCTTTTTGGCTGGGCACCCCATGTTCAGATCGATTCCGTCATATATCCCGAATGCAGATATTCTTTTGGCCGCCTCAGCAACTGTGTCCGGATCCCGTCCGAACAACTGCAGAATCAGCTTTGGTTCCCTTTTGCCGCGGATCATCAGTTCTTTCGTGGCCCGTTGTTCCGGTGCGCATAGATATCCCATTGCGCTGATCATTTCTGTGTAAGCCAGGTCGCACCCCTGTTCGTAGCATATGGTTCTGTAAATATGATCCGTTATACCGCACATAGGGGCAAGTCTTACTTCAAACATAAAGGATTGATCCTCGGGAACATCGATACTTTTGTGGATGATTGATCATACGGAACCAGTCTGACTGTCTTCGCCTCGGAACAGTGACTGGGAAGGACGGGAATATCTTCCGGTTCATTTTGTTGCAGATGCCATCCGTCAATGTTAAAAAGCGTCACATTTACTTCTTTTTCTTCTGCTTCCGGTTCTTTTTCGACCGCAACGTGATAGTTTTGTTCGTCGCTTTCATAAACCATCAGTCGATTTCTCACAAACCAGCAGATTCCTTGATGATGCGTGTTTTCGCAGTATATTTTCTTATTCTGTTCAAAGTGAATGGAGTCTGTTGCAAAATTCACATCTTCCAGGCGGATATACTGTCCGTTCCTGCTGTTTTCTGTTTGTACCGGGATTGTCCTGGCTTCTTCGTCGCCGCGATGGACAGACAGATCGGCCGTTTCAGTCCTCGCCCGGAATAAATCAACGATTATAGCCTTTTCTTTTTTGCCACCAAATCGAATAGTACCGCCGTCGCTGTATAGAATAACAGCTTCTTTTCGTATCATTGTCAGGTATCTTGCCGGCATCAGATAGTTGATCATGATTCCGTTTTCTGTTACTGTGATCCCGCCCCTGAAGGCGGCAGCAGCAGCTCTGGAAACTTTTGCGTATAACTTTGCTGTATTGTTCTGTCCCATGCTTTGCCCGATGCAATTAACCATCTGATATTCCGGGAGCTTGTCGGAATGAAGGCAATAGCTCAGTCCGTTGAAAACAATCCGGATCATCTCGTCTGCTGCCCATTCAGAACCTGACAGCAACAACTGAGACGCAAAGGCTTCTGTCCATGCCGCCAGTGCGGCTGTACCGATTTCGGCGTTGGAGGCTGAACCGCTTAGAAACGGCCCTGCCGTTGTCCCTCCGCATATGGCTCTGTAATGTTTCTGCAGGATTTTCCACGCGGTTTTTCCGGCAGTAAGATCCTGCCTGTTTCCGCTGAATATGCCTGAGTAGAGAGTGTATCGAATGCCGTCAGCAAGCGTTTCGGCATGATTGAGCAATATTTGCTTTTGGTCATAATCCAGTTCGTTAATACCGATCCTGTCAATGAAGGAGATTTGCTCCTCTTCCGTTGATTCGAGCGGAATCACCTGTTGGATCGTATGTAGCGCTGTTGTCCAGTCAAACGCAGCAGAGCGAAGCTTTGTGCATAGTCTGAGCACTGATTTGATACCGCTCACCTTGTAGTAATTGACCAGCAGTTCCATCAGATCAGCCGGGATAAACAAGGTTTTGCCGGCAGCAAAAAGTTGATCCCATTCGATTTCAAGATATCTGCACCAGGATGCGATGCGCTTCAGGATTTTTCGATCGGTATTGTATTCAAACAGAGCCATTCCGGCCCTCGCAACCGCAATCTGTTCTTCGATGCAGCCTATGAAAGCGCCGTCTTCCGTTTCGGTAAGAGCTGCTGTAATCAGCCCCGTAACAGGTTCTGTCAGCGGATGATCAGAAAGAAGAGCAGCAAGTCTGAACAAACCTTCCCACACAGAAGGAGCGTTCAGAAATGCCTGTGCATTCTGATACAATTTTCTGATATTCAAATCATCCGTTCGGATCAGCCCGTTGCTCAGAAAACTGTGCGGCACTGTCAGAAGCGGATATTTTGTAAAAATACTTTTCTGCGGCATAAATCCTTACTTTGTCCCAAAAAGTCTGTCTCCGGCATCACCCAGACCGGGTACAATATATCCATGCTCATTCAGGTGATCATCCAGTGCGGCTACATAGATATCAACATCCGGATGGTCTTTCTGGATCCGCGCAATTCCTTCCGGCGCAGCAATCAGATTAACAAGGCGCATATGATTGCAGCCTCTCTGTTTGATAAAATTGATAGCAGCGCTGGCGCTTCCGCCGGTTGCGAGCATCGGATCAAGAATCAGCAGTTCCCTGTTTACACTGTCTTCCGGCAGTTTGCAATAGTATTCAACAGGTTCAAGAGTCTTAGGATCTCTGTACAGACCGATATGGCCGACACGTGCGGCCGGAACAAGGTTGATTACTCCGTCTACCATGCCCAGTCCCGCGCGAAGGATCGGAACAATTCCCAGTTTTTTTCCGCTCAGTACGCGGCATTTGCAGGTGGTGATCGGTGTCTCAACATCCACTTCTTTTGTTTCCAGATCTCTGGTCACTTCAAACACCATCAGCATTGCAATCTCGGAGAGCAGTTCACGGAATTCTTTGGTTCCTGTGTTCTTGTCACGCATGATGCTCAGTTTGTGTTGAATCAGGGGATGATCAAATACGACGACTTTACTCATTTCATTGCCCTCCATCCGTTGATAATCGGGTAAACCCCGAATTTACTTCTTATTATTTTATCAGAAACCGCTCTCCTTCGCAACCAATGTGAACGTCGGTAAACGTTTGCATTTTTATATCTTTCCAACTTTGCATTCGGTTGACACCTTAAAGGATGAAACCTATAATGTTTTCAGCTTTGAAACGGGAGATGTGTATGTTTTCTGTTCCTTATTCACGATATATTTTCGCTCCGATCCCCTGGTACAGTTTTCTGATTGTTCTGGGCGTTGCTCTGGCTGTTTTCCTCGCTTGCAGGGAAGAAAGAAGGCTCGGCCTGAAGAAGGATACAGTGATTGATCTGGCCCTGTGGGTGCTGCCTTTCGGCATTATCGGCGCCCGTGTGTATTATGTTTTCTTTTCATGGGACCAGTTCCGGTCCGATCCTCTTTCCGTTCTGAAAATATGGGAAGGCGGCATCGCCATTTACGGCGCTGTAATTGCCGGACTCCTGACAGTCTTTGTTTTTGCCCGCTGCCGGAATCTTCCCCCTCTTCTTCTCTGTGATCTGATTGCTCCCGGTCTCGCTCTGGCGCAGGCAATCGGGCGCTGGGGGAATTATTTTAATATGGAGGCCTATGGCTTGCCTGTCACTCAGCCTGCCCTCTGCTTTTTTCCCCTTGCGGTTCAGATTCCGGAAAACGGTTTCTGGGTCTGGCATATGGCCACTTTTTTCTACGAATCTTTTTGGGATTTTTCTGTTTTCGTCTTTTTGATGCTTGCCCGCCATCGGATGCTGTGCCGCCGAGGAGATGTCTTTTTCTTCTATTTATATCTGTATGCTGCGGGACGCTTCGTGATCGAGGATCTGAGAATGGATTCTCTTTATGCTTCTTCAGTTGTCCGCGTCAGCCAGCTTCTTAGCGCGTTACTCTGTCTCCTTCTTCTGATCTGGTATTTTGTTCTGCTATGGAATTCCGGTGCTTTCAAAGGTAATCTGCATGGCCCTGTGGCCGCTGTAGCTTTCATCAGTTCCTGCTTTCAGCTTTTTTATTCGTTATCTCCGTCTTTTCTTGATCAAACATCCCTCTCTCTTTGTCTTTTGCTTTTGGTCGGAAGCTCTTTTCTGCTGATCTTTTCCCTTTTTCTTGTGTATATTCCTTTTTCGCAGGAGGTTTGCCATGCCGACAACAAAGTTTAAAAATATAGTTTATCGTCTGATGCTTCCCTTTTGTGCCCCATCCTGTGGAAAGAATCCCGTTTCTTCCGTGACCGGTCAACCGCTGTCAGCACCGGAGACTTTTGTCAGGCTGATCAGAAAACATCATGTTCTCGGATCAGCGGTTTTGCTTTCGAACGGTCGTGAACAGTCGCTTGTCTTTACCCATTCGGATAAGCCGCCTCACTATCCGGATCCGGATACATATTTTCGGGTGGCATCCATAACCAAAATCGCAACCGCCATGCTGACAATGCGTTTGGTTGACCAGGGGTTGCTTGGTCTTGATGAACCGGTTGTTTCTTATCTGCCGCTTGATCCCGTACCGGATGAACTTGCAGGGGTAACGCTTCGCCATCTTCTTTCTCACACATCAGGTTTGATGGATCCGCCCACCCTCGAAAAAGATCTTGAAGCAGGTAAATCAATTTCTGAAGTCGTCAGAGGAATGCGCGTCGCTTCTCCAGGGAAATTCTTCCGCTATTCCAATCTGGGTTACGGAATTCTTGGTTGTGTGATGGAAGCCGTCAAAAATCGGCCTCTGGATGTTCTGTTTGATTCCGATCTCTTTTCAATCCTCGGGATGAAAGCTACCCTCTCTGCCTGTACGCTCCCGTCTGAAAAGATCATGCCTGTCACCAGGATCCTGCCTTATCATGAAGGTGAAGATCTGATCATGACTCCCCTGGGCAGGATTCCGTTGAATGAACCGGATCCGCTTCATCATTTCGGTCATACAGCCGGCAGTATGTATACGACGGTTGAATCGCTTCTGAAACTGATGAAGGTTTTGATCTGCGGTAATTCCGGTTATCTGTCCCCTGCTTCCGTTGAAGAGATGAAAAAAAAGCATGCGTCTTATGGATCCCTGTCTCCGACGCTTTCCTACGGCCTGGGTCTTCTTCAGATCAATGATGCTCACATCTCCGGATGTCGTGTTCTCGGGCATCAGGGTTTCGCTTACGGCTGCGGTGATGGTGCTTTTTGGGAGGAAGATTCCGGTCATCTGCTGATTTTTCTGAATGGCGGCTGCAGCGAAGCAAGAACAGGCCGTCTTGGTTCGGCCAACCGTGATTTCACTTTTTGGGCTTTTCGAAAGGAGCTGCCTTCATGGTACTAATCGAAACCGTTGAATTTTTTCGTTCATCAGCCTGCATGACGCTCGATGATAATCGAAAAATATGGCTCACGTATTCTGATTTTCTGGAAAGCGGATGGGTGGAAGGTTTGTCCGTTGAGAAAGAGGCCTTTGATCGCTTTATTCAGCTTCATCAGTATCCCCGAGCATTGAATCAGGCGGTATCTATGCTTGCCCGCCGTCCCTGCAGCAAAGGTGAAATCAGTCGGAATCTGAATCAGCATCATTATACTGATGAAGTGATTGAACTGGTTATTTATAAGCTCGAAAAGGAAAAACTGTTGGATGATCAGGATTTCAGTGAACTTTGGATACAGAATCGGATTGGGAAATATGGTGTTCGCAGAATCCGTCAGGAACTGCGTTATAAAGGGATCCCAGAAGAGACCGCTGATGAGGCACTCTCCCGGATAAGCGATGAGCAGCAACTCGAAAATGCCACAGCCTTTGCCGTAAAAGCATGGTCAAAAGCCAAATCAGGAGAGGATCCCCGTAAATCCCGTCAGAAAATCATTGCTTCTCTTGTCCGAAAGGGCTATAGCTGGGATATCGCAGCACAGGCTGCAGATGATGCAATGCATTCATCATAAAACCGCACAGCTTTTGCTGTGCGGTTTTATACTGTGTGCCGGGCATGGCACAATTCTAGCGGGTGAAAGTCCCGCCACGGGTATTTACCGCCAAGTGTAGCGAACCGCAAGCTGCTGTCAGCAATGACAGGAGGGGAGGAAGCGGTGTAGCAAAGCCGAGGAGCCTACGAACAGGAACCGGATACAAGGCTAAACGGTGGGCAAGGTTGCAGAGCAAACCGAAGCCCGAAAGGTAAACGTAAGACCGAAGCAGTAAATCCGGAGGTTGTGCGGCGAAAGAATTGTGTCTTACCCCGGGAGGCCCGGTCAGCGAGGCGAAGAACGAAGCGGAAGCGGAGAGAAACCGAGTGCGACAAAAAGCGTAATGACCGGGAGTCAGCTGAGGCCATAGTACCGGGAGCACCGAACCGGGAAGGGCCTAATGTCGTAACAATGCGAATCGCTGTAAGCAAGGCAAGAACATTCCGAAACCGAGGATAGGCCAGCAAGCAGAAACGTATGTCTGCGGAGGCCGAAGGGCGGCGGGAAGATTTCATGCAGCTCTACAAGCAGAAAGAGGAGCAACAAGTGGAACTGATTGACAGGATTCTGGATGACGAAAACATCGAAGCAGCAATCCGAGCGGTACAGCGGAACCAGGGTGCGCCGGGAATCGACAAGATGCCGGTGGGGATGCTGAGATCATACTTTGCGGAGCACGGAGAGGAAATCAAGGAGCAAATCCGAGCGAAGAAGTATCAGCCGCAGCCGGTACGGAGGGTATACATCCCGAAAGCAAACGGAAAGATGCGGCCGTTGGGGATCCCGACGGTGGTGGACAGAGTGATTCAGCAGGCAGTCGCACAGGTATTGAGCCGGGGATACGAGCACTATTTCAGCGAATACAGTCACGGATTCAGGCCGAACCGGAGCTGTCATACGGCGATGGAAAAGGTGCTGGAATACCTGAATGACGGATATGACTGGGTCATTGATCTGGACATTGAGAAGTATTTCGACACGGTGAATCATGACAAGCTGATTTCCATTCTCAGGGAACGAATCAAGGATGCGGCCGTGCTCCACCTGATCCGGAGTTACCTGCGGGCAGGCGTCATGGAGGACGGGCTGGTCAGTGCGACGGAAGAGGGTGTGCCCCAGGGCGGACCGCTTTCGCCGATCCTGAGCAATGTGTATCTTGACAAGTTCGACAAGGAACTGGAGGCAAGGGGCCTGAAGTTCGTTCGGTATGCGGATGATTGCAATATCTTCGTGAGAAGCGAGATGGCTGCGGACCGGGTGATGGCGAGCGTGAGCAGTTGGCTGGAGCGAAAGCTGCGGCTGAAGGTGAGCGCAAGCAAGACGAAAGTCGTCAGGCCGACGGGAAGTACCTTTCTTGGCTTTACATTCTGGAAGTCGAAAGAGACGGATGGATGGCAAGGCCGGCAGATGACCGCAAGGCAAAGCTGTGCAAGAAAGTGAAGGAAATCCTGTGCAGGAAACGGGCAGCAGCGCTGCCACTGGGCTATACATTTACTAAGCTGAATCAAGTGCTGCGGGGATGGATAAACTATTTCCGGATCGGCAGCATGAAGACGTGGCTGAAGAATGATTTCAGTCCATGGCTGCGGCACAAAGTGCGAGTAGTAATACTCAAACAGTGGAAGAAGCCGAAGACGGTTTACACAAACCTGATGAGGCTGAACGTTGCCTTTGGCTGCAACATGACGGACGAGGACGTTTACAAAGTGGCCTACTCCAGACTGGGATTGTATCGCAGATGCGGTATGTATGTAGTCAACTACTTGCTGAGCCAGAAAGTGCTATCCTTGCCCAATAAGAAAGAGAACCGACCGGGATTGGTCGATCCTCTTGCTTACTACCTGAGAAATACTTGAAACCATGTTTCGATGTAGCGCCGTATACCAGACCGGTACGTACGGTGCAATGGGAGGGGCGAGGGTTAACGCCCTCCCTCTACCCTATTGCATTCAAAGGACTTTTATTTCTTCTCGGCAATAGCAGCCTGTGCTGCCGCCAGCCTTGCGATCGGCACACGGAAAGGAGAGCAGCTCACATAGTCCAGCCCGATCTTATGGCAGAACGCAACGCTGGTCGGGTCGCCGCCGTGCTCGCCGCAGATACCGACATGCAGCTTCGGATTTGCCGGCCGGCCGAGTTTAATCGCCATTTCCATCAGCTTACCGACGCCGATCTGATCCAGTTTGGCAAAGGGATCGCCCTCAAAGATCTTCGCGTCGTAGTAAGCGCTCAGGAACTTGCCGCTGTCGTCGCGGCTGAAGCCGAACGTCATCTGGGTCAGGTCGTTGGTACCAAAGCAGAAGAAGTCAGCATCCTTGGCAATCTCGTCAGCTGTCAACGCGGCCCTCGGAATTTCGATCATTGTTCCGACTTCATACTTGATCTTCACGTCGGAAGCTGCGATCTCGGCGTCAGCCGTCTCAGCCACGATCTTCTTGACGTACTTCAGTTCCTTATCTTCGCAAACCAGCGGAATCATGATCTCGGGACGTACTGTCCAGTCGGGATGTGCTTTTTGGACCTTGATGGCTGCACGGATCACAGCTTTGGTCTGCATTTCGGCGATTTCGGGATATGTAACTGCCAGACGGCAGCCGCGGTGTCCCATCATCGGGTTGAACTCATGCAGGGAAGAAATGATATTCTTGATGGTTTCGACGCTCTTGTTCTGAGCCTTGGCCAACAGTTCGATTTCTTCTTCTGTCGTGGGAACAAATTCATGCAGCGGCGGATCCAGGAACCGGATGCATACCGGATATCCTTCGAGTGCTTCGAACAGCTGCTCAAAGTCTCCCTGCTGATAAGGCAGGATCTTGTCCAGCGCTGCTTTACGCTCTTCTACCGTGTCGGAGCAGATCATCTCACGGAAGGCGGCAATGCGCTCCGCTTCGAAGAACATATGCTCTGTACGGCACAGGCCGATACCTTCGGCACCCAGTTCGCGCGCTTTCTTCGCGTCTCTTGGGGTGTCGGCATTCGTGCGAACCTTCAGCCGGCGATACTTGTCCGCCCACTCCATAATCCGCCCGAATTCACCGGCGATCTTGGCGTCAACCGTGGGAATAATACCGTCGTAGATGCACCCGGTCGTTCCGTCGATGCTGATGAAATCGCCTTCATGGAAGGTCTTCCCGGCCAGCTTGAATTCCTTGTTTTCTTCATCCATGATGATGTCTCCGCAGCCGGAAACACAGCAGGCTCCCATGCCGCGTGCAACAACCGCCGCATGGCTGGTCATGCCGCCGCGTACGGTCAGGATGCCCTGAGCGCTCTTCATGCCGGTAATGTCTTCTGGAGAAGTCTCCAGCCGGACCAGAACCACCTTTTCACCTCTCGCGGCCCATGCTTCGGCATCTTCAGCCGTGAATACAGCTTTACCGCACGCTGCTCCGGGGGAAGCGCCAAGGCCGCGGCCGATCGGAATTGCTTTTTTCAGTGCATTTGTGTCAAACTGCGGATGCAGCAGGGTATCCAGGTTGCGCGGCTCGATCATCGCTACCGCTTCTTCCTCGGTCCGCATGCCTTCGTCCACCAGGTCGCAGGCAATCTTCAGCGCAGCCTGTGCCGTGCGCTTGCCGCTGCGGCACTGCAGCATATACAGCTTTCCGTTTTCAACCGTGAATTCCATGTCCTGCATGTCACGGTAGTGCTTTTCAAGCTTTTCACAAACCGCTTCAAACTCGGCATAGGCTTCCGGGAACTTATCCTTCATCTGGACAATGGGCATGGGAGTCCGCACGCCGGCCACCACGTCTTCGCCCTGGGCGTTCACCAGGAATTCACCCATCAGCTTGTTCTCGCCCGTCGCGGGGTCGCGCGTGAAGGCGACGCCGGTGCCGGAGTTATTGTTCAGGTTGCCGAAAACCATCGGCATCACGTTCACGGCAGTGCCCCAGCTGTAAGGGATATCGTTGTCCCGGCGGTACACATTGGCCCTCGGGTTGTCCCAGCTGCGGAACACAGCCTTGATGGCGCCCATCAGCTGCTCTTTGGGGTCGGAGGGGAAATCAGAGCCGATCTTGCTCTTGTATTCGGCTTTGAACTGGCTTGCCAGTTCCTTCAGGTCGTTGGCGGTCAGGTCGATGTCAAAGGTGACGCCCTTCTTGGCCTTCATTTCGTCGATCAGCTGCTCGAAGTACTTCTTTCCGACTTCCATTACGACGTCGGAATACATCTGGATGAACCGACGATAGCTGTCGTAAACGAACCGGGCAAACCGCGGATCGTCGTTTCCAGCGATCATGGCGGCAACAACTTCGTCGTTCAGGCCGAGGTTCAGGATTGTGTCCATCATGCCGGGCATGGAAGCACGGGCGCCGGAACGGACGGAAACCAGCAGCGGGTTCTTCAGATCGCCGAACTTCTTGCCGTTGATTTCTTCCATCTTGGCAATATATTCCATGATCTGCGCCTGGATCTCATCGTTGATCTGACGGCCGTCTTCATAGTACTGGGTACAAGCCTCGGTGGAAATCGTAAATCCCTGAGGTACCGGCAGACCGATGTTGGTCATTTCAGCAAGATTGGCTCCTTTTCCGCCGAGCAGTTCGCGCATGCTCGCATTGCCTTCGCTGAAGAGGTACAGATACTTTTTGGCCATTGGATAATTCCTCCTCGATTATTTTGTTGCGTCCGGCCTTCCGTTCTCGGGCAGCCGCCGCACTAATCCCTGCAATCTCTTATTATAAATGTCGAAAAGTTACAATGCAAGTGTTTTGTTTGATCAAGTATGTAAATCTTTTGATTTTTGTACATTTTCTTTTTGCAAAAAGTCAAAACCGCTTCCGCTGAGACCTCCTTTTATATCTCTTTTATATCTCTTGCTGCCTTCAGCATCCCTTCAGCATATTCCATGGCATCCGTTGTAACCCCATCAGCTCCGCTGATCATCCGCGCAACTTCTTCTTTTCTTCCCTCATTGTCCAGTTCGGTGACAAACGTGTTTGTCCGGCCCCCTGCTGTTGTCTTCCGTACCAGGTACTGATAGTCGGCCGCCGCCGCGATCTGCGGCAGATGGGTCACGCAAATCACCTGATGATTCCCCGAAATGGCGCTCATCTTCTCCGCGACAACCTGTGCCATCCGCCCGCTGATGCCTGTATCAATCTCGTCAAAAACCATGGATTCCACGCCTGTATGAGTCGCTTCCAGCGTTTTGATGGCCAGCATCAGCCGGCTCAGTTCGCCGCCGGAGGCGATTTTTGCCAGCGGTTTCAGCGGTTCGCCGGGATTCGGACTGATCATGAATTCGATCCTGTCGTCTCCTGTTGCTGCCGGCATCTGCGGTCTGTCGCTCTCGTTGGGCTTGAACAGCACTTCAAACCGTGTGTTTTCCATGCCCAGGTCCTTCAGTTCCGCTGTCATCCTTTTCTCAAATTTCCGGGCAAGCTCCTTTCTGGACTCTGTCAGCGCTTTTGCCGTGCTCCGGTATTTGGCCAGCAGTTGCTTGTGTTCTTTCGCCATTTCGCTGATTCGTTCTTCCAGTCCGTTCAGCTCGTCATATTCCTCCTCAAGTTTCTCCTGCATACGGTTGATCTCGTCGGCATCCATTCCGTATTTCCGTTCCAGCCGGCGGATCAGATCCAGCCGGTTCTCTGTCTTTTCCAGCTGTACCGGATCTGCCTCGGTCCTGTCGATCATATTGCTGATTTCATAGGCAATCTCTTCCAGTTCGAAATACAGACTGCTGCACCGTTCGCTGATTCCGGCAATTTCCGTATTCTGTCCCGCAAGGTCTTTCAGTTGCGTCGCTGCGTTTTTGATTCTGCTGAGGCTGTTGCTGCCGTCAATATTTTCCCCGGAAAAGCACTCATCGATCCTTCGCAGCATGGTGGCTTCTTTTTCCGCCGACAGCAGTCGCTTTTTCTCTTCCTGCAGTTTTCCGGTTTCTCCCGGCTGAAGGTTTGCCGTTCGCAGCTGTTCCAGGTCCTTTTCCAGCGAGGCCATCCGTTCTTCCCGCCGCTCTCCCTGCTTCACAAGCTTCGCATATGCACGGTGATTGCTGATGAACCTTTCATAATCTGTCTTGATTTTTTCGAGCTGCTTTCTGTGCTCTTCATCCCCTGTCTGGTCCAGAAATCCTAGATGCATTTCCGGATCAGCGAGAAACTGATGTTCGCTCTGCCCGTGAATATCCATCAGTACGGATGCCAGTCCCTTGAGCTTTGCGGCCGGAATCGGAACCCCGCATACTCTGCAGGTATTTCGTCCGTTTTGGGCGATTTCACGGTATACGGTCACCGTTCGCCCGTCGTATTCGATTTCTTCCTCCTCCATGAAGCGTTGAACTGTTTCATTCCCAAGAACGTCAAACACAGCTTCGACCGTAGCCTTCTCGCATCCTGTCCTGATCAGTTCCCTGTCTGCTCTGCCGCCCAGGATGAGATTCACTGAGTCCACAACAATGCTTTTCCCGGCGCCGGTTTCACCGGTCAGCACCTGAAGTCCGTCATGAAATTCGATTGTGCACTCGTCAATCAGCGCAACCTGTCGGATCGTAATGGATTGAAGCATGCTCTCACCTTTTTTACTCAGTCATTTTCCTGATTCGTGCTGTAACAGTTTCTGCTTCTGCTTCGCTCTTGGCTGCAATAAAGATCGTATTATCGCCCGCGATCGTGCCGATAATCTCTGCCCATCCAAGATTATCAAGCGCTTCTGCCGCAACATTTGCGGATCCGCTTAACGTCTTGACAACCACCATATTGGCTGCTGTTTCAACATGAATCAGTGAGTCCGCCAGGATCCTTGTCAGCCTTTCGCTTACCGCAACCTCATGCCTTACCGGCCTTGCATACTTGTATCCGCCGGATTTGGAAGCCACCTTGATCAGCCGCAGTTCACGGATATCCCTGGAAACGGTTGCCTGCGTTACCTGATATCCCCTCTCTCGCAGTGCCGTTGCCAGTTCTTCCTGTGTCTCTATATCAGCCGAAGAAATGATTTCGATGATTTCGTTCTGTCTGTTGCTTTTCATTGATATCCTCAACTTCCCCACTCAACCAGTTTTCTGCGTACAAGGCTGAAAAAATCATATTCATGCAGCCGGATCAGCCGGATTTGCTTGTCTGTTCCGGAAACAAATACTTCATCTCCGGCCTCCAGCGTCCCCCGGTTCTGCCCGTCCACCTGCAGTTCCGCCGTCTGTTCCCGTTCGGGCCTTAACAGCAGCCTGATCTTTGCTTTGCCCGAAACAATACAGGGACAATGCTGCATACTGTGCACGCAGACCGGTGTGATGATCATGCAGTTCATTCCGGGTTCCACAATCGGTCCGCCTGCCGAAAGCGAATATCCTGTTGATCCTGTCGGTGTCGCCACAATCATTCCGTCTGCCGTGAATACGCCGTACTTCTTTTGGTTTATATAGGCTTCAACCCGAATCAGCCTTGCGTATCCGCCCCGGGTAATCACCGCATCATTCAGCGCGAAAAAGGTTTCGCCTGTCTTGGGATTGCCGATCTTCAGTAGGCTCCTGCTTTCCGTCTGGTATTTGCCACTGATCATCGCCTGCAGAGCTTTTTCAAGCTGTTTCGGTTCTTCTTCTGTCAGAAATCCGACCGTGCCGAGATTGATCCCGAGCAGCGGAATATCGTATTCCATAGCATATCGGGCGCCATTCAGCAGCGTCCCGTCCCCGCCGAACGTCACAATCAGGTCCGGGATGATCTCTTGTGGATTGTGTTGCACGTCAAATGCGTATACGTCCTTTTCCTTCAGAAAGGCCTTCGCCTTTTCGGCATATCGTACGGCATCTGCTTTTTTCTTGTTCAGGATGAGCCCGACCGTATGGATCACAGGAATCTCCCCTTCCGGAAATCTGTCTGAATATTAGCATGTTTTGCATATTTATTCAAGTCGATGGTTCATCCCTGCTATTTTTGATTGGAATAAAGGGATTCACATGTGATATATTTTTATCGGTATCATTTTTGAAGGGCGTGACATGGATCGATGGACATCCGTTTTTTGTATGCCGATGAATCACTGCTTGTCTGTGAAAAACCGGTCGGCGTCTCTTCGGAGTCGCCTGGCTTGCCGGATCTGATTCAGGAGCAGGAAGGATTTCCTGTTTTTCCCGTTCACCGTCTGGATCAGACAACCGGAGGTGCGATGATGCTTGCCCGTTCTCCGGCTGCTTGTGCCGCTTTACAGCGGCAGTTTCAGGAGGATCTTGTGATCAAGGAGTATCTGGCGGTTGTTTCTGGCGTTCCGGAAACCGACTCCGGTTTGTTTTCGGATTTGTTGTACCATGATCAGCGGTCAAATAAAACCTTTGTGGTGGATAAGCCGCGCAAGGGTGTTAAGGAAGCTTCCTGCAGTTGGACTGTTGTGGAAACAACTGAGGGAGCGCAGGGCGCCCTCAGCCTGATCCGCATTCGTCTGCATTCCGGCAGGACGCATCAGATCCGTGTTCAGTTTGCCTCCCGGAAAATGCCGCTCGTCGGAGACCGCCGCTACGGCAGCCGGATCAAAACGCATGCCCCGGCGCTCTGGTCCGCCCGTCTCTGTTTTTCCCGTCCGTTCTCGGATGGCGGAATGATTGATGTTTCTTCCTCTCCTCCTGCCGTCTTTCCCTGGTCGTGTTTTCATTGTTGATGAAAGGCGCCGACCTGCGGCGCCTTGTTTTAGATGTTTATTCTGTTGCTTTGTCAGCCGTTGGAAAAACAGCTGTAATACATCAGTTCCCACTCCGGCTTGACCTTGACGACTACCAGGAATCCGTCCCAGTCCTGGGCAAGCGGATCCTCGCAGAATTCAAAGTACAGCTCCCCGTCATCTTCATACCAGCATTGGAGTTTCAGGTGATCCACCTGTTTCATGTCCTCCGGATCGGCTTCTTTCAGGTATTCCATGACTTTCTGGCCCGCTTCTTCTGCCAGTTGCGTATCCGGGTAAGGGGCGTCATAGTCGAAGTTCTTATCCTGCCAGTTGTTCTGCGTATTCCGCAGTTCCAGTACTTTCCCGTCGATGTTCGTAACGCAGCTAAGAAAGAGGTTCGCCTTTGCATCGTTCAGTTCGGTGCAGTATCTGCCGTTCTGCTTATAACTGTAATTGAACATCGAAGCATCAAGGATGTATCCTGCTAGTTCCCAGGCAGCCCTGGCCTTTTCGGCCAGTTTTTCTCCTGTAAAATCATCAACTTCCGTATTTTCAATATTTTCGATGTTCATTCCGCCTTCAATGAGTTTCACGCCATGGGAATACGGATCAAAGGTACCGACGTGGCTTGTTCCTTTGCCGGAAACGGTGAGTTCAAAGGAAATATCCAGCGTGCGTTCTCCGTCCCTGGCTGTGTTGAGGATAATGGAAGCGCTTCCCGAAACATGTTCGATCTGCCCGTCCGGATCCATTTTAGCGGTGACGTCCGCTTGTTTCATTGCTACGGATGTGGTACAGGCGACAATGCCTTCTGTCACTGTCAGGTAGTAGCTCATCGGAACAATATTCCGCGTGCCGATCTGGTCGTAGTCCATATGGAAATAGCGCTTGGCGGCATACTCGGCCAGAATGTTAAGCGGCGTATTGAACCAGTCCGATGTCGCTCCGCTCAGCTCAATCCGGATACTCTTTTCCGCCTCGTTTTCATTGATCTGGATGGTTTTGGGTTCCGCTTCCGTTTCCGACAGCGTGGCAAGGGAACGGATCACCTGCTTCATCAGTTCCATTTGCACGGAGTCTCGCAGAATGGTGCTCTGCGGCGCGCTGGTTCCGGTTTTGTAAAGGCCGGGGTGGAATACTTCCATCACATAGATCTTGGATCCGTCCGCAATGATGGTATACCCGTTTTCCCGCACCGTTCCGTCCAATTTCGGGGAGGAAAGCTTCAGATCCCAGTAGGACCGGTCTCCGTCCTGAATATACTTTGCTTTGGCTGTTTTGAACCAGTCTCCGTCCAGGGAAAATTTCGCTTCCCCCTCCAGCGTGACGTTGTTGGTGCTGAACAGCAGTTCGAACGCGGAATCGCACAGTGCGGACAGCGGTTTCACGTTTTCGGCCGCCGCGCCTGCCAAAGTGGAAAGCATCAGCATAATCGTCATTATCAATGAAGCTGCTTTTTTCATGATCCATATCTCCTTTACGCCGGATGATTCATCTTCTGATGGGCTTCTTTAACCAGGTCCCTGACCTGTTCACTGGTAATAACGGGAATCCCATCCTCTTTCTTCCGCATTTCGGTAATAAACTCAATATTTCCTTTCGGGCCGGTGATCGGGGAATAATCAATTTTTCGGATTGGCCAATCCAGCTGTTCGGCGAAGCACAGGATTCCGTTCAATACCTCTTCATGGGTGTCCGGATCCCGTACAACGCCGTTTTTCCCGACCTTTCCTTTGCCCACTTCGAACTGCGGTTTGATCAGCGTATAGATTACGCCTTCATCGCCCATGATCCGAATGGCCGCCGGCAGGATCAGGCAGATTGAAATGAAGCTCACATCCATGACCGTGACGGTGGGTTTCTCGTTAAACGAGGATGAATCCAGATACCTGGCGTTGGTTCGTTCCATCACGGTCACCCTCGGATCGTTCCGAAGCTTCCAGTCAAGCTGTCCGTATCCGACGTCGATGGAATACACGTGTTTCGCGCCGTTTTTCAGGCATACGTCTGTAAATCCGCCTGTGCTGGCGCCGATATCCATCACAACCCGGTCCTTCAGGTCCGCGCCGAACACGCGCACGGCTTTTTCCAGTTTCAGCGCTCCCCTGCTCACATATTCATTTTCCGGCGTTTTCAGTGTAAGCGGGATATCCGGTTTCAGGGTTTCTGATGCCTTGTTGATTCGTTTCTCTCCAATGAAAACGCGCCCCTCCATGATAGCGGCCTGGGCGCGTTCGCGGCTTTCGCAAAGCTGTTGCTGAACCAGAGCCACATCCGCTCTTATCTTGTCAGCCACGTCAGTTGTTCCTCCTTCATGATCTGGCAGATTTCCCCGGCAATCTTCTCGTGATCAAGTCCGGCGTCTTTGATCAGCATTTCATGCCTGCCATGTTGGATAAACTCATCTCTGACCCCGAAACACTTTCTCGGTACCGGCAGTTGGTGTTCCACGCAGTATTCGGTCAGGTACAAACCGAAACCGCCTGTAATCATGTGCTCTTCCATTGAAAAGATCGATGCAGCTCTGTCGATGGAATCAAGGAAATCCGTATCAAGCGGCTTGACCGTCGAACAGTTGACCACGCATGCAGGGATCCCTTTCTCGGCAAGAATTTCACGAACCTTCAGCGCTTTGGGCACCATGGAGCCGACGGCGAACAGCATCACGTTTCCTTTTTCGGTAATAATATCCCATTTTCCCGCCGTGAATTGCTTCGGAATGCTGATCTCACTTAATTCATCTCCGGATTTCGCGTATCGGATCACACAGGGTCCGTCCTGCTTCAGTGTCCATTCGAGCATACTGACCAGCTCACGGCAGCAGGAAGGCGCCAGTACTGTCATTCCGGGCACAGGAAGTGTTTCAGCAAAATCAAACAAGCCGTGATGCGTCTGTCCGTCCTCCCCGCCCACGCCGCTTCTGTCCAGCAGAAAGACCACCGGAAGATGCTGCATACTCACATCGTGGATCATCTGGTCATAGCATCTCTGGAAAAAACTGGCGTATACGGCAAAATAAGGCCTCATACCTCCCGCCGCCAGGCCGGCCGCCATCGTGGCGGCGTGTTCCTCGGCAATCCCGACGTCGATCAGCCGGCCCGGATACCTTTCCGCGAAATGGTCCAGTCCGGTTCCCAGCTTCATTGCTGCCGTCAGGGCGATAATTCTTGCGTCCTTTTCGCACATACGCGCAAGCGTATCCGCCATCACATGCCCCCACGATGGTTTGTTCGGTACGTCAATACGGTCACCGGTTTCAATGTAGAACGGCGGTGTTCCGTGGAATGTCTCCGGCCGGTCTTCCGCCTGGTCATAGCCGTAGCCCTTCTTGGTCAGCACGTGGATCACGCATGGACCCTTTGTTTTCCTGGCTTCTCTGAAAGCTTTTTCCATGCTTCGCTGGTCGTGCCCGTTGATTGGCCCGTAATATTCGAATCCAAGTGCCTCGAAAAAGCCGTTCCCCGTATCTTTGACCACCGCGGTTCGCAGTAGTTTTTTCATCCCGTGGATCATTGTGTACAGCGGTTGCCCGATCAGCGGAATCCGCTTTACATGACGGATTCTGGATTTAGCACTCTGCCATCCGCCGCTGATCCGAAGCTGTGTCAGATAATTGGACAGCGCACCGACGTTCGGAGCGATGCTCATCTCGTTGTCGTTCAGGATAACGATCATCCGGGTCTGGCTGTTTCCGGCGTCGTTCAGCGCTTCATAGCACATCCCGCCGGTCAGAGCGCCGTCACCGACCACCGCTAGCACCTGATACTTTTCCTTGCGGAAGTCCCTGGCCCTGGCAAGGCCCAGTGCGGCTGAGATCGCTGTGCTGGCGTGTCCCGTCTCAAAGCAGTCGTATTCGCTTTCGCTGCGTTTGGGAAATCCGGATATTCCGCCGTAGGAACGAAGGGAGGAAAACTGATTGTATCGCCCGGTAATCAGCTTATGCACATAGCTCTGGTGCCCCACGTCAAATACGATCTTGTCTTCGGGCATGCGAAACACACGGTGAAGCGCCATGGTCAGCTCCACCACCCCGAGATTGGATGCAAGATGGCCGCCGTTTTCGGAAACGGTGGTAATCATGACTTCCCGGATCTCCTTTGCGAGCTGTTCCAGCTGGTCATAGCTCAGCTTGTCCAGGTCGCGCGGAGAATGAATGTTCTCTAACATGTCTGCGTGAACCTTTCGTTACTTGGCGCCCTTAGCTCCCTTGCAGCCCTTTGCTCCCTTTGCCCCGAAGCAGACGCCATTCAGGATGTCGCTTGTATAGGCATAGTTGGCGCGGTTTTTGTCCTCATGCGCTTTTTCCGCGCATTCGATCATTTTGTCAATCATCCGGCTGTAAGACATCCCTGCGTTTTCCCACAGATAGAATGCCAGGCTGCCGGGAATCGTATTGATTTCCGTAATGTAAAGCTTTCCGCGGTCCTTGTCGAACATGTAGTCGATCCGGACCGTGCCTTTGCAGTCCAGCATCCGGAAAATGGTTTTGCTCATTTCCTGAATCTTATCCCGCAGTTTGTCCTCGATCGGTGCGGGCAGAACGCGGTGCAGGCTGGCCATCCCCTTGGAACCGCCGGATGCAAGGTACTTGTCCTTGAAGTCCAGAAACTCATCCTGGTTGATCGGCATCTCGATCGGTGAAGCTTCAACGTCGTTGTCATATCCAAGAACGCTGCAGTTCAATTCGATCGGTTTGTTCAGTCCCTGTTCGATCAGAACCCGCCGGTCATATTCAAATGCCAGTTCCAGGCTGTCCTTCAGTCCTTCCCGGTCGTCTGCCCGGCTTACGCCGATGCTGGATCCGAGGTTAGCCGGTTTCACAAACACCGGATACCCGAGTTCTTTTTCGGCTTTTTCCAGCGTTTCCTGCTCGTTCGCAAGATACTCCGTTCGTGAAATGCTGATTCCCGGCAGCACGGGCAGGTCGCCGCCACGGAAAAACTGCTTCATCATGATCTTGTCCATGCCCAGCGCGCTGCCCGCGACGCCAGTAGAAGTATAAGGCACATTGGCGAGTTCCATCAGTCCCTGCAGTGTTCCGTCTTCGCCGTTCAGTCCATGCATAACGATGATATATACGTCAATCCGTGCCGCGATCTCGATCTTTTCCTTTGCCAGCAGCCCTGATCCTTTGGTGTGCGTCAGCAGCGCGCCGGAACCTGAGGACAGGTCAGGAAACACCTTGGTGATCCCTTTCTGATCCGGCTTGAACGGCTTGTAGCTTTCAATGTTTTTCAGAACCTCACCGGTATACCAGCTCCCTGCTTCATCGATATAAACAGGAATGATGTCGTATTTTTCGGGATCAGCATGCCGCATCAGCTGAACCGCGCTGATGATTGCCACCTCACGCTCACAGCTTCTGCTTCCGAAGATCACTCCGATTTGCTTCTTCATGAATTCCTCCGCATTTCGTGTATCATTTCATTCTCCGAATGAAAAACCAATCATTTATTGTCCGAAGGTATTTAAGTAGGAGAACGGAAAGCCCCATTATTCGCTGTAGTTATCCGGCAAGTCATTCTCAAACAATACCGTATCCCCCGGCTTCACAATCTGCCTCAGTAACCCGGTTGCCTCATTCAATGAGGATACCACATGTATGTTGTTTTCTGCAAATCCGTCCCCACGGAGTCCTTCCCTGATAGCCTGGCTGCGCTTTTTCCCCACCAGGATCGCCGTATCGCAGCAGTCCGCCATGGCCTGGCCGAATTCACGGTTCATTTCATATTCTTTTTCACCCAGTTCCACCATGCCGGGGGTAACAACGATCCGTTTTTCCGGAAAAGCCTTCAGCACCTGAAAAGCCTGCTTTGCCCCCCTGATATTGCTGTTGAAAGCGTCGTCGATCACGCTCATTCCGCCCGGATTCGGGATCAGCTGGAGCCGATGTTCAATGGGGCGGATCTTCTCAATTCCGCGTGCAATCTGTTCCGGAGTCAGTCCAAGCTTCAAAGCAACCGAGGAGCACAGCAGGATGTTGCGTATATTCAGTTCTCCAAGCAGCTGGCTGCGGCAGCGGATCTTTTGATCTTTTGTGGTGAGATCGAAAACGCTTCCTTCCGGAGAATAGGTAATATTCTCTGCCCATATGTCGTCAAAGTCAGGATCCAGTCCGGCAATCATCTTCGCTTTGCCTGTTTTCTCATAGAGTCCGCGGCAGATGTCTTCGTCATCCGCAAAGAAAGCCTGCCCGTCTGCGGGCAGCGCGTCAATCAGCTCATATTTGGTTTGAATCACCCACTCCAGGGTTTTGAACGTATCCAGATGCTGCGGTCCCACGGAAACCAGGATGCCGATTTCCGGATGAACCAGCCGGCACATCTCTTTGATATCGCCCACATGCCTTGCGCCCATCTCGGCCACGAAAATCCTGTGGCCGGGTTCAAGTTTGGAGCGGATGACCTTCGTTACACCCATCGGCGTGTTGAAGCTGGCCGGTGTCACCAGTGTATGATATTTTTCCTCCAGAATGGTCCCCAGGATAAATTTGACGCTGGTTTTCCCCCAGCTGCCGGTGATACCGATCCTGATCAGGTCCTTCCGGGATTTCAGAATCTTCTGGGCATCCCGGAAATACAGCTCGCTGATGCCCTTTTCAATCGGCCAGGCCAGCAGGCCGCATAATGCGATCCAAAGGGGTAGCAGGGCCGGAAAAATCATTACAAATCCGATGGCCGCCTTTTCACCTGTTGTTTCCAGCCCGCCGGAAGGATCGATTCTTCTCGAAACAAGCAGCAGGATCAATGTCAGCACAACCAGCGAAACAGCGTAAAGCCGTTTGACCCGTGGCGTAAGCACAAAAGCTTTCTTGGCGTTCTTTTCGGAAAAAGACCTGCCGATCAGCCATCCGCCCGCTATCAGGATTGCCGCGTCAAATACGTAATGGACCCAGCTGATTTGGGGACTGGCCGCTATGCTGAGCATTACGGTCACAATCAGGAGGACCATCATGCAAAATCCCGGCAGCACCGCCTTCAGCAGATTCCGCCTCAGTGTACGGAAATAACCGGGAAACTGATAACTTTCCAGCTGAAAATAGTGGATCAGGATTTTGCCTGCCAGCAGGCAGCCCATCACGATTCCGAGAATCAGAAGGATGGAAAAGTTCATTCATTCGCCTCCTTCAGAAAATGCTGCGCAATCGTGTTGAACCGCTGAATCTGTTCCAGATAGGCAAAATGGCTTCCGCCCTCCAGGATTACAAGGCCTGCGTCGGGAATCAGCTTTTCCATCTCTTTCCCCATCCAGAGCGGCGTTTCTGTGTCAGCGTCGCCCCAGATCAGCAGGGTACTCTGCCGGAATTTCGGATACAGATCGCTCAGGTCCTGATTGATCACTTTGACAAACGTTTTGCGCATTTCTTCATCCAGCGCGTTGTAATCCCGGCTGCCGTATTTCTGTCTCAGTTTTTCTTCCCAGTGCTCCGCGGTTCCTTTCAGGAAAGGGATTTTTTTTACCTGGCTACAGTAATTCTTCAGCTTCTTGTATTCTGCGCTCCTTCGCGCTGACTCCTCGGTCGGCTTCGGCCGGATGCCCGCCGCGCCGGTAAAGATCATCTTGTCAAAGTACTTCGGATCGTTTGCAGCCAGCCATGTTGCGACCCGGCAGCCGAAACTGTGCGCGACAACCGAGCCTGGAAAAAAGCCAAGCTTGTTCAGCAGTTCCTTCAGACATTCCGCGTATTCCGGAACCCCCCATGGTTCGGGAGGTCTTCCGCTTTTGCCATGTCCGGGGAAATCAATAAGCAGCACTTGGTGGTCCTTTTTGAGCGCATCGGCAACCGGCTGCATCATGCTCATGTCGCAGCCCCAGCCATGCAGCAGGGCCACCCTGCCCTTGCCTTCTCCCTGGATCTCATAGGAAACCGTAGTTCCGTTCACACTTTCATTCATTGCGTTTCCGTAGGTACGATATACCATATATATCGGCATTTCGTACGGCTGATCTCATATTTCAGGTAAATATCTTCCGGTACTTCCGTAATCCGTTCAAACAGGCATCCCAGTTTCAGGCAGGTCTTCCGGCTCGGTTCATTGTCAGGATCGCAGGTAATCACTACGTTAGTCTTTCCGCTCAGCCGGATTTCCCGTTCAATCAGCCTGCATGCCCTGTATGCGTAGTGATGTCCCCGATATTCCTTATCAATGTGATAGCCGATGTGACCGTAGTAATATACGCATCGGCTTTCTCCGTCCCGATAGCTGATCTGGCCGATTTCCTGTCGTTCGTTGTGAAGCGTGATCCGCCATACCTGCTCATGTCCGAATCCAAGCTCCCGGCTTGGCGGTGTAATATGGATCGGAACCAAATCGATACTGCCGTCCGAATACTCTGCCTTGTTATGTCTGAATAGCATCGCGTCTATACTTCCTGTACTTTCACCTGGTCAAGCAGGTTTTCAAAATCGGACCGGACAATCAACTGTGTTCCTTCCGTCATCACGCTGGCCGCGCCGGCAGCAATCCCGTACCGGAATGCTTTTGCCATATCCTTTTCGATTTCGTATCCCAGCAGCATCCCGCCGATCATTGCGTCTCCAGCGCCGACTGTCGATTTCGTTTCAACCCGAAGCGCCGGAGCAAATAAAGTCTTTTCCGTTGAAATATACATTGCGCCCATCGCGCCCATGGAGACCACCGCGTGCTGAACCCCGAGTTTGATGAACAGCAGCGCAGCGTCACGGATTGTCCGCATCGTCCGCAGTTCTATCCCGAGTGTAGCTTCCATCTCCCGCAGGTTCGGTTTGATCAGAAAAGGATGGGCGTTCTTGGCGCATAGTTCCAGCTCTTTCCCTTCCGTATCCAGGATGCATTTATGTCCTTTCAGGGCATTCATCAGTTTGCAGTAGGTTCCTTCCGGGCATCCCGGAGGCAGGCTCCCGGTCAGCACGACCATCTCGCTGTCTTTTGTGGCGGTTTTTGCAAGTTCGGTAAACGCTTTGATCTTCTCATCGTCCAGCGGAGTACCGGGTTCATTCAGTTCGGTGACCCCCTGTCCGTCGAGGCAGTATACCTTCATATTGGTGCGCACATGCCCCGGCACCGTAATAAACTGATGCTTCAGGTCTTCCCGGTCCATCATGGATGTCAGCTCGGAAGCACCGTTCTCTCCCATCGTGCCGATGCATTGCACATCAAGGCCGAGCCGTTTCGCGACCACGGCAACATTGATTCCTTTGCCGCCAAGATCAACCCGGGCGTCCCGGATGCGGTTTACCTGACCGACCTGCAGTGTGTCAACGTTTACTGTCTTGTCAAAACAGGGATTCAGGCAAATTGTCGTAATCATCTCGTCACCCCTCGTCACGAATCATATCATATTATTATATCATTCTACTCACTTCAGCGCAACTTGTTCAATAAACATAGATTTTCATTGTTTTTTCATTGTTTTTTGACCTGTCCTTATGTTATATTGTTATCACAAGGAGGAAAAGAAATGAACATGACAGCAGATATTATTGTGATCGGTTCAGGCATTACCGGCTGCGCTGTAGTCCGGGAGCTTTCCCGTTTCCATGCTTCCGTCCTGGTTCTCGATCGCGAGAGCGACCTCGCCGAAGGTGCCACCAAAGCCAACAGCGGCATCGTTCACGCCGGTTATGACGCGATACCCGGAACAAAGAAAGCCTTTTATAACGTTCGCGGCGCAAACATGTACGAATCCCTTGCCAAAGAGCTCGGCGTTCCCTATCGCCGGTGCGGGGCTCTGGTCCTTGCATTTGATGAAGAGGATAAAAAAACCATTGCCGATCTGAAGGCCCGCGGGGAAACCAATGGAGTCACCGGGCTTGAAATTCTGGATCGGGAAACGCTTCTGAAGCTCGAGCCGAATCTGAATCCCGAAGTAGTTGCTGCCTTGTCCGTTCCCACAAGCGCCATCGTCAGTCCTTATGAAATGGCTTTCGCCCTTGCTGATGATGCGGCACTTAACGGGGTCCGTTTCCGCTTTGATGAGGAAGTCGTCTCTGTAAGCAAAGATTCTGACGGATGCTTTACCGTTCAGACAGATAAGGAGGCCTTCTGCTGCAAAGTGCTGGTAAACTGTGCCGGAGCCTTCGGAGCAGAGATTCACAATCAGCTTTCCGAAGAAAAACTGACCATGATTCACCGCAGAGGGCAGTATTATCTGCTGGATCGTGCGGCTCATCAGCCTTTTGACCGGACGGTTTTTCAATGCCCTTCCGTCATGGGCAAAGGCGTCCTGGTTTCTCCCACGGTGCACGGAAATCTGCTTCTTGGTCCCACGGCGGAAGATATTGAGGATCCGCTCGATACCGCAACAACTTCGTCCGGCCTTTCCGATATTATTCAGAAGGCAGCCCGGACCTGGTCCGGAATATCCACCAGAACAAATATTACAAATTTCAGCGGTGTCCGCGCTCATTTGCCCACAGATGATTTTGTCGTCGGTCCCTGTGAAGAATGCCCCGGTTATTTCGAAGCCATCGGCATTGAAAGTCCCGGCCTGTCTTCCGCCCCGGCAATCGGGCAGGATCTGGCGGAAATGATCGCTGATCATCTTTCCCTCGCCCGCAAAGAGCAGACCGTTCCCTATCCCCTTCCGCCTGTTCCGTTCCACGATATGACGCCGGAGCAAAGAGAGCAGGCTATTCAGCAGGATCCGTTATACGGCAATATTATCTGTCGCTGCGAGGTTGTTACAGAAGCGGAAATCCGCCGGGCAATTCGGCGTCCCGTCGGTGCTCGTTCCGTGGATGGCGTTAAACGCCGTACCCGCGCGGGCATGGGGCGCTGCCAGGGTGGCTTCTGTCTTCCTCGTGTCGCCGCGATCATCTCGGAGGAAACAGGCATTCCCTTGAAGGAAGTCACAAAAAACGGCGGAGATAGTCTTCTCTTGTCTGATACGATTGATGCTTTTTTGAAGGGAGGCCATGATCATGAATGAACGTAATGTGGATGTTTTGATCATTGGTGCCGGTCCGGCCGGCTTGGCTGCCGCGATCTCTGCGCGGGAAAGCGGAATTGAATCCCTCCTGGTTCTGGAACGTGAGAAGGAATCCGGCGGAATCCTTCGACAGTGTATTCATAACGGCTTTGGCCTTCATCGTTTCAAAGAAGAATTGACCGGTCCGGAATATGCTCAGCGCGATATCGATAAGGCTGCGGAACTGGAAATCGATATCGAATGCTCCACTACGGTATTGACAGTCTCTTCTGATCATACCGTCACCTGTGTTTCCGCTTCCAAAGGCCTGCAAATCATTCACGCAAAAGCGATTGTTTTGGCCATGGGCTGTCGGGAAAGGCCCCGCGGTGCGCTCTGTACGCCCGGCACACGATGTGCGGGTATTTATTCTGCTGGTACAGCTCAGCGTTTTGTCAATCTGGAAGGATTTATGCCCGGTAAACGGGTTGTCATTCTCGGTTCGGGCGATATCGGGCTCATCATGGCCCGACGTATGACGCTGCAGGGCGCAAAAGTCCTTGCCTGTGTGGAAATTATGCCCTATTCTTCCGGTTTAAACCGGAATATCGTACAGTGTCTGCACGATTATGACATTCCCTTATATCTCAGCCATACGGTCATCGATATCAAAGGCAAGGAGCGTCTTGAAGGAGTAACCGTTGCGAAAGTCGATGAGAAACGCAATCCGATTCCCGGTACGGAGATTGAGTTTGACTGCGATACCCTCCTTCTTTCCTGCGGCCTCATTCCGGAAAATGAGCTTAGTCTCAGCGCCGGTGTGGAGCTTTCTCCTGCAACCTCAGGTGCTGTGGTTAATGAATCTTTTGAAACCAGCGTACCCGGCATCTTTGCCTGTGGCAATGTTTTGCACGTGCATGACCTGGTCGATCATGTCTCCAATGAAAGCTTCAAGGCTGGTGCGGCTGCCGCGGCGTATGTACGTAATGAGCAGCTCGCTGCACCCATGATCACCGTGAAGGATGGCAACGGCGTGCGCGGTACGGTTCCGCAGCTCATCCGGTCCGATACGGATAAGCCGGTCGATCTGATGTTCCGTCCTTCCGCGGTTTTCCGGAACAGCGCAGCCGTTGTCGAGTGCGGCGAAAAAGAACTGATTCGGAAAAAAGCCATGATCTTTACCCCGGGCGAAATGGCCCTCGTAACCATCAAGCCCGAAATGCTGAAAGAACTTCCTGCAGATTCGATTACGGTGCGTATTGAATAAAGCAGCCGTGAATCAACTTGTAAATCGATTCTCAAATGATTGATGAGTATAGGCCGAAGGTCCGGGGCAGTCAGAATGCCCCGATCGCGCCCACGGGTGCGAAATCCCTTCCTCCGGAAAGGAACACTTATTATGGAACAAACAATCACTTGCATCAACTGCCCCGTAGGTTGCCGTATGACTGTCACTCTCTCAGAACAGGGAGCATTCATCTCGGTAACCGGCAACACCTGCCCCCGCGGTGCAAAATACGCTCAACAGGAATGTACCCTGCCAGAGCGGATGATTACTGCCGTGATCCCTGTTACCGGCAGGGAAACTCCCATCTCGGTCAAAACAGCCTCCCCGGTCCCCAAAAAGCTGATTTATGACATCATGAATGAACTATCTTCAGTTCGGATCTCCGCGCCGGTTACTATCGGTCAGGTTATCCTGCAGGATGTGCTGCATACCGGTGTGGATATTATTGCCACCCGTAATCTTGCATAAAGGCATTTCAGCTAAAGGCATTTCATTTGCTTTTAGGCTGTTTATCTCTTGTATCAGTCCTCAATATCTGATATAATTGTTTTTATCCGAGATTGAAAGGAGTTCATTTATTAATGTTCGATTGCATCTTTGGGATTTCCACCGCGATTGCCGAGTCGGCCGCTGCTCCTGCTGCTGCCGCTGGTGCTGCTGCCGCTACGGGCACAGGGGAAGCTGCTACTACAGGAACTTCTATTGCTGCCCTGGCGACTACTTTTCTCCCTCTGATCCTGATTTTTGTAGTTTTTTGGTTTATGCTCATCCGTCCCCAGCGGAAAAAGGATAAGCAGGTCAAAGAAATGTTAAATAATCTGAAGGCAGGAGATCGGGTCTGCACCATCGGCGGGATCTATGGAACGATTACCGGCATTAAAGACGATACTGTGACCCTGTCCGTCGGTCGTGATAATCTGACAATGGTTGTTGCTCGCTGGGGCATCCGCAGCGTTGAGGAAGTTACCATTGAAAATGATTCTCAGGAGCTGAACTGATCCCTTCCCTGTAATGATTTCACCCGGTCACAGTTGACCGGGTGCTTTTTTATTCCTGAATAATCACTTTATCAGCCCCGAACATATCATACAACTGATTCAGGTATTCCTTTTCGCTGCTTTGCCCGCCGCTTGCTGTCTGCCCTGCCTCAGTAGCTGTGAATTCGCAGGTCATCCCGGTGATTTCCGAAAGACAATCGCAGATCTTTTGCTTTTTTTCAGCCTTGCTCAGCGGAATCAGGAACATGGATCCTTCGGGCTGGTTCGGTTGCCACACAAACTTTCCGTTTTCACAGCTGATCAGGCTGCCCTGGGTCAGCATGCTCCATATGGCCGGATCATTTCTCTTGAAGCGGTCCATCATTTCTTTCCACGCTCCGGATACGGCATTGTTGGTCTTTGGTTTCTTCTGCTCGGGCGCGGCGGGAATGGTTTCTTTCTGATCCTTTTTCTTTGTTTCATCTGCCGGCGCCGCAGATGTACTTGTTGAAGAAGCAATAATCTCTCCGTTTTCAATCCTCTTCAGCAAACCGTTCATCTGCTTTTCCAGTTCGAAAATTCTGTCTCTTAAAGCCTGGTCGTCTGCCTGTTCCATCCGCAGGCAGCATTTCAGGCTGATATTTTCCAGAGCGAGGCGGGGTGTAGATACATATCGCATTTCCGTTTCCAGTGCCAGATAAAGATCCAGGATCATCATCAGCCTGGAAAGCGTGAACTGTTCACTTTGTCGGATGAATTCCTTTGCTTCCTCTTCCGTGATATCCATCACTGCGGATAGATCTTCCCCGCTGGTCTTAGCAATCAGTAACGCTCTGATATGCCGGCATACATCCTTGGCAAACACCGCCGGATCTTTGCCTTCACGGATCAGCTGATCGATCATCAGAAAGATTTTTCTTGCGTCATTCTCTGAAAAAGCGTCGCAAAACTGAAACAGGAATGCATTATCGCTGGTTCCCAGAATGCTGCGTACCAGTTCTTCATCTACCTGATCCCGATATCCCAGGCACATGTCCAGGATGCTCAGCGCGTCGCGCATTCCTCCTTCTGCCGTCCGGGCAATCAGCATCAATGCGCCGTCTGTAGCCTCGGCACCGCTTCCTTCCACTGCCTCGCGCAGTCTTCCGGTAATCTCTTGTACGGAAATTCGCCCGAAATCAAATCGCTGGCACCGGCTCAGTATTGTCTCCGGCAGTTTTTGCGGTTCGGTCGTCGCCAGAATGAAGACGATATGTGCTGGCGGCTCCTCAAGCGTCTTAAGCAGTGCGTTGAAAGCTGAGGCTGTCAGCATATGAACTTCATCAATAATATAGACCTTGTATTTCCCGAATTGCGGAGGATATTTTACCGTATCGCGCAGATCCCGGATCTCGTTCACACCGTTGTTGCTCGCCGCGTCGATCTCGATAATATCCAGGGTTTCTTCATGATCCACCCGAAGGCAGTTATCACACTTCCCACATGGATCTCCGTTTTCCGGATTCAGGCAGTTGATCGCTTTCGCCAGAATTTTTGCTGTGGAGGTTTTTCCTGTCCCCCGGGATCCGCAGAAAAGATAGGCGTGAGCGATCCGTTGAGTGATCACCTGATTCCGCAGCGTTTCGATAATCGCCTTTTGCCCGACCATTTGGGAAAAGTTTTGAGGTCTCCATTCACGGTATAGCGCGCGATATGCCATCTTAATTCCTACCCTCGTCTGCAGTCATGTCAATCATTGTCCTGAATTCACTCAATTTTTGCGGTCCGATCCCGTTTACTGCTTCCAGATCTTCCGGGTAATAAAACGGACCGTTCTTTTTCCGTTCTTCGATGATTCTTTCCGAGTATGCCGGACCGATTCCGTAAAGGGATTCCAGTTCTGCTGCATCCGCTTCGTTTACCCGGACATTTCCGTTTTGTTCAGTACCGATTTTCTTCAATACCCATGCTACGCTTCCGGATGTGCGGTATTCTTTTCCAGCCGTTGTACGGAATAGCATGATCGGCAGAATTGTGAGAAGCAGTGCCGCCGGAATCAGGATCAGCGCAGTAGTCTTTTTGCTTCGGTCACACATCTTTCCGGACCTTCTGTCCTTGTTTTGTGTCTTCCAGGATATATCCGGCACTGACAATCTTGTTACGAAGCTCGTCGCTCCTGGCCCAGTTCCTGTTTTTTCTGGCTTCCGCGCGTTCCCGCACGAGTGCGGCAATCTCTTCAGGCAGTTCATCTTCCTTCCTGGAAAGCAGGCCGAGCACGTCACAGATAGCTTCCAGGCTGTTCAGTCCCGCTTTTGCCGCCTCTATAGAGGAGCCCTGCTGAATCGTGACGTTCGCGTCCTTGACCAGTTCAAAGATCGCTCCCAGCGCGTCAGCTGTATTCATGTCATCGTCCATGGCTTCGTCAAAGCGCTTTTCATATATCTTCAGTCGACCGACAAAAGCCTCTTCATCCGTGTTCAGTGGACGATCCTCACCGTTTTCGATCTGGAATTTCAGGGAATTCCTGGCTGTATAAAGCCTGTTCAGGCTGGCGTTTGCCGCTTCAATCTGATCCCTGCTGAAATTAATCGGGCTGCGATAATGTGCGCTTAGCATGAATAGCCTCACCGCTTCCAGGTCGTATTCCTTGGCGATATCACGCACGGTGAAGAAATTGTTCAGGCTTTTGCTCATTTTCTGGTTATCCACGTTGATGAAGCCGTTATGCATCCAGTAGTTGACGTACTTTTTTCCCGTTGCTCCTTCGCTTTGTGCAATCTCATTCTCATGGTGCGGAAACAGTAGGTCTTTTCCGCCGCAATGGATGTCGAATGTCTCTCCGAGATACTTCATGCTCATCGCCGAGCATTCAATATGCCATCCCGGTCTTCCCTTGCCCCATGGACTGTCCCAGGAGGGTTCTCCTGGTTTCTGTGCCTTCCACAGGGCAAAGTCTTCAGGCGCTTCTTTGTCTGTTTCTTCGTTCAGCCGTTCGCTGGCGCCCATTTCTCGGTCTTCCATGTTCTGTCCCGACAGCTTTCCGTATCCAGGAAACGCGGAAACGCGGTAATAAACATCTCCGGAAGGCGTTGCGTAAGCATGGCCGTTCTCAATAAGCCGTGAGATCAGTGTAATGATCTCTGCGATATGTTCCGTCGCCTTTGGGTGAACCGTTGCGGGCCGTATCCCGAGTGCCCCGGCATCTGTATAGTATTCTGCAATAAACCGGTCAGCAAGTTCTTTGACTGTGATGCCTTCCTCGTTTGCCCGTCGGATCATCTTGTCGTCGATATCCGTAAAGTTCTGAACAAAGGTAACTTGATAGCCTTCCCGCTCTAGCTGTCTGCGCAGTACGTCGAAGGTGATAAAAGGCCTGGCGTTTCCGATATGGAAATAATTGTAAACCGTTGGCCCACAGGCATAGATTCCTACCTTACCTTCATGGATTGGCTTGAATTCTTCTTTTTTTCTTGTCAGGCTGTTAAAAATTTGCATATACATATTCTCCTGTTATATTATTTCCTGTTTAGCACCCGGTTCCGTATAATAGCTGCACACCAGACGAGCGCCGCAAAAGCTGCAATGATAATCGCAAGCGTCCTGATTTCAAACGGGATATAAAAGATATTGCCCCGTTGTACCACATTGTCTCCGCTGCCTGTAGACACGGTTACGGTAATTTTTTTCAGTTCCTTACCGCTGGAATCAGTCACCGTCAGATCAATCGAAATCTTCTGATAGTGATCCTTTTCCGGCATCTGCAGGGATCCCTCGAACCCAATTGTCTGATCGTTTCCCGGAGTGTAAGTGTAGCTGTTGCTTTGCTTCAGCATCGGTAATCGTTTGCCGTTGAAATGCGTGAATTTGGGATTGATTTCGGAAGCTGATTCGCTTTGGGGTTCAAATATTGCTTTCATTTGGAACGTCAGTTCCGTGCCGCTCCATTGCGAAACATCTAAAGACCCGGTAAAAGCATTGAGCGCTTCATTGTCCCAATCCCATTCGCCATAGCTGATATTGTCCGTTTCGGAGTTATCACCTAATGCGATTCCGAAGGTTATGAAGAGCACCGTCAGCATGATCAGGAATATATTTCTGAACCTCATTCTGCTTCCTCCGATTTTTTTTCTTCACCGGAATACTCCGGTGAAAATGCTCTGATCCTGTCAGTCAGCTGATCAAGACTCGAATTTACTTTTTCAGCTGCTTTATTCACGTCTGTTCCGTGATCAAAGTATCCGTTAATCTCTGACTGAAGAGATGAAGATGCTGGGGTAATCGCTTCACTGATCGGTTCATCGTCCTCCGGTTCTTTCTCTGTTACTTCTTTCGGCTTCTGGGGCTCCTGAAATAGCTCTTCCGTTTCGTCGACTCCTTCAGAAGCTGCTTCTCTTGCGACCGTTTCAGTTGCTGAGTCTTTTCCCTGTGCATATTTTTCTGCCCTCATATCGTTCAGCCGGTTGTCAAGTTCCTGCAATTCTTCAAGCATTTTAGTCACATCCGGCGGAAACTTGTTCCCCTTCATCCACAGTGAGTATACAACGTGGGAAAGATCACCGGCCAGTTCTCTACGTCGATTCTGGAGCGCCATCTCATCAACTTTGTACTTGGTATTATTCGCGATGTTTGTAGCGGTATTGCCAATGGTGTTCATGCTTTTCATCCACAGCTTTTTCGCCTTGTCGCGAATATTGTTTGTACTCGCCAATGTGATTTCCCCCTCTTGTTTATCGGATCAGCCTCAGCGACGCTGGTTTAACGGTAAATTCAACCTTTTCCATGGGCTGTATCGCCCCGTCTATATTGATCCTGAGGTTGTCACCTTCGATCAGGATTCTGGAAACGAGCCGATGGCTTGTAACTTTAAATTTCAGGTCTTTCGACATCATCAGTCCCGGAAGATAGAACGGAATCTTCCATCGTGCCCGATGTTTAATCAGCACCAGGTTTAGTTTTCCGTCTGCCGGATTCGCTTCGGGACATATGGGAATTCCTCCGCCGATATAGCGTCCGTTCGCAATGGAGCAGACCAGGTAACGTCCCTCCTCTGTCTTTCCGTCTGCTGTCACTTTCAGTTTAACGCTTTCATAATGTCGTATCGCTTTCAGCAATCCGATAAGGTAAGGTGTCAGTCCTCTGTGTTTATCCTTTAAGCTTTCCGCGTAATCAAGCACTGTCACATCAAAGCCTGTTCCGCAAACATTCAAAAAAAACTGATCGTTTACCGTGCCCGTATCCGTATCAACCGGCTGCCGGGATAAAAGCAGTTCTAACGCTTTCTGCGGATCATTCGGAATATTGGTCGTCTTAATGAAATCATTTCCGGTTCCGGCCGGTATGATGCCCATTGGTTTCCCTGTTTCGCAAAGTCCTGCTGCCACTTCAGATGCTGTTCCGTCCCCACCGACGGCTACAACGGCGTAAACCTGATCTTCTTCGGCAAGTTGGGCTGCGATCTGTGTCGCGTGCCCGGGTCTTTCGGTCAGGAATACCTTATATTCAATTCCTTTTTGTCTTAGCCGTCCCTCCAGGTTTTTCATTGTTTGTAAGGAAAACCCTGTTCCGGCAATAGGATTTACAATAAATGCCCAGTACATTTCTGAACACCCGCTTATAAAGTATAAAAGCCCCTTTCCGGCCTTTCGTCGCCGGAAAGGGGGAGTTTCAGAATCACAGATCCTTCAGAATCGTTTCTGCGATTTGCGGTCCGGTAAGCCCATATTCTTTAAGCAGATCTACAGGCTTTCCGCTCTGCCCGAACTCATCATTGATGCCGATCTTCTTAAACTTCTCAACACCCTTTCCGATGATCGCGGAAGCAACTGTGTCCCCCAGTCCGCCGAGAATCGAATGTTCTTCCACCGTGAAAACCTTCTTGCACTTTGCCGCGTAGGTGCACGCCAGTGCTTCGTCAAAAGGCTTGATCGTATGGAAGGAAACCAGCGCCGTCTTGATGCCCTTGCTTTCCAAGATCTCGGCGGCTTCCATTGTATGTTCCAGCATGATGCCGCAAGTAAAGATCACGCAATCGCTTCCGTCCCGGATCACGGTGCCCTTTCCGGCCGTGAACGGCCTGGGATCGTAAACCGGTGTCGCCAGCCGCGCAGTCCGGATATATACCGGGCCGTTGATCTCTGCCGCCGCTTCCACGCACTGATGGCACTCATTCGCGTCGGAGGGAACAAACACCGTCATTCCCGGAATCCCGCGCATCAGTGAGATATCTTCTATGGCCTGATGGCTTCCGCCGTCTTCGCCGACCGTAATGCCGGCATGGCTGAAACCGAATTTGACATTGAACTTTGGATAGCACACGCCGTTGCGGATCTGGTCATAGTTCCTGCCAGCAAAAACCGCGAACGTTGAACAGAATGGGATCAGTCCCATCGTGCTCATGCCGGCAGCCATGTCGACCATGTTTGCTTCCGCGATACCGCAGTCATAGAACCGGTTCGGGAATTCCTTTTTGAAGGCGTTTGTCATCGTTGCGGAAGCGAGGTCTGCATCCAGAACGACTACTTTGTCATTGGTCTTGCCCAGTTTCACAAGGGCTTCACCGTATGCAACACGTACCGCTTTCTTTTCCATTTTCTCAGCCCTCCAATTCTTTCAGCGCCTGCGCTGCCTGTTCAGCGTTCGGTGCTTTTCCGTGCCAGCCGACCTGTCCTTCCATGAAGCTTACGCCTTTACCCTTTGTTGTGTTCAGGATAATGTAGCGCGGCTTTCCGGGACAGGGCGGTGTATGTAGTGCGACCAGAACCTGCTTCATATCGTTGCCGTTTTCCACTTCGATCACGTCGTATCCGAAAGCCAGCGCTTTGGCTTTGATGTCTCCCAGGCTCATAACTTCGTCGTTGCTGCCGTCAATTTGCAGCCCGTTATGATCCAGGATCACTGTCAGGTTGTCAAGCTTGTAGTGCGCTGCCGCCATGCTGGCTTCCCATACCAGGCCTTCCTGGCTTTCGCCGTCGCCGATCACTGTGTACACCCGGCTCTTGCTGCCGATATGCTTTGCGCCCAGCGCCATGCCGACCGCAATCGAGATGCCCTGGCCCAGTGACCCGGTGGAAGCGTCAACGCCGGGACATTTTTTGGTATCCGGATGTCCCTGCAGGATTCCGTGCAGCTGGCGGAACTTGTCGAATTCTTCCTTGCCGAAAAAGCCGCGTTCACAAAGCGTTCCGTACAGGGCAGGAGCCGCGTGGCCCTTTGAGAGCACAAACCGGTCGCGTTCCGGCATCTTGTCGTTCTTCGGATCGACGTTCATCACGTCGAAATATAACGCAACCAGTGCGTCGGTACAGGACAGGGAGCCGCCCGGATGGCCGGCGCCGGCCTTGGATGTCATGATAATGATATCTTTTCTGACTTCCCGGGCATAGGATTCAAGTGTCTGAATATCCATTTCTTTCCCTCCGTTCCAGTAATTACATGGTTTGCACATACTGTATTATTATAGTTTTCAGCGTGCTTATTGTCAAGATTCCTGAACCTTCATTGCCCCGGTTTGGAGCATTCTGTTCAGCGCTTCTCCCAGGGCAATCCGCCCGTGTGTATAGGTCAATCCTCCCTGCATATAGGCGATATAGGGTTCGCGCATGGGCCCGTCAGCACTCAGTTCAATGCTGGCGCCTGCCACAAATGTTCCTGCCGCCATGACTACCTGATCATCATATCCCGGCATGTCCCAGGGTTCCGGCATCGCCATGCTGTCAACCGGGCTCGCTGTCTGGATTCCCTGGCAGAAAGCAACCAGCAGTTCTGGTTTCCCGAAACGGATTGCCTGGATAATATCTGCTCTTTGTTCATTTGCCGGCGGAGTCGTTGCAAAACCAAGGTTTTCAAACACGCGCGCGGTCAGCAGCGCGGTCTTCAGTGCCTGGGTTACCGTGTGCGGCGCCATAAACAATCCCTGATAAAACGGCCGGTAGGAAGCCGCGTAGGAACCCAGTTCCCTGCCCAGGCTCGGCGCTGTCAGCCGGTATGCGATCCGTTCGATATCTTCTCTTCTGCCGACCACATATCCGCCTGTTGGCGCGATTCCGCCGCCCGGATTTTTGATCAGGCTGCCGACGCAGAGATCCGCCCCGTGATCGGTCGGTTCGTCCCCGCGGACAAACTCGCCGTAGCAGTTATCGACCATCAGGCGAATGCCCGGATGTCGGGTATGAATCATCTCGGCCAGGTCCTCAAAAGCTTCCGGCATAAGGCTTGGCCGCCAAGCATAGCCGCGGCTTCGCTGGGCAATGATCAGGGTGGTCTTCTCCGTGATTGCGGCTTCCGCCGCCTCCACGTCAATTTTGCCGTCTTTCAGCTCGACGCAGTCAAAGCCAATCCCCATTTCTTTCAGGGATCCTGGCGGCGTTTTTTTCCCGGTGCCTATTACGCTCTGCAGCGTATCATACGGCATACCGGTGGCGCTCAGGATTCGTTCTCCCGGCTTTGTCATGCCGAAAAGCGTCAGGCTCAGCGCCACTGTGCCGCTGGCTACATGGGGCCGCATCAGCGCCGCTTCCGTATGGAACAGATCGGCGTAGATCTTTTCCAGCGTATCCCGTCCGATATCGTCATAGCCGTAGCCGGTCGTTGGAGCGAAGTGCCGGTAGCTCACGCCGAATTTACGGAAACTGTCCAGTACCTGCCGGGTCCTCATTTCTTCATTGGCTTCGATTTCGGCAAATTGCTCCTGAAGTTCCTGTTCTGCCTGTCTGATGATTTGATTAATTCTGTTCATCTTTCCTCCGATTTATATCAGAAGCTGCCTGATCTCCGCATATGCTCCCGGTCTTTCCGTATCCACATATTGTATTGTTTCTTCCCGTCTCAGGAAGGTCATTTGCCGCTTGGCATAGTGTCTCGTACCGAGTCGAATTCTTTCTGCCGCATCCTCAATTGAATATTCCCCACGGATACAGGGGATCATCTCCTTGTATCCCAGCCCCTGCATGCTCTGAGATTCTTCAGAAACCCCTTCAGCAAGCAGCAAGGCCACCTCATCTTTTAATCCTGACTTTATCATCTTTGTCACGCGTTCGTTGATCCGCTCATATAAATGGGGTCTTTCCATCGCTGTGGACACGACTTTCCATTTGAACGTTGTCGGCTTCTCCCGGTTCGGCTGTTCTGAAAAAGGAATTCCCGTCGCTTCGCTCACTTCGATGGCCCGGATCGTCCTGCGGATATCGTTCAGGGGCAGCCGCTCCGCTGTAACAGGATCAAGCTTCCGCAGCCGTTCATGAAGCTCCGTCTTCCCTTCCGGCGTCTCGGCCAGTCTGTGCAGTTCCTCCCGTAGTTCAACATTGGCGCTGACCTGTCCCATTCCAATCGGATGCATTATTGCCTGCAGATACAGCGCCGTCCCGCCGACAAATAGCACTTCCCTGTCCTGTTTCGCCAATTGATAAATCAGTTTTTCCGCTGTATCCCGGTAATCAGAAACGCTGAACCTGTCTGTCGGTTCACAAAGATCCAGCAGGTGGTGCGGAACGCCCTCCATCTCTTCCGGCGAAGGTTTCGCCGTTCCGATGTCCATACGTCGGTAAATCTGCATACTGTCCATGCAAAGAATATCCCAGCCGGCTTCCTTTGCCAGCCGGATTGCGATTTCCGTTTTTCCACTGGCTGTCGGTCCTGTCAGCACCCGACAGATAATACTTCCACTCTTCACGTTTCACTCCCCGCTTTGAGAAACTACTGCTGAATCCTTTTGAATTTCTTATCCAATTCACGGTGCGTAATCGCAACGACCAGCGGTCGACCGTGCGGACAGGTCGGCGTAACTTTTTTCCCGATCATTTCATCCAGCAGGCCCCTGAGCTGATCCTCCGGCAACGTTTCCCCTCCCTTGACAGCATGCTTGCAGGCTGTCTGCAACAGTGTCGTCCGTTTCTTTTCAAATGTCGGATCCTTTCCGGTTTCCAGTTCACTGATGACATCGGTCACAAAGTTTTTCGCCTGCGCTTCCCCGAGGATCATCGGAATCGTTCGGACAGCCACATCTTTTTCCCCGAATGCTTCAATGACCAGTCCAATACTCTCAAGGGCTTCCCGGTTCTCTTCCAGCATTCTCAGTTCTTCGTTCGTCACGCTGACAATAATGGGAACAAGCAGTTCCTGTCCGGATTGTCGTTCTTTTTCGTGTTCCTTCATCAGCTTATCAAACAGCAGGCGTTCATGCACTGCATGCTGATCTACCATCAAAAGCTGATCCTTATATTCCACAAGAATATAGGTGTTGAACAGTGCGCCGAAGATTTTCATCGGTTCCTTGATTTCGGGAAGAATGGAATTGATCTGCTCAGCCGGCCCCTCATTAAACAAAGGTCGGGATTCTTTCCAAATATCTGTTTTGGCTTGCGGCACTGCCGTATCGGGAACGGGCGCTGTATGTGAACCTTCCGGAATCCGGGAAGCCTCTCCCTGTTCTGTTTTTTTCAGGATTTCCTTGAATTCAGGCATGGGTTTCTCAGCATCCGGTTTGACTGCGGCTGCAGCTGGAAGCTTATCGCTGACCGTTACTGTACCCGGGGTCTTTACCGGCTGCTGAAAAGCTGTACCGGGCTCTTTCATAATGGTTCCGTTTTCTGCTTGTTGAATAATCGCCGGTGTCTGTTTTTCCTTAACCAGCTGCATTTCTACCGGACGGCTGAAAGCATCCTGTTCCTTCAGGGACTGCAGCACAGTGGAAAGAACGGCTTCATAAACGCCGGCTTCATCGCGGAAGCGGACCTCCAGCTTGTTGGGATGAACATTTACATCCACTGCCTCATAAGCGATTGTAATGTGCAAAGCACAGGTTGGGAATTTCCCGATCATCACCCGTTCCCGGCATGCCGTCTCAACCGCTTCACTCAAAAGTTTGCTGTGCATTACTCGACCGTTGATAAAGAAAAACTCATGATTCCGGTTACCGCGTGCGTTTTCGCCAATTCCGACATAACCGCTGATCATCAGGCCGTTCGCGTGATCCTCAACTTTACGCATTGCTTTCAGCGCGTTTCCGCCGTAGATCGTATGCAAAGCGGACGCAAGCTGCCCATCTCCCGGTGAATGATATTCTGTTTTCCCGTTCGAAATATACCGAAAACTGACGTCAGGTCTGCTCAGCAGAAGCTGCGTCATTAATTCTCCTACAGCTGCAGCCTCCTGTCCGGCCTTCTTCATAAACCCCTTTCGCACAGGGACATTGTAAAAAAGGTCTTTTACGGCAACAGTCGTTCCGACGGGACATGCAATTTCGGAAATCGCATTAATGCTTCCGCCTTCGTTCTGTACCCGCAGGCCGGTTTCCCGTTCTTTTGTTCGGGTCGTCAATGTTACATGTGAAACTGCGGCAATGCTCGCCAGTGCCTCGCCGCGAAATCCTAATGTCTGAATCGAGAACAGATCCTGTTCTTTGCTGATCTTGCTGGTCGCATGCCGTTCAAATGCCATTCGAATGTCGCTTTCATCGATCCCGCTTCCGTTGTCCGTTACACGGATGGAATCCAGTCCGCCTTCCCGGATCTCAACGGTTACGGCGCTGGCCCCTGCATCCAGGCTGTTCTCCACCAGTTCCTTGATCGCTGCAGCCGGACGTTCCACAACTTCTCCCGCAGCGATCTTCCCGATCATCGCATCACTTAACAGCTTGATTTTTCCCATCTCTGTTTTCCTCATATTCCGAAGGTCCAATGTACTTGGAAAGCCCCCTTGTCATATCTTTCTTGCTTTTTCTCTGAGCAGAAAAAGCTTATTCATCGCATCCATCGGCGTCAATGCCATCACATCAATGGATTGCAGTTCCTCAACAATCTCATCTTTCTTGTATTCAAACAGATCCATCTGTTCATTCTTCCTGTTTACATTCTCCTCTCCCAGAATATTCTGCCCGATGGTATTCTGGTTGATATCGCTGACCTCCAGCCTAGCCTGAATCTCATGAGCCCGGACGATCACCGGATGCGGGATGCCTGCCAGCCTCGCCACATGAACGCCGAAGCTCTTGTCAGCGCCCCCTCTCACAATCCGCCTTAGGAAGATCACATCTTCACCGTGTTCTTTCACTGAAATGCAGAAATTCTTTACGCCATCCAGATGCCCTTCTAGTTCGCTCAGTTCGTGATAATGGGTGGCAAACATTGTCTTGGCGCCGATTTTCTCTTTGTCCGCAATGTATTCCACCACCGCCCAGGCAATCGCCAGACCGTCAAACGTGCTTGTTCCGCGACCGATTTCGTCCAGAATAATCAGACTGTTTCGTGTAGCGTTTCCGAGAATATAGGCTGTTTCACTCATTTCCACCATAAAGGTGCTCTGACCGCTGGCCAGATCGTCGCTGGCGCCGACACGGGTAAAGATCCGGTCGCAGACCGGCAGATGTGCTTCCTTTGCAGGCACAAAGCACCCGATCTGCGCCATCATGCAGATCAGTGCGACCTGACGCATATAGGTGCTTTTGCCTGCCATGTTCGGCCCGGTAATGATCATCATCCGGTTCTCATCGCAGTCCAGCAGTGTATCATTCGGAACAAACTCCCCGTCTTTCAGGGTCTGCTCCACCACGGGATGACGGCCTTCGATAATCATGAGGCTTCCGTCGTCTGTGATTTCCGGCCGTACATACCGGTTCTCAGAGGCTGTTCTGCTCAGGCTCTGGAATACATCCAGCTTCTTCAGTGCTTCCGCGGTCCGCTGGATACTGTCGATGTCTGCCGCAATCCGGTCGCGGATCTCATTGAATATCTGCAGTTCAAGCCGCACGCTCTGTTCCTGGGCTCCGATGATTTTCTGTTCGATTTCCTTAAGCTCCGGCGTCATAAAGCGCTCGGCATTTGTCAGTGTCTGTTTCCGGATATATCTTTCCGGCACTTGCCCGAGGAAGCTCTTGGTGACTTCAATATAGTATCCGAAAACCTTGTTGTACTGAACACGCAGGTTCCGGATACCCGTTGCTTCCCGTTCCCTGCTTTCCAGATCCAGGATCCATTGTTTTCCACTGGATTGCGCCTCCCGGTATTCGTCCAGAATCTGAGAGTATCCTTCACGGATAATACCGCCTTCGGTAATGACGGCAGGAGCATCCGGATGAATCGCGCGATCCAGCAGATCCGTCATTTCCTCAAGCGGATTCAGTTCATCTCTCGCAGCATTCAATGATCTGCTTTGAACATTCCTCAGCAGTGTCCGGATCCCGGGAATCTTTTTCAGGCTGGCGCACAATGCCAGACAGTCGCGGGCATTCATGTTCCGGTAGGCGACTTTATTCATTAACCGCTCCATGTCATATACGCCGTCCAATTCTTCTGCCAGCGACATCCCGAGAATCCGATTGTTAACCAATTCCTCCACTGCGTCAAGCCGTTCGTTGATTTCCGCCTTCTCCAGCAGCGGCTGCTCCACCCAGCTGCGTAGAAGTCTGCCGCCCATTGCGGTCGCTGTTTTATCAATCAGATTCAGCAGCGTTCCTTTCCTGCCTCCGCGCAGGCCTTCCGTCAGTTCCAGGTTTCTCCTTGTGTTCTGGTCCAGGAGCATTATCCTTCCGTTTTCCGCAAAGCGCAGGTTCCGGATGTGATCAAGTCCGTTCTTCTGGGTTTCATATAAATATTTAATCAGCGCGCCGCCGGCGCACGTTGCTTCCTTTTTATCTTCCAGGCCCAGGGAAGTTAACTGGGTCAGACGGAAGTGTCTGCACAGTGCTTCTTCCGCATTATGAAGCTGGAACCAGTTTCCCGGTTGTTTGCTGATGTTCCTGCTGTCAGATCCAAGCAGGCTGTTCAGCCCATCGGCGTTGTTGCTGATGATTTCCATCGGGTGTACGCGGCTGATCTGAGCCCGAAGCAGGTTGATTTCTGGTTCCATGACATAGAATTCACCCGTTGATACGTCTGTATAGGCCAGTCCGGCTTTTTTGCCGTCCAGATATACGCTCATCAGGAAATTGTTGGCTTTATCTTCCAGCATTGTCGGATCCGTAACGGTCCCGGCTGTAATGACACGGACAACATCCCGGTCAACCAGCCCTTTTGCCGTAGCAGGATCTTCCATCTGTTCACAGATGGCAACCTTGTATCCACGTGAAATCAGTTTTTCGATATAAGTATTCACGGAATGATACGGTACGCCGCACATCGGCGCTCGTTCTTCCAGTCCGCAGTCTTTACCTGTCAGGGTCAGTTCGAGCTCCCGCGACGCTGTTTTGGCGTCCTCAAAAAACAACTCGTAAAAATCTCCCAGCCGGAACAGCAGCAGGCAGTCACTGTACTGCTCATGAATTCGCAGGTACTGCTGCATCATCGGTGATAGTGCCATCTTGTCCCCCTCATTGGCATCCGTTACATGCGGAGCAGTCCCCTCCGCATGCGACAGACCCCCTGCTTTCGTCCTCAATTTCTCCCGTGATTACCAGCCGCAGAATTCTGTTTACATTATCCATCATCGTTTGGAAGTCCTTGCGTTTCTCCTTCAGTTCGATAATCTTCGGGTTCTCGTTCATGCGCTTTTCAGCTTCTTCCATCTCCCGGCTCGCCTCGGCCAGCACATTCGGATCCATGTCGGCGGAAGCCAGGATATTCTCCACCCTGTTCCGTTTTTCAATCATATCTCCCAGCGTAGCAGCCGCTTCTGAATCCCGGCGCATCTCAGCTTCGGATTTTTTCATTTCTTTGTAGGTCTCGCTGTTCAGGATAGCCTCAGCCAGTTCCTGCGCTTTGTTCATTACGTCTCTCATGTTTCTCTTTCTCCTATCAGTGTATTGTTTTTCAGTCCGTTCACGCGGCATCGGAGGATTGTCCCGATATCTTCAGCATTTCCGCTCACCGTAATGGAAATGCCATGTTTTCCTTTTCCGGAAACTGCCAGTTTGCTTCTCCGGCTCAGTCCTTCCACCAGGATTTCTTCTTCCATTCCGATAAATCGCTTCATCGTTTCCTGCTGCAGTCCTTCCTGCAGGTCAATCAGCCGTTTGATCCGATTCGTCGCTTCTTCATCCGGAATCATCCCGGGCATCCCGGCGGCTTTTGTCCCGGTTCGCGGGCTGTAGATAAACGTGAACGCGCTGTCGTACTGCACTTCGTCTATCAGGCTCATTGTATCTGCAAACTGTTCTTCTGTTTCTCCCGGGAAGCCGACGATGATATCTGTGCTAAGTCCGATTCCCGGAATCGCTTCTCTCAGCCGCCTCACGCGGTCCAGATACTGCTCCCGGGTGTAATGCCGGTTCATCTTTCTCAGGATTTCATCGTTCCCGCTCTGGACCGGCAGGTGAAACTGCGGCAGAATATGCTTTCCGCCCGCCATCACGTCGATCAGTTCATCGCTCAGATCCTTCGGGTGGCTGGTCATGAATCGGATCCTCGGAATACCGCTATCATCCAGACGCTTCAGCAGCTTCGCGAATGTAATGTCCCCGGGCAGGCCTTTGCCGTAGCTGTTGACATTCTGCCCCAGCAGCATAATTTCCTTTACGCCGGATTCCAGCAGTCCTTCGGCTTCCCGCAGAATCTGCTCCGGATCCCGGCTGCGTTCCCGCCCGCGCACATAGGGTACAATGCAGTAACTGCAGAAGTTGTCGCACCCGTACATGATGGTGACATATGCGGCGTCATGCCGAAGCCGCCGGATCGGCAAACCTTCCGAAATCACATCTTTATCTTCTACCTGAACTATTCGTTCCCCGCCGTTCAGCAGGTCATACATCATCTCCGGCAGTTTATGCAGATTCGCCGTCCCGAAGGCCAGGTCGATAAATTTATATTGCTTCAGAATCTTCTCCGCCATGCCCGGTTCCTGGATCATACATCCGCATACGCCGATCAACATTTCCGGTTTTTCCTTGCGAACCTCCTTCAGCCAGGTCACATTGCCCAGCGCCCGCCGTTCCGCGTTTTCCCTTACGCAGCAGGTATTGAAGATCACAAAGTCTGCGTCTTCCCGTCTTGGCGCGGAAACCATTCCCATTGCTTCCAGCATGCCGGCGATCTTCTCGGAATCATGCGCGTTCATCTGGCATCCGTAGGTGACCACATGATAGCTTTTCGGCCGGTGCGGCAGAACATGTACCTGTTCTGCAAAAACCCGCTGCCGTTCCATCTCCTCAGCGCTTACCAGCACTTCTGTTCTTTCCATTCATTTATCTCCGTTTTCTTGTCATCTCCATGAGTCCCAGTTTTGTCCACCCATGGATCACCGTCTTAATTCGATCCTCTTTGAAGCATTCTTTCAGCCTTTCCAATACCATACTTCGGTCTGTTTCATAGTCCATGTCAATAAAATCAATTATAATGATTCCTGCCAGATCTCTCAATCTCGCCTGGATCAAGATTTCTTTGCATGCTTCCAGATTTGTCGTAAGGAATAATTGTTCCTTGTTGCCTGCCGGCATGGCCGATGCCGTATTGACATCAATCACCGTCATCGCCTCACATTGGTCGATCACGATATTTCCCCCGTGCGGCAGCTGAACTTTTCGCCCCTCCGCTGTGGCAAGCTGCCTTTTCAGGTCTGCGCTCAGCTCTCCGATCTCTGTGATCCCGTCTGCCCCGCGGTAGTCTTCTCGCAGCGCTTCCATAGCTTCACAGTGCCGCAACACCGTTCCGGGTTTTCTTTCAGATTCCGCGGATTGTTCGATTTTCCGCCATCTGTCAAAGAGCTTTTCTGCTTCTGTCCGAATCTGATCCGGTTCCGCTTCAGGCGCGCAATGACGCATCACCAGTCCAAACCGGTTTCCGGCAATCTCCTGTCCCAATTTCTTCAGTCGTTCTCTCGTTTCCTCATCATCAATCCTGCTGCTCACACCGATATACCGGTTTTTCGGCATCAGAATGACATAAGTCCCCGCCAGCGTGATATCCCGTGTCAGGAAAGCGCCTTTTTCGCCGGTTTCCTCTTTCCGGATCTGCAGGATCATCATCTCACCGGATTTCGGCTTTCCTTCCTGAAACGTCTTCCCGTTCTCTTCCAACGGAAGAAAGCCGTTTTTTGTTCGTCCGATATCCACAAAAGCACAGTTCAGGTTCGGCATCATCCGGTCAATTTTCCCCAGCAGGATGTCTCCACCCTGCTCTTTCGGATCCTGCCGGATATACTCCACAAGCCGCCCATCCTCGACAACCGCGCAAAAATCCGGTCCCTTCAGTATCATTTGCTGCATCATAATGTCTCCAGCGGCACCAGCTGGCCGTTTTCATTTTCTCCCAAAAGACCTGTTCTGGTGATCAGTACCCGAACTTCTTCCTCAATCCCGGCTTCCCGGCACAGTGCTTCCATCAGCATCCCGGGCTTGCAGCTTTCCCGTTCCGTCAGCACCAGCGTGCCGTATATATGCCGATCCTTTCCATTCAGGGAGTAAATCAGCGGTTTGATATCGCATTCCTTCAAGGCTGTTTTCGTTTTTCGCATCGCCTGGATTGTCTCCCTGGCCATCATCGCGGGAATCACGTCAATCAGTTTTCCGGCAAACCGTTCCTCCTGAATCAACAGATCATACTGCGCAGCCCGCAGAAGCGGCGGAAGCGAAGGATGCTTCCGGTCCACCGCCCTTGTTTTGGAAAGCTGCATTTCCGGCGGCATGGCCCTGTTCATTTTCCGGAGAAATTCCTCCTCGTTTACATCCTCTGCCATCGTTACATCCATGATCTCCCGTTTTCCGCAGGCTCCGGTACTCAGCGCGCTAGCAAACGTCACCAGGATGTGGGGGTTGAATCCGTTGGAATAAGCCACCGGCAGCCCGCTGCGTCGCAGCCCCCGCTGAACGCTGCGCTGGATATCCAGATGCCCGATATGCCGGATCCGTTCTCCTTTTTCAAATACTGCCAGCATTCGCATAGGCGCACACTCCCTTCCAGCGCTGCAGTCCGCATCCGTTGCAGCCCTTCCTGCAGTCCTTTGTGGTCTCGGTCCGGTCGCTCTTCTCCTTTTCATGCCACAGGAACTGCTTCGTAATGCCGCTGTCAATGTGGTCCCATGGCATTACTTCGTCCTTCGGTCTTTCCCGGTTCGCGTAGAAAGCCGGATCCAGCCTGCATTCCCGGAAAGCTTCCATCCATGTGTCAAAGCGGAAGGTTTCGTTCCATCCGTCCAGAATGCATCCCTTTTCATACGCCCGTTTCAGGACCGCGCCCATCCGTCGGTCCCCCCGCGCGAAGCATGCTTCCAGAAAGCTGACGTACGGTTCATGCCAGTGGAAGGTAACACCTTTGATGTTAAGGACCTGTTTCAGATGTTCCTGCTTTGCCAGCACCGTCTCAATGGTATCCTGTGCGGCCCACTGGAACGGTGTGAAAGGTTTCGGCACGAAAACGCTCGTACTGACGGTCACGCGTAGTCCTCTGGCCCGCTGCGCTTTCGGAACATTGAAATATTCCGCCACTACCTTGCGTGCCAAATCCGCGATTCCGTCCAGGTCCTCCGTTGTTTCCGTCGGCAGTCCACTCATGAAATACAGCTTCACGCTGCTCCATCCGCCTTCAAAAGCGTCCCGCACTTTTTCCAGCAGGTCCTCTTCCGTTACGCCCTTGTTTATCACATCTCGCATTCGTTGGGTCCCCGCTTCCGGGGCAAAGGTAAGACTGGTCTTCCGCACCTGCTGTGTCTCTTCCAGACTTTCCTTCAGTACACTGTCAATCCGCAGGCTCGGCAGGGAAATCGATACGCGCTTTTCCTTCATCCGTTTCATCAGTTCCCGGATCAGTTCCGGCAGACAACTGTAATCGCCGCTTGACAGGCTGCTCAGGCTGATTTCTTCATAGCCGGTCGATACCTGCAGCTTATCGGCCAGTTCGATGAGCTTTTCCAGGCTCCTCTCCCGAACCGGACGGTATAGAATTCCCGCCTGGCAGAAACGGCATCCTCGCGTGCATCCGCGCATAATCTCCAGCATAATCCGATCGAAGACCACTTCCGTATAGGGCACCGGGAATTTTTCCGGGTAGTAGGTGCTGTTCAGGTCGGTCACGACCCTCTTCCGGATCGTTGCGGGTGCCTCAGGACAGGTTGGTTCCACGGCTGCAATCGTTCCGTCATCGTGATAGGTCACCCGGTACAGGGAAGGAACATAAACGCCCTCCAGTTTCGCCAGATTCTTCAGGCATTGTTCCCGGCTCAGGCCCTTTTCCTTCCTGTCCAGGATCACACGATTCAGTTCGGTCATCACATCCTCGCCGTCGCCGATCATAAACGCGTCAATGAAGTCCGCCAGCGGTTCAGGATTGAACGCGCAGGGGCCCCCAGCTACCACAATCGGGTCGTTCTCCCCGCGTTCTTTCCCTTCGGACGGCACACCGCCCATTTCCAACATGGCCAGGATATTGCTGTAGCTCATTTCATACTGAAGCGTAAAGCCGACTACGTCGAAAGCGTTTAGCGGATGCCTGCTTTCCATAGAAAGCAGCGGCAGGTTCTCTTCCTTCATTTGGGTGATCATATCTGTCCACGGCATGAAAAACCGTTCGCACAGGCTCCAGCTTTCCCTGTTGATCAGTCCGTACAGGATCTTCAGTCCCAGATGGCTCATTCCGATTTCATATGTATCCGGAAAGCAGAACCCGAAGTGAAGCGGACACGAATCCCAGTCTTTGACGGTAGTATTCATCTCCCCGCCCGTATACCGCGGTGCCTTCTGCACTTTCTCCAGCGCTCTTTCAAATCTTTCGTTCAACTCCATCCGCTGCTGTCCCTCTCCCGTCTCATATCTCTCCACTCTTCGCTCTTAACTCTCCACTCTTCACTCTATAACCGGCGTCCAGTATCGGTTCTGATAGATATCCGTAAAGCAGTATGTGGCTTTGCAATTGCTCTTATCGCCCTCAATTTTCTTGTTTGCAATCTTTACCGTATCTCCCAGCGTGATCTCATGCCCCAGCTTATAGCTGTCGGTATATTTCCCGTCGTAGTTGTAATAATCGCAGATGAATTGCACCCTGTCCCCCTTCCCGATCGCGATCAGTTCCTTGGACTGCTGTTCTGTTTCGGCTTCCGGGTATACCTTCCGGGCGCCTGCAATGTAGCCGAAAGGCCGCTCACTGTCGAAGTTCAGCATCAGCTTTACGCGCTCTCCGTTCAGGATCGCCGGCACATAGCCGGAAATGACATAGTTGTCTCCTTCTTCTACGGTATCGAGATAATAATAGGCAACCGGTTCCCCGTCGATGGACAGCCACGTTCCGTCGTAGGTTTCAAGCAGGTCGTTGCCGTCCAGTTCGTAGACGTTGTCCATGCCCAGATCGATATACCCGTTTCCGTCGTCCAGGAACACGTTCAGCGCCAGCGAATCAACCAGGCTCCACTGCTCCCTGCTCAGCGAGATCCGCCCGTTCCGCCAGACCAGCGTGTTCGCGTCGAAATGATTCTCCAGAATGTATTCAGCTGCGCTTTCGGCCTTCAAGCTCCTGCCCATGAACAGGTCCAGAATACTTCCGGTACTTCCGCCGCTGCTCCCGCCGCCGTAAAGGCTGCCCAGCAGGTCATTCAGTCCGCCGGAGGAGTAGGATGTTGTATAGCCGCCGCCCTGCCCTGTCAGGCTTTCCAGCAGACCGGCAGGGGTCATGGTTTGACTGCTATAGCTGGAAATCGGTGTGCCGGCGCTGACCTGGCCGCTGACCTCCAGGCTCGCAAACTCCTGGATGCACCGAGTGTATTCTTCGTCCATTCCGATGGCCTGATAGGTGGAAACCATCTGTTTGACCTTGTTCGTCCGCTTATAGGGAAAATAAATGCTCAGGCCATACGCATTGCTGATTCCCCCGCCTGTCCGGTTATATTTGATAGCACCCTCCAGCGCCCCGGCCAGGTCTTTTCCTTCCGCCGTCCCCAGGTTCTTTGCGAAATGAATCAGGTCGATCTGGTCGATCCGGCTCTGCTGCGCGAACTCCCGGCTGCTGCTGCGGGCCTTTGAAACCTTCTTGTATTCCTTGTTCTGAATCAGCCCGTTCGTCTCAATGCTGAATTCTTTCAGTTCCTGCGGCACCGTTGCCTGCAGTTCAGCCAGGTCCACCACGCTCAGCGTTGTCGCCTGTCCGCGGCACTTCTGGCTGCAGACGTCCACAAAGTCGTCCGCAATTGTCTTGCCGATTCGGACAGTCGGTGTGCTGGTGTTCTTGCCCAGCTGCGTCAGCCAGTTTGTGTAATACCATCCGACGCCCGGTTCCGTCTCCTCGCTGGCCACCATATAATCGGCGTACTGGCTCAGCATGATCCCGTTTTCCACCGTCGCCATCAGGCAGGTATCAAATCCGATAAAGTCAAATTTGATGTCCGCGTTCTTCAGCGCCTGGTTGATCCCCGCCAGTGTCATCGTCTGTCCTTTGCCGTAGCGTTCGTCGTATCCGTAGCCGCTCACGGATCCGCCGCCGTGATCCCAGAAGATCAGGCACATCCGGTCAGCGGGAAAGTTTTCTTTCCCGAACTTCAGGAAAGTAGTCAGCGTATCCGGATTGGTCATGCTGCCGCTTCCCATGTCGTCTTTCAGGCAGTAAAACGCGCCGTCCTTAATCTGGTAGATCTGATTCCTGCTTGCAGAAACGACGTTGTTCTGCCATTTTTTCGCCCCGCCGGTATAGACAAGCAGATTGACATTATCCTCGAACTTCGCGCTGGCCATTTCTTTCAGGTCGGAAGTGGCCATACCCTGTTGGCTTTCCAGGTCCGCCCCGCACATATAAACCATGATCGTCACGGTATCCTTGTTGTTTCCGCGGATTTTGGTGAATTTATCCCTGGCTTTTTTTGAAACGCTTTCATCCAGTGATGTTGAATTATTCCCGCCAGAAGAAGTGAAATACTGCGATACCGATCCCGATGAACTCGAGGACGATCCGCTTCCGCTGTTGCCGCTGCCTGTCAGCCCTCCTACAAGGCTGCTGAAGTATCCTGTGTCGTATACGGAGGAACCGCTGGATCCCAGGAAAGAACTCAGCAGGTTGCTCAGTCCGTCGGATCCGGTGCTGCTGCCGCTCAGCAGATCCCCGAGTCCGCTGCTTTGTGAACTGTTGGTCTGAGAACTGCTTGTCTGGGTAGATGTGCCGTTTCCGCCTGAATCCACCTGCTGCAGCGTGCTGGTAACTTCTCCGCTGTTGCCGTCAAACAGGCCGGTTAGCTTCCCGCCACCCAGCAGTACAACCAGAACGACAATAATCAGCAGATATTTCCCGCATCCGCTTCCGGTAGCCCGCTGTCCGCCGTTCCCGTTCATGCGCTGGCAGCCGCCTGCTCCGTCGGCTCTTTGTCCGCCGCCTGTTGCATTTTGCTTCACGGCACTGTTGTATTGCTTCTGTCCGCTTGCGGAAGCACTCTGTGTAGAGGAGCCGGAAGGCCTCGCTGCAAAGGGGTTGCTCTGCTGCGGCCGCTGCTGTCCGAACGGATTGGATTGCTGCATAGGCCGTTGCTGTCCGAACGGATTCGTTTGCTGCGGCCGCTGCTGACCGGCAAAAGGATTGGCTTGCTGCGGCTGCTGCGGACACTGCGGCGTGGACTGCTGTCCGCCAGCGTTTTTTTGAGGTCGGGCCGCTTCCTGTTCCCTGCGATCCTGGTATCCGCCGGTATTGCCCACCGGCCCTGTTCCCAGCCCTTCCCCGTGTTTTTCAACCTTCATGGTTCCTTCCACAACATGTTTTTCACGTGCTCTCGGTTTCTTCTGCTCATCCATAGCTCTGCGCCATCCTTTCCCGGTCAGATGATAGTCTCCATATGCTCAGGGAATGAGTTCCCCGATCTCAATCTGTTCTTCTGTTCCTTCTTCGCTGGCTTCCGGATTTTCCGGCAGTGGCGGTAAAAACTCAAGTCCTTCCAGGCCGAAATGGCTCAGAAACTCATCTGTTGTTCCAAAGAGAATCGGCCTGCCGATTGTATCCTTCCGCCCCATCTCTCTGATGAGTCCCTTGTTCATCAGGCTCTGAAGGCTGTAGTCGCATTTCACGCCGCGCACCTGCTCCACTTCGGCCCGGGTCACCGGCTGTTTATAAGCAACCACTGCCAGCGTTTCCATAGCCGCCTGGCTCAGGCTCTGCTGCTGTACCGGCTGCAGCAGTCTCAGCACATCCTGTGAGTACAGCGGTCTTGTCGCCAGCTGCACATTGTCTCCGAACCGCTTCAGCAGGAACCCCCGCTGATTGTAGTCATATTCGTCCCGGATCGCGTTCAGTTCGGAGCGTACCGTTTTTTCTTCCGTCTGAAGCGCCCTGGCCAGTTCCTTGATGCTCACCGCTTCTCCGGCTACAAAAAGGATTGCTTCAATCCGTCCTTTCAGATTTCCTACCTGTTCACTCAAGACGCCCCGACTCCTTTCTCTGTCATTTCTGCCAGATCGGCTGTTTTCTTCTTTTTCGGCCGGCCGCTCACCAGTTCAATCCCGCCGTATACTTCATTCTGTCGTACATGCATCTGCCCCAGCTTCAGCAGTTCCAGTACCGCAAGGAAATATGTAACCACTTCCTCTCTGGTCGGCGCGTCTGAAAACGCCTCTTCAAACTTCATCCGTTTCTTTTTCTTGATCTTATAAATCAGGTTCAGCATACATTCCTGTACCGTATGGCTGTCCCGGTGGATATTCCGCGGTGCGTAATGGTTACTTTCCGGATCGTCGTCCAGCTGAGGCCGTCGCTGCCAGATCCGCAGGAAAGCTTCCTGCAGTCCTTCCAGCGTCAATCCCGTCAGTTCAACTTCCTGCGGCGGCAGCGGATATTCTTCCGGCAGTTTGGTAAAAACCCTTTTGGCGGCTTCCTCAAATTCTTTCATGCTTTCAGCCGTTTCCCGGAAGCGCTTGTATTCTTCCAGGCGGCGGATCAGTTCGGTCTCCGGATCATTTTCCTCTTCTGTCTTCGGCGGCTTCGGCAACATTGCCCTGCTCTTGATCTCGATCAACGTTGCAGCTATGACCAGAAAATCGCTTGCTTCATCCATATCCAGGTCCGGCGCGTTCCTGACAATGTCCAGATACTGGTCCGTAATCTCGCTGACAAAGATGTCCCTGATATCGATCTGCGCTTTGCCGATCAGCGTCAGCAAAAGATCCAGCGGTCCGTCAAAGTCTTTCAGTTTAAAAACTCTGTTCATTATAAAATACCAAATATAAACTTAAATACCGCATTGAATACCGTACTGTTCACTGTTGTCAGCAGGCCATTCAGCAGTCCGCTGATACACACTACCAAAAAGATTATCTGAACAATCCGCATAGTTTGAGGATTCATGCTCAGGCTTCCGTGAAACACAAACTGATCCAGGAATCTGTATCCGTCCAGAGGCGGTACCGGCAACAGGTTGAAGATCGCCAGGCTCAGATTCATCTGTGCCAGCATCAGGAAAAACTGGAACACATAATTCAGCCATCCCGCTCTTCCGTATTTGTAGATCAGTACCGTCACGACGGTACTCAGCAGGAAAACGATCAAATTCATGCAGATTCCTGCCAGAGAAACCAAAATATAGTCTCTCCGGTAATTCCTGAAATTATTCGGATTGATCGGTACAGGCTTCGCCCAGCCTATTCGCAGAAACAGCATGCAGATCGTGCCGATCGGGTCCAGATGTTTCCGCGGATCCAGCGTCAGCCGCCCCATCATTTTTGCCGTGGGATCTCCGCATTTCAGTGCCACATAGCCGTGTGCGCATTCGTGGATGATCAGACTGAACAGGATACCGACCGTAAACATAATCAGATAGATGATTGTCCCGCCCGGATCCGCCCTCAGATTCTGAATAATACTCGTAATATTGGAAAACACTTTCTGTTAAACCTCCTAACCCGAAACTTCAGGGCGATCGTAAATCTTCCCTGTTATTTCTCATTGGCCCTCCGTAAGAGTTCCCCCTCGTCAATTGTCTCAATCCCGAGGCTCTGCGCCTTCCTCAGCTTGCTTCCCGCGTCTTCGCCGACCACCACAAACGCCGTTTTCTTGCTCACGGAAGATGCCGCATTCCCTCCCTTGCTTCGGATCAGGTCTTCCGCCTGCTTCCGGCTCAGCGTCGGCAACGTTCCCGTCACCACAATGCTCATCCCGGAGAAAACCCCTTCCGCTGCGGCCAGCATCATCTCCGGATGCACGCCGGCCTCAAAAAGCTTCTCGATCATCTGGTTGTTTTCCGGGAAGCTGAAATATTCGGTAATGCTTCCCGCAACAATCTCTCCGATATCCGGAATGGCTGTCAGTGCCGCTTCGTCCGCAGCCTTCAGTTTTTCCAGCGATCCGAAGTACTGTGCCAGATCCCTCGCGGTTTTCCGCCCGACATTCGGGATTCCCAGCGCAAACAGGAAAGCGTCCAGCTGGCAGTGTTTGCTTTTTTCCAGCGCGTCGGAAAGGTTCGCTGCTTTCTTTTCCTTGAACCCGTCCAGCATCAGAAAATCCATCGGTGTCAGCGTATACAGGTCTGCCGGCTGCCGCACCCCCATCTGGTCATACATCTGTCCTGCCGTTTTATCGCTGAAACCGTCAATATCCATGGCTTCCCGTCCGGCAAAGTGTGCCAGCCGCGCAACCGCCTGCGGCCGGCAGGTCTCCCGGTTCATGCAGAACAGATGCGCCCCTCGCTCGATCAGTTTTGATCCGCAGGCCGGACAGTATTCCGGTTTTTCGATCGGTATCTCCCCGGGTTTCACTTCCCCGGCCCGGCCCATGATCTCCGGAATCACGTCGTTGCTTCGCCGGATCCACACGTCGCAGCCGATTGCCACGTTCTTCCGCTGAATATCGCCAAGGTTGTTCAGCGTTGCCTTGCGGACTGTAACGCCGTAGAAATCCACCGGCTCCACATGCGCCAGGGGCGTTAGTTTTCCGGTTCGGCCCAGCTCCCAGGTAACCCGGTTCAGCCTGGTCACACATTCTTCGGCTTCGAATTTATACGCAACCGCCCATCTGGGGAACTTCTCTGTGTATCCCATCTTCTCCCGAAGGGCATAGTCTCCGACTTTGATGACCACTCCGTCAATCAGCCAATCCAGGCTGTCTCGCTCCTTTTCGACCTCCCGGATACATGCTTCCAGTTCTTCCCGGCCTTTCCCCTTTCCAAAATACGGACTAACCTGGAATCCGTTTTCCCGAAGAAAATCAAGCATTCCTGGCTGAGAATCATACGGCGGATTCTCAATCGTCCCCACCTGGTAAAAGAAAGCGTCCAGGTGTCTGGAAGCCGTCACCGCCGGATCGAGGTTTCGCAGTGCGCCGGCCGCGGCGTTCCGCGCGTTTTTCAGCGGTTCCTTCGCCGTTTTGTTGTACTTTTCCAGCGTGCTCAGGCGCATGATGCATTCGCCCTGTACTTCCAGCAGCCCCTTGTAGGGAATTGTCCGCGGCACCGAATGGATCGTCTTCGCCTGCGGCAGGATTGCTTCGCCGACAATGCCGTTTCCCCGGGTCGCAGCCTGAACCAGTTCGCCGTCCCGGTAGGTCAGGTTCAGCGTCAGTCCGTCAAACTTGTATTCCAAGTAGTATTGCAGATTCGCCTTTTCAGCCAGTTTTTCCGTCCGCAGGATCCAGGCGTCCAATTCTTCCATGCTCTGAACCTTGTCCATGGACCACAGCCGGGTAATGTGCCTGTGTTCCTCAAAGCCCTTCAGCGGATCGCCGCCGACCTTCGTGGTCGGAGAATCTTCCAGCACAATACCGGTCTCGGCTTCCAGTTTTTTAAGCTCGTCATACATCCTGTCCCACTGCATATCGGAAATAACAGGATTATCCAGCACATAATAGGCATAGGAAGTTTCTTTCAGGAGCCTGACCAGTTCCTGCATTCTTTTTTCAGCGTCGCTCATTCCTCTTCCTCCACCTTTACGATCGGGGCTACTGCCAGGGCCAGCGTTCTCTCGCCGCTTTGGCTGAACAGGATCCGGATCCGTGCCTCTGCGCCGCTCCCGGACACCTCCAGCACTTCGCCGTTTCCGAACTTGGGATGCCGTACTTTATCCCCGGCGCTGAACAGCTTCTGCATAGCCGTCGCCTGCAGGTTGTTCGCGACGCTTCCGACAAATCCGCGGCTGACGCCGGGAATGCTGTTCAGGTCCATTCCGTGAATTTTCACTTTGGGTTTTCCCAGTTCGGCCGGAGCTTTCGGTTTCCGGAATACGGTTTCCGTAAACTCATCCGCCCATTCATCCCGTGGTCGTTTCATTCCGGACTGACCTCGCAGCGAACCGTAATTCCGCCTGTATCCGTTCCCGTAGCCCCGCCCGGATGCGCCGCCGAACCCGAACGACCCTGATCCGGATGAACCGGAACCGAAGGACACGGATTGGGAAAACTCCTCTTCTATCAGTCTCGCCGGAATCTCGTCCAGAAAGCGGCTCGGCGGGTTATGATTAAACTGGTTGTACATCATCCGTTCTTCCGCCCGGCTCAGATACAGCCGTTTCCTTGCCCGAGTGATTCCGACGTACATCAACCGACGTTCCTCTTCCAACCGGTTCTCTTCATCCACGCTCCGGGAACTTGGGAAGATTCCTTCTTCCATCCCCGGAATAAATACATTATCGAATTCCAGACCTTTTGCCGAATGCAGCGTCATCAACACCGCATAGTCGCTGCGGCTGTCCGCCCGGTCCAGATCGGTCACCAGCGAGACGTTTTCCAGATAGGCTTCCAGCGTCGGATCTTCACCTATCTGCGCAAATTCGCTGATGGATCCGCGGAATTCCTGTATATTCTCAATCCGGTTCATCGCCTCTTCCGTGTCTTCTTTTCGGTATTGTTCCACAAGCCCGGTTTTCTCGATCAGGAAGTCGACGAATTCCTCCAGTCCCATGCATTCCTTCATGGCCGTCAGCATTGTCATCAGCTGAAAGAATGCTGTCACGCTGTTTCGCGCCCGGCTGCCGAGTTCTTCCGGCAGGTCGTTCAGCGCGCTGAAGATCGGTATTCCTTCCCTGGAAGCGCGGGCTGCCAATACCTCTACCGTCGCGTCGCCGATCGACCGTTTGGGCACGTTAATGATCCTTGTCAGCGAAATATCGTCTGCCGGGTTGGCGATGACGCGCATATAGGCGATAATATCTTTAATCTCTTTCCGTTCATAAAACTTCTGCCCGCCGAACACCCGGTACGGTACCCCGGCTTTCATCAGCATTTCTTCCGGCACGCGGCTTTGGGCGTTCGTCCGGTATAGAACCGCCATCTGCCCGTAGGAAACGCCTTTTTTTCGCAGTTCTTCCATCTGCTGAACAATCCAGGCAGCTTCCTCCCGTTCGTCCTGTGCGCAGTACAGGCGGATCTTTTCACCGCTCTCGTGTTCCGTCCACAGTGTCTTGTCTTTCCGTCCGCCGTTGTGGGCGATTACCTGATTCGCCGCGTCCAGAATGTTGGAAGTACTCCTGTAATTCTGTTCCAGTTTAATGACCGTCGCGTCCGGATAGTCCTTTTCAAAGTCCAGGATATTCCGGATGTCCGCCCCGCGCCAGCCGTAGATACTCTGGTCGTCGTCGCCGACTACGCAAAGATTACGGCTTTCCGCTGTCAGCAGCCGCACCAGTTCGTACTGGGTTTTGTTGGTATCCTGATATTCGTCTACAAGTACGTAGCGGAACCTGCGGCGGTAGACTTCCAGCACCGGCGGGTGATCTGCCAGCAGTTCAAGCGTTTTCATCAGCAGGTCGTCAAAGTCCAGTGCGTTCAGCGCTTTCATCCGCTTCTCGTAAACCGTCATGATATCGTGGATCATGGATGTCCGCCGGTCCCGCAGGGATTTCGCGAACCATTCATCCGGGGTCATCAGCTTGTTTTTCGCGTCGCTGATTTTTCCCTTCGTTTCCCGGATCGGGATAAACTTGTCGTCAATGTTCAGTTGTTTGTAGATTTCCTTCAAAACACGCTGCTGATCGTCATCGTCGTAGATGACAAAAGAACGTGTATACTCTATTTTCTCAATATCCCGTCTCAGAATTCGTGCACACGTGGAATGAAAAGTGCTGATCCATGCTTCTTCCGCCTTTTCCTCTCCGATCAGTTGCCGTACGCGGTCTTTCATCTCCCGGGCCGCCTTGTTTGTAAAGGTCAGCGCCAGAATAGACCAGGCCGGTACGCCGTGATCGATCAGGTTCGCAACGCGGTATGTCAGCGCCCTTGTTTTGCCGCTGCCCGCGCCGGCCAGGATTAATACCGGGCCGTCCAGCGTCTCCGCCGCGCGCCGCTGTTCCGGATTTAATGCTGTCAGATCCATCTTTATGCGTCTTCTCCCATCGCTTCAAGCACTCTGCGGTATCCGTCCGCCCCGTAAGTCAGCGCCCGGTTGACCCGGGAAATGGTAGCACTGGAGGCCCCTGTTTCATCTGCAATGCGTTGATAGGTCTCTTTCTTGCATAGCAGCAATGCCACTTCCAGCCGCTGGCTGATGCTTTTGATCTCCGGGATTGTACACAGGTCCTCAAAGAATCGGTAAGCGTCTTCTTCACTTTTCAGGGTCAGCACAGCCTTCATAAGGAGATCCGTTTCCTTATTTTTGATCTTCGGTTCGAACATAATATCACATCCCGTTTGGTTTCACGCTTTAGTGCGCGAATGAATTTTACCATATTTAGATTAAGGATTATGGTCGTTTTGTTAACAATTTTGTTTGATTATAACTTGACATGCAGTCAAGTCTCATCTAAATTATTCTTTAATAACCTTGATTGTCAGGAAAGGTGGAATTTCTATGGGCTTTGTTGATGAAAACTTTGGTATTAATGTTTTCAATGATTCCGTCATGCGCCAGCGCCTGCCGAAAGAAACGTACAAGGCCCTTCATAAAACCATTGATGACGGCCGCCGCCTGGATCCACAGGTCGCCAGCGTCGTAGCCAACGCCATGAAGGATTGGGCCCTGGAACGCGGTGCCACTCACTACACTCATTGGTTCCAGCCTTTGAATTCCGTCACCGCAGAGAAGCATGACGCCTTTATTTCTCCCGTTCCGGGCGGAAAGGTCATCCAGGAGTTTTCCGGCAAGGAGCTTGTCCGGGGGGAAGCGGATGCCTCATCTCTTCCCAGCGGCGGCCTTCGTTCCACCTTTGAAGCCCGCGGCTATACCGCCTGGGATCCGACTTCCTATGCCTTCATCAAGGAACATGTTCTTTGTATTCCTACGGCATATTGTTCTTACGGCGGTGAAGCGCTGGATAAAAAAACGCCCCTCCTCCGTTCCATGGAAGCCTTAAATAAGCAGGCAGTCCGGATTCTGAAGCTTTTCGGCCGTTTTGATGCTACCCGCGTCACGCCGACTGTCGGGCCCGAGCAGGAATATTTTCTTGTTGACAAGGCGCTGTATGATCAAAGAAGCGATCTGATCTTTGCCGGCCGCACACTCTTCGGCGCGCCTGCGCCAAAGGGTCAGGAGCTCGGCGATCACTTCTTCGGCACGATCAAGACCCGTGTCCAGGCTTTCATGAACGAGCTGAATGAAGAGCTCTGGAAAGTCGGGGTTCTTGCCAAAACAGAGCATAACGAGACCGCGCCGTCCCAGCATGAAATGGCGCCGATCTTTTCGATTGTCAATGTTGCCTGTGATCATAATCAGCTGACCATGGAGATTATGAAAAAGGTTGCCCGCCGTCACGGGCTGCATTGCCTGCTGTCCGAAAAGCCCTTTGCCGGCGTGAACGGCAGCGGTAAGCATAATAACTGGTCCATGTTTACCAATACCGGCTACAACCTTCTGGAGCCCGGTGACAGTCCGCACGAAAGTGCTCAGTTTTTACTTTTCCTGACCTCTGTGATCAAAGCCGTTGATGACTATCAGGATCTGCTCCGTGCTTCGGTGGCTTCCGCCGGCAACGATCATCGTCTCGGCGGGTGCGAAGCCCCGCCCGCAATTATCAGCATCTTCCTCGGTGATGAACTTACCGAGATCTTGGAAGCGCTGGAAGCCGGTTCCCATTATAATGGGCGGGAAAAGACCGATATGACCATCGGTGTCCATGTGCTGCCGAAATTCCCGAAGGACACCACCGACCGGAATCGGACTTCACCCTTTGCCTTTACGGGCAACAAGTTTGAGTTCCGTTCCCTGGGTTCCTCCGCCTCCATTTCTGATGCGAACGTAGTCCTGAATACAATCGTCGCGGAAAGCCTGCGCCTCTTCGCGGATGAACTGGAACAGGCGGAGGATTTCCGCTCCGCCCTGCATGATCTGATTGTTCGCACCATCCATGATCATAAACGCATCATTTTCAATGGCAATAACTATACGGAAGATTGGGTCCGGGAGGCGGAAGCCCGCGGCCTCATCCGGCTCGATTCCACCGTGAATGCGCTTCCCTGCTATACCGCCGAAAAAAACATCCGCCTCTTTGAGACCCATAAAGTTCTTTCCGAGTCCGAACTGCGTTCACGCCGGGATATCGGTCTGGATGCCTATGCCAAGCTCACAGCCATTGAAGCCCGGACAATGATTATGATGACCCGCCGCCAGATTCTGCCGGCCGTCATCCGGTTCACCGGTGACATAGCTTCTGCTTCGCGCAACATCCGGGAAGCAGGCGGAGACTTTGCCAGTGGCTCAGAGCTGCTTGCGGCACTCTGTTCTACCACAGACCAGCTGTCCCGGGATCTGCAGCAACTGGAAACGAAACTGGCTTCTGTGCCGGAAGAAGAAAATCCGCAGGCCGAGGCCCGTTTCATGCATGACTCGGTTCTCCCCGCCATGGAAAACCTCCGGAAGTCTGCCGATACCCTTGAACAGCTTACTGATCGCACCTATTGGCCCTTTCCGACCTATGACGACCTCCTTTTCTCCGTTTAAATCAGAGAATTGTTCTCTCTCTGCTGTGTATGTTTATTCGCTTGTGTCAGGAAGCTCATCCACAGGCCATTCAGACCAGTTTTCCGGATATTCACCGTATGATGCCGGATTTGCCGTGTCATAGAAAGCAATAAAAACAACACCTGTATCATTATACCAAAGATCTACTCCAGGATCCTCCACGTTTTCAGGCACCCAATGTGCTGCCTCAACAAGATCAAACCCCTTGCCCCGCCGGTCATACAGACAGGAATACCGCCCTTCGTCATTCGGGTCTGTCACAGGCTGTCCGTACAGTCCGATCAGTAAATCCTTTGCATGAATATAATCGAGTTCCCCGTTTGAGGAAACATAATAGATCTGGAAAAGATTCTGATCGTTCAGTGCAAAATCATATTCCATTCTCGTGCAATTCAGATCATAGAATCGAATATCGTTTTCAAAATACATTTCATAGGCATCTTCTGAAAAATATGTCTCATTCAACGGATTGTTCCGTTTTTCCTCAATCTTCCGGATATCTGCCGGTTTCATCCCGAATCGGGCACCTTCCTGACTGATATATGGTTCTGCTGCAGTAATGGTTGCAAGAAAGGCGATTACCATCAGCAAAATAATGCCTGTTATTACTTTGACTTTATGCTGTTTCATGAATGCTCTTCTCCCGTTTTTTATTCTCCTGAATAATCTCCGTAATAAAGATTATAAACTGCGCTTTCGGGAATCCAGATCCGGTGGCTTCCATCATAGCCGTCGTCCTCATACCAGTATTCAACATCAACGAATCCGTTTTCTTTTCCGCGGATCGTACCGACAGCAGATCTGTTAATCGATATATTTGCTTTGGCGTAGTTTCCTCCGGGACCGAACCATGTGTCAGAAGTCGGATAGATATCACAGTCACAGATTCGTTGATCTTCCTTCACCTTATTCAGATCCACGTCTACCCGTTTCACGCCGGTCCATACTCTGTAACTGCTTTTGCTTCCGTTCCGGAAATCCACCTGTACCCACCAGATGCTGCCGTCGTAGCTTTTCCTGAGCACTTTAACCGTCTGACTCTGCCAGTTATTCCCAAAAAATGTACCGGGTTCTGCATATTCCGTTCCGGGACCTGAACGTGTTGCCAGTTTCATCAGCAAATTGCATCCTGTGATACTCGGATCGCTGTCATAGATGACCGTAGCTTTCTCTCCCTGCGCCGGCTTAGCACTCTCTGCCGGCGCTTCCTGCACGAGCATCACTTCTGAAAGGCATACGTCTTTAGGGAAAGAGCTACCTTTATAGACTGTCCACGGAAAAATCCGGACCGAAACAACATTTTCCCGATGACCGAAGCTGAACCTCTGCCAGCCGTTTCGGCTCTCATCCTTCAGCGTCATCGCCTGGGCATCCACGTATTTTGTTTCACCGTTGTAGAGAAAATCAATACGGGTTTCCTTGAGTCTGGAATTAATCGGATACTGATCTCCGCCCTTATCATTCACACCCCAGAATCCGTTCTTGAACCAGATTTCGTCCACCGTCTGCGGTGAATCAAACGAAAGGCTGATCCAGGATATACCCTTCAGGCCTTTCTTCGAAGAGAACTGCCAGCAGGTTGTCTCATTTCCGTCGATCGCGTTTTCCGGAGCCCAAAGCCCCGGATTTTTCTTGTTTGCAATGAAACTGGATGCGTCCACTTTGTTTGGAATGACTTTCACCCGGTCTGTTTCTCCCGGAATCTGTTCCAAATGCTCGTTCACGACAGCCGGAGGCGCTGGCTCTGAAATCACAGTGCTTCCGTCCGGGCGGGCTGCCGCACAGTTGGAGCAGAAATTGCCGGTATTCCCTGTCTGTCCGCAGTTTGTACATTTCCAGTTGTCTGAAGGTCTGGCTGTAGCACAGTTGGAGCAGAAGTTACCGGTATTTCCTGTCTGGTTGCAATTCGGGCAAGTCCATGCCGTGCTTTCTGACAGTACACCCACTGGAAGGGTCAGCATTATGGAAAGCATGACGGCAATCAGTCTTCTCTTCATCTTTTCTTCCTCCTGTCTTACAGGTCATATATAAATGCTTTGACAAATTCATTTATCATTGTAATATATAGTTCATTATATGACAAGGACGAATTGTCATTTTTTAAAATAGTCTAAGGAGCATAATCATATAACAAAGGAATGTCTTTTCTTTCCAACTTCGTTGTGTTATACTATATGTATTAATGATAAAGGAGGTTTCCTCTTTATGGCACTTGTTACCACAACCGAAATGTTTAAGAAGGCCTATGACGGCGGTTACGCCGTCGGCGCATTCAACGTCAACAACATGGAGATCATTCAGGGCATCACCGAGGCCGCCGGCGAGCTGAAGGCACCCGTCATCCTCCAGGTCTCCAAAGGCGCCCGCGCTTATGCGAACCATACCTATCTGGTCAAGCTGGTTGAAGCGGCTGTGATTGAAAACCCTGATATTCCGATCGCTCTGCATCTGGACCATGGTGACAGCTTCGAACTTTGTAAGAGCTGTATCGACGGCGGTTTCACCTCCGTCATGATTGATGCTTCCTCCAAGCCCTATGAAGAGAACATTGCCCTGACCCGCAAGGTCGTTGAATATGCTCATGATCACGGCGTCGTGGTCGAAGCTGAGCTGGGCACCCTGGCCGGCGTGGAAGATGAAGTTTCCGTCGAAGCTGACAAAGCCATGTACACCCATCCCGAAGAAGTAGTTGATTTCGCGACCCGTACCGGCTGTGACTCTCTGGCCATCGCCATCGGTACAAGCCATGGCGCTTACAAATTCAAGCCCGGCACCAAGCCCCAGCTCCGGTTCGACGTGCTTGAAGAGTGCGCCAAACAGCTGCCCGGCTTCCCGATCGTTCTGCATGGTTCTTCTTCTGTTCCGCAGGAGTTTGTTGAAGAGATCAACAAGTACGGCGGTAACATGCCCGGCGCCATCGGCATCCCCGAAGAGCAGCTCCGCCAGGCGGCTTCCAGCGCAGTCTGCAAGATCAACATCGATTCCGATATTCGTCTGGCCATGACTGCTGTCATCCGCAAGTATTTCGCGGAGCATCCGGATCATTTCGATCCCCGGCAGTATCTCAAGCCCGCCCGTCAGGCCGTCAAGGACATGGTTGCTCATAAGATCGTCAACGTCCTCGGCTGCAACGGCAAAGCCTGATAACATCCCACTAAAGTCAATCGGCTTCCGGAATCTTCCGGAAGCCGCTCGTTTTACCTGTCTTTCACTCCGACATAGATTTTCTCGGGTTTTGGTTCATATCTGTCGGTAAAAAGTTCCTTTTTTTCCGTCAGATCAATTCCGTCATATTTCAGCCGATAGCTTTTGACCACATAGCCTTCTTTGGCTTTGGAAACGCTCTCCTGCTGATCTTTGTAGGTCACGTAGGTTCCGTTTGTATCCTTCACATAAACGGGATTGAAAGGCGCAGGCAACGTCTCTGTGATTTCGGATTGCAGTTCATAGCGGACGTCGCCCATATCCTGCCCATACATTGATACCTTGGCAATCAGTCGTTTTTTATTTGAAGGATCTTTCTGTACAGCCGCAACAATATAGATCGGATCGTCTGTATTGTTCTTGAAAGTCAGGTCGATCTTCCGTTTTCCGACCCAGTATACCGTGGCATCCTTTCCATATTCAGCATAGGATACGGAATCGGAATGAGGTTCCCGTTTCAGAATCTGCAGCCCGGCGCATACCGCCGCCTGATACAGCGTAGTACTGGCCTGGCAGACGCCGCCGCCGAACCCTTCCACATGTTCGCCGTATACATACTCGATAGCCGGATAAAAACCTCTCGCCTCCGTTCTTTCCCCGACGACATTGTTGAAGCTGAAAGTCTTACCGGCTTCAAGCACATATCCGTTGACATAATCGAAGGCATGCGCGATATTCATGTTCCGCTCGTCAGTGGAGTGCTTATCGATAGGCGTATACACAGAAGAGCGAAGCATATAATGCTTCATCAGATCCGCCTTGCGTACGTTGGGCTCAAGCCTTTCCGGCTGCAGTTCAACATTTCCGCTTTCCATCGTGGAAACCATCTGATACAGCCGATCCTTGATCGGTTCGATATTCAGCACTCTGCCGTATGTCTCATCCGTGAATGTAAAAGGATAATCCAGTGAAGGATCAAAGCCGGTCATCACCGCATCTGTTGCCGGCTGGTCGATCGCGTTCTTGATTTCGCTAAGCTTTGTGTCGATAATCGATGTATCTCCGTCCGGTTTGGCTGTATAGGCAACATAGGGTGTCTGTTCAAGCTGAATCATCTGCTCGTAACGCTGTTCCTTATCGCCAGCGTGCCCTTGCTGCCAAGCTTCATTCATCACCTGCGCCGGATCCACATTAAAACCGAGCATATCGGAATTGATCTCGGCAACAACGCTTCCGTTCCAGGTCAGTGATACCTTCCAGGCATCGTGCCGCTGCTGGATCTGGGATTGTACGGAATTCATCGCCTGTTCAGGTGTCATCCCTCCCAGATGAATCCCGTCCACATAAACATTCGGACAGAACAGCCCGTCATATGGCTGAATTTTTTCGTTGATTGTCTTTTCATGCAGATAGTTTTTTGCTGCAAAATATCCGCCTGTTCCGAGCCCTGCCAGTACAAGCAGGACAACAATCACGGCCACAGCATGGTTTTTCTTCTTTTTTTGCTGTTGTTGCTGAGGTGGTATTGTCTGTACACGGTATCCGCGCTGGGCTCCCGTCATCTGTGACTGCATTCCGCCGTAAGGCTGCTGGGAACTGTAACCGCCTGTATAAGGCATTTGTGAGTTTGACTGCTGTCCGCCGGTTTGATTGCCGGTCTGGGCCCAGCCGTTTTCCTGTCCTGTTGTTCCGGTCAGCGCATATCCGCCCGGAACATATCCTCTTCTCGGTCCGGAGGAAGCATACATGTTCTGGGCAGCGTTTTCAACGCGCTGCGGAATCTGCTCGTTCCGTTCGCTCCGCCGTTTCCGCGGCTGATCTGCCATGCTGCTTTCCTCCTTTCTCTTTCACTTTTCTTCTGTTCACTTACTCACTCTTTGGAAATACTCGCTTGTTGGTCATTGAGGTCTTAGGGGGTGATCATAAATTCTCTTAACTTTCACTCTTCTTTTACCGCAGAAGCAGGCGTTTCTGCAGGCACATCTTCAGCCGGAGCAATCTCAGTTTCTGGCGGGACATCTTCAACAGGAACTCCTGCTGTTTCTGTCGGAGCTTCATCAGTAGGAAAAACCTCTGCAGCCTGCTCGGTCTTTGCCTGTTGAATCACTTCTGCAGCAGTACGCGGTTTGTCATCATCCAGGCCTTCCGGCACTACGCCGGTATCCATCAATGCGACAAACTCGGCCCTGTTCAGGGTTTCATATTTGAGAAGCGCCTCGGTCAACTGGTTCAGTCTTTCTAGATTGTCCGTCAGGATCTGCTTTGCTTTATCATAGCAGGTTGACAGCATTTCAGCCACTTCCCGATCGATCTTTGCGGCGACTTCTTCGCTGTATTCTCGGCTCTGACCGAATTCCATTCCGACAAAGACTTCCTGATCGCTTCCCAGATAGATCGTACCGATCTTTTCGCTCATACCGAACTGGGTAACCATTTTCCGGCAGATTTCCGTGGCGCGCTTCAGATCGCTGGAGGAACCGGTATATATTTCTCCCAGGCCAACCTCTTCCGCTGCGTGACCACCGAGCATCATGGTAATCTGGTCCAGCAGCTGGCTCCGGCTCATATTATCGTGTTCTTCTGTCGGCAGTGCCAGCGTATGTCCGGCAGCCTGTCCACGCGGAACGATTGTGATCAGGTGTACCTCATCGCACCCTTCCAGCACATGGCCGATGATCGCATGTCCGCCTTCATGGCAGGCAACCATTCGGCGATCTTTTTCATTCACTTTGTGGCTCTTCTTTTCCGGACCCATCTGAACCCGTGCAATCGCGTCGATCAGCAGCTGCTGGTCGATTTTCTTCTTGCGGGCGCGGGCAGCCAAAATGGCCGCTTCATTCATCACGTTTTCCAGATCAGCGCCTGTGGCATAAGGCATCCGTTTGGCTATGTTGTTCAGATCCACATCTTCTGCCAGCGTCTTTCCTTTGCTGTGAACCTTCAGAATGGCAACACGTCCGTTTTGGTCCGGATAGTTCACAGTCACTTGCCGATCGAACCTGCCGGGACGCATCAGAGCAGGATCGAGAATATCCCGGCGGTTGGTCGCCGCCATCACAATAATGCCCTCATTCACGGCAAACCCGTCCATCTCAACCAGTAACTGATTCAGCGTCTGTTCGCGTTCGTCATGCCCGCCGCCGAGTCCGGCGCCGCGATGACGTCCCACCGCATCGATTTCATCGATAAAAACGATGGCGGGAGCAACCTTTTTCGCCTGTTCAAACAGATCTCTTACTCGACTAGCGCCGACGCCGACAAACATCTCCACAAAGTCGCTGCCGCTGATAGAGAAGAACGGAACGCCAGCTTCACCCGCAACAGCTTTGGCAAGCAACGTCTTGCCTGTGCCGGGAGGTCCGACCAGTAAAACACCTTTCGGGATTCTGGCGCCAAGTTCCGTATACATCTTCGGATTTTTCAGGAAATCAACCATTTCCTGGAGTTCTTCTTTCTCTTCGTCAGCCCCGGCAACATCCGCAAAGGTTACCTTATTACGGGCCGGATCCTGCATACGGGCCCGGCTCTTGCCGAAGGACATGACTTTCCCGCCACCTCCCGCCTGGGAGCGGATCATCACAAACCAGATCACCGCCATAATGCCGAGCATAATCAGGTACGGAAGGAAATCATACCACCACGGTATCACAACGGGTGCACGGTACTGGATTTTATATGGCAGTTTGTCCACCGTGATCTGTTCAATAGAAACGCCCTGTGCATTAGCCTCTATCTGGCGGGCAGTTTCCACGAAATCTTCCCCGATAGTCGTTTCAAAATCGTAGCCTTTCTCCGGAAAATCATCTGCAGCGACAAGCGTATTGGTATATACGCCAACCAGCGAATTGTTCCGGATGGCAACGCGTCCGACCGTACCGGCTTTGATTTTTGTCAGCAGTTCGGGATATTCGATTCTCCGGTTTACGGTCTGGTTCAGTCCGCCGTTAAGCAGAATGGCAACCAGTAACAGGGTAGCCAGCAGAATGATATAACCTGTAATTCCTCTGGATGGTTTTCTATTCAAAGAAGTATCCTCCTAATAAAATTACATTTCATATTATTTCTCATAAATTCCAGGAGACAACACGCCAATATCCGGCAAATTGCGGTATACCTGCGCATAATCAAGTCCGTAGCCTACTACAAATGCATCAGGAATGTCAAAACATACATAGTCTACCAGCAGATCTGTAACCTGGCGCCGGGCTGTCTTGTCCAGAAGCGCAGCCACCTTGATGGATGCAGCCCCGCGATGCAGGAGCATACTCCGTAGATAACTGAGCGTCACTCCCGTATCGACAATATCTTCAACAATAATGACATCTTTGCCGAGAATATCGTGATCCAAGTCCTTCAGTACCCGAACAACACCGCTCGTTTTTGTGGCACTTCCGTAACTGGAGATCGCCATAAAGTCGGCAGTCAGCGGAAGATCAATCTCACGGATCAGATCCGAAAAGAAGATTGCGGCGCCTTTCAGAATACAGACAAGCACCGGTTGTTTGCCCTCGTAATCTCTGGTAATCTGCTGCCCAAGCTCTTTCACTTTCTTCGCAATTTCTTCCTTTGTGACCAGGATCCGGTCCAGATCCCTGTAAATCTTTGCACTCTGTTCCATTTCTGTTCCTTTCTCACATCCATGGGATATCTCCATCCCACGTCAGTCTGACCGGGTTCTCCTCTTTATTCCATCTGGGAATATTTCCCGCTCCGACTCCGCATACCCAAAGGACTTCTTCTCCCCTGCACAGCAGTGGGATCTGATCGCGGAACGGTTCCGGAATTTTCCGGTCTGTCAGATAGTCCTGCAGTTTCCTCCGGTGATCCAGTCCGAACGGTTGGATTCTGTCGCCCGGCCTCCTTGTCCGGATCTCACATCCGACTGTAAATCCGGCAGGAACTTCCTGGGTTCGTTTGCCGTCTCCCGGATTTCCCTCGGAAGGTGTTTCGGTCAGCCGGAATCCATGAAAGGATGTTTCCGGTCTTCTGACTTCCACAGGCGCCGGCGTCTCCCGCACCGAGCCATTCAGATGTAGGAATCCGGGACTTCTGTCAGCGTGGTATCCGCCGGGCAGATTCACCGTCCCCTTCTTTGCCTTAAGCAGCGTCATCAGCTGCTTCGTCTGGTCTGAGCTGAGTTCATGCTCATCCAGTTTCAGGCCGTTTGCCCGCCACCACATTCTCAGCGCCCTGCTCTGTACCGCCTCCGGATCGGATTCCAGTTCATCCGTCCTGAGCAGGTCCGCTTTGGCTGCAGTCTTCAGTCTCTCCCGTGCAGCACTCTGCAGCGCTTCGTTATCTTTCCGGATCAGCCTTGTCGTTTCGCAGATCCGTTTGACAGTTCCGGGGGCAATTTCCTCCATTCGCGGAATCAGTTCAATCCTGATCCGGTTTCTGAAGTATGCTTTATCCCGGTTACTGCTGTCTTCCCTCCATGGAATCTCATCTTTGCGAAGAGCTTCCCGGATTTCATTACGCCCCAGGGCCAGCATCGGACGCAGGATCCGGATCCCGTCTGTTTCCTGTTCCTCTGCCATGCACTGCAGCCCGTCCGCTCCGGCCCCGCGCAGAAGCCGCATCATAAAGGTTTCCGCCTGGTCGTCCGCATTGTGCGCAAGCATCATTCCATCCGCTCCGGTCTCCCGGAGCGCCTGCCGGAAGCAGGCAAACCGCGCTTCTCTGGCCGTTGCTTCATCGCTGCGGCCCGCAAGATCCGCCCGGTATACATGACCCTTGATTCCGAGTTTCCTGCACAGTTCCCTGACAAAGTGCTCGTCCTCATCCGACTCGATCCCTCTCAGGCCGTGGTTTACATGAACAACCTCAGCATGAATCGTTCCTTCCCGGACCTTTTCTGCAATCATCATCGTCAGGGCCACGCTGTCTGCCCCGCCGGAAAGACCGATCAGAAAATTCCCGCTTTCCGGCAGGCGGATTCCTTCGCGCAGCTGTGAAATCGCTTTTCCCGTCATTGTCCGAGCGAAGGTGCTCCGCAAATGGCGCAGGGTTTCAGCTTGCTGTACTTGTCTTTACTCAGCTCAGCGTATGTGAAATGCCCCTGCAGTGGCAGATAACGCTCGTTGATCCGCTTGCAGTTCTGATCCCGGTGGTAATACTCTCCGCCGCTCGGATTGTAGTACAGAATCGTATCGGCGGTAGTCTCCGGTTCAGGTGTCGGACCCGGCGTTTCGGTAACGGAAGGATCAGGCGTGTCTGCCGCTTCATAGGTCTGAAGACTTTGCGGATCTACATACCATTCATCGCCTTCGTTAACCATGATGATGCTCATCCGGTATCTCACCGGGTCTTTTCCGTTGTTGCGATCCATCAGTGAGGTGATGGTCACTGTCCGGCTGGTATCATAGTCGGTTCCTGATACGCTTTCTACTGCATAGTCCTTCGGCGTCCGGTTGGCCATCAGGCCGAACAAGGCTGTTTTGGCATTTTCGACCTTGTTCTGCCAGCTTGGTGCGCACAGGGTCAACATGTCGTCCTGTCGGTTTGCGCTCCAGTAGTAAAAGAAGGTCTCCAGCCGGTCCGTCACGTTGCTCGTGGTGACCGGTTCAGGCGTGGAAGTAATCGTAACCTCAGGTGTTTCTTCAGCGAACGGCTGTGCGGTTCCGGAAACATTTCCGTTGCCCTGTGCCGTAATCACCGTCGGATCCCCGTTCGTCTTTCCGCCGGGAGCAGACGCAGTTCCTTGTCCTTTCGTTACAAATCCGACCACCGTAACCACTGCCAGCAAAGCAAAGATCACTGTATAGCAGATGGTCTTGTTTCTGGCAACCAGCGGTTTAATCCACAGAAGTGCGATACTTGCCGCAGCAAGGATCAGGAACACCCATTTCAGGAAAGCCATGGTTGGTACAAACATGCCCAATGTGAACAGAATCAGGAGAATCGCGCCAAGCACCAGAAGATCGGCGTCTGACATCACGAAGGGCTTGCGCCTCACCGGAACAGGCTGCGGAACGTAACCGCCGCCGTTCAGCGGCATCTGTCCGCCTGTTTCCTGCGTTGTGTTCACCGGAATCTGCTGCCCGCGTCCCATCTGTCCGTACGCGTTGTATCCCTGATTATATCCGACGGGCTGGTATCCCTGTGTAGTGTATCCCTGTGCGTTATATGGCTGTTGGTAGGGTGTCTGGGGTATATAACTTGCGCCGGGAACCTGACCAGTCTGATAAGGATATCCCTGTGGAATATTTCCCTGGCCGTTCATTTGAGGATACCCGTTCCCCTGGCCGTATCCTGCCTGCCCGGTATAAACCTGCTGACTCTGTGAATAATTCTGTTGGGCGTATGGATTTTGATAGGCGCCCTGATATGGGGCTGCGGCAGGCTGGCTTGCTGTGTTTCGGGTTTGCTGGCTCCCCTGAGCTCCGACAACAGGCTGGTTCCCTGTAACCTGCGGTGTCTGATAGATGCGCTGAGTCGGCTGGTATCCTGCCTGCTGTGACTGATAAGCCTGTTGTTGCGGTTGATATGCCTGCTGTTGCGGCTGCGGATATCCCTGCTGCGGCGGATATCCCTGAGACATTCTCCCGCCGGGATAACTTCCGGCAGGATATCCCTGCTGCGAACCGTAGCCCTGTCCCTGAGCATTATGATAATCGTTCTGGCTCATCTGTTCTTTCCTTTCCGCCGGATCCTGCATTCAGGAATCCGCTGGCATGAGCTGCAATCGGAACTCGATAATAGCTCAATATAAAATTTTATCATTCTTATAGGGACTTGTAAACTCTTTTTTCCATAATTGACACCCTTATAAAGCCTATGATATTATAATGTAGTTTTTTGTGAAATGGAGGGGTTCCGGTTGGCTTCTCGGACTCGTTCATCTCATCAGACAAAAACTGACATCCTGATCGGCGCCATGTCGATCTGTCTCTATATTCTTCTGGGGCTCACTTTTTTTCTGTGTCTTTCGATCAACAATGTTTTCCTTCGGGTTGTTAACCGTACCTTAGCCACCACATTGCTGACCTTCACAGCGATGACGATCGCCATGCATGCGGTTTACGGCGGTTTTGATGTCGGGCGGAAGAAAAATAAACCCGTTATTTCCGCAATGATCGGAAGTACTGTAATAACTGATCTGGTTACCTATCTTCAGCTCGAAATCATGAACGTCAATGAAAACAAAAATGCACGCCTGACCCTTTTCGGTCCGGATCTATTATGCCTTCTTCTCTGTATGCTGCTACAGATTTTAATTATTGTTCTCTTTGTCCGTGTCGGCAATCAGATTTACTTCAGCTATACACCGCCCCGCAGTTGTCTGGTCATCCTCGGTTCTCCTTCTCAGGAAGCAGACATGCGTGCGAAAATCGGACGGTACTATCTCCAGTGGCGTGTAGATGATGTGGTTCTGTATAACGTACCGGATCTCACCCGCAGGATTCACAATGCCGATGTGGTTTTCCTCGGCAATGTACCTGAAGGGGCTAAGTTTGCCCTGTTGAAGATCTGCTATGATGACCGTAAAGATGTCATGTGCAAGGCCCAGCTTGAAGATATTATGCTCAGCAACGCGCGACCTGCTATCGTGGACGATGCCGCCTTCCTGGCCATGGAGTATAATAAAATCACCGTCTTTCAGCGTTTTGTGAAACGTCTCGGTGATATCGTTCTATCGGTGTTGGCTCTTCTTCTGCTATCTCCTGTTCTGTTGATTATCGCAATCTTGATTAAGCTGGAAGACCATGGCCCGGTTATTTTTTCCCAGCCGCGCGTGACTGCGGATGGGCGGACTTTCATTATTCGCAAATTCAGGACCATGATTCCGAACAGCAGCCAATATGAGAAAGAGATTTCCGTTGCAAAAAATGATCCGCGGATCACAAAAGTGGGCTCGTTTCTCCGTCGGTATCGGCTTGATGAGCTTCCGCAATTCTATAACGTTCTTGTCGGGGATATGTCTCTGGTGGGTCCGCGCCCTGAGATGTTGGCTAATGTCAACAGATACAAGAGCAGACTTCCGGCTTTTGTATACCGGGAGAAGATGAAAGCTGGTCTGACCGGATACGCACAAATCGAGGGGCGTTACAACACGTCAGCTGAAGATAAACTGATGCTTGATATGATGTATATCGAAAGTTTTTCGATCTGGCTGGATGTGAAACTGATTCTCAGAACCTTTACCGTCCTGCTCAAACCGGATTCCACGCAGGGGTTCGAGCGTTCTCCCGGCGAAACGGGGCGTCAGCAGGCAATAAAGAAAAAAGACGCAACCCGTGGATTCCAGAAGTTCAGCACACAGTCGCAAACTGTATACCGGGAAGACAATACTGTCCGCGGATATCACAGCAATATCAACAAGCCGCCCAAATCCGGTGAATACAGTCAACCCCGTCAAAATGGTCCGATCCGGAGTTATCAAAACATTCCGGTTCAGAATAACAAACAGACATCATATTCCGAGAAGGAAGAGGAGGTAAAAATCTATGAATACAACGCTTCTGATCATGGCCGCAGGTCTGGGATCCCGGTACGGCGGAAACAAGCAGATTGACAGGATCGGCCCGAACGGGGAAATTCTGATGGAGTATTCCATCCATGATGCCGTTGAAGCCGGCTTCGACAAGGTTGTTTTCGTCATCCGCAAGAGCATGGCCGACACCTTCCGTACCATGATTGGTGACAAGATCGCCAAAAAAGTCCAGGTGGCATATGCCTATCAGGAATACGATACTCTTCCTGACGGTTTTGTTCCCCCTGCCGACCGCACCAAGCCCTACGGCACCGTTCACGCCGTTGTCTGTGCCAAGGATCTGATTCATGAGCCCTTTGCCGTCATAAACGCGGATGATTATTACGGCAAGGATGCTTTCAAAGCCATGGCCGATTCCCTTCATCGGATTGCGCATGAAGAGAACAAGGCCTCCATGGTCGCCTATTATCTGAAAAATACGATCTCCAAGAACGGTCATGTGACGCGTGGCGTCTGCACGAAGGATGACGCGGGCAATCTGGTCAAGGTTGTTGAAACCTACAGCATCCTGCCTTTCCCGGACGGAACGATCCGTGATATTCACGATGATCCCAACGGCAAAATCCTCGATCCGGATGCGCTGGTCTCCATGAATATGTGGGGCTTTGCTCCTTCCTTCTTCGATGCCGGCATCAGATACCTCTCAGCCTTCCTGAAGGATCCTTCCGGAGATCCGCTGAAGAAGGAATGTCTGCTTCCGGCCCTGGTCGATACCCTGATGCATACCGAAGGCCTGAAGGTTGAGGTTCTCTCTACCAATGCCGTTTGGTTCGGCGTCACCTACAAGGAAGACAAGGAATACGTAGCCTCCGAACTCAAAAAACTCCACGACAACGGCAGTTACCCGCCCGCACTTTGATTCTAAAGCCTTCCCCTTGAGGGGAAGGTGCCCGCTTGCGGGCGGATGAGGTGTATAAAACAATGAAGGAGGAACTCCTTTAATGAAGATTCTGCTTACCGGCGGAGCCGGCTTCATCGGCTCCCACACCTGCGTCGAACTCTGCAACGCAGGCCACGACCCGGTCATCGTAGACAACTATATCAACAGTTCCCCGGAATCGATCCGCCGGATCGAGAAGATCGTCGGCCACCCCGTTCCCCATTATGAAGCCGATGTCTCGGACAAAGCCGCCATGGACCGGATTTTTTCGGAAAACGCCTTTGACTGCGTGATCCATTTTGCCGGGCTGAAGGCCGTCGGGGAAAGCGTTGCACAGCCGCTGCGTTATTACCGGAACAATCTGGATACCACCCTGACCCTCTGTGAAACCATGCAGGCTCACGGCGTCAAGCGGATCGTCTTCTCTTCCTCCGCCACCGTCTACGGAAACCAGCCGACCGTTCCCTATCGGGAGGATATGCCATCCGTTGGCTGCACCAACCCATACGGCTGGACAAAATACATGATTGAGAAGATTCTGGAAGGCCAGGCCGCTGCCGATCCTGAGTGGAGCGTCGTTCTCCTGCGCTATTTCAACCCCATCGGTGCCCATTCCTCCGGCCTCATCGGTGAAGATCCCTCCGGCATTCCGAATAACCTGATGCCGTATATCGCCAAGGTCGCTGTAGGCGAACTTGAAAAACTTTCCGTCTTCGGCAATGATTATCCCACGCCGGACGGAACCGGTGTGCGGGACTACATTCATGTGGTTGATCTGGCAAAAGGCCACGTGAAGGCCTGCGATTATGCAAAGGAACACTCCGGCTCCGAAATCATCAACCTCGGCACAGGGCACGGCTATTCCGTGCTTGACCTGGTGAACACCTTCGTTCGGGTCAACAACGTTCCCGTTCCTTATGTCATTGCGCCCCGGCGCCCCGGCGACATTGCCGAGAACTATGCGGATCCGTCAAAAGCCAAAGCCCTCCTCGGCTGGGAGGCAGAAAAAAACCTTGAGGATATGTGCCGCGACACCTACAACTTCCAGCACCAAAACCCAAAGGGGTACAACTCTTAACCGAAACCCCCATTTCATGATGAACGCCGGGTCATTTTGACTCGGCGTTCTTTTCTTCGTCTTTCTTCCTTTTCACCCAGACAACCCCTGTGATTCCCAGCCCGACCAAAAAAATGACATTTCCGACGATGGAGACCCATGTCTTTGCATTCCCAGTCAGATTCAATCCGATAATCGTAGTAACAAGTCCAAGAATCCACATCGTACATCCGATCACCGTCAGTTTTTTCAGCATATTCATCCTCCTTAATCTTTGGGATTATACCATGTCATACTTGTGTCGTAAACTGTTTCAGCAGGTTTTTTTCAGCCTGATGTCGAAAATTATATGGTAAGTATTGTGAAAGAAGGGAAAATTTTGAAGTCGTTTTTGCTGGCGATCGGGAACGCAACAGGACGGGCTCTGCCAACGATCCTGTCCACCCTTTCCTGCGGAGCGGCCCGCCCGGTGACCGGTCTTGATATCTGCCATATTACCGACAGAGAGCCGGATTCCCTGATTCCCGCTCTGATCGGGGATCTGGATACAGATTGTTCACTTTTCCCTTCTTCTTTTCGTTTTGATGCTTTTCGTCCGCAGCTCCCGTCCCTTACGGATCTTTCTTCGGATCCTGCTTCTTCTGTACTGATCGGGGCCCTGCGGGGTAAGGGAATGCCGCTTTCCTACAAAACCGACAGAGAAGCGGTGGAATGGGCGTTTTCCGCCCTGCTGTCCCGTAATGATTTTTCTCAGTCCTTCTCGGATTGGACCGGGCGTATTCGTTCCGCGGTGGACGCAGGTGAAGAAGTCAGGCTCTGTTTCCTGAGTGATCTATGCGATCCCTTTTCTGCAGGTGCTCTTTTTGCGCTGCTTCGTTATCTTCGTAACATCATTCCCGTTGAAAAAGCCTTCTTCTGCCTGCTTTGTCTGGCAAAGCGCTCTTCTCCCGCCACCGAATTGGAGGAAAGGACCTTTCGCGAAGCTGTTCAAGCCATGGAGGATCAGCAGCTTGTTGCCCGGCCAGACCGGGTGGATGCTTCCCCCGCCGATGCCTGCTGGCTTTTGTCCCTTCCCGCTTCCCTGAGTCAGTCAGAGGAAGCGTGGCGGCTGGTGTGGGTAGCGGCGGCCCGCGTGCTGGGGCAAATCTGTTCATCCGAAAAAGCTCCCGCCGCGGGCCTGCATACCCTGGAGGTTCCGGGCATCCTAACTCTGCAGTCGCTCGGGAAAGAGGCAAAGTCTTTTGCTGCTTTTTTCCATTGTGCATTCTGGCTTCTTTCCGATCTGTTTCCCGCCCTGCATACTTATGCGGAACGCCCTTCCTCGCTTCGCTCCCTTGCGCCGAATACGCGCGGCGGTCTTTTCAAGCGCCTTTTCCGCCCGGAAAGCGGCTCTGTCGTGCTTCCTGAAACATTGACTGCTGTTGAGCGTACGCTGAAAGCAATCCTGTCGGAGGTTCTCTCGCTGATCCGCTTCCTTCCAGATCCACTCCGCCTTCCCGAGATCAGCGAGCCGGTCTGGCAGAATGCCGTTGCTGCCTGCGGAAGAACAGTGACGGTTGCCTCCGAATATGACGTTTCTGTCGAAGAAGCCGAAGAAGCCGGCGTGATGCAAATCAAACCGGTTCATCGGGTCTCCCTGGCTGATACGGATGAGGAAAAGCAGATTCGTCGGCTGGATGAAATTGCTGCACAGCTGAAGGAAGAAACGGAAGCACGTAACCAGGCATTCTGCGCCATGAGCGGCTGTTACGCCCGGCCGGCTCTCCAGTATTGTATGACACAGTGCCTGGGTGCTCTGGCTTCTGCCGAAGACAAGGCCGCACATTTCTCTCCTGAAGAAAAAACGGATCATCTGACACTGGCCGCCCAGGCCCGGCGGATCAGACTTCTGAAGGCTGCGGTACAGCGCTGCAGGCAGGATCTGGAAGCGCTGCTTCCGCTGTCTGAGTCTTCCGGTGTTTCCTCCGATCCGTCTTCCGTGGATCCCTGTTCTTCCCGCCTGCTCACCCCTGCCGCTGTGGAGAAGCTGTCCGCGCTTCTGCTGGCGGAAACGAACGGGTCGGAAACGATCCGCAAGGAAATGCGAGCCCTTTTACCCTCGCTCTTCTGGGAAGGACAGCTGTCCGACGTGAAAACATTACTCAAGGAGCTTTTGTCCACAGTTTCTGACGCTGCGGCAGATGATCCGCTGTTTGTTCTGGTCCGAGCCGCCCTGACCGTCAGCCGTGAGGAAGTTGCTGCCCTGCGTTTTCTTTCAGTCGGTTCGCTTCCGGCGCTGCCGCTGCTGCCGGACCTGTATCCGGAGAAACCTCTGCTCACTGTTTCGTCGCTTCTTTCGCTGATCCCCGGCCAGCTCGATGCTTCTGCTGAACCCGATGGTGAAAAAAGAGGCCTGCTGGCCTGTCTTATGCTGCGCCAATATCGCCGCAGAACCTCCGAGGAAGCGTCCCTTGCATTTGAACGTCTGGATGCGGATACCTCCCCTGTCCTTCGGGCCTGGCTGGTTGATCATCAGGCGGATCATGTCCATCTGGTTTCCCTGGTTCGGGAAAGCGAATCGCTTCCCTTTGCGCTGATCCTGCCCGGTCGGGACCTGATCCCGGCCCGCCGTACCGCCGGCCATGCATCGCTGCTGCCCGCGTTTTCAGCTCCGTGGTTTGATACTGAGACTTCATCCTTTCGGGATCCGTGCTATCTCCTTTGCGAAAGCGACCGGACCGTGATGAAGGAACAGCTCGCGCGGATGCAGGACGCCCTTCCCGAATCCGCGTCTTCCGCTTTCCGTTCTTTTCTATCTGACTTTCTTGTAGATCTTTCCAGGGAAAAAGATGACACCGCCCTGTTTGACCGGATGGAGCTCCGGCTGAAAGCCGCCTTCGGGCTTCGTCTGTTGCCCGCCTTCGCTTCATCCCTGGTTCGCGATGTCTGTTTCTATGAGCATGTTCTGGCTGGAGACGAGGTAGCTTCCAGGCTGTTGGATCATCCCGGGTTCCCGGCCTCCCAGTGCAAGGTTCCGGATGATATTGTGTTTTGCTACAAAGAAGTACCTTTCGCCCGGGAAAACGCCGATACCCTTCTGGAGGCCATTCCACTCCCGGCCGAAGATTATATTCTGAATCTGCTTTCGGAAGAATGCCGGACCCTTGCCCGGGCTTCCGATGATTACCATGACGCGCTGGTCCGAGAGCTGAATCTGCTGCTGGATCGGTATCCGGACGCACGCGAGGATGCCCGCGGCGTTGTTCTGAAGCTGCTGGAGAAGGCCGCCCAGCCGATCCGGGATACAGTCACAGAACTGAGCTGGCCCTGGGATTTGCATTCTCCCTCCGTGCAGACAATCCTGACGGAATCGCTGGGGCAGAATCTGGCCGCCCCTGCGCTTCAGCCCTTCTGCGAACAGCTGGCACTTTTCCCTGCCCGGGGCGGAGAAATTATCGGTGATTCCCTGCTCAATGCCATGTGTGTTCTTCCGCCGGCGGAAGTTCCGCAGAAGGAAAGCGAACAGTCCGCCGGGCAGCCCGTCATCCAGGCGGATGCCGTGCTTCCGCCACTGAATGTGGATTTTGCACTCGCGCTTTGCCGCCTTCCCGAAGGCCGGACACTTTTCAGGCAGGGGATGCTCTCCTTTGAACGCAGTGAAGGAAGCGGCGTCAAAGCTATACTGACGCTGGAAGGAAGCTTCCCGGTCCGGATGATTCGCACCTGGGCACCGGATGAAATCATGAATCTCTATGCCCACGATATCCCGACGCTCGCCGTCTGGCCAAACCTGCCCTTCTCTCCCGAAGACTGGAAAGCCTATCTGATCTACGCGAACATGCCGGCGACCTTTGAAATGAAAATCTTCACGGCTGATGGTTCCTCCCTGTCGCCGGAACGCGGGGAGTCCGCCCGGATGGTTTTACACACGCCCTCTTTTCCGCTGTGCTTTACCTTCAGCCGGGAGGGCACTGCGATTGGCTCCGTGCTGAATCTGCTTCCCGAGCCGGAAATGCGGAAGGAAGAGAGTGTGACGGCCTGCATTGATTTCGGTTCAGTCGGTACCTCCATCGTACTTTCCGCCGGGCATCACCGGAAACCGCTTCAGGGCGCCTCCATGGTGCGCACGCTGATTAATAACCCGGCTTCTTCCCGGGATCTGCTTCACCGCGAGTTTTTGCCGGCGGTTCCGGTTTCCGCGCTTCTTCCGACCGCGTCCCGGATCTTCCGAAACGTTCCAGGCGCCGCGCCGCTGCCATTTGAGGACGGCATCGTGCTGATATCCTCCTCGCTTCAGGACGTGCTTTCCGTTCCCACCGGCGCCCTCTATACCTGCCTGAAATGGGAAGAGGAAAAGGGGCGTTCCATCGTGCTCTGTCTTCATCAGATCATGCTGATGACCGCGCTGCAGGCGCGTTCGGACGGGCTTGCCTCCATCCTCTGGCGTTTTGCCATTCCGGATGAGATGGCTAAAACAGGCCGGGAGAAACTCAGGGAATTGTTTATCTCTCTGGCCCGGGAAGTCAACGAAGCCGCCGGTTTCCCGATCCCGGAGAAACAGCCGCTGGTCACCTTTGCCGCGGAAAGCGCTGCCCTGGGAGCTTATTTCCGCCTCTGCGCTTCGGAAGACACCCGGGGCGGCTTTATGGTCCTGGATATCGGCGCCTGCACCGCGGATATCTCGCTTTTCCTCCGCGGAAGGGAGCAGGCTGTCCGCAGCTGCCAGATTCCCCTTGGTGTGCACTATATGCTGCTCCCGTCCCTGCTGCGTGATCCTTCGATTCTCCGTCAGGATCTCGGCTATGCGCAGGATCCGGTTTTCCAGCAGGATTTGGTGCTGCTCGAGCAGATTTTGAACAACGCGAGGGCCGACACTTCAGCGCTTCGTCATTCGCGCCTCGCGCTGGACAGTTTCATCGCAGACCGCTTTGCCTTCCTGCTTCCCGCGTTGCTGTACAACCCTTCGACCGGACTTCCAACACGTCTCGGTTCCCTTCTGCTGCTGCACTTCAGCTACCTGATGATGCTTTCAGGCCTTATGCTCCTGCAGATTTCAACCGATCCGGGCCGGAACGATTTCCTGCCCGAGCAAATGAGCCTCTGCCTGGCTGGCCGCGGTTCGTTGCTGCTGGAGGGTCTGCCGGATCAGGTCAAGACCGGCCTGTGGCATTGTCTCACCATGTTCCGGAACCAGCGCGTTGCTTCCATCTCGCTCCTCTTCTCCGCCGAAAAGAAGATGGAAATACCCGTCGGTCTCTCTGTCCTGCAACAGATTACACCCGACCTGCCTGATGCGACCGCCGTTCCTGCCGCCCTTTCCGTCCGTCCGGAGGAGCTTCTCCCGCAGTTTCTGATCCGTTTTGCCAAGGAATTCCCGGCCTCTGCGGCTATGCTGTTCCCGAATTTCTTCACCGGAGACTTCTACCACCCGTTTACTCCCTACGGCGAGTCGGTCGTCTCAACCGCCATCGATCAGTCCTTCACGGAGCGGACGGCCCTCAAGCCCTTTGATTCTCTCTCCGCCTGGCTCACAACCCTGCTCGACCTGACTTCAGTGTAAAAGTCGAAGGAGTGTTGGGAGCGTAGCGCCCAGAGAAAGAGTCAGTTGCTCTTTCTCAGCTGAACGATGTCCCGCGCGGTGCGTGAAGCGACACACCACCCGTGGAGCATGTGCGATTCCTAACGGCAGCTCCGGACGATCGGAAAGCCTCCACAGAAAGGATTTTACTGATGGAAACCATAACCTCCCTGAAGAACACGAAAGTCCAGGCCTGGAAATCCTTAAAAGACAAAAAAGGCCGCGAAATGCATCATGCTTTCCTGGTGGAGGGACCCAAAATGGTCCGTGAAGCGCTTGCTTCCGGCATGATGGTGAAAGCCGTCCTTCTGCGGGAGAATCTTGGCGTCAGTTTCGATCTCCCGGCCGCTATTCCAGCATTCGTTCTTCCCGAGCATATCTTCAGCAGTATCTCCGATACAAAGACACCCCAGGGCATTGCAGCGGTAATGGATCTGGAGACAAAACCGGCTGACGGCCCACGCTTGCTTGCGCTTGATGGCGTACAGGATCCCGGAAACGTCGGAACCATTATTCGTACCGCAGATGCTGCCGGATTCAATGGAATCCTTTTTAGTCGGGAGTGTGCCGATCTTTTTTCTCCGAAGGTTTTGCGCGCGACCATGGGCAGCATTTTCCGCCTTGGTTTTTCCTTCCCGCCTTCCCTGCAAGAAAGTCTGGAAGCATTGAAAAAGAAGGGCTGCTCCGTCCTTTCTTCCCAGTTAGACGGCGAACCATTCTATGAAAGGGACAAAGTTTCTCCTTCCTTTGTGCTTGTCATCGGTAATGAGGGAAACGGCGTTTCCGACGAAGTGAAAGCCGTTGCCACACACCATCTCTGCCTGCCGATGCGCGGCGGCGCGGAATCCCTGAACGCTGCCGTCGCCGCGGGGATCATGATGTATGACCTGACCCGCTGAGGCGCTCTCCGGTCCCGCTATGACTGGTTTCATAGGTAATATCGCCGGTTTTCGTGATATGCGAACCGGCGATTTTCATATCCAGTTTCCGGTCAAACCGTTCTTCTGATACCGGTATAGAGAGGGTTTCACCGGTCCATCCGGACAGATGGATCGCGTTGGACAGCTGCAGAGCCCGGAGTCCATCTTCCGCTTCCGCAATTAATGCTTCTCCCCGGAGCAGATGCGCCGCAAAAGCATTGATGACCCCGGCATGCTGCGGGTTTTCCCCATCTGTCTCCAGGATATATTCTTGGCTTTCCCCTCTGTACCAGGGATCGTCGCTGGTAAAGCAGATCTCCCGCTCGTTTTCTTCCAACTCCCGCACGCGTACTTCGCCGCCCTCGCAGACTGCTTTGCCGCGTTCGCAGTCAATTTCCAGCCGGTTCGTCCCAGGCAGGTCGCCTGTGGACGCGACAAAAACGCCGCTGGCGCCGCCCGGAAATTCAAGGAAGGCCGTCACGTCGTCCTCCACTTCGATATGGTGCCATTTCCCTTCCTGGCATTTGGCCGTGACCCTGCACGGCATGCCGCACAGCCAGATCAGCAGATCCAGCTGATGCGGGCACTGGTTCAGCAGCACGCCGCCTCCTTCCCCGGCCCAGGTAGCCCGCCAGGAGCCGGAATCATAGTATCGCTGCGTCCTGTACCAGTCTGTGATAATCCAGTTGATCCGCTTGATTTTTCCAAGGTTTCCGCTTTCCAGCAGATGCTTCAGCGCGCGGTAGATGCAGTTGGTCCGCTGGTTGAACATAAAGGTCAGCGTCCTGCCGGTTTGCACGGCCGTCCGGCTCATTCTCTCCGCCTGAGATGCCCGAACCGCCGCCGGTTTTTCGCACAGGACATCCAGCCCGCGTTCGAGCGCTTCAATGCAGATTTCCTCATGCTGGAAGTGCGGCGCGGCGACCAGAACCGCCTCACAGGCTCCGCTGCGGATCAGTTCGCTTCCGCCCGCAAAAACCCATGTGCCCGCCGGCAGTATTTCATTTGCCCATGCACACCGTTCCGGCCGCAGGTCCGCCACCGCCGTCAGTTCCACCTCCGGGCATTTTCCCGCCAGGATCGTCCGGCAATGCTCGGATCCCATATTCCCGATCCCGACGATCCCCAACCGGATCCTGTCTCTTTTCATCATCTTTTTATTGCAAACTTTTTTCAACGATCTTTCATATTGCTGCTGCCAAAGGGGTGTCAGGGCGCAACCGGAAAGCTCCCTATTCTCACAGCCTGAGCCTGAGCCTGCAAGCTCAATTCAGCTGCCTTAAACGCATGCTCCTGCGTCATGGCGTTTTCTGTCCGGTTCAGGCAGTCCAGAATCAGCTGCCCGAAGAATGGATACCCCGTGACGCCGACGGCATTCAGATACTTCTCGCCCTGATCATTCACCATAAATACATGCCCGCCGCCGTCCTGATCGGAAGCCAGGTTCACATATTTGCGGATTTCGATAAATCCTTTTGTTCCCTGGATGAACATCCGCCCGTCGCCCCAGGTTCTCAGTCCGTCCGGCGTAAACCAGTCCAGGCGGAAGTATCCAGCTGACCCGTTCTTCCCGGTCAGCTGGCAGTCCCCGAAGTCCTCCAGTTCCGGATATTCCGGATGGGCGAAATTGGCGATCCGGCTGGCCGTCACCGTTGCATCCTCTTCCTTCGTATAATACAGGAACTGCTCCAGCTGATGGCTGCCGATGTCGCAAAGGATTCCACCGTATTTCTCCCGCTCGAAGAACCAGGCGGGCCTTCCCGGCGCGCCGAGTCGGTGTGGGCCGAATCCGGTCACCGAGATCACTTTCCCGATTTCTCCGGCCTCGGCGATGTATCCGGCCAAAATGGAACCTTCGTCATGGAGCCGTTCTGCGTAATACACCATGTATTTTTTCCCGGTCTTCTCCACTGTTTCTCGGGCGGAGGCCAGCTGTTCCATCGTCGTGAACGGCGCTTTGTCCGTAAAGTAATCCTTCCCCGCCTCCATGGTCCGAAGCCCGAGGGCGCAGCGCTCGCTGGTCACAGCTGCACCGGCAATCATCTGCGTTTCCGGATCCGACAATGCTTCTTCCTCGCTCCGGGCCGCCTGTGCCTGGGGAAACGCTTTCAGGAAAGCCGCAATTTTCGATTCATCCGGGTCGTAAACGTATTTCAGCGTGCCGCCGGCTTCCGTCAGTCCGTTGCACATGCCGTAAATATGCCCGTGATCCAGCCGGACCGCGGAAAAGACGAATTCACCGGGTTTGACGACCGGGCTCGGTTTCCCTTTCGGCGCATAATTCATGCCGTCTGATACGTTCATCGCTTTTCCCCTTTCCGGAAGTTGCCGAAGGAAAGTTCCCCATCCTGGCTCTCTACCGAAGCGGTCTTCTGATAAAAATGCGGGACGTTCGCGCGGATGCCTTCCACCGTATAGAAGGGATCCTCCGGACTCAGCGGGAGCGTGACCGCCGTCCTGGTTGATCCGGCCTTATAGATCGCGCTGATCAGTTCAATCGTTCGCCGTCCGTCCTCGCCGGTGATGGCGGGTTCTGTGTCGTTTTCCAGCGCGGTCAGCACGTTCTCCAGCTGCCCTTCATGCATCTCATAGGGCAGCAGGGGAAGCTTTGCCAGAAATGCTTCCGCTTCTCTGGCAAAAGCCTCATCCGGCTCCGCCAGCGGGAATCCGTTCGGCTGCGGCTGGGAGGCAAACACGCTGTACGGAAAAGCGATCTTGGCCCTCTCGCACTGGAAGATCAGCGCCTGATCCTCTCCATGATCCACCACGGAAGCTGTCACCGTCGCGAGGGCGTCGGGATATTCGGCGATGCTGACGGACAGGTCCTCCACTTCGGCGTTATCATGCCCGGTGTTGGCCAATACGCTCGTCACCCGTTCCGGCGTGCCCATCATCCAGCCCAGCATATCAATATGATGGACCGCGTGGTTCAGCGTACATCCGCCGCCTTCCGTTTCCCAGGTTCCCCGCCACCACAGGTCGTAGTAGCTGTGGCCCCGGAACCACAGGGAATTGACCGTCACATGCCGTACTTTCCCGGCCAGGCCGCTGTCCAGCATGGCTTTCAGGTTGCGCACCGGCAACCGGAAACGGTTCTGCGCGATGATCGACAGTTTTTTCCCACTCTCGTCACGTGCTTTCAGCATCGCGTCGCACTCAGCCAGGGACGCTGCCATGGGCTTTTCACATACTACGTTCTTCCCGCTTTTCAGCGCGTTGATCGAGATTTCCGCATGGACATACGGCGGCGTGCATACATCCACCAGGTCAATCTCCTTGTCCAGGATCTCGTGGTGATCCAGATACACATCCGCGTCCAGCCCGTACTGTTCCTTGACACGACGCGCCTTTTCAGGGATAATATCCACAAGCGCCGCGATTCGGCAACGCTCCGGAAATTTCAGATATGCCTGGATATGAGCGTGAGAGATTCCGCCTGTTCCTACGATGGCCACGTTGATCATATACGTTTTTCCCTCTTTCATCATATGCAAATGCTGCACATTTTCAGAGCCTTCCCCTTTTAGGGGAAGGTGGCCGAAGGCCGGATGATGTGTAAAAGCTCCCGGAGGATTCACGATGGAAACCTATGAAATCCAGACCCCTTTTGAGCCGATGGCCCAGGGCGGTCAGGGGTATGAAGCCCGTTACCGTTTCAATGAACAGATGGAAATAACCCAGTATCACTGCCACGATTATTATGAGCTCTATATTCATCTACACGGCGGGGAATACATGGGCGTGGATAACAAGCTGTACCTGCTCAAACCCAATCAGGTCTATATTTTCCCGCCCTTCTGCATGCACGGGCTTTCCTGCACCGGCGAAATGAAAAATTATGAGCGCGCTTTCCTGAATCTGTCCCCGGAAGTGCTGGAAAACCTGGGCTGCGGCCAGCTGAACCTCAACCAGTTCCTTCAGGCCCGCGCCGCTGGCGGGCATCATACCTATCAGCTGTCGGATGTCGATGCCGATCGGTTTGTGTACTGTATCCGCAAGATTGAATCCGCACAGCTGCGGGACGGAGACGCGGTGGACCGTTTTGAGGATTACGCGCATATGATGACGCTGCTGAATCTGCTCTGTCAGGTCATCCGCCGTACGGTCCCCGTCAAGGATGAGGGCGCCTCAAACAGCGCCATTCAGGATGTGCTGACCTATATCAACAATCATTACACCCAGCCGCTTCGGATCAGTGAACTGGCCAGGCGGTTCGGCGTCAGCGAATCCTATCTTTCCCACGAGTTTTCCCGCTTCACCAACCGAAGCGTCTACGACTATGTCCTCTACCGCCGGGTCACCCTCGCGCGCCAGCTGATGCTGGGTGCCGACTCGCTCAATACCATTTCCTATCAGTGCGGTTTCAATGATTATTCCAATTTCCTTCGTTCCTTTTCCAAAGTGGTCGGCATGTCCCCGAAACAGTACCGGAAACAGCTGAGCCGCTTCAAAAACAGGGAATTATAGGGCTGAAAAACCTGATATTTGGGTATAAAGGGGGACTGCCTCCCCCAATCCGACGGATCGATCGAGGCAGTCCCGTTGTGTTTTCTTGTTTTTGCGGAATTACAGATCTCCCGGGAATGTTCCGCGATAGTTACCTGCCTGGTAAGCCGCGCGATACTCATCAATCATCTGCTGTGCACCGGAATTCAGGATATCCTGAATGCCGGCGTCAAAGACTTCGTCAAACTTCTCGGGAGCGCAGGTGATCACGTCAGCCAGGAACTTGCCCTGTGCGCTCTTTACGGTCTCGCCGTAATCGGTATCAGCCTGAATGCTGACCGGGTAGCTGACCTGGGTCCAGGCATCGGTCAGAGCGTCCGCATAGGAAGCCTTGACGTCTTCTTCATATCCCTTGAAGGGCAGCGCCAGCGCGGCAGCATTCTTTGCGTCGTCGCCGTAGTACAGGCCGTTGGAGATGAAGCAGATGTCGCCGGCATGCATCTTGTTCTCGTTCGGAACATCGTCCGCGCTCTTCACGCCGTAGGGGATGCCATCTTCGGTCAGGCCTTCATAGTTGATGCCTTCCTGGCCGTTCTGCATCGCAAACATGTTTTCCGGCTGAGCCATCCAGTCCATGTACTTGATTGCGGCAATCGCGGTCTTCTCGTCCGTGGTCTTCGGAATAATGATGCTCAGACCGGCCGGAGAATAGATATCATGCAGGGTCTTACCCAGGCTGTCGTTCTTGAAGGGGTTCACGGTAATCCAGTGGCCGCCTTCGACATTCTTTTCCAGTTCGATCTCCAGGTTCTTGTCGGTCCGCCAGGGCTGATCGGGCTGTTCGGTGAAGAAGCCGTAGTAACCCATGATCCGGGAGGTATCATGCTCATCGTCATTCTGGGTCAGCGCGTAGGTCTCCGGGATGATACCCTCGTTATACATCGTGTTCAGCCAGCGGAAGCCTTCCTTGGCGCCCGGCAGCATTTCGGGGTTGCTGGAATAAGCATACCAGTCTTCCTTGGAAACCTGGCTGAAATCAACCCAGGCGTCCGTAATTCTGCGGACATTGAACATCGGGTTGGCTTCATAGAGCCAGATTCCGAGGGGCTGTGTATTGTCGCCGGCCAGCTTGGCTTCTTTGGCGGCACGCAGATAAGCGGTGAATTCATCAATGGTGGTGGGCTTTTCCATGTTCAGGGCCTTCAGCCAGTCTTCCCGGATGAAGTTGCCGACGTTCGCGCGGCTGATCCGGCGGGCCGGAATTGACCACTGCTCGGGAGTGCCGTCGCCGTCATGGTCCTTCTGGCCGTAAGCGAGCAGCTCGTCGCCCAGGAAAGCCTTCAGGTTAGCGCCGTATTCATTTAGGAAATCGTCCAGCTGCCAGATGCCTTCGTCGTCGATGCACTGCTGCACCAGTCCGCCGCCATAGGTCATGCAGAGGTCCGGAGCGGTGCCGCCGGCCAGCGCGGTGGTCAGCAGTTCGCCTTCAGTCCAGCGGGCAAAGGGCACAAACTCCAGCTTGATCTTGTTGGGATCGCCGAAGTGCTCCTGTGCATACTTCAGCTGCCAGCAGTTCGTCACATCGAAACCGGCGATCTCACGATCGTAGGCTTCCACGCGCAGCGTGATCCATTCGTCTTCGGCCAGCACGGCACTGGTCATTCCCAGCAACAGTGCCAGGGTCAGCAGGATAGCAAGTACCTTCTTCATGTTCCATTCTCTCCTTTTCTTTATTTTACCGTCATCTGACGGCAAATAACACCATTATCCTTTCACAGCGCCGATCGTGACACCTGCGACGAAATACCGCTGCACGAGAGGATACACCACCAGAATCGGCAAGGTCGCAAAAATGATCGTCGCCGGTTCAATCGACTCCGACACACTCGACGCCACCGTTGAAGCGCCGCCCTCCATCGCAGCCACATCCACCGCCTGGCTGCCCTTGATGATATGGTACAGTTTCAGCTGCAGTGGCTGATAAGCCTTGTTGCTGATGTAATACAGCGCATCCTGGAAGCTGTTCCACTTGCCTACCGCATAGAACAGCGTCAGCGTTGCAATTGAGGCCAGTGAAAGCGGGAGATAAACCCGCAGCAGCACCTGGAAGTCATTTGCGCCGTCAATAATTGCCGCTTCCTCCAGTTCCTTGGGCAAGGCTGAGAAGAAACTCTTCAGGATGATCATGTTATACGTGCTCAGCATGCCCGGCAGAATCAGCGACCACGGCGTGTCCAGGAGCCCCAGTTCCTTGATGTTCAGGTAAATCGGAATCGTTCCACCGCTGAAATACATCGTAAACAGCGCCAGGAAGTTGAAGAACTTCCGTCCCCGCAGCCGCCCTTTGGTCAGCGGATAGGCCATCAGGATCGTCAGGATCATGGAAAACACCGTATACACGATCGTGATGATGACCGTATAAACCAGGCTGTGGATCATGCTGCTGTCCTTGAAGATTGCTTCATAGGCAGTCGTATTGAATTCCACCGGCCAGAAAGTCACATCCCCGCGCAGAATCGCGGATTTGGAACTCAATGAAACCGCCGCTACATTGATGAAGGGAAGCAGGCAGCTCAGGCTGAAAATAGCGATGAGAATCATCAGAATGATTTGACCCGCTGTCCACTTCTTCGATTCCTTTCCCGTAAGCATCTGCTCGGGAGCTTTCTTGCTCATCGTCGTCATCTTTGCTCCCCTCCCTTACCAGATGCCTTCTTCACCAAAGCGCTTGGTGATCAGGTTGGCGCCGGTGATCAGAATCATACCGACAACAGACTGGAACAGACCGATCGCCGTCGCCCTGGCAAACTGGGAATTGGTAATGCCGGCGCGGTACACAAACGTGGAAAGCACATCGCAGTAATCCCGCACCATGGGATTTCCCAGCACATACGGCCTGTCAAAGCTGATATTCATCATCTGGCCGATGTTCAGGATCAGCAGCACCACGATCGTGGAGCGGATCCCCGGCAGCGTAACATGCCAGATCTGCTGCAGCTTGTTCGCGCCGTCAATCTTCGCGGCTTCGAACAGCTCCATATTAATTCCGGTAATCGCGGAAAGGTACAGGATTGTCCCCCATCCCATGCTCTGCCAGACGCCGATAAAGGTGTAGGTCGCCTGCCAGTGCGGACCGTCCGTCAGGAACGGAATGCTTTTGTCGATCCACCCCCATTTGAGCAGCGTCGCGTTGATGATGCCGGTCTTCGGAGCGAAGATCTGCAACACCATACCGCCGATGATGATCCAGCTCAGAAAGTGCGGCAGATACAGCAGCGTCTGGGAAACCTTTTTAAAAGGTACGCTTCTCAGTTCATTCAGCATGATCGCCAGGATAATCGGTACCGGGAATCCGGCAATCAAGCCCAGAAAATTCAGCCACAGGGTATTTCTCAGCGCCACCGGGAAGTCCGGCATGCTCATCACGAACTTGAAGTTATCCAGCCCGACCCATTTGCTTCCCCACATGCCCTTGAACATGTTGTACTTCTGGAATGCGATAATCAGGCCGATCATCGGTTTATAGCAAAAGATCAGGTAGAAAGCCACAGGCAGGATCAGCATCACATACAGCCGCCAGTCCCTGGCAAACCAGCCGGTTCCTTTGGCTCTGGGCCTTACGGTGCGGGTCGTCATCTGGCTTCCTCCTTATTGATTCCTGCAAAATTTGGTGACTTTCATTCCTTTATCGACATTATAAATGCAGCATCTCAATACTTCCATGCAAATCACGCTGAAAAATATGCTGATCTTGCACTTGTCTTTCTGTCGCAATACAATCATTCTCCAGTTGATCTGGATATTCTTCTTCGATTCACAACATGAAATGTATCTCTTGACAAATTCTTCTCTTATCTCTATAATCACTTTTGTTGTCGTTTAGGGGCATGGTGTAATGGTAACACGTGGGTCTCCAAAACCTTTGTTGAGGGTTCGAATCCTTCTGCCCCTGCCAGTGTAAAGTCCTTGGAAACATTGATTTCCAAGGGCTTTCGCTTATCATGGCAGAAATCAGGAAATACCAGATGTGACAAGTTGTTGCTGAAAATCGATGAGTTTTTCTATTTTTTTCGGACTTTTTTGCCAAAACTGTCCCTCAAAACTGTCCCTCATTTTCAAAACCGTCTACGCCTTGATATCATTAGCTAGGAGTCACATCTGATCAACAAAAAAGCCGAAAAAAAAGGGATACCACTATGTTTTCAGTGGTATCCCTGATAATTCAATCTAGATCTATGGCTTCCACCGCTGATTCCGAAGGTTCCTCATTCGAAGGCAAGGAAGTTTATGTTAAGAAAGCCGGGGAATACTTTGAAAAGCTTCCGCCTCCGGGGACTTCCGTGGATTCACTTATCAGGACTGTCTTTGCCAAATCAAGACAATTCTGGGGATATGAGGGGGATTATGCTGTTTTAATCGGCTATGTCGACACACAAAACAAAATGCATATTTTCAGCGGCGACCAGCTCAATCAGGAGGTTACTTTAACGGATGAGGATATGCTGATTATCTTTAGTAACCATTAATCAAACCATTAGAGGCAGCCCTTTCGGATCATTTTCTATTGAACTTTATCTTCTGAGGCTCTTTCAACTCGTCTTTCAGCCTGATTTTCATTCTCATCGGCCTCTTCGATCAGTATTTCTCTGAATTGTTTGTCACGCAGTTTTTCAGATATTTTTCTAGCTCTGAATGCCAGTAAGAAATCACTGAATCCGACATATATGAAGATCACGCCGAAGATTGTAATCGACAGATCCGCCTTAACAAGAAGCAATATCCCCAATATGACTGTAAAAACATTTGTCACGATGGATACAACTTTATGTCCCTCTGATTCCGAAACGACTTGATAAAGCGGACGTATATATCGTTTAGTCTGTTCCTGTATTCCGTTCTCAAAATCTTTTGGCTTTTTGAGTCTGGAGCGAAGGCTGTCGGCTCTGTCCTTCAGAGTAACAAGAATCCCTTGCGCACGGCTTAATCCAAGAATGCTCAACAGATTGACGGAACCGTTTATAATGATCAATAAGGCAAGAATAATGCGAAAATAAGCAGATACTACGTCCGGAAAGAAATACATCAGTCCCCCTGCTGCCAGAAGAATCAGCGCCGGAAGAAACCTGGAAAAGGGCTCCTTAACACTGATTTTCGCGATGATCATCACACCGGCCGCTAACAGCAGACTGATCGCAATAGCGCGTCCCATACCTTCCACCGTTTTCCCGGGATTTAACAGAAATAAGATTCCGTCCACAATAAGGGCTATCGCCAAAATCAAACGGTTTCGCGAAATCCTTTCGACCAGAAGTGCCGTCTTTTCAATATCAATAGGTGTTTTTTTCATGTCCCGTATCACTTCTTAACAAATATTCTGAGCTTCTCACATCTATGGATTTACCCGATGAATCAATCTATTCAGTTCATTTCTTTACATATGATTTCACAGGTTTCCCGTCCACATAAGCCTGTACAACAGGCTTCTTCTCTTCCGTATAGGTACGGATATCTGGCTCCCCTTCCAGCCACGGTCTTCCGGACAGTAATAAAGCACCGATAGCCAAACCGGCAATTCCGGGAAGTATAAACAGTCCTCTTCTTGTCTTAGGTCCCATCCAGAACATCTTATGAGTCCTCCTTATTTCGGTCATTTCTTAACCGTGGCAAATCATTATAATATCTTTTCGCACAAAAAGAAACTGTGCCCATACAGATCCGCTTCTCCGCAAAAGTCAAATCCCGTCTTTTTATAGAGTTTTTGTGCAGGGATATTCTCTTTCGCAACAGCAATATGGATCGCGGAAACGCCTTGTTTTTTGAGTTCCGTTATAATGCTTTCAACAAGATAAACTGAAAGCCCTTTATGCTTTTGATCTTGCCTGAGTACCACCCTTGCAAACTCACGGGCATTTTCCCTGATCTTCCAGCAGTCAAAATCATCAAGCTCATTCTCCGGAACAACAGAGATTGCTCCGATCAATTCCTGATCTTTTTCCAGAACATAAAGCGACCCGGAAGAAAGATCTCCCGTTATTTCCGTTTCACCCGGATACGATTTATCCCACGTGCAGAACGGCGTTCCGATAGCAGCCTTGTAGAGCGCCATGATAATTGCTGCTTCACTCGACTCAGCTTTTCTGAAAATCATTTCATCACCTGTAATTCAACTTTTCCGACGGTCTTGCCCGTTCTCGCGGTGAAAAGCTGCTTTGCCCGCATACATACTGATTTTATCATATCATAGAACCAGAAAAACGCAAAGGAAAAGAATAATCGTGGACACATTTCTGCTGTCGTGGTAACATGGCAGAAGCATTCTTACTGAAGCATATTACGGAGGAATCCTTATGAATGATCTGCAAAACTTTTCTGCCGATAATCGGCTTTCGTTTGCCTCAGACTATATGGAAGGCGCGTATCCCTGCATTCTGGAACGCCTGCAGCAGACAAATCTTCTGAAAACAGCCGGATATGGCCTGGATTCTTTCTCGGAATCCGCCCGTTCAAAAATTCGGGAGTGCTGCGCCGCTCCGGACGCCGATATCTTCTTTCTCATCGGCGGCACGCAAACCAATGCCGTCATAATCGACGCATTTCTCCGCCCATGGCAGGGGGTGATTGCTCCCGTCAGCGGGCATATCGCCGTCCATGAGGCCGGTGCCGTTGAATTCGGAGGACATAAAGTCCTTGCCCTGCCCCAGACGGACGGGAAGCTCTCATGCGAGATCATCGCTTCCTGCCTTTCCGCCTGGCAGGAGGATGAAAACCGGAATCATATGGTCATGCCGGGCCTTGTCTATCTTTCCCAGCCGACAGAATTCGGAACGCTCTATTCCAGGAAGGAACTGGAGCACATCAGCCGGGTTTGTCATGATTTCGGCATTCCGCTCTATGTGGATGGTGCAAGGCTGGCGTATGCCCTTGCCTGCCCGGAAAATGATGTGACTCTTCCGGCCCTGGCTGAGTTTTGTGACGCTTTTTATATCGGCGGAACCAAATGCGGCGCCCTCTTTGGAGAGGCTGTCGTCATCCCGAAGCATAATACCCTGCCGCATTTCTTTACGATCATGAAACAGCACGGCGCCCTTCTGGCCAAGGGACGGATCGCCGGAATCCAGTTCGATACCTTATTTTCAGACGGGTTGTATTCGAAGATCGGCAGGATTGCCATCGATTCCGCGTCCAGGATTCGAGCCGCTCTGCTGGAAAAAGGGTATTGCCTGGCTTTCCCATCCCCGACCAATCAGCTTTTCCCGCTCCTGGAAAACAGACAGGCGGAGCGCCTGTCTGAGAAAGTGGATATGAGTTTCTGGGAAAGAGTCGACGAAAATCACGTAATCATGCGTTTAGCTACCAGCTGGGCCACCCGCGATGACGACGTTTCACATCTCATCAGTTTGCTTTAATTCAATTGCTTCCATGCATCTTTTAGCCCGTCGATAATCGAAAGATGCTGCGGGCAGGCCGCCTCACAGGCGCCGCAACCTATACACTTATTCGAACCTTTGTCGTTCTCAACAATCATTCTGAAGTCCCAGTCACTCTTCGGATCAGCCCCATACAATGAATATTTATTCCATGCAGAGAAGATACCCGGGATATCCACTCCGTTCGGACAGGGCATACAGTACCGGCACCCGGTACAGCCGATCTTCGTCCGGCTTACATAAGCTTCCCGCACATCGTCAATCAGTTTCATTTCTTCTTTCGTCATGATCTCCGTATCTGCCGAGTCAAAGATCCTCAGGTTGTCGGCAATCTGTTCCGCCTCGTTGCAGCCTGACAGTACCACAGAAACTTCCGGATGATTGCACAGCCAGCGGAAAGCCCACTCCACCGGAGATCGTTTCACCGGGAACGCGTCGTATAAGGCCTGAACATTTGCCGGAGCCTTGGCCAGCCTGCCGCCCAGCAGGCCTTCCATGATTACCACCGGAATTCCGAGGCTGCCGGCCAGTTCCAGCCCCTTCGTCCCAGCCTGGTTGTTGATATCCATGAAGTTATACTGGATCTGGACCATGTCCCAGTCCCAATTCTTCAGGATATACTCAAAATCATCATACGGGCCATGGAAAGAAAAGCATTTGTAGCGGATCTTCCCGGCCTTTTTCATATCGTTAAAGAATTCCGGCGCTCCGATGGATTTGAAATACTCCCATTTCTCTTTGTTGATCCCGTGCATCAGATAAAAGTCGATATGATCTGTCTGCAGTTTCTTCAGTTCGCTCTCCAGCAATGTCTCCATCTCTTCCCGGTTATGGACGTGCTCCATGGGCATCTTTGTCGCAATGGCCACCCGATCCCTGTATCCGTCCAGCAATGCTTTGCCCAGAACGATTTCCGATGTCATGCCCAGATAGACATAAGCTGTGTCCAGGTAAGTCACACCCCCGTCAATTGCCTGCCGGATCAGTTTGATCGCCTTCTGCTCGTCAATTTCACTGTCACCGGAAGCAGCCCCGTTGAATCGCATGCATCCCAAACCGAAAGCAGATGTCTTTATGCCCAGTTTTCCCATCGTACGGTATTTCATGCTGTACTCCTTTCAGCCATCCGGCTTTTTGGGTTTGTTTTCTCTTTGTGTTGACGATAATAACACATAGAGCAGGCTTTAAGTCAATCCTTTTGAAAAATCTCCGAGGCTTTTGGGCACTCGGAGACCGAAAGAGGTTCGCCTCGGTTATTTCCCTGATATGGTAATTCCCTCGAACGCAACATATGGCAGACTCACATTTCCATCCTTCATCACATCGCTGCTGATCCCCCGGATTTGCTTCAGCATCTCCGGTACGCACCCGCTGATCATGGTTTCAGAGAGCGCGCCCGCGATTTTTCCGTTCTCGATCAGGAAACTGTTCTTTGCCACACCGGAGAACTCGCCGCTGGGTGCGGGTTGTCCGCCGGAGAAGCGCATGACAAGGATTCCTTTCTCAATTCCTTTGATCATCTGCTCCAGCGTTTCCTTTCCGGGCATGATCATCATGTTGCCGCTCTGGTTTCCGGCCCGTTTTCCGCCGGTTTTGTTGGCGCCGTACTGGCTCAGAGCAAAGCTCATCAGCTTCCCGTTCCGGATCAGTTCATAGTTCTTCGTAGGATATCCTTCGCTGGTATAATGCTCTCCGATCACCACATCCTCGCTGAAGGGCACAAAGGACAGAGAGAAAGCGGGATTTGCCACTTCCTGCCCCAGTTTGTCCTGCCAGATGCTGGTCCCGTCGATCAGGCCCATATCGCCGACAAAGTTGTCCATCATCGTTTCAATTACGATCTCAGCCAGCGCCATCGGCGCCAGGATTGCCGGTCCGACAAACTTTCCTTCCAGTTGCATCGGGTCCAGCTGCTGCTCCACCGCTGTCAGTTCCCGCTCAATCAGCGCGCACTCAATAATCGGTTTGTCCAGTGTTTTCAGTGTCACTTTACTTCCGTAGAAGGAAGAACTCTTCTCTCCCTCATGCGCAGAATACATCAGCTCGAATGAATAAGATCCGGAACGAGTCCGGTAACATACATCATTCGTGGACATGAAGACCGTTCTCGCCGCGTTATGCTCGGTAATCATCTGTTCGATCAGGATCTTCGGATGTTTCTTCCGAATGGTTTCCAGCAGTTCCTTTGTCCTCATGAACAGGCGGTCCGTGTCGCATTCCGGCACACCTTCCTCATAACTTTCTTCAACAGGCCCCTGAGCAAATTCCCAGGCCGGATCGGCCATTCCGCTGTCGCTCGCGGCGATGGCATCCGCCACGGCAGCCTTTACCGCGTTCTCATCAAAGCGGTTGATCTGCACGGTTCCCTTCCGCTGCTCATTTAATACAGTGATGATAATATCCCGGTTGAACAGCGTCCGCATCAGCGAGAACTGTCCGCCGTCCACGTTGAACTCTTTCTTTTCGCTTTCACTTACCGTGCACTGTGCATAATCTGCGCCATACTTCTTCGCTTCCGCCAGGATCATTTTTGCAGTCTCATTCATTTTGTCCATCTCACCGGCCTCCAATCTTCACTTTGCAGCGCAAAGCCGGCCCTCCCATGCCGACCGGCATCGGCTGTTTCTTTCCGCAGAAGCCCGAACTGCACCATACGATCTCATCGCTGACCATATCTACCGTCTTGAGCATTTCAAACGCTACGCCGGAGATCGTTGTATCCAGCAAGGCCCTGCCGAGCTTCCCGCCTTTGATTTCATATCCCATGGTCACGCCGAACATGAATTCACCCGTCGTATCCGCTTGTCCGTTTCCGGATTCAATCAGATAATAGCCGTTGTCAATTGAAGCGATCATATCATCCAGTTTGTCGTTACCGGGATGAACTGACGTATTCCGCATACGGATCAGAGGTTCGTCTGAGAACATCCAGGCCCGGACGTTTCCGCACGGTTCCATCCCGAAATGCAGGGCACTCTCCCGGCTGTTCATATAGCCGGTCAGGATGCCGTTTTTGATCAGGGTCACATCCTTCGCTTCGGTGCCTTCGTCGTCCACAAAAACCGGCAGCGGGCATGTCCCGCCAAAGGCTTCATGCGCAAAATCCGTCAGCGTAACCAGGTCACTGGCCACTTTTTTGTTAAGATTATGTGCGGCCACGCTTCCACCCAGCACAAGATCGGCTTCTACGGTATGCCCGACCGCCTCATGGCTCAGCATCCCGGTCATCATCCCGCCGAGAATGACAGTTTTCTCCCCTGCGTCAGCATAAACGCCTTCCCTTTTCTGCATCAACTGTTCATACAGCCTGTCAATCCCGGCGTACAGCACGGAAGGATCGGTGAAGTTCACGTCAAAGGTTCCGCTTCCGCCGAAAGATTTAAACAGCTCTACCGGCGCTCCTGCCGGCGTTTCCGCTGAGAGGAAAACATAAATATAGGATCGTGGGGAAAGGATGTGTGCGTCCCTTCCGTCCGAAACCTTCAGCAGTTTCTCCATGGAATCTTCGGTAGCAATCACTTTTCGGCTGGTCAGGTTCGGACAGTGTGCGCTCACGTATGCGTCAATCTCCCGGGCAAAATCCACATAGGCTTTCTGTGCCGGATCATTGAATGCTTCCATTTTGAACGGTTCCCCGCCGGCAAGCGGCGGAAAGGCCGGCTTTCCGTTTCCGACATGCCGGTCCATGAATTCAGCGTTTTCCGTCGCTGCCTTCAGCACGGTTGTCGCCGCATCCTTTGTATATTCGGCCATCGAGGAGAACCCCCATACGCCGTTTCGGTACACCCGGGCGGAAACACCGCTTACGTCGGATCGCATGTTGGCCATCACATCACCGGAGACCAAGATGACTCTGCGGTTACGGTTGTTCTGTCCCCGCAGTTCCGTGTGCACGCCCGGCTTAAAGAAGGCTTTCTGTTCCTTCAGCAAATCCTGCAGCATTCTTTTATCCCTCCTGTTCCCTGATCTTGTTCAGATCGTACGGTGTAGTTTGATAGACCATATAGTTCAGCCAGTTCGCATACAGCAGGTTTGCGTGGCTTCGCCAGGTCACCATCGGCTCTTTGGTATCGTCATCGTCCGGATAGTAGTTTTTCGGCACCTCAATCGGCAGGCCGGCGTTCTTGTCCCTCAGATATTCCTTCTCCAGCGTCCGGGGATCGTATTCGCTGTGTCCCATAATGAACACCTGGCGCCCGTTCTCGGTGATCGCCGCATACACGCCGGCTTCGTCGGAAGATGCCAGGATCTTCAGTGCCGGACAGTTCTCTATATCCTTCCGCAGAACGGTGGTATGACGGCTGTGCGGTGCCATGAACACATCGTCAAAGCCCCGGAGCAGGATATAGTTCTTCCGTTCGGCATGGTGCGGAAACACGCCGAACAGCTTTTTCTCCAGCGGCTGCTTCGGAATTCCGAAATGGTAATACAGTGCTGCTTGCGCACCCCAGCAGATATGGAAGGTCGAATGAACGTGACTTTTGCTCCACTCCATAATTTCGCACAGTTCATCCCAGTATTCCACTTCCTCGAACAGCATGTGTTCCACCGGTGCCCCGGTGATGATCATCCCGTCGAAATTCTGGTTTCTGATTTCCGGAAACGTCTTGTAAAAGGCCGTAAGGTGCTCGGCCGGTGTGTTCTTTGACACATGACTTTGCATCTTTACCAATTCAGTTTCCACCTGCAGTGACGTATTTCCCAGTAAACGCAGCAACTGCGTTTCCGTGTCAATCTTAGTCGGCATCAGATTCACAATGGCAATCCGGAGCGGACGAATATCCTGGGTGGTCGCCCGGGTCTCCGTCATGACGAAGATATTCTCCTCCGTCAGCGTCCTGTACGCCGGCAGCTCATTGGAAATTTTGATTGGCATGGTCGTTCATTCCTTCCTGAATCCTGCTGTATTGAAAGTTATTGTATCATATTCCGCACAAATGGTATACATAAATTAACTCCCCCCGGCAGTGCCGAAGGGAGCCAATGGGTTTCGCGTTTTCTCAGAAGGTGATGACCTCGGGCTCTTGCGTCATGAGGGAGCAGAAGGTCGCTGTGGCATTCTTCATCTGAAGCATGACCATGCTGTCGTCGTCAGCGCTGTACATTTCCTTCAGGATCGGCATCCTGTCCAGCATCTTGACCTTCAGGTCATGATTGTCGACTTCCTCCAGTTCGGTTTCAATCCGAATCCAGGTACCGTTGTTCATGCTCGCGCAAATCTCTGCAGCGGGGTTTTCCTTCAGTTGCTTGACAACGGCCTTGTTCTTCCCGGTCTGGATATATAGCTTGCCATCGTCCAGCAGGATCGTGCCGAAGGGGCGTACTCGCGGCTTTGTCCCGTCGACAGTGGCGAGGAAATACGTCCCGGCGTCGTTCAGGTAATAGAATACCTTGTCGATGCCCTTCGCTTCCGCTCTCTTCTCAAGCTCCATGAGCATGATGGCGGCGTTAGCCTGCAGATAAGCAGCCAGATCTGCAAGGGACAGGCCCAGTTCCCTGTTCATGAAGTTTTCGGCAACCAGCAGATCGGCTACCTTGACGCCCAGGTTGATAAAGCCCAGTTCGACTTCCCCGCCGATAGCGACAGCTGCCGGCTCGTCTTTCCCTTCCGGAACCACCATAATCGTGTCCGGAATGCCGTTGTGGTCCATATCATGCAGGTAGAAATTGAATTCGCCGCTGCCGTTCAGGTCCACCGCAATGGTGTCGATCTTGTGGCCCAGCTGCTCGCAGGAGAAGCACACATCTGCCTTGCCGTCGCCGTCCAGATCCAGCGCGATTTCCTTCCAGCCGCTGGGAACGAGCATCTTGCTGAGTTCCGGATCCTTCTTGATCCGGCGCTTTGCTTCATGAACATTGATTCTCTTGATTTCCATGGATTAATTCTCCTTTACTCTTCTTCTTTCTTGTCCTTCTTGAATTTGTTCTTAACGCCTTCCCATTCGGCATTCAGCTTTGCCTTTTTCTCTTCTTTCTTTTCCTTCCGTTCTTCCTTCTTCTCGTCGCGGAGCTCCTTGCGGGCCTGTCTGGCCATCTCTTCTGCCATCTTCTGGGCTTCGTCTACTTCCGCTGCAACCATAGCGGCGTCAAAGCGGGCGATCACGGTGTCGAACTTGATAAACCTGCGATCCAGGGTTTCCTCATTCTCTTCAAACGCCAGGCCGATGATCGCGACCTCGCCGTCTTCCATCTTGCCGGTGATCTGCTCCAGCATGGAGGCGTTCAGCAGCGCGTCATCCGTGTCCACCGTGGATCCGATCAGCAGGCCGAGGCTGCCGCCCAGCAGAACGCCGATGGGGCCGCCGAGAATACCGACCAGGGCGCCGATCAGGCCGCCTTTGGCCGTGTCGTCGCTGGTGTTGGAGCCAGTGTCAAAACCGTCCAGTACCTTCACCGAACCGTTCTCCTTTTTCACCAGGCAGGCCGCCGCGACGTAAGAATTTTCGCTGCCGGGTGTCTGCTTCAGTTCGGTAAGCGCCTGATACGCTTCGCTTTCCACTTTGAAAAGGCTGACCACGATGTTTTGTTTCTGTTCCATGTTACATGACTCCTTTCTGTTTGGTTGGATGTTTGTCTTTTGTTATTTTACCATATTGTGCTTGAATAATACAATCCGAAAATCTTTCCGGATTTAATTGGAAAACGGCGCCCGTTTGCACGGACGCCTCCAAGGTTTAATTTATTATTCTCAGTACATGCCGCCCATTCCTCCACCGGCAGGAGCAGCGGGTTCGGGTTCCGGAATATCGGCTACCAGGGATTCGGTGGTCAGAATCATCGCCGCGATGGAGGCTGCATTCTGCAGCGCGCTGCGGGTGACCTTGGTCGGGTCGATGATGCCGCGCTCCACCATGTCCACATACTCGCCCTTCAGCGCGTCGTAGCCGAAGCCGGGCTTCTTGGCGTTCTTGATGTGGTCCACGATCACGCTGCCGTCGATTCCAGCGTTCAGAGCGATCTGACGGATCGGCTCTTCCAGCGCGCGCAGGACGATTTCCACACCGGTCTTGGCGTCACCGGCATAGCTGTCCAGCAGGCCTGCAACCTTCGGGATCACGTTCAGAAGGGCAATACCGCCGCCGGGCACGATGCCTTCTTCCGCTGCGGCACGGGTCGCGCTCAGGGCGTCCTCAATCCGCATCTTGCGCTCTTTCATTTCCACTTCCGTGGCAGCGCCGACCTGGATCACAGCGACGCCGCCGGCCAGCTTGGCCAGCCGCTCCTGCAGCTTCTCACGGTCATAGTCGCTGGTGGTTTCGGCAATCTGGGCGCGAATCTGGGCAACGCGGGCTTTGATGGCTTCCTTGTCACCAGCGCCGTCGACGATCGTGGTGTTCTCTTTGTTCACCTTGACCTGGCGGGCTTTGCCCAGCATGTCAACGGTGGCTTCCTTCAGTTCCATACCGGTCTCGGAAGAGATCACGGTGCCACCGGTCAGCACAGCAATATCCTGCAGCATTTCCTTGCGGCGATCGCCGAAGCCTGGGGCCTTGACGGACACACAGGTAAAGGTGCCGCGCAACTTGTTGACCACCAGAGTGCTAAGGGCTTCGCCTTCGACATCCTCGGCGATGATCAGCAGCTTTTTGCCGGTCTGTACAACCTGCTCCAGCACCGGCAGGACTTCCTGAATGGCGCTGATCTTCTTGTCGGTGATCAGAATCAGCGGATCATCCAGCACGGCTTCCATCTTTTCGGTATCGGTGACCATGTAGGCAGAAGAATAACCGCGGTCGAACTGCATGCCTTCCACGGTGGTCATGCCGGTCGTCATGGTCTTGCTCTCTTCAACGGTGATGACGCCGTCTGCGCCGACGGTTTCCATCGCGTCAGAGATCAGTTTGCCGATGGTCTCATCCGCGGCGGAGTTCGCGGCAACCTGGGCAATCGCCTGCTTGCCGTTGATGGGCGCGCTCTGTTCCTTCAGGCCTTCGACAGCAGCTTCCGTAGCAACTTCGATGCCCTTCTTCAGGATCATCGGGTTCGCGCCGGCAGCCAGGTTCCGCAGGCCTTCACGGATGATAGCCTGGGCCAGCAGGGTGGCTGTGGTGGTTCCGTCGCCGGCAACATCATTGGTCTTGGTGGAAACTTCCTTCACCAGCTGGGCGCCCATGTTCTCGAAGGGGTCTTCCAGTTCAATTTCCTTCGCGATAGTTACACCGTCGTTGGTGATCAGGGGAGCGCCGTACTTCTTGTCCAGCACTACGTTACGGCCTTTCGGTCCGAGGGTAATCTTTACGGTATCCGCCAGCGCGTTGACGCCTTTTTCCAGGCTGCGGCGTGCTTCTTCGCCATACTGAATTTGTTTAGCCATTTTTCTCTGTCTCCTTCTCAGGTTTTTCTCTTTTTTCTTTATTTGCCGAAGGGGTTATAAGAGGGCGATCGGAACCCCCCCTTTCCTTTTTATTCGACAATAGCCAGAATGTCGCTCTGGCGGACGATGATCAGCTCTTCGCCGTCCACTTTCACTTCAGTGCCGGCATACTTGGAATAAATCACCTTTTCGCCCGCCTTCACGTGCATGGTAATCTCCTTCCCGTCCACATTTCCCCCGGGGCCGACAGCGATCACGATCGCCATCTGGGGCTTTTCTTTAGCGGCGCTGGTCAGGATCAGGCCGGATTTGGTGGTTTCTTCTGCTTCGCAGTTTTTGATGACAACGCGGTCACCCAAGGGCTTCACGGTCATGAATAAGTTCCTCCTGTCTTTTCTGTCTTGTTTTAGCACTCATTCTCAGTGAGTGCTAACAACCAGAAAGTACTATAATGCTTTTATATATTGAAAGCAAGTTTGTATACCGGCGATAATCATTTGTTTTCTTTATTATTCTATTTATTTCTATTATTATCGTTGTTTTTTTTCATCTTTTGTTTTTAACCGATTCCGTCATTCTCCCAGTAAATTTCTCTTCAAACACAGACAGAAGCATGATATAATCAGAATATAAGGAGGGATTCATTCCATGAAAAAGACGATCAGCATCATCCTGCTTTTACTCATGTGCTCCCTGCTGGTGCTTCCTGCCGCTTCGGCTGAAAACAAGCTTGCGCTTTATGAAGAAGCAATCACGGGAACGTGGAAGTCTGTCTGGCGGTATATCCCCTCAACCGCCATTACAACCTATACAACCAGTGATGAGCCGAGGCATGTAATGCACTTTGTCTATCCCGGCAGGTTTACCAAAGCAGGCATGACTGTTGATACCTATCTCACCGGGGACGAGACCGGGGCGGTCTATCTTGTGATGACCACGATCGGCGATACTCACGGGATCATGAGCTTTGAAGGCGGTTACGCCGGAGAGGTCTCCATGTCCTCCGATCAGAACATGCTGCTTGTCAAAGGCTTTGACGGAAGCGCCATCATCTATGTCCGGGATGAGTAAGTCCGCGTTTCACGGCGGGAACAGACAGGGGCCTTTTCACCGCAGGGAAAAGGTCCTGTTTTGCTTTGCGCTGGTCCTGGGGCTTCTTCTGATCCTTCTGATCCCGCCCTTTGATTCGCCGGATGAACTGACCCATTTTCAGAACGTCTGGGCCATCGGTCACGGGCAGGCCTTTACCCGCGAATACTGGGCGGAAGGAAAACTGTCACTGCCATCAGGCTTCGCGCCGCTGATGGACGAGTATCCCGTCCGCCTGATGGGCATCGGGAATCAGGAAAAATGTTCGTGGGATACACTGTTTCAGCAGAGCATGGATTATACTCCGGACGGGACGATGTTGCCTGTCGGAGGGCGGATCTTCTCCTTCGGCTATCTCTTTTCCGCGCTCGGAATGGCAGTCGCATCGCTGTTCGGTTCCCTGTTCGGGATAAACCTGCTCCACAGTCCCTACATCCAGCTGCTGTTCGGGCGGATGGCCAACTGGATCTTTTTTGTGCTTGTCATGCGCGCCGCCATACGGAAACAGCAGCCTTTCAGACAGACGCTGTTCCTGTTGGCCGTGATGCCCATGTGCCTGTTTCTTGGGGCGACGCTAAACTACGATGCCGTATTGATTCCCGTTTCCCTTTACCTGTTCGCCTCGATCCTTTCCTGTCTGCAAAGTAATGTACAGAGCAGACCGGTACAGCTCACAACCGGAGATTATGTCCGCCTGGTGCTGTGCGCGCTTTTCCTGTGCGGGATCAAGGCGGTCTATGTATGCCTGATGCTTCTGTTCCTGCTGCTTCCGCGGGACGCGCTGGAGGGTCCGAACCGTGCGGGAGCAAAACGCAGGATCGTGATTCTGCTGGCCGCCGCCGTAGGGTTTGTGCTGGCGGCGATTCCCTATCTGGTTCCGGCAGGCGGCGCCGCGGGCTATACGGCCGAACAGGGCGCCTGGCTGGTCGCGCATCCCTTTGCGCTGCCCGGGATTATTTTCCGAACCCTCTGGAAGGACGCTGCCTCCCTGATCATCGGATTCTGGGGCTGCTTCGGCTGGCTTGACGTCCATATCCCGAGAATCTTCCTGATCCTCGGGTGGATCATCCTGCTCGGCACAGCGGTTCTGGAATGCTGCACCTTCCCCTTCCCCCTGGCATGGCGGAAACGCCTCCCCGGGCTAATTGCATCCGTTCTGATCTACTGCGTCCTTTGTACCCTGCAGTACATCAGCCATGCACCGAAGGTGAACGGGAATATCATTGGAGGGGATTATTCCATCGGCTTCCAGGGCCGGTATCTGATTCCCTGCTTTCTGCCGTTCCTGATGTCCTTTTCCAACAGCAGCCTGAGCCGGAAACAGCCGGAACTTGTTCCGGTCCTGAAAAAAAAGGGCGCCCTTGTATCGGCGGTCTGGAGTGTATGCTGCTGTCTGATCACGGTGATCACACTGTTCACACGTTACTGGGTCTGACGGATTTCCTCCGGCGTCCAGGGCCGGATCTCATTCCCGCGGACAAAAAACGCCTGCGCCGCAAGGCCTGCCATCGGCAGGTCTTTTTTCGAGTCCGAATAGAATTCGTCAATCCGGGCGTCGGGATACACCTGACGAAAACGCATGACTTTTTCCCCCCCGGAGCAGTTTCGCCCGGAAAAACGTCCGGTCCTGGGATCCACTTCCGTCGCGATCAGCGAAACACCCAGCCGCTTGCTGACCGGCTCGAGCAGAAACACCGGCGATGCGGAAATGATGACGTCGCTGTCCTGCTTCTGATCCAGGTACCATTTTTTGATTTTGGCAAAATGGATTTCCCAGAAACTGCTGACCATGATTTCATTGGAAGGAAGATAATTCAGAAACGAAAAGAACCGCTCCTTCCAGTCTTCCTTCGGAATCCGTCCGAAAGCATACAATACCGCGCCTTTCATCAGCCGTGGCAGACATCTGACAAAAACGCCGGGATGCCTGCGGCTGCAGAACAGCCAGAAATGAACCGTGCTGTCTCCGTCATAGATGGTTTTGTCAAAGTCGTATACGTTCATGTTTCACCTGATTACATACAGCAGGGCCAGCATCAGCAGCAGATAGAACGCGCACAGGCCGAGCAGCACTTTGTCGTGGAGAAGCACCTCGACAGGATCCCCGTCCGAGTTTCCTTCCACAGTCATGCTGTATTTCATGAAGATCAGCATAACCACCGGAACGGTCCAGACCATCCTGCTGCCGTGATAGGCCTCGATCGTCTTCGCGTCCATCGTCCACAGAGCGTAGAACACGACCACCAGCGCCATGCAGATATACATATTGCTGTCCAGGAAGGAAAAGGAATATTTGCGGATCACTTCCCGGGTATCCTCACTTCCCTGTTTTTTAAGCTCGTTCCTGCGTTTTCCGAGCCCGAGATAGAAAGCGGCGGAAATGATCACCAGATACAGCCAGTCCGACATCTCGATTCCGGTGACCACTGAACCGTACATCGCGCGGATCAGGTATCCCGCAGCAAGAATCGTCACATCCAGCAGTGGGATGTTCTTCAGTCCCAGGCTGTAGCCGAGGTTCAGCAGGAAATAAACCGCCAGTAGAGCCGTGGAAAGCGGATGAAAGCACAGGCAGTTAAACAGCACCGCCAGCAGGATCAGGACAACCGTAAAAATGACTGCGGATCGGACGGAAATCTGTCCGGCAGCAATTGGCCGGTTGCACTTGGTCGGATGATTCCGGTCCTTTTCGGCATCCCGGATATCGTTGATGAAGTAAACCGCGGAAGAAATAAAGCAGAAACTGAGAAAAGCATAAAAAGACGGAAGCAACTTGTCCGGATCAAGAATCTGCCCGCTGCAGATCAGCGGGACAAAAACAAGCAGGTTCTTGATATAATGATGCACCCGCATCTCTTTCAGATAATACTTCAGCATATCCTCTTAAATCCTCTCAGATTCTTACCTCGGATAATGTTCAAACGCAAAAGCCAGCAACGCTCCGATCCCCCTGAAGTTCAGCCAGCCGATTAAGGCTACTATAGTACAGGTCACAATCGGAGTCAATAAGCCGGTCTTCAGTTTTGCCCCGATCCACTGGACCAGCCGGAACAGCAATACCAGAAAAGCCCAGCCGAAGTATAAGGTGTAGAGAATCATGCCGTTCTCCGGAGCTCCCCAGCCAACCGCGAGCAGCAGAACAACGGAAAATCCTGCCCAGGCGCCCGCGATTTTCACAGCCTTATCCCTGCGGTTCAAGATCAGGCTGACCAGGCAGAGCAGCAGGATAACCAGGCCCGCCCAATCTGTCTGAACGATATTTCTCCCGGTCAGCTGCCAGGACGCATGGCCGTAGGTAACCGTATCAACCGCCGCGTCCGGCGCCGAGAAACAGGAAGTAATAAAGGACAGAAACTGGTTGGCCCTCTCTGCGATACTTCCTCCGCCGGCAAAGGATGCCAGGATACCCGCCTTTTTGCCGAACCCCATCAGGGTATCCAGCCGGCCAAAGGCCAGAAACAGGGTCAGGAATCCGAGAACAGCCTTCATCATCGCGGTCAGGAAGGGTTTCACGCCCTTTCCGTCCTTTTCCGCGTCATAGGCGAGCGGGAGGAAGGCCAGGCTTGTCAGCAACGTTCCGCCGGCAGCGGAGACCGCGATCACGGAAGCCCTGCGGTTCTCTGTATAGGAATAGGCTGCAAAGATCAGCCAGAAATAAGCGACAATGTACTGCTCAATCATCACGGAAATCAGCAGCGTCGAATACATCACAGCCGTCATCGCCATAAAGCAGATCCGCTCCGGCCGGTTCAGCCTGAGCATTCCCGTCAGCATCAGGTTTGCGATCACCAGCACAAAAATCTGCGATATATTCATCAGCAGCGGGGTAATCATGGGAGAAATGCCGGAAAAAGGCAGCGACAGCAAGTATGCCGGAGCCGTCAAAGGCGCGGCGAACACGGCAAAGAGTGGCTGCCGCAGATCATTCTCCGGATGATACAGCCACAGAAAGACGTTCGGATCAATCATGCTCGGTGAATCGCTGGTATAGATCACTTCATAGCTCACGCTGGAATTCCAGAAAGCACTGCTGCGGATAAAAGCAAAACAGGAATATCCCGTCAATAATGCCGCGATCACAACGCAGACAGCAATCTCCGCTCCGGACAGGCTGCGGAAAAAGGGCCGCAGCACTCCAGCCGCATGATCCAGCAGTAAAGACACCAGCACATGAACGGCAATCACGGAAAGCACTGCCGCAGCCGCGGCAAGCACGGTCAGGATCAGAACCTTCTGTCCGCCTCCGAGCGCATTCCGTGTCCTGTCAATAAAACTCAGCACCGCATACAGACAGATCCCCACGGCTGAAAACAGGGAGTACACCCTGATACCGGCCGGCACTTTCCTGTATCTTTGTTTCAGGTCGGGCATCCAGGCAAAAAAAAGCACGATCACGGGCAGGCTAACCGCGATTGCTGCAATCTTCTGCGGATCCCGCTGGAGGTTCAGTGCCATGAAAGCAAAAGCAGAAGCGATCAGAAGCAGATTCTGCCTGACGTTCCGGATGCTGATCCTCTCTCTGAATTCCCGCAGCACGTTGTTCCCTCCGCCTTCGCCCGATAAATGTTTACGCTCCATTATACCCCAAACTGTCCCTATTGAGAATAGTGTCGCGGTTTGCACATATTTTCATTATGTGATATCTTGAAACAAAGCCTCATTAACCTTCAGCAAAAGGTGATACGGCCGAAGGGGTTTGGGGGGTTCGGCGCGCCAGGAAAACTGTCCGGTGGACAGTTTTCAGCAGAGAACGGGCGGCAGCCCGGGGCATTCGGAAAGCCCCCAATGATTTATCATGAATCAGATTTCTTTATCTTTACTTGCCTGGTATGACGCCAACGCCAGGGTGCTGCCCTGGCGGGGGTTTCATGATGCCTATCGTACCTGGGTCAGTGAGGCAATGCTTCAGCAGACCCGCGTGGAAACCGTTCTTTCCTATTATGAACGATTCCTTTCCCGCTTCCCTGATCTTCCCGCTCTGGCCGCTGCTTCAGAAGCAGAAGTGCTTAAGGAATGGGAAGGCCTCGGCTATTATTCCCGCGCCCGGAATCTCTGGAAAGGCGCGAAACAGGTAGTCTCCGAATACGGCGGGATCCTGCCCCGGGATCCTGAAAAGCTCCGGAAAATCAGCGGCATCGGTCCGTACACCGCCGGGGCCATCGCTTCCATTGCCTATGATGTATCGGTTCCCGCGGTGGATGGGAACGTTATCCGCGTTCTTTCACGGATCTTCGGGATCCGCAGCGACGCACTGGAGCCCGAAACTCGCCGTCGGATCGAAGCATTGGCTGCGTCTCTTGTCCCGGCAGAACGGCCTGGGGACTATAACCAGGCCGTCATGGATCTGGGCGCCACCGTCTGCGTTCCGGGCACTCCGGACTGTAGCCGCTGCCCTCTCTCCGCTTTCTGCGACGCCTTCCGCGCCGGGGACGCGTCTGATCTGCCCGTTCTTCCGAAAGCCAGACCGCAAAAGGTGATTCCGTATGCAGTCCTGCTGATCCGTTCCGGAGATCGGATCCTGATGCGTCAGCGGACCGAAAGGCTGCTGCAGGGGCTTTGGTGCTTCCCCATGTTGGAAGGAACCTTCTCCACGGAAGAGCTGGCGGAGCAGGTGCAAAAAAAGCTGCATCTCACATGTAGCAATTTCATGGAAGTCGGAAGCGCCCGCCACATCTTCACCCATCAGATCTGGCAGATGCAGCTATATACAATGAGCGCGGAAGCATCCGCCTCCGCGCCCGCAGGATATGAATTCATTCCGTTGGAACAACTTTTCGCTCTGCCGCTTCCCGTTGCAATGAATGCGGCACTTAATATACTGAAAGCTCCCCAGTCTTAAGCCTTCATCATGAAAGCCTTATAAGCCTTCACCGCCTCATACAGATCCGCTTTGGAAATAATCTCCATCGGTGCATGCATATTCAGCACCGCCACGCCGCTGTCAATCACCTCCATGCCGTACAGCGCACAGATATAGGCGATCGTTCCGCCGCCGCCCTGGTCCACCTTGCCGAGCTCGGCTGTCTGCCAGCATACTTTGTTCTCATCCATAATCCGGCGCAGCTTCGCCATATATTCCGCGTTTGCGTCGTTGGATCCGCTCTTGCCGCGGCTGCCGGTAAACTTGTTGAAACATACGCCCCTGCCGAGCCAGGCGGCGTTTTTCTTTTCATACGCGCCGGCGTACAGGGGATCAAAGCCTGCGCTGACGTCACAGGAAAGCATCCGGCTGTTCCGCAGCGCACGGCGGACGTTCAGTTCACTGTAAGCGCCCTGCAGATCCAGGATTTCCGCCACGGCATTCTCCAGATAGTTGCTCTGCATACTGGTAGCGCCGACGCTGCCGATCTCCTCTTTGTCCACCAGCATGCCGCAGCAGGTATAGGCCGGGATCCCTTTCAGGTCCAGCACCGCCTTCAGCTCCGCGAACGCGCAGACGCGGTCGTCATGCCCATAGCCCATGATCATGCTCCGGTCCAGGCCAAAATCCCGGGCCTTCCCGGCCGGCACTGCCTCGATTTCCGCGGAGATCAGGTCTTCTTCCTCAATCCCGTATTCCTCCTTCAGAATCCTGATTAGCTTTGCCTTTACCGGTTCCTTCTCTTCGCCGTTCAGCGGCTTTCCCCCGAGGATGATATCCAGGTTTTCGCCGGTGATCGCCTCGCTCATTTTCTTGCCCAGCTGCTCCTGTGACAAATGAATTAGCAGATCGCTCACACCGACTACGGGATCCGTATCCTTTTCACCAATGCAGATCTGAACTGTCGTACCGTCTTTTTTCACAACCACACCGTGAAGCGCCAGTTCCCGGGCCACCCACTGGTATTTCTTGATTCCGCCGTAATAATGGGTATCAGCCAGGGCAAAATCTCCGTCTTCATACAGGGGATTCTGTTTCAGGTCCAGCCGGGGGCTGTCAATATGCGCGCCGACAATGTTCATCCCTTCCGCTAGCCGGTTCTTTCCGATCATAAAAGTCAGCACGGCTTTTCCCATCTTGTTCAGATAGATTTTATCCCCGGGCTTCAGCGCTTTCTTTGCAACGATCGCCTTCTCCAGGCTGACATACCCGGCCTTTTCCAACGCGGAAATCGCAATCTGAGCGCATTCCCGCTCCGTTTTCCCGCGATCGAGAAAATCTTTGTATTCGGCGGCCACCGCTTCCAGTTTCTTCAGTTCTATTTTATTGTAGGTTTTCCATGCATTGGGTCTTTCCATTTTGTCTCACGCTCCTTGTGCCCTATCTTACCATGATCCCACACCGAACACAACTCCACAAACCTGAACTCTTCACTCGCCACTCTGAATTCACATTTCCTTCACATTCTCTTCTTCTGTTCTTGAACTTGATCCTTTATCATAAGCATGGTAACCTGCAGAATTCGGGAGGATGAATGTATGTCGAAACTGATCGGGATTGACTTGGGAACCACCAACTCCTGCGTTGCCTTTATGGAAAACGGCCGGGCTGTCGTCATTCCGAATGCCGAAGGCGGGCGGACCACGCCGTCTGTCGTCGCCTTCACCAAGTCCGGGGAGCGCCTTGTGGGCATGGCTGCCAAACGGCAAGCTGTTACCAATGCTTCCCGCACATTCTCATCCGTCAAGCGTGACATGGGCTCTGATAAACGGTTCCGTGTCGACGGGAAGCAGTATACCCCGCAGGAAATCTCCGCCATGATCCTGCAAAAGCTCAAGTCTGACGCAGAGAATTATATCGGTGAGCCTGTCACCGACGCGGTCATCACCGTGCCGGCCTATTTTTCGGATGCCCAGCGCCAGGCCACCAAGGACGCCGGGCTTATTGCCGGGCTGAATGTCCTTCGTATCATTAACGAGCCGACCTCCGCCGCCCTCGCCTACGGATTCGACAAAGGGCAGCCCTGTAAGGTTATGGTCTATGATCTGGGCGGTGGCACCTTCGATGTCAGTATCCTGGATATCAACCGCGATACCATTGAGGTGCTGGCCACGGCCGGAAACAATCATCTCGGCGGCGACGACTTTGACCAGTGCATCGTCGGCTGGCTGCTTGAGCAGTTCAGAAACGCGCATAAGCTTGACCTTTCCAAAGATCCCATGGCCATGCAGCGTCTGGCTGAAGCGGCGGAAAAAGCCAAAATAGAGCTTTCGGCTTCTTCAGAAGCGATGATCAACCTGCCCTTCCTGGCTCAGAATGCGTCCGGTCCCATGCATCTGGAGACCACCCTGACCCGCGCCCGCTTTAATGAGCTGACCGCGCATCTGGTATCTGCAACAAAGGGCCCTGTCCAGCAGGCGCTTCAGGATGCAGGAATCAGCGCCTCTGCCCTGAACCGGGTCCTGCTGGTCGGCGGTTCCACACGGATTCCCGCTGTGCAGGAGGAAGTCAGGAAGCTGACCGGAAAGGAACCGTCCCGGGATATCAACCCGGATGAATGCGTCGCCATGGGCGCCTGCCTGCAGGGCGGCGTGCTTTCCGGCGCCATCAATTCCATTGTCCTGATTGACGTAACGCCCCTGTCTCTCGGAATTGAGACGCTGGGAGACGTTTTTGCCAAGATCATCGACCGGAACACCCCCCTGCCCTGTCAGCATTCTCAGGTCTTCACCACCGCAGCCAATTTCCAGACCAGCGTGGAGATCAATGTGCTGCAGGGGGAACGCGAAATCGCATCCGCCAACAAATCCCTCGGCAAATTCCGCCTGAACGGGATTCGCCGGGCGATGCGCGGGATCCCGCAGATCGAGGTCACCTTTTCCATTGATACAAACGGCATCGTGCACGTCACCGCCAAGGATCTCGGAACCAACAGCTCTCAGGATATCACCATCTCCGGTTCCGGAAACATGAGCCGGGAGGAGATCGACCGTGCCATCCGGGACGCGCAGCGTTATGCCGCCGAGGACCGGCAGCGCAAGCAGACGCAGCAGACCCGGGATGCCGCTGAAAGCCTGCTGAATCAGGCACGGAAGGCAAAGAAAAAGCTGAAGGATGAGGACAAGTCCCGTCTGGATGGTTCCGTTTCCGCCCTGGAGGATGCCCTGAAGGACGGAAATGAACAGCGGATCCGTTCCGCCTCGGAAGACCTGGACAGGATTCTCCGTTCCGTCGGAACCTATGCCTCCGCTCCGGAAGATGAGAACGACGACGGGGCGTATGACGCCTGAGGAGGCTGCGTATGTTCGGATATATCGCACCTGTGCTCTCCGTTCTTTCGGAGGAACAGAAACAGCGGTACCGTTCCTTTTACTGCGGCGTTTGCCATGCGCTCCGGGAACGGCACGGTCAGACCGGCCGCCTGTCACTCAGCAATGATATGACCTTTCTGGCCATGTTGCTTTCCTCCCTCTATGAGCCGGAGACCGGCGCCACCGATTCCCGCTGCGGTGTTCACCCGGTGAAATCACATGCTTACCTGTCCTCTCCGATGATCGACTTTGCCGCGGATATGAACGCGCTGCTGTTCTATTACAAGTGTGTGGATCAGCGGATGGACGACCGTTCTCTCCGGGGCAAAGCAGGTGAAAACCTCTTCCGGAAAGCAATGGATAAAGTCCGGGCGGATTATCCGCTGCAGGCGGAGGGCGTCCGGAAAGCGCTCGACGAACTCTGGCAGGAAGAGAAAAAACCGGATCCTGTTCCGGATCGGCTCTGCAATCTTTCCGGGGAAATGCTGGGATCCGTCTTTGTTCCTTTCCCAGAGGATCCCTGGGCTGGCATTCTGCGGTCTCTGGGCGCCGGGCTCGGGCGTTTCATCTACTGGATGGATGCCTGGGAGGACTTCGATGAAGACCGGAAAAAGGGCCGCTTCAATCCCCTGACAGTCTACCGGGACAGGCCTGATTACCAGGACTTCTGCAGGGAAACCCTGGAGTTCCTGATCGCGGACGCGGCTGAATGCTTTGAAGTCCTTCCGCTGGAACAGGATCTCGACATTCTGCGGAACATCCTGTACAGCGGCGTCTGGCAGCGCTACACGCTGATCACAGAGAAAGCAAAGAAAAGAAAGGAGGACTCCGATGCCAAATGATCCATTTGCCGTTCTCGGCTTGAGTTCCTCCGCGACGGAAGACGAAATCAAGGCGGCTTACCGCAAGCTTGCCAAAAAATACCATCCGGACCTGAATCCGGGCGATAAGGCAGCAGAAGAAAAAATGCGGGAGGTCAACGACGCCTATACCCGCTGCCTGCAGATCAAAAAGACCGGACGGGATCCCTCTGCCAATCCATACGGTTCATCAGGCTACGGCGGTTCCTCCTCTTACGGCAGCTACGGGAATCCCTACGGTCAGAGCGGGTACTACGGCCAAAGCGGCGGCTCCGGCGGGCAGAACGGACAGAACGGGAACCCCTTCGGGGATTTCGGCTTCGATCCTTTCTCCGCTTTCTTCGGCGGCGCCCAGTCACAGCAGCAGACCCGGTACCGGACCCGCTCCTACGCCAATCCGGAGCTGAAAACCGCTGAGAACCATGTGCTTTCCAACCGTTACAACGAAGCGATCAGCCTCCTGAACCGGATCCCGACGCATGATGCGGACTGGCACGCTCTGTATGCCAAAGCGGATCTGGGGCTCGGCAACCGGATCTCCGCCCTGGACCATGCCCGGGCTGCGGTTCGGATGTCGCCCGGCGATGCTGATTATCAGGCGCTGCTGAACACGATCGAAGCAGGTCGGCAAACCTACCGCCAGACCCAGAGCAAAGGCTATGATTTCCGCTCCGCCATCTGCGCCAATCCCTGCCTCACCTGCTGTGCGGCGAATATGATCCTTAACTGCTGCCTCGGCGGCTGCGGCCGCTTCGGCATGTGGTGCTGAAATACTGAATTGGAGGTGTCATTATGACTTTCTGGCAAAAAATAAAGGCCGCTTTGGCCCGTTTCATGCAGGGCCGCCACGGCGCGGATAACCTTGGGATGTTCACCCTTCTGGCCGGTCTGGTCATCTCTCTCCTGTCAACATTTCTCCGCGTACCCGTTCTTTCGTTCCTGGGGATTGCATTGTATGTCATCACCCTTTTCAGGATGTTCTCCCGCAATCATGAAGCCCGTATGGCGGAGAACCGGAAGTATATCGAACTAACCTCCGGCTGGAAAACAAAAACCAGCCAGTTCATCAAGCGGATGAAAAACAGGAAGGACTATAAATATTTTAAATGCCCCAACTGCAAGGTGCTCCTGCGGCTGAAGCGCGGCTGCGGTGAAAAGGAAATCACCTGTGTCCGCTGTCAGCATCAGTTCAAAACGAAAGCATAATTATCCCGCATTTCGAAGCTGTTCCGTCGCATCCCTTGTTACAAAATAATTACGGCTGGATCTCCCGTTCTGTTCAAGCAGTCCTTCATTCACCATCCGCCGAAGATATCCTGCTGTCGTGGAAGTGGATTGCAGCCCGGCAGCCTCGGCAATTTCGCGTACAGATGGCTGTTTTCCTCGTTCTGAAGCAAAGGAAATCATATAACGCATAATGAGAATCCGTTTTTCCTGATTTCTCGGCTTGCTGCCTTGCATATTCATCTTCCTTTCCCTTTGGCTGTTTTCCATGCGCTGATACTTTCATCATCAGCCCAGTCATCCTGCTTAACGTTCCTGATCACGCGGCCGATACACCGGACCTCTGTCCCTTCGGAAAAGAAGATCGGTGCATAAGCCGGATTATGGCTGTAAAGCCCGTCTTTGTGGTATTCTTTGATATAACCGGTATCTCCTATGACAAAGATGCCGATCTCCCCCTGCCGTAGAGTGGACGTATGCCGGACAAGAACATGATCTCCGTTCTGATATGTCGGCTCCATACTGTCACCGTTGATCCTAATAATCTCGTCCGCTGCTTTTGTATCAGGCTCGGCATAAAGAAATACTTCCTCACCTCTGGCAGCATCCAGTGTTTCCCCTGGGCCGGCAGAAACCGCTAAATCATTCATATAGAGCCGGACAACCTTACGCACAGGATTATTCATTTCCCCCTGCATGCCATAGAGCATTTCCATCTCCCGCATGATAACCTGACGATTATATTGATTCAGTGCGGTGTACCGACGGATCAGTTCTGCTCCTTCCTTTTCATCCAGTTTTTCTTTTACGCTGACGGAAACAGCCGACTCCTCCAAGCCAAAAAACTCTTCCATCGAAAGATCCAGCGCTTTGCAGATGATGGGAACACTGGCAACATCCGGCCGGCTGCGCCCGGCCTCCCATGCGCCGACGGCATTCTTCCCCACCCGAACCAAGGTGCCGAGCTCCTCCTGACTCATCTTTTTATGCCTGCGCTGACGGCGGATCAGATCTCCATATGCAACACCGGCCGCATTGGCCATACTGTTGGGAATCGGTTTGGACATGATCATAACCTCCTTTTATCCATTCTTTAATCATATTATAACACAATTATCTTGTGTTTGTAAAGAGGCAAAAAATCAATTTGTGTTTTCTTGACTTAAGGATCATGGATATCTTATACTGAGATATCGTTGATATGGAGGTGCTCCGGATGTTTACGCTGAAAGAAAAAAAGTTTCTGAAACTGCTGGATCTCACGCCGGAAGAAATTACCGGCCTGCTGGATCTGGCCGCAGATCTGAAGGCAAAGAAAAAAGCCGGCATTCCGCATGCCTGCTGTGCCGGGAAAAATATTGCCCTGATTTTTGAAAAAACAAGCACGCGTACCCGCTGTGCTTTTGAAGTCGCCGCTTATGATCTGGGGATGAACTGTACCTATCTTGATCCGTCCGGAAGCCAGATCGGCAAAAAAGAAAGCATTGCCGATACCGCGCGGGTGCTCGGCCGGATGTTTGACGGGATTGAGTACCGCGGATTCGGTCAGCAGATTGTGGAAGATCTGTACCGTTATTCCGGAATCCCGGTTTGGAACGGTCTGACCAATGAATTTCATCCCACCCAGATCCTCGCCGACCTTCTCACCATCCGGGAGCATTTTGGCACATTGAAGGATATCAAGCTGGTCTATATGGGGGATGCCCGCTACAACATGGGGAACTCGCTGATGGTCGGCTGCGCCAAGCTTGGGATGCATTTTGTGGCCTGTGCACCTGAAAAGTATCAGCCCGGGGCGGAATTGATCTCCGCCTGTCAGGAGATCGCACAGGAAACCGGGGCGATTCTCGAGTTTGAGCCCGATGTTGACAAAGCCGTTGCGGGCGCCCATGTAATCTACACGGATGTCTGGGTCTCTATGGGCGAGCCGGACGCGGTCTGGGAAGAGCGGATCCAGGATCTGCTTCCCTACCGGGTCACCGCCGATGTGATGAAAAAAGCCGGAAAGCAGTGCGTCTTCATGCACTGCCTCCCGTCTTTCCATGATCTGAACACATCCATCGGCAAATCCATTTATGAGAAATTCGGGATCGACTGTATGGAAGTGACGGACGAAGTTTTCGAAGGGCCTTCCTCCATAGTCTTCGACGAAGCCGAAAACCGCATGCACACCATCAAAGCCGTCATGGCTGCCACATTAAATTAATCTGCTACTCTCTCCGCTTCCGGCATGATCAGCGCCGCCAGGAAATAAACCAGCACACCGCTTCCGGCCAGTGCGCTCACCAGCAGAAACGCAAGGCGGATCAGAGTAGGATCGGCATTCAGATATTCGGCAATGCCGCCGCACACACCGCAGATCTTCTTATTGGTATTGCTCTTGCACAGTTTCTTCATCGTTCTTTCCTCCTCATTCTCCGGCGCTTTCCGCGTCACTCATCGTTTACGTGTATCATTATATCCGCGGTTTCTTGGAAAATAAGGGAAGAAAGATTAGAATCAAATGAAAAACCACCGGAATCTTTTTCAGAAACCGGTGGTTCTTTTCAGTTTTCTTATCAGCCTTCAAATCATATACAGGCCGAAGGGGTCAGCCTCCGAACATACTGATCAGGAATCCGGCCGCGATAGCGGATCCGATAACACCCGCCACGTTGGGGCCCATCGCATGCATCAGCAGGAAGTTGGAAGGATTGGCTTTCTGGCCTTCCCTCTGGGAAACGCGGGCCGCCATGGGAACGGCGGAAACGCCCGCTGAACCGATCAGCGGATTGACCTTGCCGCCGGTCAGCTTGTACATCAGCTTGCCGACCAGCAGGCCGCCGATCGTGCTGAAGGAGAAAGCAATCAGGCCCAGCACAACGATCTTGATCGTATCGAGAGTCAGGAAGCGGGAACCGACCATCGTCGCGCCGACGCTGATGCCCAGGAACAGCGTCACGATGTTCATCAGGGCATTCTGGGCGACATCGCTCAGGCGCTCGGTCACACCGGTTTCCTTGAGCAGGTTGCCGAACATCAGGCAGCCGATCAGCGGAGCGGTGGAGGGCAGCAGCAGAACGATGAAGATCGTCACCACGATCGGGAACAGAATCTTTTCGGTCTTGGAGACTTCGCGCAGCTGCTCCATCTTGACGCTGCGTTCCTTCTCGGTGGTCAGCGCCTTCATGAGCGGCGGCTGGATCATCGGGATCAGCGCCATATAGCTGTAGGCAGCCACGGCGATCGGTCCCAGCAGTTCCGGCGCCAGTTTCGTCGTGGTCAGAATGGCCGTAGGCCCGTCAGCACCGCCGATGATACCGATGGAAGCGGACTGTTGCGCATCAAAGCCCAGCAGGTTCGCGCCGAAGAAGGCGAAGAAGACGCCGAACTGCGCGGCCGCACCGAGCAAAAGGCTCTTGGGATTGGAGATCAACGGACCAAAGTCGGTCATCGCGCCGATTCCGATAAAGATCATACAGGGATACAGTCCGGCCTTGACGCCGATATACAGGATATCGATCAGGCCGCCGTGGGACATGATATGGCCGTAGCTGTGGTAGTATGGGCTGGTCTCATCCAGGAAGGCATCCCACAGCGACTGATGATACAGCGCGTCCGGAAGCGATCCGTCCGCTGTCATGAACACGGAGCTGACGTTCGCCAACAGACAGCCGACGGCGATGCCGACCATCAGCAGCGGCTCATACTGCTTCTTGATACCTAGATACAGCAGCACGCAGGCGATGGCAATCATCACCAGGTTTCTCCATCCGTCCGGATTGCTGAAGAAACCGGCAAAACCTGATTCGGTAACCAGTTTTGACAGGGATTCTAACATCTTTCAGTTCTCCTCCCTTAACCCAGAACGATGATCGGCGTTCCGGTATCGACTTTGGCGCCCACATCCACCAGCACCTGCACGACGGTCGCGTCATGGGGCGCCATGATTTCGTTTTCCATCTTCATGGCTTCCAGCACGGCCAGGACATCGCCGCTCTTCACGGCCTGTCCGGCGGACACGTTGATTTTCACCATGGTTCCGGGCATCGGGGAAGTAACCTGCTCACCGGCCACGGCCACGGGGGCTGCAGCGGGTGCGGGAGCGGCGGCAGGAGCGGCAGCGGACGCGGCCGGAGCGGCCGGCGCAGCGGCGGGAGCCGGCGCATAGGCTTCATATTCGTCCAGGATCATGGCCTCGCCCTGATCCACTTCAACTTCATAGGTCTTGCCCTTCAGCGTAACTTTGTACTTCATCTCACTTAACCTCCTTGATGGATCTGAAGCGAAGCTCATTCAGCGGCTTGCCCAGCTTATCGGCCACGATGGCCATGATCATTGCAGCGTCACGCGGATCCGTATCGTAGATCTTGACGTCTCCGGCGCTGCCGGGAGCCAGTTTCTTCGACGTGACAGGTGCGGCAGCCGCGGGCGCGGCGGCAGGCGCAGCACTCTTGGCATTGGCCTTCTTCGCCTTGGAATACATGATCTTACCGACGACGACCACCACGATCATCAGAAGGGTAAGGCCGATGAAAACCACAAGATAGCCGAGCGCAGCGTCAAGAAGGCTTTCGCCAACGTTGAGTATCGTACGACCCTCAATCATCTGTGTCTCCTCCTTACGCCTCTTCGATCGTGTACTTCACGATCTTTTCGCGGTTTTCCTTGCGGAACTTGAGGTAATCCTCAGCCTGCTTCGGGAAGCAGATCCAGCTCATCAGATCCTCTTCGCTCTCAGCCAGGTCGCCCAGGGCCTTCTTCGCGTTCTCGAAGTCTTCGCCGGTGCGCTTGCTGTCCTCAATACGGCAGTCGATGGGCTTGCCGCCCTCGCCCAGGATCTTGGCCTGCAGCGCTTCGTCCACGGGGGCAGGCGCGATGCCGTATTCGCCTTTGAAGTAGTTCTTCACTTCATTGGAGATGTTCTTGTACCGTTCGCCGACCAGCACGTTGGTCACGGCCTGGTTGCCGACCATCTGGCTCAGCGGGGTCACCAGCGGCGGATAGCCCAGGTCCTTGCGGACAGCGGGGATCTCGGGATCTCCAGCAGCGCCTCGTCGAACTTGTCCATGGCGTTCATGTCCTTCAGGTTGGCGATCATGTTGCTCAGCATGCCGCCGGGAACCTTGTAGACCAGGGCCTGGCTGTCGGTCGCCATGCTCTTGGGATTAATCGTGCCGTTATCGACGTACTTCTGCTTCACGGGCTTGAAGAAGTCGTTCACCTTGTTGATGATCTTCTCGTCCAGCCCGGTCTCGATGCCGTACTGCTGGCAGGCGTAGAACAGGGTCTCGGTGGCTGCCTGGCTGGTGCCGTTGGAGAAGCAGCTCGTCGCCGTATCGATGATGTCCACGCCGCTCTCGATGGCCTTGGTCAGGGTCATGTAAGCCATGCCGGTGGTGCAGTGGGTATGCAGCACGACGGGCACATCGCCCACGGCATCCTTGATGCCCTTGATCAGGTGCTCAGCTTCATAGGGGCTCATTGTGCCGGCCATGTCCTTCAGGCACAGGGTGTCAAAGCCCATCTTCACCAGGTCCTTGCACATCTCGACGTACTTTTCGACAGTGTGCACGGGGCTCTGGGTATAGCTGATGCAGCCGGAAGCCACGGTCCTCTTCGTCGCGTACTTCTTCACGGCGTCCAGGGCAGTACCCAGGTTGCGGAAGTCGTTCAGCGCGTCAAAAATACGGATGACGTCGATGCCGTTCTTGATGCTAAGTTCGACAAACTTCTCGACCACGTCGTCATGGTAATGTTTGTAGCCCAGCAGGTTCTGGCCGCGCAGCAGCATCTGCAGCCGGGTGTTGGGCATGTTCTTGCGGATGTTGCGCAGCCGCTCGAAGGGATCTTCGTTCAGATACCGCAGGCAGCTGTCAAACGTCGCGCCGCCCCAGCACTCCACGGAATAATATCCGGCCTTGTCCATCGTGGGCAGGATCTCCGCAAAGTCGGCATAAGGCAGCCGGGTGGCCATCAGGGACTGGTTTGCGTCCCGCAGGACGGTTTCGGTGAACTGTACTTTTCTCATGAACCTTACTCTCCGATCCGTTTTGTTTGGCTTCCCCCTTAGGAGAAGCTGTCAGGCGACGCCTGACTGATGAGGTATAAATGACATACAGGATGCCGCCCCCGAACGGGCGGCATCCCGGAAGATGCAGGTCAGCTTACAGCTGCGGACCGGCAGCGACCAGCGCCTTGCCGGCTTCATTGTCTTCATACTTGGCGAAGTTCTTGATGAACCGGCCGGCCAGATCCTTGGCCTTGGCCTCCCATTCGGAGGGATCCGCATACGTGTCGCGGGGATCCAGGATGCCGGTATCGACGCCCTTCAGCTCCGTGGGAACCTCGAAGTTGAAGTATGGGATCTTCTTGGTGGGGGCATTCAGGATGTCGCCGTCCAAGATCGCGTCGATGATGCCACGGGTATCCTTGATGGAAATCCGCTTGCCGGTGCCGTTCCAGCCGGTGTTGACCAGGTAGGCTTTGGCGCCGCTCTTTTCCATCTTCTTGACCAGCTCTTCAGCGTACTTGGTGGGATGCAGTTCTAGGAAGGCCTGGCCGAAGCAGGCGGAGAAGGTGGGAGTCGGCTCGGTGATGCCGCGCTCGGTGCCCGCCAGCTTGGCGGTGAAGCCGCTCAGGAAGTAGTACTTGGTCTGCTCGGGCGTCAGCACGGAAACGGGGGGCAGCACGCCGAAGGCGTCAGCGCTCAGGAAGATCACGTTCTTTGCGTCGGGGCCGGCGCTGATAGGCCGAACCTTCTTGACGATCTTCTCGATATGCTCGATCGGATAGCTCACGCGGGTATTCTCGGTCACGCTCTTGTCGGCAAAGTCGATCTTGCCATTTTCGTCAACCGTTACGTTCTCCAGCAGGGCGTCCCGGCGGATCGCGTTGTAGATGTCGGGCTCGCTTTCCTTGTCCAGATTGATGACCTTGGCGTAGCAGCCGCCTTCGAAGTTGAAGACGCCGTTGTCGTCCCAGCCGTGCTCATCATCGCCGATCAGCAGGCGCTTGGGGTCGGTGGACAGGGTGGTCTTGCCGGTGCCGCTCAGGCCGAAGAAGATGGCGGTGTTCTCACCCTTCATATCGGTGTTGGCGGAACAGTGCATCGCGGCGATGCCCTTCAGCGGCAGGTAGTAGTTCATCATGGAGAACATGCCCTTCTTCATCTCGCCGCCGTACCAGGTGTTCAGGATGACCTGCTCGCGGCTGGTGATGTTGAACACGAAGTCCGGCTCGAAGGAGGCCAGTTCCTCTTCGGTGGGCTGGATGAACATGTTCTTCACGAAATGAGCCTGCCAGGCCACTTCCATGATGAAGCGGATCGCCATGCGGGTGTCCTTGTTCGCGCCGCAGAAAGCGTCCATCACGAACAGGCGCTTGCCGCTCAGTTGCTTCTGGGCCAGAGTCTTCAGCTTCGCCCAGTTTTCTTCGCTCAGCGGATGATTGTCGTTCTTGTAGCCTTCCGTGGTCCACCAAACGGTGTCCTTGGAATTAGCATCCATAACGATGTACTTGTCTTTGGGGCTCCGGCCGGTGTAGATGCCGGTCATAACGTTCATGGCGTCCAGCTCGGTCAGCTGGCCCTTGTCGAAGCCTTCCAGGCCCGGCTTGTTCTCTTCTTCGAAGAGGAACTCGTAAGAGGGATTATGAATGATTTCCGTCGCTCCGGAAATCCCGTACTTGGTAAGATCGATGGCAGCCATAGGGCACCTCCTTATAACATTAGGGTCGCGAAAAGATTGATATCCCAACATAACCCGATTTCTTCTATTCTATCTTTTTCCCCTATTTCCTGCTTCGTAACAAAAAGTTTATAATTGAAAACATTTTCATTGATATTTCTCCGGTTTAAACATCGAAAAAACTGCCCGTTGAGCAGTTTTTTCATAATAATACCGTATGTCAGTCATAAAGCCCATTAATCCAATTTGACCCTGGAAGCGGTTTTCAGCGCCACTTCCATCATCTCCCGGAACCCGTCCTGCCGCTCAGCGGCACTCAACGCTTCCCCGGTAAAGATATGATCGGAAATCTGGAACAGCGCCAGGGCTTTCTTATGCGCAGCCATCGCCGTCAGATAAAGCCCTGCCGCTTCCATCTCCACCGCCAGCAATCCCATCGCTTTGGCCTTGTTGTTGACTTCCGGATCCGGATGATAGAAGAAATCGGAGGTATAAACCGAACCGACTTTTTTATGAATTCCAAGTTCATCCGCCGCACGGACCGCTTCCTGCAGCAAATCAAAGCTGGCCGTTGGCGCCACAATGCCGGGTAAACCGTAAGCAGTTGCCATGGATGAGTTGGTGGAAGCGGACATGGCGATGATCAGATCCCGCAGATGGGTATCTTCGCTCAGTCCTCCCGCGGAACCGATCCGGATAATGGCCTCCACATCAAAAAAGCGGAACAGTTCATAAGCATAGAGCGTAAAGGAAGGCATCCCCATGCCGGACCCCATCACGGAGATTTCGCGGCCTTCATAAGTTCCGGTATAGCCGTACATGTTCCGGACGTCATTGAACAGAACGGGGTTTTCCAGATAATGCTCCGCGACATATTTGGCGCGCAGCGGATCGCCGGGCATCAGCACAACTTTGGCTACATGGGTTCCTTCTTTCAGTTCAATACAGGTGGATGGAGAAACATTCATCATTTTTTTAACCCTCCTCGCTTGCAAATAGTTTTTTCAGATTGACATCAAACGGTGGATAGACAATCCCCCTGTCGGTCACAATTGCCGTCAGCAGTGAATGATCCGTCACGTCGAAAGCCGGATTATAACATTTAACTTCCGGCAATGCCATCGGTTCCTTATACCACATGGTCCTGATTTCATCCGGATCCCGCTGTTCGATCCGGATTTCATCGCCGGTGGGACAGTTCATGTCAATGGTTGACGTCGGACCCAGCGTATAAAACGGGATTCCGTAGTGTCTGGCCAGAATCGCAACCCCGGATGTTCCGATCTTGTTGGCAAAATCGCCATTCGCGGCGATCCGGTCACAGCCCACAAAACAGGCCTGCACCCATCCGTTTTTCATGACCAGACTGGCCATGTTGTCGCAGATCAGCGTCACATCCACTCCCGCCTTCTGTAATTCATAGGAAGTCAGGCGTGCGCCCTGCAGCAGCGGCCTCGTTTCATCCGAAAATACTCTGAAGTCGATTCCCTGTTCCTTTCCAAGAAGGATCGGGCCCAGCGCCGTTCCGTACCTGGACGTGGCCAGCGGCCCGGCGTTGCAGTGTGTCAGAATTCCGTCCCCGGGTTTAACCAGCGATAGCCCATATTCCGAGATCGCGTAACACATTTGAATATCTTCATCATGGATCCTGATGCATTCCTCTCTCAGAAGTGTTCTGATCTGCGAAACAGGAAGGTCAATGTTGGAATTGATAACATTGAGCATCCGCTTTGCCGCCCAGCTCAGGTTAACCGCTGTCGGGCGGGTTGAAACCAACTCCTCCGCCTGTTTTTCCAGCAGTGCCCTGAATTCCGCGGTATCGTCTTTGCGGATCTGCTGTGCTAGTACATAGATCCCGTATCCGGCACAGATTCCGATCGCGGGAGCGCCGCGCACAGACAGTCTCCTGATCGCGTCGCAGAGTTCTTCCGACGTGTTCAGTGTCAGCCAGACCTGTCTGTTCGGCAGCTGTGTCTGATCGAGAATGATGACGCTTCGTTCATCTTCCGACAAATGCACGCCGCATACCATTCTGTCCTGATCTGTCACGGTCATTTCATAAATCCTCCTTAATATCAAAAAAACCTTCCGAAGGGGTCATAGGGGCAAAGGCGCCAGTGGCGCCTTTGTTAATGAGAAAAGCCCCTAACCCAACTGATCCTTCACATAACCTGCCAGAATATCAACAATCCTGGCATTTTTCCCGCCGTTGGCCACAATCACATCCGCGTCATTTACATAGTTGCGGATATACCGGTCAAACATCGGCTTTACGCTGTTCATGTATTGTTCCCCGATTCCCCTGATATCTCTCCCGCGTTCGACGATATCCCGTTCAATCCGGCGCAGCAGGCAGATGTCTGGTTCCACTTTGACATACAGTTTCAGGAACATCAGTTCCGTCAGCCGTTTGTCATGGAAGGCGTGAATTCCTTCCAGGATCAGAATCTCCCTGGGGAGGATAATTTCCTCCGGCCTGTCTGCCCGGCGGTGTTCGCTGTAATCATAGGCTTTCCGGGTGATTCCGCCGCCCCGCAGCAGCTGCTGCACGTCCTCCAGCAGCAGATCGTGATCGAAGATATCCGGTTCATCATAATTAAGCATTACCCGCTGCTCAAACGTCAGGTCCGGATGATCCCGATAGTAACAGTCCTGCGGCAGCACAAGGCAGCGTTCTTTTCCCAGCCTTTCCTCCAGCGCGTAGGCCAGCGTTGATTTTCCGCTTCCGCTGGCTCCGCAGATTCCGATAAACAGCATATTTTTCCTTCCCTTCTTTGAGCCTTCTGTTATGTTACACTATCCGGAGTATTATAGCAATGCCGTTTATGGTCTCGTCTTTTATTGACTTCATGTTTTCACACTGGTATAGTATTGATCGTTTGCTAAATGATGAACGGTATGATGAAATGAAAGGAATTCCCGATGCACACTGAAGATCGTTCCCGGCTTCTGGGCACGATGCCCATGGCCCGTCTTGTCCCTAAGATCAGCGTTCCTATCATGTTTTCCATGATGATCCAGGCACTCTATAATGTAGTAGACAGCATCTTTGTCTCCCGCTTTGATCCGAACGGCCTCACCGCCGTTTCCCTCGCCGCCCCCTTTCAGATGCTGATGATCGCCCTGGCCACCGGCATGGGCACCGGTATCAACAGCCTGATCAGCCGCCGCCTCGGTGAAAAGAATCCGGAAGGCGCCCGCCGGGCTTCCTGGAACGGTCTCCTGATAGAGGTGGCCGGCAGCTGTCTGTTCATTCTCTTCGGCCTTCTGCTGGCGAGGAGCACTATGGGGCTCGTAGTTTCCCCGAATCTGGCCAACGCAGAAAGCATCATGAATATGGGAACGGACTATCTGCGGATCGTGACTGTGTTCAGTCTCGGCCTGTTCATGGCGATCTTCTGCGAACGTATGCTGCAGGCCACCGGCAACTCTGTTCTGTCCATGATCGCGCAGCTGTGCGGCGCCCTGACGAATATCGCGCTGGACCCAATCATGATCTTCGGCTATTTCGGTTTCCCCCGCATGGGCGTTTCCGGTGCTGCAGTCGCCACCGTCATCGGTCAGTTTGTCTCGGCCATTGTCGGGTTCTGCTTGAACCAGTGGAAGAATCCGGAGCTCCGCCTGAAACTCCAGGATTTCAAAGTGAACCGCGGGGATCTGTCCGGTATCTTTGCCGTCGGCCTGCCCAGCTCCATCATGGCGTCCATCGGTTCAGTCATGAACGTCGGTATGAATGCCATCCTTTCCGGCTTTGCCGAAAGTAATGCCGCCCTGAACGTCATGTCTGTCTATTTCAAGCTCCAATCTTTCATTTTCATGCCGGTCTTCGGTCTGTCCAACGGCATCGTCGCAATCCTGGCTTACAACTTCGGTGCCCGTCTCAAGGAGCGTGTATACCAGTGCATTAAGGTAGCCTTGATCTGGGCCGGCACCATCATGCTCATCGGCACGCTGATTTTTATGATCTTTCCCCGTCAGCTGATGGAAATCTTTGAATCGGATGCCGAGGCGGTTATCACCGCGCAGATGACCAGCATCGGCGTGGTAGCCATGCGCATCATTGCGGTTAACTTCATTTTCGCCGCGGTCGGCATCACCCTTTCCACTGTTTTCCAGGCCGTTGGTAAGGGCACCTACAGCATGATCATCAGCATCTGCCGTCAGCTTGTCATCCTGCTGCCCGTCGCCTGGCTGATCGCCCGGCTTACCAACAACGTCTATGCCGTCTGGTGGTGCTTCCCGATCGCCGAGATTGCCGCTCTGATCCTGTGTCTCCTTTTCTACCGCAAATGTAACCGGGAGATGCTCTCAAAGCTGTAAAAATTTCTGCCGGATAATATCCCTCTCCGAAGCATAGTTACCAATTGAAGATGGAGCGATCGGATCCCCACAATCAAAAACCCGGAAGCATTCAACCGCTTCCGGGTTTCGTTATACCCTCGTGATTATTTGTCGTAATTGACAACCTGGCTGAAGTCGACAGCCTTCAGGCTGGCGCCGCCGATCAGTCCGCCGTCGATCTCGGGTTGGGCCATGAGCCCCTTCACGTTCTTGGGATTCATGCTTCCGCCGTACTGTATGCGAATCTTGTTTCCCGCAGCCTTGCCGTACTTGCGGGCAACCGCTTTCCGAATGACGCCGATGGTCTCGTTTGCCTGCTCGTCGGTCGCTGTCAGGCCCGTGCCGATCGCCCATACGGGTTCATAAGCAATGATAATCTTCTCAACCTGTTCTTTAGTCAGGCCGTTCAGGCCGATCAAGGTCTGGTATTCAACCAGCGCATCGGTATAACCTGCTTCGCGCTCTTCCTTGTTCTCACCCACGCACATGATGACCTTCAGGCCGGCTTCAACTGCGGCCAACACCCGCTGGTTCACGGTCTTGTCGGTCTCACCGAAGTACTGACGGCGCTCGCTGTGACCGATGATGACGTATTCCACTCCGCAGGCCTTGAGCATATCCGCGCTCAGTTCGCCCGTGAAGGCGCCGCTCTTCGCCCAGTGCACATTCTCAGCGCCCAGCTTGATCTTGCTGCCCTTGGCCGCTTCCTTCACGGCGGCAAAGTTGACAGCGGGCACACACACGACCACGTCACAGGTCGCGTCCTTCACCAGAGGTTTCAGCTCGGTCACAAGAGCCTTGGCCTCTTCGGGGGTCTTGTTCATTTTCCAGTTTCCGGCAATAATCGCTTTACGCATATTATCCTCTCCTTCATTTTTTGACATTCTGATGAATATCGCGTGGGAATACATTTCCTTCAAAAAACCTCGTTCCCCTTCAAGCCGAATGGGGTATGGGGGGCGATCGGAAAGCCCCCCATTTCATTATTTCTCGTCCAGGCACGCAACGCCGGGCAGGGTCTTGCCTTCCAGGAACTCCAGGGAAGCGCCGCCGCCGGTAGAAATGTGCGTCATCTTGTCGCCAAGGCCCATTTGCTCCACAGCCGCAGCGCTGTCGCCGCCGCCGATGATCGTAACAGCCTCAGAATCGGCCATCGCCTGTGCCACAGCCAGAGTTCCTTGCGCCAGCGTGGGATTCTCGAACACGCCCATCGGTCCGTTCCAGACCACGGTTTTCGCGCTCTTCACGGCATCCGCGAACAGCTCGCGGCTCTTCGGTCCGATATCCAGGCCTTCCATGTCGGCCGGGATCTTATCGGAATCGACAACTGTCGTCTCAACAGGCCCGTCAATAGGATCCGGGAATCCGGCAGCACACACGGTGTCAATGGGCAGAAGCAGCTTGACGCCTTTCTGGGCAGCCTTGCCCATCATATCCTTGCAGTAATCAATCTTGCTCTCGTCCAGCAGGCTCTTGCCGACTTCATATCCCTTCGCCTTCAGGAATGTGAAAGCCATGCCGCCGCCGATGATCAGCGTGTCGACCTTTTCCAGCAGGTTGTTGATCACGTTCAGTTTGTCTTCGATCTTCGCGCCGCCCAGCACAGCCACGAAGGGACGATCCGCGTTTTCCAGCGCCTTGCCCATGATGGACAGTTCCTTGCCGATCAGATAGCCGGCAACGTTGGGGCTGGTGTATTTGGTCACGCCCTCGGTGGAGCAGTGCGCACGGTGGCAGGAGCCGAATGCGTCATCCACATAGGCATCCGCCAGGGAAGCCAGTTCTTTGCTGAAGGTCTCTTCGTTCTTGGTTTCTTCCTTGCGGAAGCGGGTATTCTGCAGCAGCACAACGTCGCCGTCCTGCATGGCGGCCACGGCAGCTTTGGCATTCTCGCCCACGACGTTGTCGTCATTGGCAAAAACAACCTTCTGTCCCAGCAGTTCGCTCAGGCGGACAGCCACGGGTGCCAGGGAGAACTTCTCTTCCGGACCATTCTTCGGCTTGCCCAGATGAGAGCACAGGATCACTTTGCCGCCGTCCTTGATCAGTTTCTGGATCGTAGGCAGGGCAGCAACGATGCGCTTGTCGTTGGTAATCCTGCCGTCCTTCATGGGGACGTTGAAATCACAGCGTACCAGTACCCGCTTGCCTTTTACCTGAATGTCGTCAACTGTCTTTTTTGCCATGAGAGTTCCGCTCCTTTTCGTGTTTTATTTCATCATTTATTGCATAATCTCCCCCGGAGATGAGCAATCTATATTATACACAATTCAAACTGAATTGGAAAGAATATTCATCATTCTTTCCGCAGCTCCCTGGTCCGTAACCAACAGATCATGATGGGTATGGCGCAGGATCGAGATGATCGCCTCCGCTTTGGAGGCCCCTGCCGCCGAAGCTACCATCCGGCAGGTCGGCTTCAGCCGCGCCAGATCAACGCCCACGCTGGTGGACTCCAACAGGCACTGACCGTTCAGGTCGTAATAAGCGCCGAAACTTTCCCCCTTAGCGCCCGCCTGAATCAACCGGGTTTGCGTTGAATGGGATACCCGCCGTTCCTTCATCATTTCCGAAGCGGTACCGATCCCGTGCAGAATGACATCCGCCCGCTCCAGCAATTCCATCGCTTCTCTGACCTCAGGCAGTTTCAGCATCTCCTGCATCGCTGCGGCGTCCATCGTGTCCGGCAAATGAATCAGGCGGTAATGCCCGCCGAGTTTTCCGGCAATCTCTTCCGCCAGCGTATTGGCCTGCAGCTCTACCGACCGTCCCAGTCCTCCCCGCGCAGGCACGACCATTACATTCAGCGGCGCGGAACTCTGCAGGCTTCGGGCCACTGCAGCAATTGTCCGCCCGCCTGTCACAGCCAATGTATTTCCGTTTTGCAGCAGCGACCTCAGATGCCCGGCGCATACACGCCCTACATCGGAAAGTACCTGGGCGTCTTCGTCCGCGTCTCCGGGAACCACCAGCACACGGTTGGCCGGAAGCAGTTCGCTCAACTTTTGTTCCGTTTCCGTCAAGCCGCTCATCGCCTTTGAAAACGCCCTTGCCGTCTCCAGCACTTCTTCCGCTTTACTGCTCAGACTCATCCCGGAAGCATCCAGCTCGATATACCCAAGTTCTTTCAGGATTACCGCAGTATTGCGGATTTCCCTCTCCGGCAAGTTCAGCCGTGCAGCCAGTTGCCTCCGGCCTACAGGCTGGAGTGCTGCAATTCTCTCCAGAATCAACGCACGCCGGGTAATCTCGTCAATCAGATCAGGTGCAAGCTTTCTCATCAGGGTGATAAAACCCGGATCCATGCGGCTCGCCTCCTTCCGATCTTGCGGGACAATTTTCGCCCACAAGGGCGAATCATGTCCCGAGGCTTATTCTACCATACAATAAACCGCTTTACAAGTTACATATTTGTGAACTCTTTGCATTAAACCCGGATCATCTCCACGCCTTTCATCGCCTTAGCAATCAGGTCTTCCGTATCCAGCTTCGCTTCCCCTTCCAGGATCTTCTCCATCTTCGGGTGCGTTGCCGGATGCCGTGGCGTAAATACCGTGCAGCAATCCTCATAGGGCAGCTCGGAAATTTCCAGCGTCCCGATCTTCCGAGCAATCGAGATAATTTCGCTCTTGTCAAAACCGATTAACGGCCGGAATACCGGCATCTTCGTAACGCTGTCCGTCGTTCCAAGCGCCGTCATGGTCTGGCTGGCCACCTGACCGATGCTTTCGCCGGTGATCAGCGCCTCGCATTCCTGCTCCCGGGCGATCCGTTCAGCGATGCGCATCATATACCGCCGCATAATCAGTGTTGTGTATTCCTCCGGGCATTTTTCATGGATGACCATCTGGATTTCCGTGAATGGTACGACGAAAACCTTGATTCCGCAGCAGCTGAAACTCAGCTTCCGGGCCAGGTCAAGAACCTTTTCCTTCGCGCGGTCGGACGTATAGGGATAGGAATGGAAATGCACCGCGCAGATTTGTACGCCGCGCTTGGCGATCATCCAGCCGGCTACCGGGCTGTCAATTCCACCGGAAAGCAGCAGCGCTGCATTTCCGTTTGTCCCGACCGGCATACCGCCCACTGCCGGGATTACTTTTACATACAGATAAGCCATATCCCGGATTTCAATATTCACCACATGCTCCGGATCATGAACATCCACCTTCAGGTTAGGATTGGCTTGCAGAATCCGGAAACCGGCTTCCTCGTTGATCGCGGGGGAATTCATCGGATACTGCTTGTCACTCCGCCGGGCGTTGACCTTAAAGGTTCCCTTCAGATCCCTTGTCATCTCAACCGCCTGCACACAGATTGAATCAAAGTCTTCCTTTGGCATTTCCACCGCCGGGCACACGCTGTGTACTCCGAAGACTTTCGTCACCCGGCTGATGCATTCCTCAAGGTCCGAAAACCCGCGTACGAAGATCCGCCCGTCATGGACCCACACCTCCGCGCCAAGACCCCGCACAGCATAGCGCACCTTCCGAACTAGAGCCCGGATAAAATATGGTCTGTTCAACCCTTTCAGAAAAATCTCCCCGTACCGTACCAATAGTAATTCAGTCATTTCTATCTCCTTACAAACTTCTTAAGCGCTTCCCAATGAAACGCCGCACGCTCTATAACATAGTCAATTTCTTCCTCTGTCGTCATCGGACATAGGCTGAACCGCAGTGAGCAGTCCGCCCGCTCTGTACTGACCCCCATGGCTTTCAGCACCGGGGAGATCTTCTGTTTTCGGCTGGCGCAGGCGCTCCCCGCGGAAACGTAGATCCCGTCACCCTCCAGGGCAAACAGCATTGTCTGGCTCCGCACCGGTGTCATCGAAACATTCAGGATGTGCGGCGCGCAGGTTATCGGGCTTTCCACCGGTCCATTTACTGAAGCTGTCGGGATTTTTTCTTTGATGCCAGACCAAAGTCTGTTTTTTAATTCCCTCATCCTGGCATTCGCTTCCGGATCCCATAAGTCGACCGCCTCCCCGAGCGCCAGAATTCCAAAGGTGTTCTCTGTCCCGGATCGCAGGTTCCCTTCCTGTCCGCCTCCAAACTGAACCGGCCGGATCGGGTGATCTTTCCGCAGGATCAGCGCGCCCGTCCCCTTTAGTCCGTGAATCTTGTGCCCTGAGAGCGCGTAGGACTGAATCCCGAGGTGGTTGAATTCCAGCGGTACCCGTAGAAAGCCTTGTACGCCGTCCACATGAATCGCGGCGCCCGAAGCTTTCCGGTCTCGCAGTTTCACAATTTCTTGAAGAGGTTCACAGGAACCGGTCTCATTATTGACTTGCATGACCGAAATCAGGACCGTCCACTCATCCAGCTGCTCTTCCAGTGCTGCAAGGTCGACTGTCCCGTCTTTTCCCGCCGGAATGATTTCTGTCTTAAAGCCCATATGACGGATCTCCTCCACGCAGGCTGACACAGCCGGATGATCCACCGAGGAGATCAGCACCTTGCCCGATGCCTTCCTCGTTTTCAGATGTCCCAGCAGAGCCAGGTTATCCGCTTCCGTTCCGCCGGAGGTAAAAACAATCTGCTGTCCGGCAGCGCCCGCCGCCTTAAGGCAGGTTTCCCGTGTCCTGTCAATCTGTTTCTGGATCTCCAGGGCAGGCTTATATAAAGCGGATGGATTATACCATCCGCTTTCCATCCGTTGCAGGGCAGCTGCCGCAACCGCCGCGGACGGCTTTGTTGTGGCGCTGTTGTCAAGATAAACGTTCATACCGTTACTCCCTGTATGCTCCGTTAGGCAAATACTGGCGAATATAGGAAACCATTTCCTCGCTGGGTTCCATAATGATGATTTTCCGATCGGATTCCTTCGTAAAGTAAAAATAATACAGTTCCGAATCCCGGTTCAGGAACCAGTTCATCTTTTTGATCCCGGGCATACTGATATAGCGTCTGAAAGACTCCGAATCCACTTTCCCGAATGCTTCCACATTCCTCACGTTCAGGCTGCCCAGGCTTTTCCGCTTTTTATTATTGTACACTTCGGCAAAGTCCAGTGATCCGTTCGTAAAGGTATATTCGTATTCCGTCAGCAGTTTGTCATGAAAGAACCAGATGTATACGGCAATACCTGCGGATATAACGATGATGATCACACTCATCCAGTTAAAGTTCATGGTCAGCGTACCCAGCGTCAGACTCGCATAGATAGCGGAAATGATCATGACAACCCAACTGAAGTAATAAATAATCCGGTTGACGATATTGTTGCGCTTTGTGACAACTTCTTCCAGAAAGTGATCCATGAAAGGCATGTACTTGTCCTCCGTCCGTTATTGTTTGCGTGATACGGTTCCGCGGGCCAGTTCTGTAAAGAATCCATGCTCCCACGGCAGCCGGTTGATGGCTCCGATCGCCAGTTCCGCCTGCTCTGCGGCGTCCTTCTTTGTTCCCGCGACCCCTCGCAGGGCGACCCATGTCATCTTGTTCAGTTCGGCATCCGCTCCTGTTTTTTTGCCCAGCAGCGCCTCGTCGCCTGTTACGTCCAGCAGGTCATCCGTCATCTGAAAGGCAAGACCCAAATGGTATCCGTACTCTCGCCCGAGCCGGCAGGCCTGCTCATCCGCGCCGGCCAGGGCCAGCCCGGCCTCTATCGGGGCTTCCAGCAGATCCGCAGTTTTGTGGCTGTGAATGTAAATCACCAGATCCTCCCGGGGAGGTTCGCCCTCGCTGAGCAGATCTGCAGCCTGCCCGGCAATCATCCCCGTCACGCCCGCGTGCCGCATGATGATCTCCATGGCGCGGATTCCCCGGCTGTCAGCCATCCGCAGCGCGGCTCCCGCCATCAGCTCCGCCGCCGCGTTCAGCAGTCCGTCACCTGCCAGTACTGCAATTCCCTCACCGAAAACCTTGTGGTTTGTTGGTTTTCCCCGGCGAAAATCGTCGTTGTCCATGGCTGGCAGATCATCATGAATCAGGCTGTAAGTGTGGATCATTTCCATCGCGCAGGCAAAGGGCAGCGCTGTTCCCGTATCGCCCCCGGCCATATCGCAGGCTGCCAGCAGCATCACCGGGCGCAGTCTTTTTCCGCCGGCTTCCAGGCTGTAGCGCATAGCTTCCAGCAGCTTTTCCGGGATCTCTCCCAGGGATTCCAGCATTGGTGCCAGCGATTGCTCAATCATCCGGCGGTATTCGTCATAGGCCTTCATCCGTTCCTCCGCCCTGCAGTTCCTGTTCCTTCCCGTCCTTCAGTACGGTCAGCCTGCGGCTCATGTCCTTCATTTCCTCATCCAGCTGCGACAACGTTTTCATACCGTTTTCAAACTGTTTTACAGACTCTTCCAGGGAAAGCTTTCCTTCTTCGATCTGAGAGATAATTGCCTGCACGGACTGCAGTCTTGCTTCAAAACTTTCTTTTTCTTCCGTCATGATTCTTCCTTTCCGGTCACCCTGACCCTTCCGTCCGCAAACTGCAGGGTCATTTCCCTGTGATGCTTTGCTTCCGCCGCGCTGGTCAGCAGTTTTTCCTCCCCGGAGTATACCATCGCATATCCCCGGTTCAGTACAGCCGCCGGATTCACTGCCGTGAGCCGCTCCCGCAGCCTGTTTGTTGTATGCTGTGCATCAGTCAGCCGCCGCTGTAAACTCTGTTCCAGCATAACAGCCGCAGTTTTCACTTCGCCCTGTTTCGTTTCCGTGATACTTCGCATAAGTGAAGTCAACCGTTCCCGCATCACCTCAGTGCCGGCCGTCAATCGGAGTATCCGCTTCTCTGGTGATAGCGTCGTCAGTTTCCGCATGAACTCCTGTAGCCGCAATTCCGTTTCTCCGAGACGTCCTGCCTGTGCGCGGAGCAGACTGCTCCTGATCAGCCGAACACGGGTGGACAGCTCCCGTCGGTCCGGAAAAACAATCTCCGCAGCGTTGCTCGGGGTGGAAGCCCGGACATCCGCTGCCAGATCACAAAGGGTAATGTCCACCTCATGCCCGACGCCTGAAACCACCGGTTTCCCGCTGGCCGCCACCGCCCGGACCACCGCCTCGTCATTGAAGCACCACAGGTCTTCTGCAGATCCGCCGCCCCGGGCCACGATGATGACTTCAGCTTCCGTATCGTTCGCCTTCCGGATCCCCGCGGCAATCTCACTCCCTGCTCCAACGCCCTGCACCGACACCGGGATCAGCACAATCGGGATGGAAGGGTTTCGCATCCCGGATACGTTCAGAATGTCGTGAAGCGCCGCCCCGCTCTGAGAAGTCACCACAGCCACCTTGTTCGGGCTCAGCGGCAGCGGTCTTTTCCTCCCGGGATCAAATAGGCCTTCAGCGGCCAGCTTCCGTTTCAGTTCCTCCAGCCGGATATAAAGATCGCCAGCCCCGACCGGACGGATTCCCGTCACATACAGCTGATACTTCCCCTGTGCCGCGTAAACCTCCACATATCCGTCAGCCAAAACGGAATCCCCGTCTTTCGGTCTGATTTTCGCTCTCAGCGTGTTCTGCCGGAACATCACGCAGCTGACCGCTGACTCTGGATCCTTTAGAGAAAAATACCAGTGTCCGGAAGCGATATGGTGTTTAAACCCGCTGACTTCCCCGCGTACGGTAAGGCTGCGGGTCCGGGGATCCTTTCGAATGGCTTCCGACACCATCAGATTCAGTTCGGATACGCTGATGCCCGCGTCACCTGTCACGGTTCAGGTTCCTTTCCGCTGCCTCGACGGTATTATCCAGCAGCATGGTAATCGTCATTTTGCCAACGCCACCCGGTACCGGCGTGATCCAGGAAGCTTTTTCCTTTACATGTTCAAAATCAACGTCTCCACAAACCTTGCCGTCCACCCGATTGATGCCGACATCAATCACAACAGCGCCGGGTTTGACCATGTCAGCGGTCACGAATCCTGCTTTTCCCACAGCAGCCACCAGAATGTCCGCGCGGCGGGTATGTTCCACCAGATCTTTCGTCCGGCTGTGACAGATCGTGACCGTGCAGTTTTCCCGCAGCAGCAGCATCGCCATCGGCTTGCCCACAATGTTACTTCGACCGATCACGACGGCTTCCTTTCCGTTCAGATCGATCCCGGTACTTTTGATCATATACAGCGCACCCCGCGGAGTGCAGGCAATCACGCCTTCCGTCCCCGTCATCATATGGCCGGCGTTTATCAGATGGAAGCCGTCAACATCCTTTTCCGGCAGGATTTTTGCGAGGGCCGCCTGCTCGTCCAGATGCTTCGGCATCGGCAGCTGCACCAGAATCCCGTGAATTGCCGGATCCGCGTTCAGCTTTTCGATCTCGCTCTCCAGCTCTGCCTGTGAGGTCTGTTCCGGCAGATTGATCGTCCTCGAATACATGCCGGTTTCCTCGCAGCCCTTACCCTTGTTCCGCACATAAATTTCGCTGGCGGGGTCATTCCCGACCAAAATCACCGCCAGCCCGGGCGTAACTCCTCGCTCCTTCAGCGCGGCCACCCGCTGCGCAATCTCCGCCCGCAGTTCAGCGGACATTACCTTCCCGTCCAGTATCTGCGCTCCCATCTTCCTGTTCCCCTGTCTCTTTCTCATATCAGCCACTAGTAGTAAATACAACAAATAACTAGACTATTATTGCGACCTGTGGTATAATGTTCTCATCATCAGATGGAGGATGAGAACGATGGCTAAAGCGCAG